>JBBQXD010000033.1:0-9552 GCA_038209995.1 Candidatus Limnocylindria bacterium | reverse complement strand
CCTGAGCCAGGATCAAACTCTCCGAACAAAAAACCAGTGGTCTCGCCTTGCGGCTGCTCCACCGGTCGAGGTTCAGACTTGATCCGTTGACTTCGTGTGGGTTCCTGTCACTCTTCAGCTGTTAAGGTCACGTCGCCGATCTGCTCGGCATCGTTCGACTGCGAGGTCTCCGATTCGGGGTCCTCCGTGGCCGCAAACCGCGCGATCCAGCGATCACCGTTCTTGCAGAGGCCACCACCGGCGGAACCGCCGGCGTGCTGACGGACTATAGACGAGCCCCCGGTGGTGCGTCAAGCGAATCGCGCGTCAACCGCCCCGCTCGACCTGTCGTCGGCCCTGGAGCGATCGAATCAATGTCACGTCGTCGGCGTACTCCAGGTCGCCGCCGACCGGCAGGCCGCGGGCGATCCTCGTCACGGAGGCGACGTGCGGCGTGAGCAGCTCGGCCAGGTACATCGCGGTGGCCTCGCCCTCGAGGTTGGGGTTGGTGGCCAGGATCACCTCGTCGATGCCGCCGCCCCGCACGCGGACGATGAGCTCGCGCGCCCGGATCTGGTCGGGACCGATGCCGTCGATCGGGCTGATCGCGCCGTGCAGGACGTGGTAGCGCCCGCGGAACTCGCCAGTGCGCTCGATGGCGAGGACGTCGAGCGGCTCCTCGACGACGCAGATCCGGCCCGCCTCGCGCCGATCGTCGGCGCAGATCGTGCAGGGGTCGACGCCGACCTCGGTGATGTTGCTGCAGACGCTGCAATAGGCCACACGCTCCTTCACCGCGATGAGCGCCTCGGCCAAGCCGCGGGCATCGGCGGCCGGGGCGCGGAGCATGTGATACGTGAGTCGCTGCGCCGTCTTGGTGCCGATCCCGGGCAGCCGGCTGAACTCCTCGATGAGGCGCGCCACGGGCGCGATGAGGCCGGCCATCGGTCGAACGCGCTTCAGGAAGGTCCGGTCAGCGCAGGCCGGGGAGGCCCATGCCGCCGGGCATGCCGGGAAGGCCCATGCCGCCGGCGACCGACGCCATGCGGTCGCGCTCGAGCTCCTTTGCCTTGCCGATCGCGTCGTTCACCGCGGCGGTGACGAGGTCCTGGAGCATCTCGACCTCGTTCGGATCCACGGCCGTCGGGTCGATCTCGATCGAGCGGACCTCCTGCGCGCCGGTGATGACGACCCGGACCGCGCCTCCCCCGGCGGTCGCCTCGAGCGTCGTGTCGCGCAGCTCCTCCTGGGTCTTCGCCATCTGGGTCTGCATCTGCTGCGCCATCTTGGCGATCTGAGCGATGTTCACGGGGGGTTCTCTCTCCGTCAGCGGATCTCCTGCGCCTCGACCGGCTCGCCGCCGGTGATGCGCAGCACGTTCTCAAGCATGACACGCCCCGCTGGATCGTCACCGACGGCGCCGACCGCCTCGGCCACGGTGAGCGGCTCGAGCTCCACGTTCGTGGCCACGGTCTCGATCGCCCAGTTGCCGCCGAGGACCGCCGCGAGGAGCTCCTCGATGGCGCCCGCGCGGGTCGTGGCCTTCTGGCGCATGAAGCCTCGCTCCTCCGGGAAGGCGAGCGTGAGGCGCGCCCCGTCCTGGGCCACGGGCCGGCATTCCTTCAGGAGCGGCTTGATCGCCGGGCTGGCCCGCTCGATGACCTCTGCCCACCGATTCCGCACCGCATCGATGGGGGGCCGCGGGGCATCGGGCGGCGCTGCGTTGACGAGCGTGGCTTCGACGGCGGGCGGCGGCGCGGCGCGCGCGGCCACGACCACGGGCGGCGGCGCGGAGGCTGCTCGCGCGAGCGGCGGCTGCGCTGCCGGTGTCGCGGCCGGCGGCTGCGGCTCGACCGCCACGGGGACCTGCCGCGGGCCGACGGACGGGAGCCCGGCGCCCTCGACGGCGAGCAGCTCGAGCAGCAGGCGCGCGCGGCCTTCGCGGGCGCCTGCGCCGGCGGCCTCCGCCACGCCGCGCAGGATCGTCGCCAGCCGTCGGGCATGCGCCGGGTCACCGCGCGCCGCCAGAAGTCGACGGCGCGCCTCCGCCTCGGCCTGCGTGGCGAGCTGTGCCAGGTCGCGACCGGCCGCCACCGCCAGGTCGAGCGCGTCGAGGCCCGCGCCGACATCGCCCGCCTCGTAGGCATCGATGAGGGCGGCGACGGTCGATTCGTCGGCGAGCCCCACCGCGTCGCGGACCGCGGCCAGCGTGATGCGATCGCCGGTGAAAGCCAGCACCTGGTCGAGCAGCGACTCGGCGTCACGCATGCCGCCGTCGGCGAGGCGAGCGACGAGGGCGAGCGCGGCCGGCTCCGCCTCCGCGGACTCGGCAGCCACGATGCGCGCGAGCTTCGACTCGATCAGCTGCTCCGGCAGGCGGCGGAAGTCGAAGCGCTGGGTGCGGCTGATGATGGTGGCCGGCACCTTGTGGGTGTCGGTCGTGGCGAGGATGAACACGACGTGGTCGGGCGGCTCCTCGATGAGCTTGAGCAGCGCGTTGAAGGCATGCGTGCTCAGCATGTGGACCTCGTCGATGATGTAGATGCGCTTCCGCAGCTCCGAGGGAGCGGTCAGCGCGCGCATCACGAGGTCGCGCGCATCCTCGACGAGGCCGTGGCTGGCGGCATCGATCTCCAGGACGTCGAGCGCGCTCCCCTCGCGGATCGCGACGCAGGCGCCACACGCATCGCACGGCTCACCGTCGGCCTCGCGCGCGGTGCAGTTGATGGCCTTCGCGAGGATGCGGGCGGTCGACGTCTTGCCGGTCCCCCGCGGGCCCACGAACAGGTAGGCGTGCGCGAGGCGGTCCGAGGCCACCGCCCGACGCAGGGTGGCGACGATCGGCTCCTGGCCGAGGAGGTCTGCGAAACGCTGCGAGCGGAATCGACGGTACAGGGCGCGAGGTGCGGGATGGGCCGTGGTCAGGGCATCGGAAGGGGCTGCCATGTCTGCCGCTGAGCCTACACCGATCGGCCCGGCCGAGCCGGGCCGCCGGTGGGTGGGTGGGATGAAGAGGTCGTGCACCCGGCGTCGATCGACGTCCTCCGCACACGCGCTCGGCGTCCGGCTCCAGCCAGGTCGCCCCACGGCACCCGAGGGCGATCGCTTACCGCTGCTTCCTTCCGGACCTGACGGGATTCACGGGCCTTCGCTGCGTGGGACCCGACTCTCAACGTCGGTCACCGCTCGTGGGAGGTGGAGGTCGACGACCTCGACCGGGAGTTCAGCCCCGCTGTAGCGGATTGCGGGTGCAGGGCACCGCTAATTCCCCGCCTAGCACGACCGCGGCGATGGTACGTGCGGCACCCGCATCGGTCAATTCGGGAGATGGCGGAGAGGGGGGGATTCGAACCCCCGACGGGTTGCCCCGAACCGCATTTCCAGTGCGGCGCCATAGGCCACTAGGCGACCTCTCCACGGACGGGCCGCGCACGGCGGCCCAGGGATGGGGATGCGAAGGAGGAGGAAGTGGCGGAGAGGGTGGGATTCGAACCCACGGTGCTCATCGCACACCGCTTTTCGAGAGCGGCACCTTAAACCACTCGGACACCTCTCCGCGGGGGAGTCTACCAAACGGGACCGATGCGAAACGGTGGTGGCCTCAGGCCGTGGCCGCCTCGCTGGCCAGGCGACGCGCCTCGGACTCGCGGACCCCGCTGACCACCGAGAGCTGGTGCGGCATGGCCGGGTCGCGAGCGAGGTTGCTCACCGATCCGGCAGCTCCCCGCCGATCGTCGGGCACGGCGTAGACGAGCGCCCGGACGCGGGTCTCGAGGAGGGCCCCGACGCACATCGCGCACGGCTCATGGGTGGTGAAGATCGTGACGTCGGAGATGCGCCGGCTGCCGAGCTTGCGCGCCGCCGCCTGGACGGCGAGGAGGACAGCGTGCGCGGTCGGGTCCTCGGTGAGCGTCATGCGATCGTGGTCGCGGGCGATCATCGCATCGTCGAGCACCGCCACCGCGCCGACCGGCGTCTCCCCCTCCTCGGCCCCGCGGCGGGCCTCGGCGATGGCCTCGGCCATGAACAGCTCGTAGTTCATCGGTCCTCGCGCAGCACGCCACCGGAATCGTGGCGCCCGATTTCGAGTCTAGCAGAGCGCCGGTACAGTTCCTGCACTATGATTCGCATCGCGTTGGGACCCGCCCGCACGACGCGAGCCGAGGAATGATCAACGACGTGGGGACACGTGAGTAACCGATGAGACGACGATCTCGCCGCACCACGGTGATCGGGATCGCCGCCCTTGCAGCCGCCTTCTGGCTGGCCCTGGTGGCGCCGATCCCAACGACTGGAAACGAAGAGCTGGCCCGCGTGATGTCCGAGGTGAAGGACCGCTTCCCGGGCTGGCATATCACGCATGCCACCGCCACCTGGGAGAACGCGTACACCGTCGTTGCCTCGTGCGGTGGCCGTGAGATCGGCTTCCAGGTCGTGCCCGAGCACGGGCTGCCGGTCGGCGCCTCGTGGGTGCAGCCGAACGACGAGTTCACCCGTGCGCGGCTGGCGCTGGTGAGCGATCATCACACCTACCTGGTCTGGTTCCAGCACCCGATGCGCGAGCGGCAGCTCAGCTGTCGCGCCGAGATGGCCCGCGAGCTCCGCACGCATGGCTTGCAGACTCCCGGGACGATGGAGTAGCGACCGGGCCACACGCGAGGAGCGGACCCATCGACGCACCGAGAGCGCGCTGGACATCGCTCGATTGGGCCGGGCTCGCGATCGCGGTGGGCATCGCCGCCGCCCTCCGCCTCCCCTCGCTCGCACGCCCGACCGGCCTCGTCTTCGACGAGGTCTTCTACGCGGTCAACGCCTGTCGCTACGTGATCGGTGATGCCGCGGTGTGTGGCACCGACACGCTCGCCAGCCGGGCCCACCCGCCGCTCGGGCAGTGGCTGATCGGCGCCGGCATCCGATCCTTCGGCTTCGACCCCTTCGGCTGGCGGATCACGGCCGCCATCGTTGGCATCCTCACCGTCGCGCTCCTCTACCTTCTCGCCCGGCGCCTCGCCGCTGGCGCGATGCCACGGCTCGCGACGGCGAGCGCGACCGTCGCCGCCGGACTCCTGGCGGTCGACTTCCTCCACATCGTCCAGTCGCGCATCGCGATGCTCGACGTCTTCGTCACCGGCTTCGCGGTGGCGGCCTTCACCTGCGCCGTCCTCGATCGCGACCGGACCCGGGACCGACGGGCGGCGGCAATCGATGGCGGCGCGCCTGCGCCACGCGGCTGGATCGACCGGCTGACCTTCGGACACCCGTGGCGCGTGGCCGCCGGTGCGGCGCTGGGGGCGGCGACGGCGGTGAAGTGGTCGGGGGCCTACGCCGCCCCCGGCGTGTTCGCCCTCTTCGTGGCCTGGGATGCCGCCGCCCTGGCCGCCGATCGCGGCTGGTGGCGCGGTCTGCTGCGCGCCCTGCGCGGACCGGTGCCCGCAACCTTGTTGCTGGTCGCCATCCCGGCACTCCTCGTCTATGTGGCGAGCTACACCGGGCGGATGCCCGGCGAGCTCATCGGTCTGCCCTGGGCGGACGGGACGTTCTGGCGGAACGTGTTCGAGCACCAGCGCGCGATGCTCGATTTCCACACCACCCTCAGCGGCAGCCACCCGTACGAGTCCCAGCCCTGGTCATGGCTGCTCGACAGGCGACCGGTCGCCTACTTCTTCCTCGACGAGCGAGGCGTGTACCGCGAGATCCTGGCGCTCGGCAACCCGGTCGTGTGGTGGAGCGCCGTCGTCGCGCTGGCGATCGTCGCCGTCCGCTGGATCCGCGGCGGGGCGTCATGGTGGGCGGCGGCACCGGTGATCGGAGCCGGTGCGCTTTCGACGTACCTCCCATGGCTCATCCTCTCCGGCGCACGGGGCCAGGTCTTCATCTGGTACGTGCTGCCGACGATCCCGTTCCTGTGCCTTGCCGTCGGGGCGCTCGTGCCCCGGGCGCTCGGATCGATCCCCGGTCGTGCGCTCCTCGGCGCGTTCGGCGTCGCCACCGTGGCCTCGCTCGTCGTCTTCGGTCCCCTCCTGGCCGCGCTGCCGCTCGGTCCGGACGGCTGGCATCAGCGGATGCTGTTCACCGATTGCGCGCGCGCCGGCGCGCCGGCGCTCACGCTTCCCGATGACAGCACCTCGAGCGGACCCGCGCCGGCCGGGTGGTGCTGGATCTAGTGGCCCCGTGACGATGGCCGGCTCGCGCCTCGCCGGCGGTGAGCACGGGCGAACGGGATGCGGGCGGCGCGTCCCGACCCGTTGCTATCCTGCGCCGTGGGGCCGCGCATCGGTGCGGCGCCCGCGACAGGGGCTCGACTGGGCGGAGGGGTGCGTGATACGGACCGGCAACCGATGCGTTCTCCCGGTGAGAGCGCGCGCCAAGACCGGCATGGGACAACCGTGACCGGGTCGAGTCGCGACGACGCGCTCCTGGCACAACTGATCCGATCGGGGGACCGCGCGGCGCTCGCTGACCTGTACGACCAATATGCGTCGGTCGCACTGGCTACCGCCTTCCGTGTCGTCGCCGATCGGGAGATGGCGGAGGACCTGGTGCACGACACGTTCGTGGCCGTCTGGCAGAAGATCGACCGCTTCGATGCGGGGCGCGGCACCCTGCGCTCCTGGCTGCTCGCGATCGTGCGCAACCGCGGGATCGACCGGCTGCGCGCGACGCGCCCGACGATGGAGGTCGGCATCGCCGACGAGCGGGCCCTCCTCCGGACGAGCGGCAACCCGACGGCCGACGCGGCCCTTCGCAACGTCTCCGGCGCCGAGGTCCGTGCGGCGATGACCCAGCTCCCCGACGAGCAGCGGCGGGCGATCGAGCTCGCCTACTTCGAGGGGCGCACGTACCGCGAGATCGCCGAGCTGACGGGCGTGCCGCAGGGCACGGCCAACGGCCGGCTGCGGCTGGCGCTCGCCAAGCTCCGCGAGGCGCTCCGCCTCGGCGAGAGCGCGCCGCTCCGCGAGGGAGCGGACGAGCGATGAGCGACCAGCGCCGCTCCCTCACCTGTGCCGAGGCCGACGACCTGGGCGCCGCCTACCTGCTCGGGGCGCTCGAGCCGGACGAGGCGCGCGCGGTGGCCGATCACCTCGCGACCTGCCGCGAGCCGCATGCCGAGCTGCGCGACGGGGTCGGCGGCGAGCTGCTCGCCCTCGGCCTCGAGCCGGTCGAGCCGCGCGCGGAGCTCCGGGATCGGCTGATGGCCACCATCGAGCGGACGCCACAGGACCATGCCCCGCTTCCCGCACGGGTCCCGCCAACGGTCCGGCCGGCGTCCGCCGCGCGGGCCGGCCTGTTCGGCTGGCTCACGAATGGCTGGGCCCGTGGCATCGCGGTCGCTGCCGTCGTCGCGGCCATCGCCCTCGGGGCGTGGAACATCGGCCTCCAGGGCCAGCTGCGCGACAGTCGTGCCGTGGCGGACGCCATCGCCCGTGCCACGGCCGTGCACAGCGTCCAGAGCGACGCGGGGCGCGGCCTCCTGCTCGAGACCGGCAGCGGCTCGGCGTTCGTGCCCGCCGACATGGCGAGCCTGCCCGGTGACCAGGTCTACGAGGCGTGGCTCATCCCGGCCGCGGGCGCACCCGTCGGGGTCGCGACCTTCCGTCCTGCGGATGGACCGATGCTGGTGCAGCTCGAGCATCCGCTCGCCGGATTCGCGACATTCGCCCTGACGGTGGAGGCCGGCTTCGTCCCGGCACCCACCGGCAATCCGGTGATGACGTTCGCCATCGGCTCTTGATCGCGCTCCTCAGCGGGCGCGGCGCGCCCGCATCGGTCCCACTCGCTGGCGTGCGATGTGCGCCAGGAGCAGCGTGCCGTGGAGGGCGATGCCGGCTCCGAGGAGCACGATGTAGCCCTCGAAGTCGCCGACGCTCGCCAGCATCGTGATCGCCGCCCATCCGCCGACCGCGATCGCGCCGAGTGCGGAAGCGCCTGCCAGCCAGCTCACGCCGGCCCCGCCGCGACCGGCGAGGTGGAGGGCGGTGAGCGCCGCGAACGCGAGGAAGGCACCGGCCACCGCGATCCAGAACGCCACGTGACCCGGGTCGCGTGATGGGAGCACGAGAAGCGCCACGTCGAGCAGCCACGCGGCCATCGCGGTCGTCGCCGCCGCAGCCAGCCAGGTGAGGGCGATGAGGATCCCGTCGCGATCACTCGAGGGCTGCATCCGCACCTCGGGGCTGGCCGGCGAAGAAGTCCCACATGAGGTCCGTCGCGGAGATGTCGTGGTTCGTCATCGGCCAGTCCGCGAGGCTGCGCCGCCAGCTGTGCCCGCGTTAGCCGCTGGCTCCTTCACGGGCCAATTGTGAGATGCGGCTCGTGGCAGGGAAGGTATACGTGGTCCGCGATCTCCACGCCCCCCATCGCAATGCGATCGCCCTCGCACGCGACGATCTGGCGCGAGCGATCGAGGAGGACGATGCCTCCCGGCTCGCGGCGCGCTGAGTAGCCGTTGGGCCAGATCACGCCCTTGGAGCCACCATCGCCCGAGACGGCCAGTCCGTAAACGTCGTCGGCGATCAGAATTCCGCGATTCCGCGATTCTTCACAGGATTTTTTGTGATCGCTTCGCTCGCCGCCGTCGTCACCCTGCTCGCACTCAATCTACCGATCGGAGGGTTTCTTGACGCCAGCGCGCCGGCGCTGTTCTTCGGTGTCGCGATCGGCCGCTTCGGCTGCTTCTTCACCGGCTGTTGTGCAGGGCGTTGCACCGCGTCGCGCTGGGGCGCATGGTCCTCAGACCGGCGCGTCGGCGCCCGTCGGGTTCCGACCCAGCTGCTGGAGTCCGCTGCCGGCCTGCTCATCGGTGTGGTGAGCGCGCTGCTGGTTGTCCGCGGCATGCCCAGTCTTCACGGCACCATCTTCGTGGGCGCCGTCGCGGCCCATACCCTCATCCGCCAGTTTCTGCTTCCGTTACGCGCAGAACGCCACAAGTCCTCACTCGGAGCCTCGCTGACGGCAGCAGCAGCCGCCGTCGTCCTGCTGGGCGACGCCGTGCTGCTGCTCAAAGTAACCTGACACGACCGTCGTCGAACTGAAGCTCGAGGCCGGTCGCCGTGGTCCGCGGGCTGTAATGACGGTCCTCATCATCAACCGCAAGCTGAAGGGAACATGACAATGACAGACCAGCAAACCGTGACCGATCCCGTGTGCGGCATGAAGATCAGCCCGCTCGACGCGGTGACCAACATCGAGCACAACGGCACGACCTACTACTTCTGCAGTCAAGATTGTGCGGACAGCTTCCGCGATTCGCCAGAGGACTACAGGTAAGCCCAGGGCGCAGAGATACCCGCTGGCGAGGGGGCCATGAACCTGCTCGGACCGCTGGGCGTAACGCTGGCCGTCTTCGTGGCCGCCTTGGTCGCGGTGGTGGTCCTCTGGCTGCTGAGTCGGCCGAACCGGACAACTCGCGCACCCGAACGCGTCCCGTTCAGTGGCGGACTGCCGCCATCGGTCCACGCCTGGAGCCGCTATCACGCGCGCTACTACGTCATGGCACTCCTCTTCCTCGCCTTCGACATGGAGATGGTCTACATGTATCCGTGGGCCGTGGTGTTTATCAGCGAGGGGCCGATC
>JBBQXD010000032.1:0-9879 GCA_038209995.1 Candidatus Limnocylindria bacterium | reverse complement strand
GAAGCCCGCGATCTCGCTCTTGATGATCGACGTGATCTCGTCGGATCGAATCGCCATGTCGTTCGTACCGTTCCTTACGCTGCTGTCTGCCGCCCCGCCATCAGACGGCGGTCAGCCGAGCGCGCAGCCGCTCCAGGCGGCTGCGAACGCTCGCGTCGTAGAGCCGGTCGCCGATCCGCACGGCGATGCCGCCGATGAGGGACTCGTCGACCAGCTCATTGATCTCGATCTGCTCACCGGTCAGCTCCCCGAGCCGGGCGGTGATCGCCGTGCGCTCGACCTCGTCGAGCGGGAGCGCGGTGCGCACCTCGGCCAGCGCGATCCCGCGCTCCCTGCGCACGAGCTCGCCGAAGCGCTGCACCATCGCGTCGATCGCACCGGGCCGCCCGCGACGGATCATGAGCAGCACCAGGCCGATCGGCCCGGGCGCGACCTTGCCGACCACCCGTCGCAGCACCCGCTCCTTGTCCGCGAACGCGACCGCCGGGTGCTCGATCAGGTGCCGCAGCACCTCGTCGTGAAGCGCGTTGGCCAGGGCCGCGAGGTCGCGCTCCCACGTCTCGAGCGAGCCGTCGTCGCGGCCGAGCTCGAAGGCTGCCTCGGCGTAGCGGCGGGAGGCGGTCGTGCGGCGCGCCATCGGTCAGTTCTTCGCCTGCGGGTCCGGGGTCGCCTCGCGGAGGAAGTCCTCCACCAGCCGGCGCTGGGTGGGTCCGTCCATCTCGCTGCGAACGAGCTTGCCGGCGGCGGACAGGGCGAGGTCGGCGACTTGCGTGCGCAGCTCGCCGAGCGCCTTCTCCTTCTCCGCCACGATCTCCTCGCGGGCGCGCTTCGCGACCTTCTCGGCCTCGGCTCGCGCCTCGGCGACGATGTCGTGGCGCGAGTCCTCGGCGATCTTCGTCGCCCGCGCGATCATGTCCGTGGCTTCCTTGCGGGCCTCGGCGACCGCGGCCTCACGCTCCGCGCGGGCCAGCTCGCGGTCGCGGGCGGCCGCCGCGGCGTGCTCGAGCCCCTCCTTGATCGTGGTCTGCCGCTCGTCGAGGCGAGCCATGACCGGCTTGAAGAGGAATCGGTTCAGCAGGTACAGGAGGATCAGGAAGTTGGCGATCTGGAAGCCGAGCTTCCAGCCGTCGACGCTGAACGCGTGGAAGAACTCGCCCATCGGCGGCCTCCTTGGTGGCGGCGTGCCTACTTGACGAAGATGAGGAGCAGGCTGACGACCAGGGCGTAGATGCCGATGGCCTCCGTCAGGGCGATGCCGAGGATGTAGGGCACGAAGATCGCGCCCGATGCCTCGGGATTGCGGCCCAGCGCCTCCATCGCCTTGCTCACGGCGATGCCGAGACCGATGCCGGGGCCGATGGCCCCGAGGCCCATCGCCAGGCCGGCGGCGAGATTGGAATCCACTTGTCTCATTCCTCCTGTGGGGCCGCCGGCGGTCGTGCCGGCGATCATTGGGGCCCTATGCGTGCGCTGCTTCCGCCACGCGTGGGGTGACGCGGCCGGCGGCCGCGTCGGGTTCGTCGTGATCTGCGCCATCGCCGGCGGTGTGATGCTCGGCGATGGCGGTGCTGATGTACGTCATCGCCAGCAGGGCGAAGACGAGTGCCTGGACGAAGCCGAAGAGCAGCTCCAGCCCGAGGAAGACCGCGGGCACCAGGATCGGCACCAGGGCGATCATCGTCGCGAGCAGCACCTCGCCGGCGAAGACGTTGCCGAAGAGTCGCATCGAGAGGCTGATGAGGCGGCTCATCTCGCTGATGAGGTTGATCGGGAACATGAGCGGGGCCATGTAGCGCGGCTCGCCGATCAGCTCAAGGAGATACCCCTTCGCGCCGTTGGCGCGGATCCCCCAGAAGATGAACATGCAGAAGGCGACGATCGCGAGGCCGAGGGTGAAGTTCAGGTCCGCAGCGGCGGGTCGCACGATCGGGATGAACGTCTCCGCGCCATCGACGACCTCGTTGATGCCGATCGTGCCGACGCCCGGCAGCAGGCCGATCCAGTTCGCCACCAGAATCATGATGAAGAAGCCGAAGACGAGCGCCGCGTAGCCGCGCCAGCGGCTCGACGAGCCGGCCAGGATGCCGCCCAGCAGCTCGATCGGCAGCTCGAGCACGCTCTGGAAGCGGTTCGGAATGAGCGTCGCGCGGCGCGTGAACCACCACGCGCCGAGCAGCAGGACGAGCGACGCCAGGAGCGCTCCGATCATGCTGTTCGTCACGCTCAGGGGCCCGATCTGGAAGAGCTTCTCCGCCTCGATAGCGACGTGAATCAGGCTTCCGCCCTGTGCTGGGTTCATCTACTTCCTCATCGCGTCGCGGGCCACCGACCAGATCGTCGCCATCGCGGCTCCGATGCCCAGCACCATCCCGATCAGGGTGAGGAGCGGGAGCGTATGGAGCCAGTTGTCGAGGACCAGGCCGCCGCCGAGGCCGATTGCCACCGATACACCGAGCCGAATGCCGAGATCCATGCCGAGCCCCCAGTTCGGCGTGCCGCCGACGGGTGGCCCGTCCTCCGTCCGCCCACGCGGAGCCTGGTCGTCAGGATCCATGCTCGGAGGTCCCATCGGTCATGCCCCTGCGCACGCCGGCGCGGATGTAGAGAGCAATCCCGATGGCCGAGGTCAGCGTCCCGATCGCCAACCCGCTCAACACACAAAGCGGCGTGGTCCCCAGTAGTCCGTCGAGGATGATGCCGGCGACCGCGCCACCAACCATGGGGATCACCATGATGCCGGTCACCTGGGCCAGGATCTTGACGAGCCCCAGTGGTGTGAGTTGTGCCATGCGAGTTCGACTCAAGGCGGTCGGACGCGCAGGAGTATACCGGAGGCTTCTGAAGGGCGCGAGTCGAGGCCATCCTGCGTCGGCCTCAGGCGCCCGACTTGACGCCGGTCGCCGAGATCGATAGCCTTATTCAACCAACCGGTTGAGTATTGGTGATTCGGTGTCCGACACCCGGGACCTGGCGGCCATCTTCGCGGCCCTCGGCGACCCCGTTCGGCGAGCGATCGTCGAACGGCTGGCTGACGGGGACGCGACGGTCAGCGAGCTTGCCGCGATGTTCCCGATCTCGCTCCAGGCCGTCTCGAAGCACATCAAGGCCCTGGAGCTCGCCGGGGTCGTGACGAGGCGCCGGGAGGGCCAGACCCGCCCCGTGCACCTGGAGGCCGCATCGCTCGCCCGCTCCGCCGATTGGCTCGAGGCGCACCGACGTCGCCTGGAGACGAGATTCACGCGGCTCGACGAGCTGCTCACCACGATGAAGGAGCCAACATCATGACCAACAGGCGCACCGTCACCGCCCTGCCGGGGGCGCAGACCATCAGCTTCTCCCGCGAGTTCGAGGCACCCGCCGCGCGGGTCTTCGAGGCCCATACCGATGCCGACCTCGTCGCGCAGTGGACCGGGCCGGCAGGCACCAGCGTCACCATGCGCGCGTGGGATGCGCGCACCGGCGGCAGCTGGAGCTACGTCGTGGGCGGGACAAGCGAGCGCGGCACGGGTGGACAGTGGGCGTTCCACGGCTCCTTCCACGAGGTGACCGCGCCCACGCGCATCGTCCAGACCTTTGAGTTCGAGGGCGATCCGGGGCACCCCAACCTCGAGGTGCTCGAGTTCGTCGACCTGCCCGACGGCGGCAGCCGCATCGACGGACTGTCGGTCTTCGTATCCGTCGCGGACCGCGATGCGATGCTCGGCGACATGGACAGCGGCATGGACGAGAACTTCGACCGCCTCGAGGCGCTCCTCGCCGGCGCGACCACTCCCGCCTGACGGCGGGTGGATCGGAGCTAGGCGGGGATCTCGGCCGTCGAGCGCGTCGATGGCACGCCGGGGACGGGGAAGCGGTCCGCGATCTTCGCGACGCGGGCCCGAACCGTCTCCTGCGCGTCGGGGTCGTCGCGCGCGGCGATGCCCTCGACGATGAGGATGGCGATCTGCCGCATCTCGTCCTCCCGCATGCCGCGTGAGGTGACCGCCGGCGTCCCGACGCGAATGCCGGAGCCGATCATCGGCTTCTCCGGGTCGTACGGGATCGTGTTCTTGTTCACCGTGATCCGCACCTCGCCGAGGGCGAGGTCAGCCTGCTTGCCGTTCACCCCGAGCGGGCGCACATCGACGAGCATCAGGTGGTTGTCCGTGCCGCCCGAGATGATCGAGGCGCCGGCATCGGCGAGCGCGGCAGCGAGGACGCGGGCGTTCGCCACGGTCCGCTCCTGGTCGCGCCGGAAGGCATCGGTGGCAGCCTCGCGGAAGGCGACCGCCTTGGCGGCGATGACGTGCATGAGCGGCCCGCCCTGGATGCCGGGGAAGACGCTCTTGTCGATCGCCTTGGCGTGCGCCTCGCGGCACAGGATCATCCCGCCGCGCGGTCCTCGGAGCGTCTTATGAGTGGTCGTGGTCACGACGTCGGCGTACGGGATCGGCGAAGGGTGGACGCCCGCCGCGACGAGCCCGGCGAAATGGGCCATGTCGGCCATGAGCAGCGCCCCCACCTCGTCGGCGATGTCGCGGAAGGCGGCGAAGTCCCACAGCCGCGGGTAGGCGGTGGCGCCGGTGACGATGAGCTTCGGCCGGTGCTGGCGGGCCAGCGCGCGGACCTCGTCCATGTCGATCAGGTGCGAGTCGCGGTCCACCTGGTACGGCACGAACGCGTAGTACTGCCCGGAGAAGTTCACCGGCGAGCCGTGCGTCAGGTGACCGCCCTGGTCGAGCGAGAGCCCCATCACCGTGTCGCCGCGCTCCAGGAGGGCGTGGTAGACGGCCATGTTGGCCTGCGCCCCGGCATGCGGCTGCACGTTGGCGTGGTCGGCGCCGAAGAGCGCCTTCGCCCGATCACGGGCCAGGTTCTCGGCGACGTCGACGACCTCGCAGCCGCCGTAGTAGCGCCGGCCCGGATAGCCCTCCGCGTACTTGCCGGTCAGGACGCTGCCCATCGCCTCGAGCACCGCCAGGCTCGGGTAGTTCTCGCTGGCGATCAGCTCCAGATGGGAGCGGGTTCGCTCCTCCTCGTCGCGCACGACCTGCCAGATCTCGGGGTCGACGGTCTCGAGGTGTGCCCATGCGTCCATGGACACCAGTGTACCGATGCCTCAGCACTCGAGACCGATCTCCGCGAGCAACCGGGACCCGGCGGCCCACTCGGCCGGGTGGCCGGCGCGCAGGCGTGCGGCCTCCGCCTCGATGAGCATGTGCTCCCCGGGACGCTCGCCACGCAGGCCGAGCGCCTCGTAGCTCTCGTGCTCCAAGGCCACGAAGGCCGCGTAGCGGACCAGCGGCGACGCCGCGGCGATGCGTGGCTCGGCAGCCGGGTCGAAGTCGATCGGCACCTTCATCCGCCCGAAGAACGCCGCGAGCTCCGCAGCAACGCGGTCGATCGCCTGGGAATGGCCGCCGAGGCGCAGGATCGGGGCGGGCGAGGTGAACACAGCGACCATCACTCCCTCGATGTGCCGCGTCGTGAGCGTGCCGCCCATCGAGACGAACTCGTTCTCGACGCCCAGCCGATCCACGAGCCGGACGATGCCCCAGGCGATCGGCGAGGCGGCACGATCGCGGGAGTCGACGGTGAGGATGTCCGGGCGGCCGCGGCCCTCGTCATCGGTCCGCCAGAAGGTCACCGCCTCCGGATCGAAGTGGGCAAAGGTGGGAAGCGGTCGCATCGCGACCAGGAGGTGGGACGGCTCACCGTCCGGCCTCAGATGGCTGAGCAGCAAGAACCCGAACCTCGCCAGCTGCGGGAGCGCGGCCTCGGGAGTCATCTCCGCGGCCCTCAGCCGGCGATGGCGCTCCGCGCCCATGCCACGCGCTCATCGACGTGGCGGTGGAGCCGATGGTGGGTCGGCACCCAGCCGAGTGCCGTCCACGACCGGGCGGCGGCCAGTGACGCCGTCCGCCAATCGGTGATGCAGTGGGTCACGCCGGCCTCGACGGCGCGCACGAAGCCGGCCGCCACCAGGGCACGAGCGATCCCGTGGCCGCGCGCCTCGGGCCGCGTCATCGCCACGCCCAGCTCCCATGCGCCATCGGGCACCATCGGTCCGGGCTTCGCCTCGTAGAAGCCGGCCAGTCCCAGCGCACGCCCTCCCTCGACGGCCAGCAGGAGCGGCCCCTCCGGATGCTCGAGCTCATCGGCCCAGTCGGCTCGATCGGTCGTGAACCGCTCGGGGAGCGAGATCGCCCACGCCGGCGTACCGACCAGCTGAACCGCGATCAGCGGGCTCAGCGGCATGATCGCGTCGAGGTCGTTCGGCGTCGCCTCGCGGATCTCGATCCCGTCGGGCGCCCTCCCGTCGAGACCCCGCACGGCCCGCACCGCGTGCGCCTGCATGCGGCCGAAGCCGGTGCTGAACCAGGCGTCGGTGGCCACGGCATCCTCGACCGGCGCGTGCACGTAGTGGCGGAAGATCCCGCGCGCGACGTAATGCGCCGACCACGCGGCATAGCAGTCGCGCAGCGCCTCGCCGCCGGCCGCCCCGAGCGCCGGGTCGGCGGCCGAGCCGTCGATGGGGCTCCACGCGGCCCGGCCCCAGATCTCCGCCGTTCGGTGCTCGCCGAGCAGGAAGGCGATCGGCCGGGTGCCGTCGAACGCCATGACCCCGTGGGCGCCCTCCGCGCTCAGCTGCCGCTCGAGGGCCGCACGATGGGCCGCCGGCTCCTCGAACGCGGCGGGAAGCTCCGGGCGGGAGCGGCGCAGCATCCGCTGGCGGGTCGCGAGCAGCTCGGCGGCGGCGTCGAGGTGATCCGTGGTGAACGGGGCGACGGTCGGCATCCGCGCAGTCTAGGCCGCGGGGGGCGCGCTTCCGACCTCGCCGGCGCCCGCATGGTCTTCGGCGTGCGCCGTGCCCAGCTCTTTGCGCTTGTCGGTGGTGGGTTCTCGCCTACTGATGGCTGGCGAAGCCGGGATGCGAGCAGTCGGCGTTCCAGGGCGACTGGCGCGTGGTGGTGGCGTTCAGTGCCATGATCCTCAGCCTGGCGCTCGGCGTACCGGTCCTTCGCGACCCTCGTCGGTGGCCGGCTCGTGACCCGGCTGGCCAACATCCTGGAGGACGGCGTCGGGCTGGACTGGGCGTTCTTCGCCTTCGTCCTTGGCCTGCTGATTCTCGATCTCGCCATGCTGGCGCTCACCATCGCGGTCGGGGTCCTTGGTCGCGGCCGCCGACGATTCCTGGCCGTCATCCCGGCCGGCACGCTGACGGGGATCCAGCTCTTCGTCATCGCGGGCGGACCGATCAACCTGGCGACATGGCTGGCGGCCGCCGCCGCCGCGCTCGTCGTCCCGGCGCGTGCGCCGGAGCCGCTCACGGCCGTGATCTCCTAGGAGATCGTCACCAGCTCGCCACTTCTGATCGGTCCTAGCGGTCGCCCAGCGTCCCGGCCTCGTCGGCCTCGAGGTGCGCGATCTTCGCGATCCGCGGCACGTGCCGTCCGCCCTGGAAGTCGCCGTCTAGGAACGCTCGCACGCACGCACGCGCCACCTCGATGCCCACGATCCGGGCACCCATCGAGAGCACGTTCGCGTCGTTGTGCTCGCGTCCCAGCCGCGCGGTCACCGGGTCGGCGGCCTCGACGCAGCGGATGCCACGCACCTTGTTCGCCACGATCGCCTCGCCGGTCCCGCTCCCGCCGAGCACGATCCCGCGCTCGAAGTCACCGCGCGCGACGGCGCGCGCGACGGGCGCGATGAGATCGGGGTAGTCGACCGGCTCCTCGGAGAAGGTTCCGAAGTCGCGGTACTCGACACGCAGCTCATCAAGCAGCGTGCAGAGGTGCCCCTTGAGGGCAAAGCCCGCGTGGTCGGATCCGATCGCGACGCGCATCGCCAATCAGTGTACGCAAGCCGGTACGCGACGCGGCCGCGCCGCTCACCCGCCCGGGGCGGGCGCCCCTTCGTCGGCGAGCGCGACGACCTCGGCGAGCTCCGCACGGCTGACCGGTCCGTCGCGGAGCAGGCGGGCCGGTACCGTCGACAGGTCGACGACGGTCGACGCACGGCCACCAGGCACCGCCCCACCGTCGAGCACGGCATCCAGCTCGTCCTGTCGGGTCGCGAACGCGATGAGCACCTCGTCCGCCCCGAGCGTGTCCGGCTCGTCGGAGCGATTCGCGCTCGTGGCGAGCAGCGGCCCGGCGGCCGCGATGAGTGCCTGGGCGATTGGGTGATCCGGCACGCGGAAGGCGACCGAATCGCCGCCGGCGCTCGACGGCAGGACGACCGACAGCGGCCCCGGCCACCAGCGCGCCGTCACGGCGCGCGCCCGGTCATCGACCGCGAAGCCGGCCTCCTCGGCCTGCGCCAGCGACGCCACCAGCATCGGAATCCGCCGCTCGAGGGGCCGACCCTTGAGGGCGAACAGCGCGGGCAGCCGATCGGGCCGCGACCGGGCGACGGCCACGCCGTACACGGTGTCGGTCGGGAAGGCGACGAGGCCGCCGTCGCGCAGGATCGCGGCCGCGCGTGCGATCCCGGCATCGGTCGGGGGCAGGAGGTCGGTCACCGGAGCGATGATGCGCGCTAACCGGCGAGGCCGATGCGCATGACCCGCTCGATGCCCGCCATGTCGAGACGCGCATCGATGGTCGCGCCCGCCGGGGCGAGCTGCCGCACGGCGTCGGCCTGTCCCGCCCCGACCTCGAGCAGGATCGTCCCGCCGGGCCGCAGGGCGGCGGGTGCCGCGCGGAGGAGGCGCCGGATGACGTCGAGGCCGTCGGGGCCGCCGTCGACCGCGGTCGCCGGCTCGTGCGCGAGCGAACCGCCGGCCGCGCGCACCTCGGCGCTCGGCACGTAGGGCAGGTTGGCGACGACGACGTCGGGCCACGGCAGCAGCTTGCCCGCACCCTCGAGGAGGTCGGTGCAGGCGAGCGTCACCAGGCCCGCCACGCGGTGCTCGGCCAGGTTCTCGGCCGCGAGCTCGAGCGCCTCGGTCGACAGGTCGCTCGCCGCCAGCCGGACCCGCTCGAGGCGCAGCGCAACGCGGAAGCGGAGGGCGATGGCGACGGTGACGGCGCCGGTGCCGGTCGCGACCTCCCAGGCGACGATCGGCGGCCGGTCGGCCCCCGTGCCGAGACGGTCGGCGATCTCGGCGATCGCGGCCTCGGCGAGGAGCTCGGTCTCGGGGCGGGGCACGAGGGCGCGCCGATCGGTCCTGATGCGGAGGCCGAGCCATTCCTTGTGGCCGCGCAGGTACGCCACCGGCTCACCCGCTGCACGCCGCTCGACGAGCTCGGCCAGCTGGACGAGCACGGGCGCCGCGACCCCCTCGTCGCGGTGGCTGACCAGCCACGCCCGATCACGGCCGATGAGGTGTCCGAGCAGCAGCTCGGCATCGAGGCGTGCGGTGGAGCCGCCGGCTCCCTGGAGACGCCGTGCCGCGTCGGCGAGCACCTCGCCCACTGTCGGGCCGGCGCCATCCATGGGCCTAGTGCTCGTCGCCTCCGAGCTCGGCCAGTCGATCCTGCTGGTCACGCTCGGCGAGCGGGTCGACGATCCGGTCGAGGTCGCCCTCGAGGATGCCGGGAAGGTTGTGCACCGTGAGGCCGACCCGGTGGTCGGTGATGCGATCGTCAGGGAAGTTGTAGGTGCGGATCTTCTCCGCGCGATCGCCGCTGCCGACCTGCGAGCGGCGCTCCTCGCCACGCTCGTCCGCCTGAGCCTGGCGCTTCACGTCGAGCAGCCGCGCGCGCAGGACGGTCATCGCCTTCGCCTTGTTCTTGTGCTGGCTCCTCTCGTCCAGGATGGCGACCATGGTGCCGGTCGGTAGGTGGGTGATGCGCACCGCGCTGTCGGTCGTGTTCACGCTCTGCCCGCCCGGTCCGCTGGACCGATACACGTCGATCCGCAGGTCCTTCTCGTCGAGCTCGAGCTCCACCTCGT
>JBBQXD010000031.1:0-11683 GCA_038209995.1 Candidatus Limnocylindria bacterium | reverse complement strand
GCTCAATTTCGCGCATCCGCACTGCCGTGGCGAGGTGATCGGGATCCTTGACGCCGACGCACAGGTCGATTCCGAATTCGTGAGTCTCATGATGGAGGCCTGGCTGGCCGATCCCGACGCCGCCGCGATCCAGGCGCAGCGGCGAGCCACAAATGTCGACCACGGCTGGATGGCCGCCGCCCAGGACGAGGAGCAGCTTATGGACATGGCCAGCCAGTGCGGCCGTCGTGCGACCGATGGCACGGCCGAGCTGCGCGGCAACGGCATGTTCTTGCGGCGCGAGAGCCTCGAATCGATTGGT
Source organism: Candidatus Limnocylindria bacterium (assembly GCA_038209995.1). Taxonomy (GTDB): domain Bacteria; phylum Chloroflexota; class Limnocylindria; order QHBO01; family QHBO01; genus JAICQM01. Next base: position 11,382 of record JBBQXD010000031.1, on the reverse strand, counting down.
GGCTGGAATCCCACGGCCTTGACCGAGGACCTGGACCTCTCGACCCGGCTGGTGGCCGCTGGTGAGCGCATCGCGCTGGCTCCGCAGGCGGAGGTCGGAGAGGAGGCGGTGGTGACGCTGCTGGCCCTGTGGCATCAGCGACTGCGATGGGCGGAAGGGTCCCTGCGGCGCCTGATGGAGATCGGTCCCGGACTGCTCCGCGCGTCGCGTGTGCCGTTTGGTCGCAAGCTCGACTTCCTGGCCTTCACCGGCGAGTTCCTGATCCCGCCACTCTTCGTGACCACCAGCGTCGCCAGCCTGCTTACCATCCCGCTGCCGCGGCCGGCCGACTGGAGCGTGCCGCTCTCCCTCTTCGTGGGCTACGGCATCGGCACGTTCCTCCTCGCGGTGGCCGGACTGGCGGCCCAGGGGGCGCACGGGCCAAGACTTCTTGGACGAGCCCTGCGTGGATCGCTCTTCCTGTCGCACTGGTTGCTGGTGGTGCCCGCGGCGCTGGTGCGGATCGCATTGGGGCGACCGGTGACAAGCTTCGTCCAGACGCCGCGCCTCGGCCATCTCCCTCCCCGATGAGCCGGCCGCGGGCCTCAGTGGTGCTGATCGGTCAGGTCCTCGTCTCGATCGGACCCGATGGGCCAGAGACCGCCGAAGCGATCGGCATCGCCGATGGCCACGTGGTCGCGGTCGGCTCGCGCGACGACGTACTCGACGCCAAGGCGCCCAACGCACGCCTGGTGGCGTCGGAGTCGTCGGCGATCGTGCCGGGAATCCACGACTTCCACCTGCACCTGGTCGGGATGGCCCGAGCGCGGAGCACGATCCCCCTTGACCAGGTCACCACCTTCGATCAGCTGCTGCGGGCCTTGGGCGCATCGGACGCCGCAGCTGCCGCCGGCTGGCTCCGAGGTCGCGGCTGGATCGAGGCCGTCCTGGCCGGCGGTCAGCTGGAGCGGCTCGAGAAGACCGTGGGGGATCGCCCCGCCCTGCTCTATTCCCACGACTCGCATTCAGCCTGGGCGTCGGAGGCTGCCCGGCGCGCCGCCGGCATTGGTGCCGACTCGCCCGACCCAGCTGGTGGGCGCATCGAGCGTGGTCCCGACGGGCTGCCGAATGGGCTCCTCCGAGAGTCGGCGACCGATCTGGTCGAGTCGGTCGCGCCACGCCTCCGCGGCCCGGCGCTCGACGCTGCCCTGGACCAGGTGCTTGCCGAGCTGGCCGGGCTGGGCGTCACCGGTGCGACCGATGCCGGCGACACGACCGCCGACAACGGCACCGGGGAATATGCGGCGTTCGGCGACCGGGCATCGCTCCTGCTCGGAGCAGGCTCGCGCCTGGACGGCCGGATTCGGCTGACGATCAATGTGCCGGCAGATGCCATTGCCGCGGGGGCTGCGCACGGCCTCCGCACGGGGCAGCCGCTCGGCACGTCGTCGACCCTGCGGGCCGGCTGGGCCAAGGCCTACGCCGATGGAGCGCTCGGGTCCCACACGGCCGCCCTCTTCGAGCCGTATACGGGCGAGGGCGCCTCAGCGACCGGGATCCTGCGCCTCAGCGCCGAGCAGCTGGATGAGATTGCGGTCGCGGCCCGTGCGGCAGGGATCGGACTGGCGATCCATGCCATCGGTGACCGTGCGGTGGCCGTCGCCCTCGATGCCATCGCACGCGCGCCGCGCCGCAGGTCCGGGACGCCGCCGGATCGCATCGAGCACGCACAGCTGGTGCGCCTCGCCGACCTCGGCCGGTTCGCCGAGCTGGGGGTCACCGCTTCCATCCAGCCGCTGCACTGCGCGTCTGACCGGTTCCTGGCGGAGGCGCTGTGGCCCGATCGGCTGGACCACGCCTATGCCTGGCGCTCGCTCGCGAATGCCGGGGCGCGACTCGCCTTCGGCTCGGATGCCCCGATCGAGGCGCCAAATCCATGGCACGGGATCTTCGCCGCGTCGCACAGGCGCTTTCCAGGGGACGGCAAGACGGATTGGCAGCCGGCTGAGAGGCTCGATCCAGCAACCGCGCTGGCGGCCTACACCCGGGGACCGGCGATCGCCATCGGCCGACCTGATGAGGGATTTCTGCGGGTCGGCGCGCTGGCAGACATGGCAGTGCTGAACATCGACCTGGCCACCTTGCTCGCGGGGGATGAGCGCCTCGCCGGCGTCCGGTCGGAGATGACCCTGGTCCAAGGACGAGAGGTGCGCCGGGCCTGAGGCGTCATACGCTCCGTGAAAATGTCGTGCATGTTGATGTGGTCAAGCGTAGGATCGCCGTCATACGGGCCATCCTGTGACGGCCCAGGGAGGGAACGGATTGGCAAGCCATCCCGACGAGCGCCAGGCATTTCATATCAAGGAGCGCGATCTCAAGCCGGTCGGCCCGGGTCGCGACGCACCCTTGACCACGTCGTTCGACCCGACACGGCTGGATTTCGGCCACTACGCTGGCAGCAGCATCGAGGAGCTGGCCGGCATCGATCCCGACTATCTCCACTGGCTGGAGCGCCATCCGTCAGGCACCCGCTACCGCGCCGAGATCCATCGCGTTCTTGGAGTCGTGCCGCTCTCGACCGACTGGAACCGTTAGGGCCTTTCCAGGCTGCGTCAGGCGGTAGCGGGCGGCTCCCCGACAACGCTCGGGGGTGATGCTCCGGTCTCCGGGCGAGACCTGAAGCGGAAGTAGGCCCAGAACAGGACTGACCCGCCGCCGAAGATGGCCAGCAGCCAGACGACGGTGAAGAGCGACGTGCGCGTCGCATCGGCGAGGTAGCCGGAGCTGGGGTTCAGCAGGACGTGGCAGAACCCGAAGGTCGCGATGCCGAGCAGCGCGATCCAGACGCGGCGGTTCCAGTCACGGACCTTCTCGCCGGGCAGGAAACGCAGGGGCAGCATCGAGATCGCCGCCGCCTCCAGCCCCGCCGTGACGATGGAGGCAAAGGCCGTCTGGAGCAGGATGTTGCCGAAGTCGCTGCTCGAAGTGCCATCCACGCCGCGCACGACCGGCAGCAGGAACCATGCCACCACGGCCAGCCCCAGAGCGCAGCCGGCCGCGACCGCGTCGAGCTTTCCCGACTCAGCCTTCGAGAGCTCACGCGAGAAGGCGAAGCCGATGATCAGGCCGTAGAGGTACCCCGGCTGGAAATTCGCGATGCGACTGATCAGTACGCACACCACCGCGATCAGCAGGGTGCCGGGCAGTGCGCGAGCGCTCATCCCGACCTTCAGGCCCCGCGTCCCGATGAAGAGCGGGATGGCGAAGGCGAGGAGCATCGCGCCCAGGCCCACGGCCAGCCCCAGGAAGGTCGCCACCGACTCCACCGCGAAGCCAAACGTCGGATCGAGCAGGCCGTTCAGCAGCGCGCTGACAAGTACGAAGGCCAGGATCCCGAGGGGAGACTTCCAGAAGGCCTCGTCGAGCGTGAAGCCGCGCCCCCTCGGTTGGGCTCCCAGGCCGGTTGCCCGAGCTGGCTCGTTGACCGCGCTGCCTGCGCGACGGGATCGGGCGTTGCTCACGGCCCGGCGTACTCGCGCGAAGCCGAGCGCGATGAGGTGGTACAGCCAGCCGCGGAAGCTCGTGACCGCCGCCGTCACCTCGGCGTAATGCTCCTGCAGCGTGCTGTTGAAGAGCGCCGCGGGGAATGGCATGAAGACGACCACGCCGGCGGCAATCGCGGCGCTGGAGGCGATCACCACCGGATCGAGCGAGATGTCGGCGGGGCCGGGGACCGAGTCGGCGAACGTCACCGACGGATTGCGTCCCTCGGGCGAAAAGAAGGTCTCGTGGGCGACGTCGACCTGCCCGCCGGCGGGGATGACCAGCTCCCAGCTGAGGCCGCCGCCGTTGTCGACGTTCTGGTCGCAGATGCACTCGTCGGGGAACGGCTGCTGCGAGGCGACGCGCTGCCACACGTCGGTGAACAGTCCCTCGAAGTAGTGGCTGCCCGAGGTGATCGGTACCCACTGCTCGATGCGCGCATCCGATGCCTGGGAGATGACGCAGGCGGGGGCTCCGCGGTCGACGCGCCCAAAGCCGGTGTCCGAGTCCTGCAGGTAGCAGTCGCCGGCGCGATACACGATCGCGCGCCGCTCAGACTGCCCAGAGTTCGCGATGCGGATATCCGTGCGGTAGGACTCCTTGCCGATCTCGTAGGAATCGGTCTGCTCGACGCGCAGGCCGAGATCCCCGGCATCGACCGTCGTGACGAAGCGAAACGGGTCCCCGCCGCGACCTGATCCTGTGGCCTGCTGTTGGCTGACCGGTGTCCAGGGCAACAGGCCGCCGATGTCGCCCGATGGCACGCCAGCTGGCCCGAAGAGCGATCCACCAACGGCCAGGAAGGTGCCGCATGCCCCGACGTCCGCACCGAAGAACTCGAAGCTGGCATCCACGCGGTGGGCAACCTGGCAGTTGAGGTCGGGCGTCACGATTATCCGCGTCAGCGGACCCTCGGATGTGATCTCGCCGTCGACGGCGCCAACGAGGGATGGCCAGGCCAGCGCGAGGAGGACCGCCACCGCCGCGAGCCCGCCTAGCGGGCGCCACCTGCCGGCCGGCATCCTGATCCGGTGCCGTCGCGAGCGAGCCTGGCCGCGCGACTTCCGCTGCATCGGCGGGAGTATATCGACGGTAGAACCTGTTCTGATAGCATCTGGTCCGCTCGAGGAGCGCCGCCGCAGCGCGGACGCTCGATGTAGCGCGAAACCCGGGGGCGGCTAGCTCAGCTGGTTAGAGCACTTGCTTGACATGCAAGAGGTCACTGGTTCGAGTCCAGTGTCGCCCACCATCCACCCATTTCACGCTCGGTCTGAGCGTTAACTGCTTTGCGGTGCTTGTCTGTGGCTGACTACAGCGCCGCTTGACCGCTTGCTGTCGCGGTCGTCCACGGCCCGAACTCGAGCCGGACCTAACCCGCGGCGTCCTGTGCTCCCCTGGCGAGGAGCGCGCGAACGGCGTCCGCCTCCCGCGCGATCCCCATCTCCTCGAACAGGGCGAGCGCACGCTGGAGCGTCGCGTCGCTCTCAGCGGCGCGTCCAGCAGCCCGGAGCGTTTCGCCCCAGCCGTGAAGGACACGCGCAAGCTGTGGCCGCGCGCCAAACTCCTCGAGGATAGCCGCGCTGGCAGCAAAGTCGGCGAGTGCGGCGCCGTGGTCGTCGCGGTTCGCCAATGCTTCGGCGCGCTTCCAGAGGATGCCAGCCTCGCCGAAGCGGTTTCCGATCGAGCGCGCGGTCGCAAGCGGCTCCTCCCAGCTCCCTTCGGCCGCCGCAAAGTCGCCCAGCGCGGTCGCGCTGGCGCCCAGCCAGGCCTGGAGGCTTGGCCGCATGAACATGCGGTCAACGACGAGGGCGAGGTCAGCGCCGCGCTGGAGAACCTGGCGGGCCTCCTTGAGGCGCCCCTGGCGCTGGTAGACATCGCCGAGCACCCAGGAGCTGACGACGGCGCAGGCCGTGGCGCCCGTTTCCTGGGCCCGCGCGACGCAGGCTTTCGCGATAGGGACCGCCTCATCCAGCTGCCCGCGCTCGGAGCGCAAGACGGACTCGGCGATCTGCGCGTCAATCTGTGCGATCAGGTCGCCACCAGCGGCTAGCTCGGTCGCGTATTGGACCGCCTGCTCGGCCTCGTCGAACTGCCCGAGGTGGGCGTAGCCCATCGCCAGTGCACCCCGCGCGAACGCCGCGCCGATGATGTCCTGTCGCTGCTCCATGAGCGGGACCGCCTCTTCCAGTGCGCTGACGCCCTCGCGGATGGGACCGAAGAAGACCTGGTTCAGGCCGATGACGGCGAGCTGCAGCGCCCGCAGCGAGGGATCGTGGAGGGCGTCACCGATCTCGGCCACCCGGTCGAGCGAGCGTTTGACTTCTGGATCTGACGTTCGCTCGCCGCGCCCCATCCGGGCCATGGACAGAGCCAGGTGCATCGGGGCGATCAGTTCGAGATCGCCGAGGCGCTCGGCCGTGGGAACGATCGCCTCGAGGTCAGCGATGATGTCGTCCGTCGAACGGAATGTCCAGCCGGCCCGTCCCCGGCCGAGCTCTATCTCGACGCGCCGCCGCCGCCATGGTTCACCCTCACTGTCGGTGACTGGCGGCAGAAGCCTGGCGCCCCGATCGAAGGCCGAGAAGGCTTCCGCGATGGCGTTGCGATCCATGGCGGATTTGCCTGCCGTGATGAGGTAATCGACGGCCTTTTCCGTCTCGCCCGCCTCCGAGAAGTGGATCGCAAGGACCTCGGCGAGCTCGCTGCCGCGATCGGGATAGAGGGCCTCGAGCGCCTCTCCGACCAGACGGTGCAGCTCGCGGCGCTCCTGCTTGAGCAGCGAGCCATAGGCGGCGTCCTGGAGGAGCCAGTGCCGGAAGAAATACTCCAGCTCCGGCCGCGACGCCGCGAGGCGGATGAGCCCCCTCGCTTCGAGCGTGTCGAGCTGCGCTTCAATGGCCATCGTCTCTCCTACCCCCTTGTCTTGCGAGGACCCGCTCGAGTACGCGGACCGGGAACTGTCGTCCGATGACCGAAGCGACCCGCAGGCTCCGCTTGGCAGCATCGGGCAGCTGGTCGATCCGAGCGAGGAGAAGCCCGTGGAGATTCTCGGGGATCTCCGCCGATGACGCGTCCGCGGTCGCCACCCATTGATCGCCCTGGCGCTCGATGACCCCCCGCCCGATGAGCATCCGGATCACCTCCTCGACGAAGAACGGATTTCCCTCGGCACGGGCCAGGATCGCATCGCGAACGGTGCCGGGAAGGGACTCGATCTCGAGAAGGTTCGCGACGAGATCCCGGCTGTCCGCCGCCGACAGGGCCTCGAGACGCATCTCGGCCAGGGCATCGCCGAAGAGCTCGTGGGCCGCGGTGACCAGCTTCCAGCCGGCGGAGTCGGTATCAGCTCGCAGGGCGCCGATGAAGAGGATGGGGAGCTGCGCGGCGAGCGGCAGCAGCTGGCTCACCAGGTTCACCGATGCCGGGTCGGCCCAATGCAGGTCCTCGCACACCAGCACGACGGGTCCCCGGGCCGCCAGCGCGCGGAGCAAACGGTGGATGGAGGCGACGTATCGCCCCTGCATCACTTCGGGATCGATCAGCGCGCGATCAGCCTCTTCAGGGTGGAGCGGCAAGGTCAGCAGGTGGGCGAGGTACGGCGCGGTGTCGGCAGCTTCGTCACCAAGGTCGGCTGCGAGCCGGGAATCGAGGGTCGCCCGCGCTTCCGTCTCCGAGCCGGCGAACGGGATCTGGAAGGTGAACCGAAGCAGGTCGAGGAGAAGGTGATAGGGAAGGTTCCGGCCGTAGGAGACGCAGCGGCCTTCGAGCCAGGTCGAGGATGCACCACCCCGAGCGGCCTCGGCACCTGCCTGGTCGACCACCCACTGGCGGAACTCCGCCAGCAGGCGGCTCTTCCCGATTCCGGGCTCGCCCATCACGAAGGCGACCCGTCCCCGACCGGCCTGGACCACGCCGTGGAGGGATCGCAGGATCTCCACCTCGTTGTCGCGGCCGACCATCGGGCTTCTCAGGCCCGTGCGTTCGAGGCCCCGACTCCGGCCCGGTACCGCCTTCGGCGCCAGCACCCGATAGGCGTGCACCGGCTCCGTCACGCCCTTCGCGACGATCTCGCCGAGGTCCTCGGCCTCGAAGGCGTCCGCCACGAGGCGGTGGGTGCTGGCGGTGATGAGGACGGCGCCGGGCTCGGCCGCCGCCTCCATACGTGCCGCGACGTTCATCGCGTTGCCGAGCGCCGTGTACTCGTAGCGCAGGTCCGTCCCGACGGTGCCCACTACCACCGGGCCGCTGTTGATCCCGGCCCGGATCCGGAAGTCGATGCCGTGAGTGGCCTCCAGCTGACGCGCGAACTCGTCGATGGCGGCAACCATGTCGAGCGCCGCGCGAACGGCCCGATCCGGGTCGTCCTCGTGGGCGACGGGGGCGCCAAAGAACGCGACCATCGCGTCGCCCTGGAGCTGCGCGATGGTGCCCTCGTAGCGGAAGACGGCCTGCGACATCAGGTCGAAGGCCTCGTTCATTATGGCCGTCCAGTCCTCGGGATCCATCCGCTCCGCAAGGGTTGTCGAGCCGACTACGTCCGCGAAGAGCGCGGTCACCGGCTTTCGCTCGCCGGTAAGCTTCGCCGCGCGCATCTTCTCGATCAGGGGCGAAGGGGCCGCGGCGGCCAGGCGAGCCTGGCGAGACTGGTCTGTGTCGCTCGGCTCGGCGAGCGCGTGGCCGCAGTTCGCGCAGAAGCGCGCGTCGGCGGGTACGGCACCATCGCAGCGCGGGCAGGCCAGTGGCGAGGAATCAACTGTCATCTGGCCGACATCTTAGCCCTCGGCCATGGACCGTCTCTCACGGTGAGCATCTCTCGCGCTATCCCCCCGCCTTCCTGCGTGACGTCCTCGACCGGCTCTATGTCGAGGACTCCGGCTCAGCGCCGGACTGGCTCATCTTCAAGAGCGGGCCGAGCAAGATGGGAGTCCATCCCACGACCCGACACGTACGAGGCCCGACCTACTCCTACCCACGTCACATTCGATCTCGCTGATGTGCGATGACGTCGAGGCGACGAGGGCTGCGCTCGAGGGCAAGGGGCCGAGTTCTCAGGCGGGGTCGAGGACATGGGCTTTGGGCTCGCGACGACGCTCAAGCTGGCCGGCGTCGGCGACATCCTGCTCTACCAGCCGAAGCATCCCGAGGCTCACAGCCTCTGAGGCCGCCACGACGTCGGCCCGCTGTCGCTTGGCCGCCTTGCCCGTCGGCTGCGACGGAGAGGCCTTGAGGGGAGCGAGCATCCGCGCGTCAACCTGGAGCTGGTGCGGTGCAGGTGCGGGTCGGCGGTGGATCGGGAGCCGCAGAGGCGGCCCGCCGCCCGGCCCTGCTGAAACCGTGACCGCATAACTGAAGCGTCTTCGCTCGACCTCCCACGCTCGTAGCACAGCGCTCAGGCGGAAATGCTTGACATGCAAGAGGTCACTGGTTCGAGTCCAGTGTCGCCCACCACAACATCGCTTTGAGCACAAAATGACCGCGATAACAGGCGGTCTTGCTCTTTCCGGCCGTGGCCCATTGATCATCGCCATCGTGCGGCTGGGTGACCGGCGAGCGGACGGGCACCTGGGAGGTGCCGCCGGACGGTAGCAGAGGCTCGCCCACTCCTCCACCCGATGGCCGAGCCTCTCTGGCTTGGACTCGTGGCCGGAGTAAAGTGGACACCAGCGCGAGCCGTCGATCCGGCGGCTACCTATCTCGAAGGAGACGGCAGATGAAGACGCGGGTCCACGGTGCCAGGTTGCCCCTTTGGGCGAGCATCGCAATCACACTCGCAATCGGCATCCTCGCCGCCGCGCCGTTGGCATATGCGGCAGGTCCAGCGCCGGTCGGGCTCGGCGCCGCCGCGCCGTTCGCGGTCCTGGCCGGCACGCCGGCGGTGACCAATACCGGGCCGACCACCATCACCGGCAACCTGGGTATCTCACCGGCTGCCGCCGTGACTGGATTCCCGCCGGGGACGGTGGCGGGGGCGATCCACACGGCCGACGCCGTCGCACTGCAGGCCAAGAGCGACCTGACCACCGCATATACCGACGCCGCCGGCCGACCGGTGACGGCCATCCACGGCACGCTCGGTGGACTGACCCTCGTCTCCGGCGTGTACAACGCGGGAGGCGTGGTGCTGGATCTGACCGGCACCCTGACCCTCGATGGCCAGAACGACCCGAATTCGGTCTGGGTCTTCCAGGCCACCTCATCGCTCACCACCGCGTCGTCCAGTACGGTGAACCTGATCAACGGCGCGAGTGCGTGCAACGTCTTCTGGCAGGTCACGAGCTCGGCGGCGCTCGGATCGGGCTCCACCTTCGTAGGGACGATCATGGCCCTGACGTCCATCACGATGGACAGCGGGGTAACGGTAAACGGTCGCGCGTTAGCCCGCAACGGCGACGTGACCTTGATCAACGACAAGATCACCAACAGGAGCGCGTGCTCGGGGCTGCCGAATGCGGCTATGGGTGGTGCTCCTCGGCAGGGCTCAAGTTCTCCTTGGCTCCTAGTGCTGGTGGCCTCGGTCGTCGGCTGCCTGGCGTTGGGCTTCGGTGCCCGAGCGTCGCAAGGCCGCAGGCAATAGGCGAGGCTATTCAGGGCCACCCTACGTCGGCAATCGCATCTCTTGAGGTGAACCCGTGAGCTTCTGGTCCCTGGGCCGACGCAAGAAAGAACCTGAACCGTACCTCGCTCCCGAGCTTCCGGTCGCCAGCAGCCTTGGCGTCGTGGAGTTCTGGACCGCGGATCAGCGTCTGACGGTCGGCATGGACCTCGGCCACCGGCGCCTGACCGACCTCGTCAACGGCCAGGACGCGGTTCGCGTCGTCGCCTTCGAGGTGGCGCCCGAAGACCCATCGCTGCCGGTGCCGATGCGCCCCGACCAGGCATGGAGCGACCTCTCCGTCGAGGACGCACTCCTCGTCTTTCCACCGCCGCAGCCGACCGACCCGCAGCGACGTCTGCATCGGCCCAAGCAGGCGGTCGACATCCGCATCGGTCCGTTCGAGATCTTCGGAGCCGTGCACATCCCACCCGGGGCCCAGGCGGCGGGCTTCCTGTTCCGGCAACAGGCGCGCTTCACCCCTATCACGCGCGCCACGGTGCGCGATACCAGGCTGGCCGGCTACGAGCAGCGAGCGGAGGTGGTGCTGGTGAATCTCAAGCGTGTCGACATGATTCGCGACGTGGGCCTCGAGGACCAGGAAGAGGCTGACGACACCGACGCGCCGTAAGCGATCACGAAGCCGGAGGCGGCCGAGGAGCCGGAGGCGGCCGAGGAGCCCGCGGCGGCCGAGCAGCCGGAGGCTCGCGCGGCGGAGTGGTAGGAAAGCTGTTCAGGCGACTCCGGCCATCGCAAGCGCGTCCCTGATCCGATCCGCATCCTCGGGATCGACAAGTCGCACCAGCCAGCTCGGCTCGAGGTCAAGGACAGTCGCGGCCAGGTCCGCGGCCTCGACCTCCAGCAATAAGCCATTCGCGCAAAGCGCGAGCAGGACTGCGGTGATCTCCGGGTCATACCAGGTGCCGGATCGAGCGTGAATGGTCGTGATCGCCGCCTTGCGGCCTTCCCGAGCTGCGGCCAGATCGAGGCCGTCGGCGAGCGCGACGATCCGCGCGAAGAGAGGGATCGCCTCGCCGCTCAATCCCATCGGCAGTCCGTGACCATCCCACCGCTCGTGGAGCGCCATCACCGTCACGGCGACCTCGGGGCCGAATCCCGCGCGAGTGGCGAGCTGCGCACCACGTCGCACGCGAACGTGCTCGGCGGCGCGGCGCTCATCGTCGGTACCGCGGGGAATTGGCATCAGTCGGCGCATCATCGCGGGTCGCCCCGAGCTCGGATCGCTATCCGATGCGCTGCCGGCGTCG
>JBBQXD010000030.1:0-16794 GCA_038209995.1 Candidatus Limnocylindria bacterium | reverse complement strand
CGGCCGCGCCGCTCCGCGTCCGGCTGGTCGTGGGTGCGGTAGCCACCGCGGGTGGCCACTAACACCGTGTGGCTGCTTATCTCGCCCTCGTGGGTGACTTTGATCCGTTTGGGATCCTCGGGCCGCTGCCCGCCCACGCCGGCGGGCGACAGGATCTCGGCCCCGAGGCGGCGCGCCTGGGTCAGCGCGCGCCGTGCGAGGTCGCCGCCGGTGAGCCCGGCCGGGAAGCCGAGGTAGTTCTCGATGCGGCTCGTCGTCCCGGCCTGGCCGCCCGGCGCCTCGCGCTCGACGAGGACCGTCTTCAGCCCCTCGCTGGCGCCGTAGACCGCCGCGGCGAGGCCGGCCGGCCCGCCACCGATGATCGCCAGGTCGTAGAACGGGCGCGCAGCATGGACCGACAGGCCCACCCGCTCGCCGATGTCGCGCGGCGCCGGATCGCGGAGCGAGGTGCCGTCGGGAAAGACGATGATCGGGATGGCGGGGTCGAGCTCGGCGGCGCCCGCCGCGCCCGCGGTGCCCACCGCGCCATCGGTCAGCGATGCCGCGAGCGCGCGGCCCTCAGCATCGGTCTCCGGGTCGAGCCAGGCGTACGGGATCCCGTTGCGGGTCAGGAAGTCGCGGATGGCGTGCCCGCGTGGCGCCCAGCGGCCGGCGAGCAGGCGCAGACCCTCAAACGTCGGCCGGAACGTGGCCGACCAGTCGGCGAGCAGGTCGTCGAGGATCGGGAAGAGGCGCTCCTCCGGCGGGTCCCAGGGCTTGAGGATGTACTGGTCGAGGCGGACCTCATTGATGGCGCGGATCGCCACCTCGGTGTCGGCGTAGGCGGTGAGCAGCACGCGCTTCGCATCGGGCTGGAGCTCGAGCGTCGCCAGCAGGAGCTCGATCCCGGTCATCCGCGGCATGCGCTGGTCGACGACGAACAGACCGATGGCTGCGCCGCGCGCGGTCAGCTCGCGGGTCGCCTCGAGCGCCTCGTCCCCGCCGCCGGCGGCGACGATCCGGTAGTCGCGGCCGTACCGCCTCCGCAGGTCGCGCTCCACCGCCCGCAGAACGGGCGGATCGTCGTCGACGGCGATGATCGTGGGGCGGTTGCGGCTCGGGGCGGCCATGTCGGCGAGTGTATTCCGCTGCGCTCCGCGGCGTCGTGACCGGTGTCGTCGAGGCAATCGATGTATACGTATATACGCCGGGTTCCAGGCGGAGATGCCTCAGTCCGGGTCGCGCAGCAGTGCATGCGCAATGTGCATGCCGAGCGGGTCCACGCTCAGGAGGCGCAGATCGTGAAACGACGCCAGCGCCGGTCCCGCGGCCTGCTCGGCCCTGAGGCCGCGCGCCACCCATGTCGCGAGCTCTGGCGCGGGCGGGTCACGGAAATCCAGGCCGATGCGATCCAGCGCCGAGGCGAACGCGGAGAGCGGGGCTGGTCCGAGCCGATTGCCCACCGTGTCGAGGAGAGCGCCGCGCGCAGCGCCGGGAGCGATGATCGCGATTGCCCCGGCCCTCGTAGTCGGTCCGAAGGGCGCGGACGGCTGCCGTGCCAGTGCCGTCGAACCAGCCGATCAGCACGGTGGCGTCGACGACGACGCGCCTCACCGGTTTCGGTCGGTGAAGAGGCGATCGATCGACGCGAGCGCCTCACGGACCGATGGATCTGCGCCGCGGCCGCGGCCGGCGACCAGGTCCTGGTCGGCGAGCTGAGCGAGGTATCGGCTCCGCGTCAGGCCCATGGCGCGACATGCTGCGTCGATGCGCTCCAGGAGCTGCGGGTCGATGGAGATGAGAACGCGGGAGCGCGGCACGGGGGTAGTGTAACGCGCGGTATATACGTATATACGCGCTGCCCCAAGCCCAAGGGCCTACAGGATGTCGTGCTCGCGGTCGTCCATCGGGCGATCGGTGCGCAACGGGTTCGCGGCGGCGTCGACAGCGCCGGTGAGCAGGTCGATCACCAGGCGGCTGCCGCCCGCCCCGGCCATGATCCCATGCCCCGAGTAGCCACCGTTGAGATGCACCCCCTCGGGGCCGAGGTTGCGAACCGGGCCGAGATACGGCCGCCGATCCGGCGTCACCTCGTACTGGCCGGCCTGGACGTACCAGTGGAACGCCGGCGCACCGTCGTTCCAGGCGTCGCGCCAGAACGGCGCCACGCGCGCCAGGGCATGGTCGGATGCGGGATCGAGGAGGCCGAAGGCCCAGGCGTGCGAGACGGGAACCGGATCGGCGGCCGCGCCGGACGGCTCGCCGGGATCGGTGAACAGGCCGAGGCAACCCTGCATCGCGGGGCGCCAGTGCGCCGCCGTCTCCTCCTCGATCGTCATCGGCGCGTCCGCGGGGACTGCCGCGAGCTGCGGCACCACGAGCTTCTGGCGGCGGGTGGGCCGCACGCTGATCGTCACGCCGGCGAGGGCGGCCACGTCCGCGATGAAGGGGCCCGTGGCGATGATCGCCGCCTGGGTCGCCACCTCGCCGCGGCTCGTCCGGACGCCGGTGAGGCGCGAGCCGTCGCCGCTGAGGCTGAACCCGGTGACGTCGGTGTCGAGAACGAAGGTCGCCGCGCCGCCGAGAGCAGCATCGGGAATGCGCGCCGGGTTCGATGCCGCGACGGCATAGCCGACGGCGAGTGCCTTCACGTCGAGCCAGCCGTCGGCGGCGCGGTAGCGGGCGCCGCGGACCTCCGGTGCGAGGTACGGGAAGCGGCGCCGCGCCTCGTCGCCATCGAGCAGCTCGACATCGGTCAGGCCCCAGCTCCGTTGGCGCTCGACGAGATGCCGGGAGCGATCGACGGTGGCATCGGTCAGGGAGGCGAACAGGTACCCGCCATGCCGGACGCCGAGGTCCCAGCCGTCGAGGCCGGTCCACTCGGCAAACGCGTCGAACAGCTCCACCCCCTCGCGGACCATCGCGATCTCGTCGGGGTTGTCGAACTGAAGGCGGAAGGCGCCGGTGGAGACCGGCGTCGTGAGCGTGCCGAGCGCCGGTCGGCGCTCGATGACGGCGACCCGCAGCCCCGCGCGGACGGCGAAGAACGCGGTCGCGGCACCCACGATCCCGCCACCCACGATGACCAGGTCGGCGCGCGCCGGCAGGTCGCCGGTGGCAAGGCGAAACGGCCCGCGATGGTCCACGCGCGGAGTCTATCCACGAGCGTTGCGCGGCGCGGGTAGGATCGCGCGCATGGCCCGCCCGCGGATCGTCGTCACCATGAGCGACCCGGCACGGGCCGCGGATCCGGCGAAGGCGGCGGCGAAGAACGCGCGCTACCTCGTCGCGCTCGATGCGGCGGGAGCCGACACGGTGCCGATCACCGCGGCCACCGCGGCGGATGAGCGCCGCGACAGCCTGGCGTCGATGGACGGGCTGCTGATCAGCGGCGGCGCCGACCTCGACCCGGCTCGCTTCGGGGAGGACCGCGACGCCCGCACAAGGGTGGACTCGGAGCGGGATGCACTCGACGAGGCCGCATGGCAGGCGGCGGACCGTGCCGGCCTTCCGGTGCTCGGCATCTGCCGCGGCCTCCAGGCGCTCAACGTCTTCGCCGGCGGTCAGGTCGTCCAGCACGTGGAGGGGCACGTCGACGAAGCGGAGGTGGTCACGCACCCGATCCACGTCGCGGCCGACTCGCGGCTCGGCCGGCTCACGGCGAGCACCGCCCTCACCGTCAACAGCTACCACCACCAGGCCGTGCGCCCGGACCAGCTCGGCGCCGGCCTGCGGGTCTCGGCCACCGCCGCGCACGAGGGCGGACTCGAGCTCGTCGAGGCGCTCGAGTCGACCGATCCGGACCGCTGGGTGGTCGGGATCCAGTGCCACCCGGAACGCACCGAGACCTCTCCCCCGGAGCTCCACGCCCTCTGGACCGATTTCGTCGCCGCCTGCGCGCGGCACCCTGCGCATCGATGACCGAGCGCGCCGATGTGGTGATCGTCGGGGGGGCCATCGTCGGCAGCGCGGTGGCCACCTTCCTCGCCCTGCGCGATGACAGCGATGCGCGGATCGTCGTCGTCGAGCGCGACCCGTCGTATCGGACCAGCTCGACAACCCTCTCGGCGGCCTCGATCCGCCAGCAGTTCAGCACCCCGCTCAACGTGCGGCTCAGCCAGTTCGGGATCGGTGTCGTGCGCGACCCGGCGGTGCTCCTCGGGATCGATGGCGAGGACGCGCCGGGGTTCGACTTCGTCGAGGGCGGGTACCTGTTCCTCGCCACGCCGGCGGGTCTCCCGACCCTCGAGGCGAACCACGCCCTGCAGCGCGCGCTGGGCGTCGACGTCGTCCTCCTCACCCCGGATGAGCTGGCCCACCGCTTTCCGTGGCTGCGCGTGGACGATCTCGCCGGCGGCTCGCTCGGCCTGTCGGGCGAGGGCTGGTTCGACGCTGCGGCGCTCCTCGGGGCGTTCCGCCGCAAGGCGCGCTCGCTCGGCGTCGACTACCGGACCGGGGAGGTGGTCGGGATCGACCGCAGTGGCGACACGGTCACCGGGGTTCGTCTCGCGGACGGCAGCGCGATCGACGCGACCTGGATCGTCAACGCGGGCGGTCCGCGCGCGGCGGAGGTGGCGCGCATGGCCGGGCTGACGCTCGGCGTGGAACCGAGGAAGCGGCTCGTCTATCACTTCGAATCGCCGGCCCGCGTCGCGTCGCCGCTCACGATCGACCCGTCGGGCGTCTACTTCCGTCCCGAGGGTCCGGCGTACATCGCCGGCTACTCGCCGCTTCCCGGGGAGCCGGATCCCGCCACGCTGGGCCTGCGCGCGGAACATCGGCCCTTCGAGGAGAGGGTCTGGCCGGCCCTTGCCCATCGCGTGCCGGGCTTCGAGCAGCTCCGTCTCCTCGACGCGTGGGCCGGGCACTACGAGGTCCACACCCTCGACCACAACGCGGTCATCGGTCCACACCCGATCGTGCGCAACTTCCTGTTCGCGAACGGCTTCTCCGGCCATGGCCTCCAGCAGGCGCCCGCCGTCGGCCGCGGCCTCGCGGAGTGGATCGTGACCGGCCGCTACGAGACCCTCGACCTGGCGCCGCTCGGGTACGACCGCATCCTTCGCAACGAGACGATCGTGGAGCGCAACGTCATCTGAGCCGAGGCTCCCGCGCCATCGGTTTAGGCGTCGTCGCAGGTGTAGGTGTACGGAAAGGCGTCGTGGAAGGTGAGCGCATCCTCGCCGGTGACCGGCGGACCCTTGATCCGCTGCGAGGTGTCGATGACGATCACCCCGTCGTCGCCGATCGTGACCGGGAAGCGGTCCATCCCGCGCTCGGCCGGCCCGTTCTTGAGCTTCTCGCCAACGATGTTGTAGACGCTGCCGTGACAGCGGCAGTGGAACCGCTTGACCGAGTCGCAGAGCGCCGGCACCTGGCAGCCGAGATGGGGGCACTTGCGCCACAGCGCGAGGAGCTGATCCGCGGTCGGGTTGGCGACTCGCTTCGGCGTCCCCAGCGCCACCGCCTGCGCCGCGGGCACGTTGATGAGGAAGATGCGGCCGGGAGCGTGGGCGTACGGCCAGCCATCGGCGAACGAGGCCTGCTTCGCGAGGATGTCGGCCACGGTCCCCACTCGGAACGTGGCACCGATCCCCTCGGTGATGTTCGGCCACAGGAAGGCGAGCGTGCCGCCGAGGAACTCGAGGGTCAGCAGGGCGGCGCCGAAGCCGACCATGCGGCGCAGGAACGAGCGACGGCTCAGCTCACCGACCGGCGTGCTGGCGACGGCGCCGTAGGTCGGTGGCGTGATGGGGACCGACGGCCCGGCCATCGCCAGGCGGAGCATCGCCGGCTGCGCCGCGATTCCGGGGTGGAAGCGCGCGTCGAGCGCCCCACGTGCGAGGTCGAGCAGCTGGCCGGTGCTGGGCGGCGAGGTCGCGAGCAGCGCGGCGAGCTCGGGCGCGTACCGCTCGCGCCACGCTCGAGGGTAGGCGCGCAGGATCGCGCGCACGAGGGCGGAGGGCCGGGCAGGGGTGTCACGCAGCGTGCGCACGCCGATCAGCCCTCCGCGTCGCCGAGACGCTGGCGGCCGAGCGCCACGAAGCGGTCGAGGCCCTCGAGCCGATCGGCCACCGCGCGTGCGCCTTCCGCGGTCAGCCGGTAGGGGCGCCGTCGATCCTCGGTCTCGATCGGCTCGATGAGCCCGACGCGCTCCAGACGGGCGAGCACCGCGTACAGGGTGCCGGGACCGAGCGGCTCGCGGCCGAAGGTCTCGACGTCGCCCATGATCGCGTACCCGTGCTTCGGGCCATCGCTCAGGCTGACGAGGACGAGGAGCGCCGGTTCGGCAAAGCGACCGAGGTCGGTGTCGCGCTCTGGCATGGCATCCGTCCTGACTGACTATCGAGGACCGATATAGCGGCAGCCGCTATACTGAGCGCCGCTCAGATGGTTGTCAGGGCCCCGGCGGGTTAACGACGTATTCCCTGGGTAGCGTCCGTGCCGCCGTGATCTCGAATGGGCCCGCCTCGCCGGCGAGGATCTGACGCCAGTCGATGCGCGACGCGAGCCACTCCCCGATCTCGCGCAGCTCGTCGATGCTGCGCGCCTGGTCGATCGGTATCTCGCGGTCGAGCTCCACGTCGATGCGGTGGAACGCGGCCGCGCCGTAGTGCCGCTCGGTCAGCTCGGTCTGCTGCTCCCCCGGCGAGCGGAACAACTCCGACAGGATCCAGCCCAGCCAGTCGCCGAGCCAGCGCGGGCGCGGGCGACCGAAGAAGCGGCCGGTGCCGAGGAGACGATGACCGTCTCCGCCGGCCGATAGCGCCCGGTGGAGGTGAACGCCTCGACGCAGGCCTGGTAGACCGGGTTGCCGGCGACCCCGATTCCGCCGTCAACGAGCTCGCCGAGGCCCTCGATGCTCCATGGCGCGAGGTAGGTCGGGGCGGCCGCCGAGGCCACGATGCAGTCGACGAAGGGCAGGCCCCCGGTGCGACACGCGTTGTCCGGGCAATCCTTCACGAAATACCACTGGTGCCCGTCGCGCAGGCCCTTGGCGGTGAACAGCACGTCGCGCGGCGCGTCGTTGATCAGCCAACCGCGCGCGTCCGCGGGGAGACGCGCTGCGACGAGCTCCCGCAGCCGACGCGTGTCGTACATCGAGCCGCTGACGACGCGTCGCACCACCCGCCACCAGGCACCATCGAAGAGGCGTGGCGCATCGTCGACGTAAAAGCGCACGAGGTCCGCCGCCGGCACCCCTGCCGCCAGGCCGGCGGCGATGATCGCGCCGGTCGAGGTACCCGCGAGGAAGTCAAACGTGTCGCGCGCCGCTCGCCCGGTGCTCGCCTCGAGCGCGGCGAGCACGCAGGCCGGGATGAGGCCGCGCAGCCCGCCGCCATCGATGGCCAGGATGCGGCGCGTCGGCGGCGCGTCGGGATCGGTCATCTGCCGATGGTAGGCGCCGCGCGTGACAGGTCGGGCGTCGCGGCGGTCAGCGGACGGGCGGCAGGACGGCCGGATCGAGATGTGCGGGGACCGACGCGCGTCCCGCGCCGGGCACGCGACCGGAGAGTGCAGCGACGCCGAGGACCACGATCACGGTCACGGCGAACGCCAGGCCGATGGCGGATGCCAGCGAGAGGACGCCAGCGGCGGCGGCCGCGACCCATGCGCCGCCGATGCCGGTTCCGAAGGCGGTGCCGAGGGTGAACGTCAGCTGGAGCGCCGCGGAGGCCGCGCCCTCGCGGCCCGCCGTCGCCGACTCGAGGG
Source organism: Candidatus Limnocylindria bacterium (assembly GCA_038209995.1). GTDB lineage: Bacteria > Chloroflexota > Limnocylindria > QHBO01 > QHBO01 > JAICQM01. Next base: position 9,102 of record JBBQXD010000030.1, on the reverse strand, counting down.
TGAGCAGGCTGAGGGTCGTGTAGGCGAGCCCCATCCCCAGCCCGGAGATCGCCCATGCCAGCGCGGCGAACCAGACCGGCACGTCGGGCAGCAGGACGAGCGCGGCGACGCCGATCCCGAGCGCGATGACGAGTGCCCCCACGCCGACCAGCCCCGCCCGCCAGCCACGCGGCACCAGGCGCGCCTGGAGCCATGAGCCCGCGGTCCAGGTGACCGTCGAGGCCGAGAGGGCGAGGGCGCCGGCGGCGAGGCCGGCGTGGCGGACATCGGTGACCGCGAGCGGGATGTACGTCTCGGCGCCAAAGAAGGCGAACGCGGTCCCGAACACGAGCAGCGGGACGGCAGCGGCACCGCGCCGCGCTCGAAGCGCCCCGGCGGGCAGGAGATGGCGTGCCGCCAGCACGGTGAGGAGGACGCCGGCCACGCAGAGCGCCGCGCCGAGCCAGATGGGACGAATCGTGAGGCCCGCCAGGAAGAGGAGGCTGGCGGCCGCCAGGCGGAACGCGTGCCAGGCGCGCCGTCCGCGGTCGCCCGCCGGCTCGTCGGCGGGTCGCAGGGCGGAGATGGGGCCGAGCGCCACCGCGGCCAGGACGAGCACCGGCACGGTGAGGCCGCCGAACACCCAGCGCCAGTGCAGGACGGAGGCGATCCACGCCGCGAGCGCGGGGCCGATGAGCCCGGGCACGACCCAGGCAGTGGACATGACCGCCAGCATCCGCGGGTGGAGGAGCGGCGGGTAGCCGCGCGCGACGACCACGTAGACAACCGCGCCGATCGCCCCCGACCCGATCCCCTGGATGGCCCGCGCCCCGATGAGCATCGGCATGCCGGTGGCGGCGGCGGCGAGCACCAGGCCCGCCGTAAAGGCCAGCACGCCGGCCACGAAGGCGCGTCGCGGGCCGTGGAGGTCGGCGTCGCCGCCGGCGAGGGTAATGCCGAGGATGTTCGTCAGCCAGAAGGCGCTGAACGCCCAGCCGTAGAGGGCGAGGCCGTCGAGGTCGGCGGCGACCGTCGGAAGGACCGTCGAGACGGCCAGGCCCTCGAAGGCGACCGCGGTGATGAGGCCGATAAGGCCGAACGTCAGGAGGCGGCGGTCGTGATCCCAGATCCCCGCCGTCACGCCTGTGGCGCTCCGCCGAGCAGGAGCGGCGCGCCGAGCTTCGCCTCGTAGCGCGGGCGGAAGCGGGGTGCGTTGTAGAGCGCCTCGACGTCCAGGCGTCGCGCGCCGAGCACCGGATCGGGCAGATGCGTATGGCCGTACTTGCCCTCGCGGATGGCGACCATGCGGCCGGTGACGCCGTCCGCGAGGAGGTCCATGGCGACGTTCGCAAAGGTGATCGCCACCATCTGGTCGAGGGCGTCGGGGTCGCCGCTGCGCAGGTCATAGGTGAGGTCGCTGTTCACCGTCTCGATGCCGGTGCGACGCCGCAGCTCGGCGGCGAGCGCGTAGCCGACATCGGCCTTGTGGCGGTGGCCGAAGGCATCCGCGTCGCCGATCTCCGGCAGCTCGCCGCCGGTCCACATCGCGCCCTCGCTGGCGATGACGAACGCGTAGCCCGATGGGTTGAGGCGCCGGTCATCGGCGAGCACGTCGGCCAGTGCCTGGAGATCGAAGGGCGCCTCCGGGATGACGCAGCGCGCGCTCGTGACGTACGCCGCGTACCAGGCCGAGTAGCCCGCGTTGCGACCGAAGATGCGGAACACGCCGATCCGCTCGTGGCTGCCGAGGGTCGTGCGCTGGCGGTTGATGAGCTCCTTGGCCCGCGTGACCGCCGTGGAGAAGCCGATGCAGTACTCGGTGCCGCGGACGTCGTTGTCCATCGTCTTGGGAATCGCGACCAGCGGCACGCCCTCCCTGCCGAGCCGCGCCGCGTAGCCGAGCGTGTCGTCGCCGCCGATGGCCACCAGGGCATCGATCCCCAGCCGCTCGAGGTTGTCGAGCACGATGGGGGTGATGTCGTACCGATCCCCGTCGGTCGCGTACCGCGCGAGGTCCGCCTCGCCGACCGCGGCGGGCAGCCGATCGCGCGGCATGCGAGCGGGGTTCGTGCGCGAGGTGTGGAGGACGGTGCCACCGGTGCGATCGATGGCCCGCGTCCCGCGCCGATCGAGCGGGCGAGCGCAGTCGGGGGACGGCGAACCATCGGTCTCGAAGGTGAGGTGGGTCAGTCCCTCCCACCCCCGCCGAATGCCCATCACCTCGTAGCCGAGGTCGGTGGACCGATAGACCACGCTCTTGATGACCGAGTTCAGACCCGGCACGTCGCCGCCGCCGGTGAGGACGCCGATGCGCCTGGCTCGTGACATGCACCCATTCTGCCCCGTTCGGCCCGCTCCGGCCCGCGAGGGAGGCGTGGGAGAATGCCGGCCATGTGTGGTCGCTTCGCGCAGCCTCGCTCGAGCGAGGAGTTGGCGCGGATCTTCGGAGCCTCCGCCGCGGCGTCGATCGCCGGCGAGCGCTTCAACGTGGCGCCCACCGACGAGGTGGCGGCCGTGGTCGAGCATCACGCGGAGCGCACAGTCGACGCGTTCCGCTGGGGCCTCGTTCCGATCTGGTCCCGCTCGCCCAAGCAGGGCCCGCGGATGATCAACGCGCGGGCCGAGACGATCGAGACCTCGTCCGCCTACCGCACCTCGTTCCGCCGCTATCGCTGCATCGTCCCCGCCGACGCCTTCTACGAGTGGCACCGGGAATGGGCGCCGGGCGTGAAGCGCCCGATCCGATCCGAGCCGTTCGCGATCCGGCGCCGCGATCGCGAGCCGCTCGCCTTCGCCGGGCTGTGGGCCATCTGGCGCGACCCGGAGACCGCGGCGCGCCTCTACAGCTGCACGATCATCACGACCCCCGCGAACGAGGTCGTGCGCCCGGTCCACGACCGGATGCCGGTCATCCTGCCCCTCGACGCCTGGGATGCCTGGCTCGACGAGTCCGCCACCCAGGCCACCCTCCGCGGCCTGCTGCGCCCGGCGCCCGACGAGTGGCTCGAGCGCTACCCCGTCTCGCCGGCGGTCAACAACGTGCGCTCGGAGGGCGCCGAGCTCCTGCTCCCGATCACCCGCTGGACCGATGCCACCACCGCCGCCGAGCCCGTCTGAGCCACAGCGGCTCGTCCTGCCGCCCGGCGGCGGCCTCGTCCTCCTGGTCGGGATCTCCGGGAGCGGCAAGTCGACGTTCGCGGCGCGTCACTTCGCCCCGACCCAGGTCCTCTCCTCGGACGCGATGCGCGCCACGGTGGCCGACGACCCGAACGACCAGGCCGCCACCGGCGCCGCGTTCGAGCTGCTGCACACGGCTCTGTCGCTGCGCCTCGCACGCGGACGCCTGACGGTCGTGGACGCCACGAACGTCGAGCGCTGGGCACGCGGCCGGCTGCTCGCGGTTGCGCGCCGCTTCGGGCGGCCCGCGTCGGCGATCGTCCTCGCGGTGCCGCTCGACGTGTGCCTCGCCCGCAATGCGGAGCGGTCCGACCGACGGCTTCCGGCCGCGGCGATGCGTCGCCAGCAGGCGTGGCTCGACGATTCGCTCGCCACCCTTTCCGATGAGGGATTCACGCCGATCTGGATCCTCTCCTCGGTCGCCGAGATCGACGCGATGAGCATTGAGCGCACCGCGCCAAGGGGCGCCGTATAGTGGCGACCGGGGTTCCCCGCCCCTGTGAGAGGAGCCATGCTCTCAACCGCGCAACCGACCTGCTTCCTGATCGCCGACATCTCCGGCTATACCAGCTACCTCGCCGATGTCGAGCTCGAGCACGCGCAGGACATCCTCGCGGACCTCATCGGTTCCGTCGTCACCGCGCTGCGGCCGAACTTCCGACTCGCCAAGCTGGAGGGCGATGCCGCATTCACGTTCGCGATCGTCGACCGGATCGACGGGTCGATGCTGCTCGACACGATCGAGCGCTGCTATTTCGGCTTCCGTCGGCGGCGGCGGGACGTGCGCCAGGCGACATCGTGCGCGTGCAATGCCTGCGTCCGGATCCCGGACCTCAATCTCAAGTTCGTGGTGCATCACGGTTCGGCGATCCACCAGAGGGTCGCCGGCCGCCAGGAGCTGCTCGGTTCGGACGTGATCGTCGCGCACCGACTGCTGAAGAACGACGTGGCGGCCACACTGGGGACCAGGGCCTATGCGCTGATCACGCAGCAGTGCGTCGATGGCTCCGACATCGACCCCGCCGCGCTTGGCATGCAGGCAATCGTCGAGACCTACGACCGGATCGGTGATGTGCCGGCGTGGGTCCATGATCTGGAGGCCCGATGGCAGGAGGAAGAGACACGGGCGCGGCTGTTCGTCACCGCGGAGGATGCCATCGTCGACGTCTCCGCAACCACGAAGGCGCCGCCGCAGGTGGCCTGGGAGTTCATCACCACGCCGGGACGAAGACAGGGCTGGCAGTTCGGGGTGACCGAGGTGGTTGTCACCGGCAGCACCGGCGGTCGTCGTGGCCCGGGCTCCACGAACCACTGCATGCACGGCAAGGATGCGGTCATCGAGGAGATCCTCGACTGGCGCCCGTACGATTACTTCACGAACCGCACGATCATCGACTTCCCCACGGGGCCCGTGAAGATGCAGCACACCATCCAGCTCGAGCCCACCCCGAGGGGCACCACCATCCACTGGCGGTATGCGGCACCGAAGTCCAAGCGCGAACGTACCGCGGTCGCGGACCACATCGCACCGGGCTTCCTGGAGCGATTCGAGCACACCGGTCGCGACATCGTCGCCCAGCTCGATGCCGAGTTCGCCGCTCGCACGGCAGACGCAGGCCCGGAGCCCGAGCTGGCCACGCCCAGGCCTGACGGACTGCTGTCCGACCTCCAGCCGCAGGGGGTCAGCGGCTAGAGCAGCGTCGTGGAGGCGAGGGCCACGTCTTGCACGTAGTGGATGTCGGGCGCCCACGCGCACGCCTCGCGCCTGGTGGTCGCGGTCGGGGACGTAGCGAACGGTGACGTCGACCGGTCGGTCGGGCAGCAGCACGGGCGGGTCGAGCTCGAGCGTTCAGTGGCCCCCCTCCTCGCGCTGCTCTCCACCCAACGTCTCCCCCAGCGTTCCGGGCATGGCGAAATCCCGAAGGGACCGCGCCCGACCCACTGGCCGAAGCCACCGTGTCGGTACCGGAACGCTTGATGCGATCTCGTGATCCGGTATTCGCTGCCCCTTCGGGACGACCACAGAATAGGGTCCGCGGTCGCGGGACCACAAGATGGTTTATCCCCGAGTTTTCGGGGCCGCCACTGCCTTATCCACGGTCTATCCCCAAGGGGGCGTGATACCAGCAGCAACCCGATGCCTCGCCCGGGTGCCGGCGAGGCGTCGGGCCGACACCTGGCGCCACGGTGGATACTGTCGAGACGCCGCGCGCGTTCATCGGTCCAGCCGGAGGTTCTGCCCATGCCGTCGCCGCCCGGGCTCGTCGACCGCTTCACATCGGTCACCGATCGGCTGATGGCCGATGCGCCGGACGTGAGCCGGCGCAAGATGTTCGGCTACCCCGCCTGCTTCGCCGGCGGCCACATGTTCACCGGACTCCACGAGGACCGATGGATCGTCCGCCTCCCCGAGCTGGACCAGGCTGAGCTGTCGGCGCTCGGCGGAACCGCGTTCGAGCCGATGCCGGGGCGCGCGATGCGCGGCTTCCTCGTGCTGCCGGCCGAGCTGCGGAACGACGACGACGCGATCGACGACTGGGTGGGCCGCGCCCTCGCCACCGCACGGAGCATGACGCCCAAGTAGCGCTCAGCTTTGCAGCGCTCAGTCCAGCGCGAGGAAGGCCCGCATGAGGGCGGCGACCTCGTCGGGGCGCTCCATCTGCACGGCATGGCCGGCACCGGCCACCACGGCCAGCGTTCCGTTGCGTACCCGCGTCGCCAGCGATCGCTGCACCCCTGGCGGCACGATGCGGTCGGCGGTCGGCACGATCACGAGCGTCGGCATCGCGATCTTCATCGGGTCAATCGCCGGCGAGCGGGCGACGCCAAGGACGAAGCGGCGGAGCGTGCGCCGCGTGCCCGGGACGAGCAGCGGGTCGATGTACCCGTGCGCGATCTCACGGGCCGGGATCCCGCTGGAGGCGGCCACGCCACGCAGCGCCCGCGCCACGACCGCGCGGGCGAGCCAGGGTGCGAACGACGCGATGAACAGGCCGAGCAGGCTCGCGTCGCTCAGGGGCAGCGGCCGTGAACCGTCAACCGAGGCGACGAGCATGAGGCGCGCGATGCGATCGGCGTGGCTGATCGCGACCCGCTGCGCGATGCCCCCGCCGTAGGAGTGGCCCGCGAGGTGTGCGCGCTCGATCTGCAGCACGTCGAGCAGCCGTGCGACGCGATTGGCGTGGTCCTGCGTCGTCAGCCCCCGCCGCGGCTCACGCGTCGACCAGCCAAAGCCGACGCTGTCGACCGCGATCGTGCGGAATCGGTCCTCCAGGCGCTGCGCCACCGGCCGCCATGCAAAGGAGTTCGAGGGGAAGCCGTGGAGCAGGACAAGCGGCGGCTCTCCGGGTTTCCCGGCACCGCGCTCGACGACGTGGATCTGCTCGCCGTCCACCTCGATCAGCCGGCCGGGGACGTTCACGCCGTGCATTCTCGCGCAGATACGCGCGCTGCACCCGGAGTCGCGATTCCGTGAGCGGCGTGCCGTTGGCTCGAGCCCGCCACCGAACCCGGGTGTGTGCGCTACTCCTCGCCGCCGCCGATCGGCACCGGGCGGCCCTCGGGACCCACCGCCACGAACACGAAGCTGCCCCGGGTCGCGAGCCGGCGGTCGCGGGAGAGGAGCTCCTCGACGAACATCTCGACTCCGACCGTGACGCTCGTCGTCCCCGCCGACATGACCTGCGCCACGAGCTCCACCATCTGGCCGGCGCGCACCGGGACCTTGAACTCGACCCGGTCCGACGCGACGGTGACCATCGTGCGCCGCGCGTAGCGGGTGGCGGACAGGTACCCCGCCTTGTCCATCACGCCCAGCGCGTGACCGCCGAACAGCGTGCCGTAATGGTTCGTCTGGTGCGGGAAGATGAGCTCGATGATGCGCACCTCGCTGCGGTCGAGCTCCCGGTCGCTGCTCACGTGGCCAAGCGTACCCGGCACGTCCCCCCTACGTCATTTGTCGCGGGCCGTCTCCGCACATCGGCCGTCGACCGCCATTGACCGATGGAGCGACGATGCGTTCGGCACCATCCTCCTCCGCACCGCACCCAGCCGATCCCGAGCCCGGCTGGGTGCGTTGTTGTTCAGCCCTGGGCGCGTGCCTCGGCTGCCATCTCCGCGGCGATCACCTCGAACAGCATCTCGGCTGTGGCGATGCCGCGCAGGCGATGGTCGCCGAGCTCGTTGAACGTCACACCCACCATGACCTCCTCGCCGAGCATCCGCAGCACCGCGTGCGACATCACGATCTGGCCGCCGCCTGCCACCGCCGCGATGCGGTTCACCGCGTGGACGGCCACGCCGACGTAGCCACCATCGGTCAGCGTCGGCCGGCCGCTGTGCAGCCCGGCGCGGAGCAGCACCCGACCGTCATCGGGCCAGGCGTGCGAGGCGATGGCGCCCTGGATGGCGATCGCCGCCTGGATCGCCGCAGGGCCGGTGGTGAAGACCGCGAAGAACTCGTCGGCCCGGGCGTCGACCTCGTGGCCGCCGGCGCGCCGCACCGCGGAGCGGATGATGCGCCGGGTATCGGCGAGGAGCGGCGCGTAGCGCTCGGCGAGCGTCGCCACCAGGCCGCTCGAATCGACCATGTCGGTCATGAGCAGCGTCAGGTGGCCTGTCGGCAGGTCGCGGCCGGCCTGGCCGCGCAGCTGCCCGTCGACGAAGCCGATCGGTACGATCCCGTACTTCTTCGCCGCTCGCAGCAGCCGCCGCCGCGCCCCGTCGCGAGCCGCCTCATCCGCGAAGCTCACCTGGTTGAACCGGGCGAGAGCATTGCGGACGTGACTCTCGTCGTGGATCGGAAGCCGCCGTCGCCCGCTTGGATCGACATACGCGAAGGCGCTGTCGCGAAGCTGGGTCCGCCTCCCCGCGTCGAGCTTGCTCATGCACGCGATGGTACCGCCGTCGCCCGTCACGTGGCCGTCACGAGCCAGTCGTACACTCCGGACATGTTCGGATTCGGAAGACCCTCCACCCTGCCCTCCCCCACTGATGCGCTCGGCGGCCGCGAGGCGGCCATCCCCACCGCTGAGCGTCATTTCGTCACTGACTCCTCGATCAAGCCGCCGTACCCGGCCGGCACCGAGCTCGCGACCTTCGCGATGGGCTGCTTCTGGGGCGCGGAGAAGCTCTTCTGGCAGACGCCCGGCGTCCTCTCCACCTCGGTCGGCTACGCCGGCGGCTTCACCCCCAACCCGACCTACGAGGAGGCCTGCTCGGGCCGCACCGGCCACGCCGAGGCGGTGCAGGTCGTCTTCGACCCATCGGTCATCAGCTACGAGCAACTCCTCAAGCTCTTCTGGGAGGACCATGTTCCGACCCAGGGCATGCGGCAGGGCAACGACCGCGGCACGCAGTATCGGTCCGCCATTTACACCCATACCGATGCACAGCACGCCACCGCCATCGCCTCGCGCGACATGTACCAGCGCGAGCTCACGAAGGCGGGCTTCGGCCAGATCACGACCGAGATCGCCGATGCGCCGACTTACTACTTCGCCGAGGACTACCACCAGCAGTACCTCGCCAAGAACCCGAACGGATACAATATGACGCACGGTACCGGCGTGGCGTGCGCCATCGGGACGGGCGTCAAACTCGGCGAGACGGTCGAGCGGATGGAGCCGGTCTAGTGGCAGATCGCCCGATCAAGCGGCTCATCGTGGCGGGGAAGGCGCTGCCGGTGGCCGACTTCGCGGCCGACAAGTCGCACCTCTGCCTCTGGACGCCGAACGCGCTCGTGGCCGACGGGATTCCATTCACCGACGGTGAGTTAGCGTTTGTGGCCGCTTCTCTATTCCTGCATAGCATTGCCCCATGAGCGAGAAGCGAACGACTGCTCGGGCATTCCACGACGCCGTCGGAGTCGAGGACTGGCGGGTCCTTTTCTCTGGCGCCCACGCCTACTTCCACGTCGGATCGTTCGCGGAAGCAGCAAGGTTTGTG
>JBBQXD010000029.1:0-18336 GCA_038209995.1 Candidatus Limnocylindria bacterium | reverse complement strand
GTCCGCGGCCGCTGTTGCGTCACCCGAGCTGAGGGAGGTGGGCGATGTTGCCATCGCGCGATAGGGTATCCAAAAGGCGACGTCTCCGGAAGGGCCACCGCCGCGCCTCATCCACCAGCCACCGGACGGGTAGACTCGGAGACATGCCAGCGCCGAATATGGAGCTCGTCGTCAGCCTCGCAAAGCGTCGTGGGTTCGTCTTCCCCGGCAGTGAGATCTATGGCGGCATGGGCGGCTTCTGGGACTACGGGCCGCTTGGCGTGGAGCTCAAGAACAACGTCAAGGCGGCGTGGTGGCGGGAGATGGTCACGCTCCGTGACGACGTCGTCGGCATCGATGCCGCGATCATCATGCACCCGCGCGTCTGGGAGGCATCGGGCCATGTCGCAGGCTTCTCGGACCCCATGGTCGACTGCCGCAACTGCAAGAACCGCTTCCGCGCGGACGACCTGAAGGGACCGCCCTCGGAGATCGCCTGCCCGAACTGCGGCATGAAGGGCACGCTCACCGAGGCCCGCCAGTTCAACCTCATGTTCGCCACCCACGTGGGACCGGTTGCGGAGTCCGCATCGGTCGCCTACCTGCGCCCCGAGACTGCCCAGGCGATGTTCGTCCAGTTCGACAACGTCGCCACGAGCATGCGCCGCAAGCTGCCGTTCGGCATCGCGCAGATCGGCCGCAGCTTCCGGAACGAGATCACGCCGGGCAACTTCATCTTCCGTGACCGTGAGCTCGAGCAGATGGAGATGGAGTTCTTCATCCACCCGCGCGACGAGGACGCGTGGTTCGCCTACTGGGTCGACGCCCGCCACCGCTGGTGGACCGATGTGCTCGGCATCGATGCCGACAACCTTCGCCTGCGGCCGCACGACCCGGAGGAGCTCTCGCACTACAGCCGGCAGACGACCGACATCGAGTATCGCTTCCCCATCGGCTGGTCCGAGCTCGAGGGGGTGGCCGACCGGACCGATTATGACCTCAGGGCGCACGCCGCCGCGAGCGGAAAGAAGCTCGCGATCTTCGACGAGGCGAGCGGCGAGCACATCGTCCCGTATGTCATCGAGCCGGCCGCCGGCGTCGATCGCGCGGTGCTGACCGTGCTCATCGACGGCTATGCCGAGGAGCAGGTCGGCAAGGAGCGCCGCGTCGTCCTGCACATCAGGCCGGAGCTCGCCCCGATCAAGGCCGCCGTGCTGCCGCTCCTCCGCAACCGTCCGGAGCTCGTCGAGCGCGCGCGGGCGCTGACCGCCGACCTCAAGCGGGTCGTCGCGGCGACCTACGACGACACCGCCTCGATCGGGAAGCTCTACCGCCGCCAGGACGAGATCGGCACCCCGTTCTGCATCACCCTCGACGTCGAGTCGCTCGACGACGGCGCGGCCACGATCCGCGAGCGCGACTCGATGACCCAGGAGCGCGTCGGGCTCGACCGCATCCCGGCGCGCATCGCCGCCCTCGTCGCCGGACACGAGCCCTGGCAGGGCGTCCCGCGGGAGCCAGCGGCGGCGGGGCGCGAGTAGCGTGGCCCGGTCCCAAGCCGATCGATGACGGGACTCGATCCGATTCGCGACGCGCTCGAGCGCGGTGATCACGAGCTCGTGCTGCTTCTGACGCAGGCCGAGCTGGCCGAACGGCCGGGCAATGATGCGGCGCACGAGCTCCGCGCCCGCTCCCTGCTGGCGCAGGGTCGAACGGAGGAGGCCGAGGAGCATGCCCAGGCGGCCGTTCGCCTCGACCCCGACGAGATTCGGTACCGCGAGCTGCTCGCCGAGGTGCTGTCCGCGGTCGGCGCCCACCGCGACGCGGCGGCCGAATTCGGTCGCCTCGCACGCAACGACCCACGGCAGCCGGACTGGCTGCTGGCCGAGGCGGGGGAGCGGCTCGAGGCCACGCAGGCGGCACAGGGCGTCGAGGCGGCACGCGCCGCGGTGCGGCTCGACCCACGGAACGGCCGCGCCCAGCTCACGCTGGCCCAGGCGCTCATCCGCACCGGCGAGGCGCGCGGCGCGCACCAGGCCGCGGGCGCCGCGCTGCGCCTGCTCGGCGACGTCGACGCCCGGGAGACGCTCGCCGATGCCCGCTGGCTCGCCGGCCGGCGCGACCAGGCGTTCGACGACTATCGCGCCCTCGTAGGCGAGCTCGCGGACGCGAAACGTGACCGCGTCCTCGACAAGGCCCGCCGGCTCTACCTCCAGCAGGCAGGATGGACCGGCCGGCTCCTCGCCCGCGTGCCGCTGGCCTTCGCGCTGGGGCTCCGTGCCGGTTGGCTCAAGGTGGGGCGATGAGCCGCGGGCGGCATGGCGCCTGCATGACGTGACGCGATGAGCGTCGAGGCCCTCCTCTCCAGCGCCGATGGACGCGACGTGCGCGTCGACCTCACGTCGTGGCGCACCACGAAGATCGCTTCCCACCAGCTCCTCTGGATCGACCTCGAGGCGCCGTCCGAGGGTGAGCTCGACGAGGTCGTCGACGCGCTGCAGCTCAGCGATCGCGCCGCCGCGTCGCTCCGCGCCGAGGCCGAGGAACCGGGGGCTGTCGTCCACGACGACGCGGTCGAGGTGGCGCTGCTGGCGCTCGCGGAGGACCCCGCCGACGACCCGACGCTCTTCGAGGTCCTCGTCGGCGAGGGCTGGGTGGTGACCCGCCACCGGCGGTCGATCCCCTTTCTTGCCGCGTACCGCGATCGCATCCAGGACCAGCGCGAGATCGGGCGGCTGCAGTCGGTCGAGCTCCTCGTGGCGATTCTCGACGCGTGGGTCGACGCGTTCTTCGCGGCCGCCGCCGGCCTGGAGGGCGAGGTCGACGAGCTCGACGATGCGGCACTCCGCACGGACCGCGACCTCCTCTCGCGCGTCGTTCGCCTGCGGCGCCGGATCGCCCGCGAACGCCGTGTCCTGAGTCCGCAGCGCGAGGTGGTCGCCGAGCTCGCGCGTCCCGACTTTTTCCCCGAGCGCTTCAGCGGCGGCGCGGACGGCACGCAGCGGATCGTGGCGCGCCTCGACCGCGCCGCCGACGCGTTCACGATGGCGCGTGACATGCTCATCGGCACCTTCGACGTCCACATGACGCGCACCACGCAGCGCACGAACGACGTCATGCGGGTGCTGACCATCGCATCGGTCATCCTGCTGCCCGCGGTCGTCATCGCCGGCGTGATGGGTATGAACTTCAAGGCGCCGATCTTCGACAACCCGAATCTCTTCTACGTGGTCATCGGGCTCATGGTGGCGCTCGCCGCGGGGAGCCTGATCTTCGCTCGCTGGCGTCACTGGCTCTGAGCCACCCGATCGGCCGGCCGCGCTCCCAGGCGCTCGCACCGATGCCGCCGCGACGACGGCTCAGCCGAGTTCGGGGGTACACTCGACGCGTCCCGCGGACCATGCAACGAGGATCACGCACCCCGTGACCAGCACCACCACGACGCCCGCCGCCGGCGAGGCCCCGCCGCCCGGCAAGCTCATCTACACCTTCGCCGAGGGCAACGCCCAGATGCGGAAGCTCCTCGGTGGCAAGGGCGCCGGCCTCGCCGAGATGACGAACGCCGGCCTTCCCGTGCCGCCCGGCTTCACCGTCACGACCGAGGCCTGCAACGCGTACTACGCGGCCGCCAAGCAGTTTCCCGACGGGCTGTGGGACGACATCGTGGCCCACATGCACGACCTCGAGCGCGTGGCCGGCAAGGGCTTCGGCGACGCCGCGAACCCGCTCCTCGTCAGCGTCCGCTCAGGTGCGGCGTTCAGCATGCCCGGCATGATGGACACCGTCCTCAACCTCGGCCTCAACCCCGCCACGGTGCAGGGCCTCATCGCGCTGACCGGCAACGACCGCTTCGCCTGGGACGCGTGGCGGCGCTTCACCGCCATGTTCGGGCGCATCGTGCTCGACATCCCGGCCGCGACCTTCGACGAGCCGCTCGAGGCGCTCAAGCACAAGCGCGGCGCGAAGGCGGACACGGACCTTACCGCCGACGACCTGCGGGGCCTGGCGGATCGCTACACGCAGATCGTGAAGGAGAAGACCGGCAGCGACTTCCCGACCGATCCGTACCAGCAGCTCGAGCTCGCGGTGCGCGCCGTCTTCGACAGCTGGTTCGGGAAGCGGGCGCACGACTACCGCGAGTTCAACAGGATCCCGCACGACCTCGGCACGGCGGTGAACATCGTGACCATGGTGTTCGGGAACATGGGCAGCGACTCGGGGACCGGGGTCGCGTTCACCCGCGACCCGAACACCGGCGAGAAGGCCCTCTACGGCGAGTACCTGACCAACGCCCAGGGCGAGGATGTCGTGGCAGGCGTCCGCACGCCGGCCAAGATCAGCCAGATGCGCGACGAGCTGCCGGAGGTCTACCGCCAGTTCGATGAGATCGGCCAGAAGCTCGAGACGCATTACCGTGACGTCCAGGACCTCGAGTTCACGATCGAGCGCGGGACGCTCTACATGCTCCAGACCCGGTCGGCGAAGCGCACCGCGCCGGCGGCGGTGAAGATCGCCGTCGACATGGTGGAGGAGGGGATCCTCAGCAGGGAGGAGGCGCTCCAGCGGGTCGAGCCGGGTCAGATCGTCCAGCTCCTCCTGCCGCGCTTCGACGAGGCGGCCAAGGCAAGCGCCCAGGACCGGTTTCTCGGCCGGGGCCTCAATGCCTCGCCGGGCGCGGCGACGGGGAAGGCGGTGTTCGACCCGGACCGGGCCGTCGAGCTCAAGGCCGCGGGCGATCCGGTGATCCTGGTGCGGATCGAGACCTCGCCCGACGACGTGCACGGCATGCTGGCCGCGAAGGGCGTGCTCACTGCCCGCGGCGGCGCCACCAGCCACGCCGCGGTCGTGGCGCGCTCGATGGGCCTGCCGTGCGTCGCCGGTGCCGAGTCGCTGCAGATCGACTACGGCCAGCGGACGATGCGCGCCGGGGCGGTCACGGTCACCGAGGGCGACATGATCAGCATCGACGGCACGACCGGCGAGATCTACGCCGGCGGGCTGCCGACCATCGAGGCGCGCTTCGAGGACGAGCACGACCTCGCGACCCTCCTCGGCTGGGCGGATGAGACACGGCGCCTCCAGGTCTGGGCCAATGCCGACTACCCTCGCGACGCGGAGCGCGCGCGGGCGTTCGGGGCGCAGGGCATCGGTCTGTGCCGCACCGAGCACATGTTCTTCGAGGAGGACCGGCTGCCGACCGTGCAGCGCATGATCCTCGCTGCCAACGCTGCCACAGTCGCCAAGCACAGGACCGATGCCGAGCGGTCCGTGGACGAGCGCGAGGTGATCGCCACCTTCGACGGTGCGCTTGCCGAGCTCGAGACGCTCCAGACCGATGACTTCGCCGGGCTCTTCCGGGCGATGGACGGGCTGCCGGTGGTCATCCGCCTCCTCGATCCGCCGTTGCACGAGTTCCTGCCGTCAGCCGATGAGCTGATCGAGAAGACCACCCGGCTGCGCACACTCCAGGAGAACAGGCTCGGCGGACCGAGCGTCGAGGCGGAGCTCGACGAGGCCATGACGCTGCTCCACGCGGTCGAGGCGATGCGCGAGCAGAACCCGATGCTCGGCCTGCGCGGCTGCCGGCTCGGACTCCTCATCCCTGACATCGTCAAGATGCAGACACGCGCGATCCTGAACGCCGCGGCCCGCGTGAACGCCGAGGGCAGGACGGCGCTGCCGGAGATCATGATCCCACTCGTCGGCCACGTGAACGAGCTGCGCGCGACGCGCGAGATCCTCGTCGCGGAGGCGGAGCGGATCGTGGCCCAGACCGGCGTCACGGTCGCCTACAAGTTCGGAACCATGATCGAGATCCCGCGCGCTGCGCTCACCGCCGACGAGATCGCCGAGCACGCCGAGTTCTTCAGCTTCGGTACGAACGACCTGACCCAGATGACGTTCGGCTACTCGCGCGACGACGCCGAGGGCAAGTTCCTCATGCAGTACGTCGAGCGCAAGATCCTCCCCGAGAACCCCTTCCAGGTGCTCGACACGATCGGCGTCGGGCAGCTCGTGCGGATGGGCGTCGAGAAGGGTCGCGCCGCGCGTCCCGGCCTGAAGGTTGGCATCTGCGGCGAGCACGGCGGCGACCCGGCGAGCATCGCCTTCTGTCACGCGGTGGGGCTGGACTACGTCAGCTGCTCACCATTCCGGGTGCCGGTGGCACGCCTCGCCGCTGCCCAGGCCGCGCTCGCCTCGTCCGAGGTCCGCGACAGGTAGAGGATCACCGGCCGGCGAGCGTCGCCACCAGGTACTGCCAGGGCGTCCCGGACCAGATCCACTGCCGGAACGTCGGCCACGCCAGCAGCTCGCGCTGCCCGTCGGCACCAATGCCGACCACAGCGAGGTAGTAGAACTCTGTATCCGGCAGCGCCTCGAACATGACCCATGTCGACGCGAGGCCTCCGCTCACCGTCAACGGCGCGCTCGCGATGCGTATGGTCGACCCAACGACCAGCGGTCCGGTCATTTCGTTCTGGGTACTCGTCCAGACCTCGACCTGCACGTCGCGCCACCCGGCGAGCGACGAGGATGCGCCGGTGAGGCGCCAGTCCTGGCTCCAGCCGATTGGACCGGCGCCTCGATCGTAGCCGGAGGCGAGCGGATGGGCGGCGATATCCTCAAGCGGCAGAGCCTCCGTGTCAGCAAGCGGCGCGATCGCAGCGAACTCGGTGGCCGGATCGACCTCTCGAACACGCCCCTCGCCGCCGGGGTACGGGGCGCCGGCGACGGACAGGCCAGCGAGCGAGACGAGGATGACGGCGATCAGTGCGAGCGCGACGCGCGGACGTTCCAACGGGAACCAGGCCGGCAACAGCCTCGGTCGAACAATCCCGAGCGCGAACCAGGCAGGCAGCAGCACTGCCAGCACCACACCGATGAGGTTCCACTCGAGCGCGATCCATGCCAGGCCGATCCACGCTGCCAGCGGGATCCCGATCGCCAGGATCGCGATCCGCACCGTCCGCTGCGGCCGATGCGCCGCGCTGGCGACCGGCCGGACGATGGTGCGGCCGACGGCGTACGCAGCAAGTGACATCGTGAGTCCGGCGAGCGGGCCGTTGGTGAGCAGCGTCCAGTCGATCGCGCCAAGGCCGAACACCCGATTAGCCAGCGTCCATGGCAGAGCCAGCGCGATGCCAATGACAAAGATCAGGACCCAGGTGGCCAGCACGGACCGAACCACGGTCACGATGCCGAGGCGGAGCGCCACCCCGGTCGCGATAAGGAGGTCGCGCGGCGCGCGGTGCGCGGCGGCGAGATCGTCGGCCAGGCGCTCGGGGGCTCCGAGGCGCGACAGGGCGCGCCGCTCGGCCACATCCGCCGGCAGGCCGCGCTCGACGAGCTCGGCGGTCGTGTCGGCGAGGTGCGCGGCGATTTCCTCAACGGCGGCGGTGCGTTCGGACTCGGCGAGAGGCAGCGCCGCCCCGAGGCGCCGCAGGTAGGCGTCCAGCAAGGATCGGTCAGCCACGAATACCCTCCTCCCCGGTGCGAGCCACGGCGCCGACGTCGGAGACAAAGCTGTCCCACTCGGCGCGGGCTTCGGCGAGGACGCCGCGGCCCTCGTCCGAAAGCCGGTAGTACCGCCGTCTCGGGCCCCCTTCGCCGGCGCCCCACGTCGCGGCCAGGGCGCCGCGCCGCTCTAGCCGATGCAGGGTCGGATAGAGTGCGCCCTCCGACAGGGCCAGCCCGGCCGCGGTCTCCCGGATGCGCTGTGCGATCTCGTAGCCATGGAGCGTCTCGTCCTCGAGGATGCAGAGGACAAGCAACTCGGTGGTGCCCTTCAGGAGCTGAGATCGGGAGAGCGGCGACATCGGCGTTGCCTCGTCAGTACCTCGGTAAGCGAGGTAGCTGCCGTCAGCGTACGTTGGCTGTCAAGGGGTCGGTCGATGCCTCGCTGCCGTCGCGCAGTCCGCGATCGCGTCGTCCGAGGTCCGCGACCGCTGAGTCAGGGGGCGGCGAACTCGTCGCCGAAGAGGAGGAGGCATCCCGGGTCGGCGAGATCGATGAAGCCGTCGCCGTCATGGTCGATGTCGTCGCTGCAGTTCGCCGCGAGGCTCGGCGTGGGGGTGGGAGTCGCCGTCGGCGTGGGTAGTGGTGCCGGCGCGGGCTTGGGCTTGAGGGTCAAGGTATCGGAGTCGGATCGGGAGTCGGGATCGGAGTCGGGATCGGAGTCGGATCGGGAGTCGGTATCGGAGTCGGGATCGGAGTCGGTATCGGCGTCGGTGTGGGCGTGGGTGACGGCGTCGGCGTCGGCGTCGGTGTGAGGGCCACCGTCGGCGTCGGCGTGGCCGTCGGTGACGGTGTCGGCGCGGGCGTCGGTGACGGTGTGGGCGTCGCTGACGGTGTGGGCGTCGCCGTAGGCGTGGGCGGCGGCGTCGGTATCGGTGTTGGAGATGGCATGGCCGTCGGCACGGATGTCGGCGTGGGCGTCGGGGACGATGGAGGGATCGTCACCCCCGGGGTCGGCGTCGGTCCGAAGGACGGGGTGACCGTCGGAGGCGGCGGCCCGAAGGGCGTGGGACCCGACGTCGCGAACCCCCCCGGGCGCGGAGAAGGACCGGCCACGAAAGTGGCACCGGCCGATCCTGACGAGGTCGCGGAGGGTCCCGATTCCAGCGGGCTCCCAGACTGATCCGGTTTCGCGGCCAGTGACGGGCTCGGCGTACTCCTGCTGAAACCACTCAGGACCTGCTGAATGGGCAGGAGCGGCGCGTAGCTCATCAGGAGGCCCCCGACGATGACGGCCGCCACGATGACTGCCGATGCACCGCCGATCACGGCTGCTCGGCTCCAGGTCATGATCGGAACACTCGCCAGGGCGGATGATGGGGAGGCGGGAACCGGTGCGAGGCCGGCGTCGATCACCGCAAGTCCGTCAAGGGCCGCGATCCGCGTCGCGCACTCGGGGCACGACATCGCATGAACCGCAACGTCGCGCGACGGCTCCTCGCGCGCGCCCCCCTCGAGCCACGCCACGCTACGCGCGTGGAGCTCATCCTCAATCCCCCGGGTCACGAGCGACTCTCCTCCTCAGGCCCAAGGGTTCGTGCGACGATCTCGGCGATGCGCGTCCGCAGGGGTCGCGGACCGCCCGGCAGGGGACCCGGATGCGAGGCCATGTAACGCCGCCGCGCATGCCGGACGGCCCGTCGCGCCGATGCGGTCGATGTCCCCAGGATCATCGCCAGGTCCTCGGGCCTGAAGCGCTCGACGTCGGCGGCCACGAGCGCGCCGCGCGCCCTCACATCCAGGGCACCGAGCGCAAGCGCCGCGGACGCGTCGACGTTCAGGATGTTCAGCGCCGCAGCGCGGTCATCGGGTTCGATGGGTGGCCGCCGTAAGCGTCGCGCTCGCCGCAGGAGATCGGCACGGAGCGCCGCGGCCTCGCGTTCGGGATGTTGTGTCACCGACGCGCGCGAACCGTGTGCCGCCAGCACGACATCGGTCAGGTGGGCAGCCGCGTCCTGGTCGCCATGCGTGACGAGCAGCGCGAAGCCGTGGAGACGGGTGGCATGCACATCTCTGAAGTCGGCGCGCGACAGGGCGTTCTCAACCGGGGGCAGGGTCACCAAGGAGGGGCACTTCCGATGCGACCTGTGAAGAGGCGACAAGTGTACCCCGGACGTCCAGAGGGGCAGCGCAGGCCTCCATGGTTCGGAGACTTGACAACGAGGTACAATACCTCCTGAAGCCTTGACAAAGTACTTGACAACCACCCAACCGCATCGGATGCGTGCTCCCGCATGAGCTCGTCAGGCGTCGTCGCCGAGATCAAGTCGAAGCTGAGCGTGCTCGAGGTCGTCGGCGAGACGGTCCAGCTCAAGCGCGCCGGTACCGCATACAAGGGGCTCTGCCCCTTCCACGCGGAGAAGACTCCCTCGTTCATCGTGAGCCCCGACCGTGAGACATGGCGGTGCTTCGGCTGCGGCGAGGGTGGCGACATCTTCACGTTCGTCATGCGCCGGGACGGCCTCGACTTCCGGGAGGCCCTCGAGCGGCTGGCCGAGAAGGCCGGCGTCGAGCTGTCCGAACGGAGCGCGCGCGAGGATCGGGAGCGCAAGCGGCTGCGCGACGCGCTCGAGTCGGCCATCGCCTGGTACCGCGAAGTGCTCCTCCAGGCCAACCAGGCGGCCCGGGCGCGCACCTATCTCGAGGAGCGTGGCCTCGTGGCCGAGACGCTCGATCGGTTCACGATCGGCTACGCCCCGAACACCTGGGATGCGCTCGTGAAGCGCCTCGTCGGCAAGGGCTATTCGAATGCCGAGCTCATCGGTGCCGGGCTCGCCAGCCCGTCGAACCGTGGCGGCGTGATCGACAGGTTCCGCGGCAGGATCATCATCCCCATTCGCGACGCCTCGGGACGTCCGGTCGGCCTCGGTGGGCGGATCATGCCGAGGGCGGAGGGCCCCAAGTACCTCAACTCGCCGGCGACCCGCCTCTTCGACAAGAGCCGAATTCTCTACGGCATCGACCTCGCGAAGTCGGCGATCCGCAAGGCGGGCCTGACGGTGATCGTCGAGGGCTACACCGATGTCATGGCCGCCCACCAGGCGGGCTTCGGCAACGTGGTCGCCAGCCTCGGGACGGCGCTGACCCACGGCCAGGTCGAGCTCGCCACCCGCTACGCGGACGCCGTCGCCCTCGCCTATGACATCGACCTCGCCGGGGAGGCGGCGACCCAGCGCGGCCTGCTCGAGGAGCTTGGCCCGGACCAGGCGGTGAGCAAGGTGCGCGTGGTGCGCATCCCCGCCGGCAAGGATCCCGATGAGCTCATCCGCACCGATCCGGACGCGTGGCGCACGGCCGTTGCCGAGGCGCCGGCGGTGCTCGACTACTTCATGGACCGCGCGGTCGCGTCGGTCGACCTCTCCAGTGTGACCGGGCGGCGCGAGGTGACGCGGCGCGTCCTCGGCGTCCTGCGACGGGTGGGGGACCGACTGGAGCAGACGCTCTACCTGCAGCGGCTGTCGCGGCTCGTCGACGTGGACGAGAAGGTCCTCGCCGAATCCCTGTCAGCGACGCCGGTCCCCCCGGCGAGGCGCGGATCGAGCGAAGAGCCGGGCGAGATTCGCGTCCGGGTGACTGCGACGCTGCCCGGCCTCGAGGCCGAGACGCTGCGGGTCCTGCTCCGCTATCCGGGCACCAGCGACGAGCTCGGTGACGAACCGCTGCCGTTCCGCGAGGCCGCAGCATCGGCCCTCGCCCGTGCGTGGGCGTCGCGCGGCACGGACGGGAGCGGGACCGAGGCGATCGAATCATTCGTCGGGGGCCTCGATCCGGCGACCGGGGAGCTGGCCCGCGACCTGCTGGCCGAGGTGCGGGCCGATACCAGCCCCCGCCTCGAGCCGGATGCCGCCCGCGATGCGCTGGCCAGCTGTCTGCGGCGCCTGCGGGTCCAGCGCATCGAGGATGCCATTCGCGACGGTCGGCTGCTCATGGACGAAGCCGACCGGGAGGGGGACGCGGCGCGCGTCCGGACATTGGAAGAACAGATGACGCATCTCGGCCGCGAGAAGGCCGAGCTGACACGAGCGATGAGCGAGCCGGCAGCCGCCGGAGCCAGAAGGAGCTGACACACCGTGGCAACGACCACCAAGACCCGTCCCGCCGCGCGCGGGACACCGACCCCAGCGCGACCGGGTGCAGCTGCCAAGGCTCCCGTGAAGGACGCCACTCAGCCACCGGCAACGACCTCGGCGAAGGGTTCTGCCACCGCAAGGGTGGCGACGCCCAGGACGACCGCGGCCGCGAAGACGGCCCCAAAGGCCGCCGCGACGAAGCCGGCCGCCGCCGCCACGAAGGGGGCGACGCCGACGGCAATCGTCGTCACCAAGCCGGCAGCCACCAAGCCGGCAGCCGACGAGCCGGCCGCAACCAAGACAAGCTCGGCGAAGTCCGGTGCCAAGAACGGCGCCGGCACGGGCAACAGGGCATTCGACCGCCTGCTGGCGCGCGGTCGCTCGGACGGGTTCATCACCCACGACCAGATCCTCGAGGCGGTCCCGCAGCCTGAGGAGAACCTCGCCGCGGTCGAGGAGCTCTACGCGGCGGCCACCGAGGCCGGCGTCGAGGTGCTCGACGCGCAGAACAACCCAACCCTCCTCGCCGAGCCCGAGCCCGAGACCGCGACCGCCGCGAAGGAGGAGAAGGAGGAGGAAGACCTCGAGGCACTGGCCGCAGATCTCATCGGGATCGACGACCCGGTCCGCATGTACCTCAAGGAGATCGGCAAGGTCGCGCTGCTTACGGCCGAGGAGGAGGTCGTCCTCGCCAAGGCGATCGAGCTCGGCGAGCTGGCGGTCGAGGACCCGGCGCGTGCGATGGTGAATCTCTACACGTGGGTGAGCGTCGGGTCGGAGCCGAAGGCGCGGGCGATGGCCGCCATGCGCGCCTTCGACCTGCCGCGGGAGTCGCCGCGCGTCACGAGCGAGGCCATCGACTGGTGGGTCTCGCGTGGCCGCGAGATCGCGGGGCCGACCGTCAGGCTCACCAAGGCGCGCAGGTCGGCCGATCTCGATGACGACGCGCGCGAGCGGATCATGAAGGCCGAGTCCCTCATCCGCTCGTTCCGCGACGACCCGGCCAACGTGCTCAAGGAGGCGGTCCTCTTTGGGCACACGTACCGCTTCAAGGCGATCGATCACGCCGGCGTGGCCGAGCTGCGCGAGTTCGAGGCCTGGGCACGCGAGACGGCGACCGAGATCGTGAAGGCCTATATCGAGGACGGCCAGGACGCCGGCTACCTTAAAGAGCTGGGCTACGACCCGGCGATTCCGATCGAGGTCCCGCTCGAGCGCCGCATCGGGCGCCTGGTCGAGCAGAGCACCGATGCCCGCAAGCGTCTCACCGAGGCCAACCTGCGCCTTGTGGTGAGCATCGCCAAGAAGTACATCGGGCGCGGGATGAGCTTCCTTGACCTGATCCAGGAGGGGAACATCGGTCTCATCCGGGCGGTCGAGAAGTTCGAATACGCCAAGGGATTCAAGTTCAGCACCTACGCCACGTGGTGGATCCGGCAGGCGATCACGCGGGCCATCGCCGACCAGGCGCGCACGATCCGCATCCCGGTCCACATGGTGGAGACCATCAACCGCCTCATCCGGGTGAGCCGCACCCTGCTCCAGGAGCTGGGGCGCGAGCCGACGGTCGAGGAGATCGCGCGCCGCATGAGCCGCGACGAGATCGTGCGCGAGCTGCGCGACAAGCTCAACCAGGAGGCGATCAAGGCCGGCACCACGCCGCGCGAGCCGACCGAGGAGGAGGTCGATGCCCGTGAGGCGATCGGTCCGCAGACGGTGAGCGCGGAGAAGGTCCGCGAGATCATGAAGGTCTCCCAGGAACCGGTCAGCCTCGAGACGCCGATCGGTGAGGAGGAGGACAGCCACCTCGGCGATTTCATCCCGGACCTCGCGACCCAGGCGCCGGCCGACGCCGCGAGCGCGCAGCTCCTCAAGGAGCAGGTGGAGGGCGTCCTCGACTCGCTCACCCCGCGCGAGCGGCGCGTCCTTCAGCTCCGCTTCGGGCTCGAGGACGGCCGCAGCCGAACCCTCGAAGAGGTGGGCCGCGACTTCAACGTGACGCGCGAGCGGATCCGTCAGATCGAGGCCAAGGCGCTCCGCAAGCTGCGCCACCCGAGCCGCAGCCGCAAGCTCAAGGACTACCTCGAGTAGCGGCGTTTGCCGGCCGCGATTCGGCCACGGCAGCGCCGCGATTCCGGCGCGCCAGTGCTGCGCGCCCCCGCATCGGGCCCGATCAGCCACCCACGCTGCCCTCTCCGACCCCTGGGCGGCGTGGCGCCGTCGACCTCGAATGATGCGGTGCCGATAGTTCATCCGTACTGGAAGGGACCGGTACCCGAGGCCCACCCGCGGCCCCGTCCGGACGAGGTGACGCCCGAGGCTCACCGGACACGAAAGGAGTCGCCCGCGCGGAGAGACCCGATCCCTGGTCGCCGTCCCCGTGCTGCGGATGACGCGCGCCCTTCTCGTCCATCTGCGCTCGTGGCATCGAGCGCAGGTCGTTCCCACTGAAGGAAACAACACCTCATGACTCGAGACAGACATCTCGTCCGAGGACTGGGACTCCTCGGCGCGGCAGCGGCGGTGCTGACCCTGGCGACCGCCCCGCTGCTCACCAGCGCCGCCGACCACCTCGACGCCCCGACCCTGGGAGAGATCCACAACACGAACGACAACCTCACCGTCGTGAAGCGGAATGGTCCGCTCGACATCAACGACGTCTACGTGTTCAAGGCCGCGACCGCCAATCGGACGGTCCTTGCCATGACCGTCAACCCGGCGGTGAACCTCATCGGTCCAGCGATCTTCGACACCGATGGCGTCTATACGTTCAACATCGACACCAACGGCGACGCGGTGCCGAACACCCAGTACCGGGTCACCTTCGGCGACCCGAACTCCCAGGGAGTCCAGCACTACAACGTGAAGCTCAACGAGCGCGAGGTCGCGTCGGGCTTCACGAACAACGCGCGTGGCCAGATGATGAGCCGGGACGGCGTCAAGGCCTTCGCGGGCATGCGCTCCGACCCGTTCTTCTTCGACCTGCTCGCCTTCCTCGGGACGGTGAAGCACGAGGGGACCAGCTCGCTACTGGACAACGTCGGCCACGACTTCTTCGCCCCCCTGAACACGATGGCGATCGTCATCGAGCTTCCGAACGCGGCACTCGGTGGGAATGGCGCCGCCATCGGCGTGTGGGGGACCACCCGCAAGGGCGAGATGACGGTCGACCAGATGGGTCGGCCCGCCATCAACACCGTCTTCAACGGCACTCCCGCCGCGAAGGAGGCGTTCAACGCCACCCGGCCGAACAAGCAGCGCACCGCGATGGGCGGCCTGTTCCGCACCAACGTGATCAACACGCTGCTTGCGTTCTCGGCTCTCGACCCGACCAACCCGGCCTACACAAAGGCACAGGCCGCCGGTCTTGCTGACGTGCTGCTGCCGGACGTCCTGACCTACAAGGTTGGCACCAAGGCCGCCGGCCCCCTGAACGGCCGTGGTTTGGCCGATGACGTGATCGACGTCGAGCTGAACATCGTGACCGGTGGGTATCCATTCCCGGGTCGCGATGCGATCGGCGGGATCACCGGGGACCACGTCGGCCCGCACACCGACTACCTCGCGAGCTTCCCGTACCTCGGGGCGCCGCACTGACCGATGTCGGAGGGGCGGCGTCCGCGCCGCTCCTCCGGCGCATCCCTTCAACCTCATACCATCGCACACGAAGGCGACAGACCGATGACCACATCCGTCCATCCCGTCCCGCGACACTTCCGACCGGCGGCGGTGGCCGTGGCGCTGGCGGGCGTCCTCGGCGCATCGTGGCTGGTCGCCGGCCTCGGCAGGCCGAGCGCATCGGTGTCCGTGCCCGCCACGACACCAGCGCCCGCCGCCAACATCACCGCCCCGAACGGGACGCTCCCGGGGCCCGATACGACCCTCGAGCAGATCGGTCGCGGGATCGCGGCGTGGTCGATCAATGTCGCCGCTGATCCGAGCGATTTCGTCTCCGCCACCAACCTCGGCAGCCTGTACTTCACCCGGGGACGGATGACGGGCGCGCTCGACGACTACGGTCATGCCGCGGCGGCCGCGGAGCGCGCCACGGCCGCCAACCCGTCCGATCCCGGTGCCCGCAACCTCACAGCCCTGCTCTCCCTCACGACACATGACTTCCCGGCCGCGCTCGCGACCGCGCAGGCCGTCTACCGCGACGACCCGGCCCAGCTCCAGGCGCTCGCGACGATCGGCGATGCGCAGCTCGAGCTGGGCGCCTACGACGCCGCGTCCGCCGCGTACACCACGTTGGGCGCCGCGCAGCAGGGACCGGCCATCAGCGCACGCCTCGCGCACCTCGCGTCCCTGCAGGGGCGACCCGCGGACGCGCTTCGCCTTTCGGCATCGGCGCTCAGCGCGGCCCGCGATGCTGGAACGACCGGGACGTCGCTGAGCTGGTATGCATTCCTGGATGGCACCCTCT
The DNA here is from genome assembly GCA_038209995.1 of Candidatus Limnocylindria bacterium. Lineage (GTDB taxonomy): Bacteria > Chloroflexota > Limnocylindria > QHBO01 > QHBO01 > JAICQM01. Next base: position 2,349 of record JBBQXD010000029.1, on the reverse strand, counting down.
CCTTCCAGGATGGCCAGCTGGAGCGCGCCGAGACGTCGTTCCGTGCTGCCATCGTCGCCTGGCCCGGCTCGTACGCCGCCCTGGCGGGGCTCGCACGCACCCGCGCGGCACGCGGTGACAGCGCGGAAGCGATCTCGCTCTACCAGCAGGCGGCCGCGATCGTGCCGCAGCCGCAGACGCTCGCCGCCCTCGGCGATCTGAACGCGCTCGCGGGGCGCACCGACGAGGCGCAGCGGCAGTACGACACCGTGCGCGCCATCGCGACCCTCGCGGCCGTGAATCGGCAGGTCTACAACCGCGAGCTCGCGCTCTTCGACGCGAACCACGGCGTGGAGCCGGCGGAGGCGTTGCGCCTTGCCGCCGCCGAGCTCGAGACCCGGAAGGACGTCTACGGGTGGGATGCCTACGCTTGGGCACTCCACGCCAACGGCCGGGACCGCGACGCGGACGCGGCGATGACCCACGCGCTCGCGCTCGGCACCCGCGATGCACTGTTCGCCTATCACGCCGGGATGATCGCCGCCGGGCTTGGTGATACGGCCCGCGCCCGTTCGCTGCTGACCGATGCGCTGGCGATCAACCCGGGCTTCGACCCGCTCCAGGCGGCCCGTGCACGTGCGACGCTGGGGTCCCTGCGATGAAGGCGCGACGGGTTCTTCGCGGGGCGCTCGGGGCGTTCGCGCTCCTGCTCATCGTCCCGGCCGTCACCCTCGCTCACCCGCTCGGCAACTTCACGATCAACCACTACGCCGCGCTCCGCATCGGGACGTCGCGCATCGACCTCGACGTCGTGATCGACCAGGCCGAGATCCCGACCTTCCAGGAGCGTCAGCGGATCGACCGCAACCGCGACGGCGTCGTCGACGCCGGCGAGACCGAGACGGAGCGGCAGGCGGCCTGCGGGACGCTCGCGACGCAGCTTGCGCTCACCGTCGATGGCACGGCCGTGCCGCTCGAGGTGTCCGCTGCCGGGCTCTCCTTCCCGACCGGCGCAGGTGGGCTTGCGACGATGCGTCTCGTCTGCGAGCTCGGCGCGCCCTTGCCCGTGGCGATGACGAAGCCGATGACGATCGCGTTCACCGACGCCTCGCACAGCGAGCGCGTCGGGTGGCGGGAGATCGTCGCCATCGGCGACCATGTGCTGGTCAGCGACGCGCCGCCGCTGGGTGCCTCTCGCTCCGCGCGTCTGACGTCCTATCCGACCGACCTCCTCGCGACGCCCCCGGACGTGCGGACGCTGACGATCGCGGCCACCGCGGGCGGGCCCGCGGCACCGGAATTTGCCGTCCCCGACGCGCGGCCGCTCGATGACGCGACTGCGGCGCCTGTGACCCCAGCGGCGGCCGCGGCTGTGCCGGGCGGGGTGGGGGAGGGCCTGGCCGGGCTGATCGGGACGCGCGACCTCACCCCACCGATCGTGGCCATCTCGCTCCTCCTCGCCGCCGGGCTCGGGGCGCTCCACGCCGTCTCACCGGGCCACGGCAAGACCGTCATGGCCGCCTATCTCGTCGGCACCCGCGGCAGCGCGCGGCACGCGATCGCCCTCGGCCTGGCAGTGACGGCATCGCACACCCTCGGGATCGTGGTCCTGGCGGCGTTGACGCTCTTCGCCGGCGACCTCGTGCCTCCGGAGCGGCTCTACCCGATCCTCGGCCTCGCGTCGGGGATCACGGTGGTGGGCATCGGGGGCTGGCTGCTCCTCGCGCGCCTGCGCGCGCTGCGCGCGGAGCGCGCCCATCGGTCCGCGCACGTGCACGGATACGACCACGGCACTGAAGATCACCACGCAGCGCCGATGGGCGAGCATCGGCATGGGGGCATGCGGCACAGCCATGTCACGACGCACGGGGACCTGCGGGGCAACCAGCTGAGCTGGCGCAACCTTGTCGCTCTTGGACTCGCCGGAGGCCTCGTGCCGTCCGCCTCCGCGCTCATCCTGCTGCTGGGAGCCGTCGCGCTCGGCCGTCCGCTCTATGGGCTCGTGCTGGCGATCGCGTTCGGGGTCGGCATGGCGGTCGTCCTCGGCGGGATCGGCTACCTGCTGGTCGTGGCCGGCACGCGGATCGAGCGATGGTCGGCCCTCGAGCGGCTGCGACCGGTGGCCAGCCTCGTCCCGTGGGCGACCGCGGCGGTGGTCCTGGGGAGCGGCATCTTCCTCACCACGCAGGCCCTCCACACGACCTTCTGAGGCGGCCGCGGCTTTGACCGGGTCGGGGCGGGCCGGTATCATCCGCGGCGTTCCCAGGGCCGTCCGCCATGGACGGCGGCGTCGTTCCGGCGTAGCTCAGTGGTAGAGCGGGCGGCTGTTAACCGCTTGGTCGTAGGTTCGAATCCTACCGCCGGAGCCAC
>JBBQXD010000028.1:0-19621 GCA_038209995.1 Candidatus Limnocylindria bacterium | reverse complement strand
TCGACGAGGTCGATCCCCATCGGCGGCTACCGGAGCCCGAGCGGATGCGTCGTGCCGAGCAGGCTCGCCGCGCCTACTACTTGCGCCTGGCGCTGGCCTCCTCACGGGCGCGATCCACGCGCCAGGAGAGACGCGCACGGCGGCGAAGATCTGAGGGCGGAGCGAGCTGAGTTCCCTCAACCCGAGGGAGGTCGGATCGACAAGGAAACTGTAGAGGTTTCACTCGGGTTCCCACGCTCGTAGCACAGCGCTTGCGTCCAGAGACTTATGAGTCCCCTGCTCTACCACTGAGCTACTCCGCCACGGGTTTCGTGCTCAGATCGACAAGGGGCTTACCGAATGAACACCCTCCGAGGATACCGACAGTCGATAACTCCGGCAACCCTGCTAGCACAACGCTCGTACAGTAGATAATTCGAGAGACCGATGAAGACTCCACCCGTACCAATCCGCAGCGGCCACGGCGATCTCCTTCACCTGCGACCGTCCTTCGGGCGTCATCTCGCGGCCGACGGCCGATCCGCGGCCACCCGGGTCGCGTACAGCGTGGCGATCGCGCAGCTCGAGACGTTCCTCAGCAACCAGCGCCTGCCGACTACGGTGATGGCGCTTCGGCCGGATCACCTCGAAGCGTTCTTCGTGTCGCTCTATGAGCGCCAGCTGCGACCGGCCACCATCCTCGCTCGCCATCACGCGTTGAGCCGCTTCTTCGGCTGGCTCATCGACGAAGGTGAGCTGACCAGCTCGCCGATGGCGAACCTGCGTCCGCCTGCCACCCACCCTTCCTGCGCAATGGTGCTGACCACCGCGCAGATCGAGGCCGTTCTGGCCGCCTGTGCCGGCCCTGCGTTCGAGGACGTACGCGATGCGGCCGTGATCCGCCTCTTCGTCGACACGGGCACGCGGCTCACCGAGATGGCAGAGGCGCGCGAGCTGTCGCCGACGTCGAGCGTCGGTTTCTGGCACCGCTAGGCACGGCCGACGCCAGCGACCTCAGGGAAATGCTAAGTAAGGTCATGTCGCATCCCATTGAGCGGAGCTAGGCATGCTTCGCGGCCAGCGCGTGCCTACTGGCCCGGCACGCCTGACGGCTTCCGGCTGCTCCGAGCAGCTGGGCACGCGCCGATGGCTTATCAGGCTGCTCGAAGATCGAGCGAATGGCCGAGGCGACCATGCCCCGCGCAGCGCGGGCCACGAGCCCTAGCGCATTACGCGTGGGATGCACCCGATGAGCGCTGCCACGATGCGCCGAGTAGGCTAGCCTCGATGGCAGAGATCAGTCCGGGGTGCGCGTCGCTGATGACCAGCTTGACGCTGACCGGGCCACGGGCGCTCAGGCCGCGCAGGAAGGGCAGCCAATGGGCGCCCTCGTCGCCGCCGACGGCCGCCCCACCTCGACGCCCTGCACGCTGCGCTCGCCGCTGGCCGACACGCCAATGGCGATGAGGGTCGCCATGTTCACTACCCGCCCAGACTCGCACACCTTCCTGCATACAGCGCGTCGAGCCGAGGTAGGAGTAGCCGGTGGCGTCGAGCTGCCGGCCGCGGAAGGCCTCGACCTTCGGTGTACAGCGCGGCACACATGCGGCTCACCTCGCTGCGCAATAGGTTGGTGATGCCCAGCGCCGCAAACAGGTCCTCGACGCGGCGGGTGGAGACGCCGCCGGCATACGCTTCCTGGACCACGCTGACTGAGACAATGTTGCGAAGACTCGGGGGTCGGCGCCAACCGCCGCCGGAACGACACCGCCCCCGCGTCCACTCCTACATCGACAAGCTGCCAACCTGGCAGCAGGCCATCTGCCGTGAGATTCGCGACCTGGCCCACGCGTCTCTTAGCCCGCTACGGGACGAGCGCCAGGACCCGCGCCGGACTACCCGACCCATCCACCAGCTTGAGGACGCCGACGACGATCCAGGCGCCGAGCGGTGGGAGCTGGCCGAGGTTCATCAGCCCTTCGAGGTGCCATACTCCCCGCGGATGGCTGATCTGACGATGCACCACGAAATCGTCGGCAACCCCCGGATCGATGCCCAGCGTGTCGACGCCCAGCCCAACCGCGCCGCGCTGCTCCACCAGGAATCGGGCGGCATCGGGTCCGAATCCGGGAAAGCGCAGGGGTCCTGGAGCGCCGGCATATGCCGAAGCGTCAGTGTTGAATTCTTCCCAGCCGGTGCGCAGCAAGACCGCCGCGCCATCGGGAACCTGGCCGTGGCGCGCCTCGAAATCGTGGACCTGATCGAGCGTGAGGATCGAGTCGGGTTGCCCCGCCGCGGCCTCGCTGATGTCGATCACAGCCGCCGGCCGCACCAGACGATCCGCGTCGATCTGATCGACGCTGGCGGTGCCCTCGACCATGTGCGCCGGCGCATCGAAGTGCGTTCCGGAGTGCTCCATGAATGAGACCTTGCGGTTATAGAAGCCATCGTGAGCGACGGTCAGGATCGTCTCGGCGGTCGGCGCGGGCGCGCCGGGCCACATGACGGTTCCGGGGTGCAGCGGCTGGGTCAGGTCGACTACTCGCATGTTGCCGATCATCGGCCACTCCTCCTGACGTACCGCGCGTTTGGTGAATCTAGAATACCCGCAGGTGTGCAAGGCGCGCCTGATCGGGCGTCATCGCCTCAAGGCTGGCGATCTCGGCGGTTCGCACGCCCACCAGGCAGCGCCCCAGCAGGTCGCCGAGTGCGGAAAAGAGGACCGCATCGGCCTGCAGGTTGGCAAGCGCTTCGGTTAGCGTGGCCGGCAGCGGCGTGATCCCGCATCGCATCCGCTCCTCGTCCGACATGCGGGAGGGATCCTTTCTCGAGGTCTCGGGCGGCTGCAGCTCCCTGCGCAGCCCGTCGAGGCCCGCGAGTATCAGACCGCCCAGCGCGAGATACGGGTTGCAGCTCGGGTCGCAGGCCTTGAGCTCAATGTTCGTCGACTCCATCTCCCGGCCGCGGAACGGCGAGGCGACCCGTACCGAGCATTCGCGGTTATCGAGGCCCCACGAGACGGTTGACCCGGCCCAGGCGCGCGGCTGAAGACGCTCATAGGAGTTGAAGCTCGGGCAGCTGAGCGCCACGAGGGCGGGAAGGTGGTCGAGGACGCCGGCGACGAAGCGGCGGCCGGTCTCCGACAACAGCCGGTCGCCGGCAGCCGGGTCGTAGAGCAGGTTCTGGCTCCCATCGGCGGTCCAGATGCTGAAGTGGATGTGCGCGCCCGATCCGATCCCGTCGGCGAACGGCTTGGCCGCGAAGGAGGCGATCAGCTGATGCTGCACCTCGGCGACGCCTCGGACCGTATCGCGAAACTTGAGCTGGTTGTCCGCGGCACGCAGTGCATCGGCATAGCGGATCGCAATCTCCTGCTGACCGGGGCCGTACTCGTTGATCGCCTGCTCGACCTCCATCCCTTGGAGCTCGAGGGCAGTCACGATGTCATCCATGACGTAGGCGACCCGGTCCATCCCGGCCGAAGAGTAGACCGGGCCGTTGCCATACGGCCGCACGACGTCGTCGACCTCCTCGGCGAGGTAGAACTCGTTCTCGAACGACGCCGCGACGCGGATCCCTGCCTCCTCCGCAGCACCGATCGCGCGCTTGAGGAAGCTCCTCGGGCAGCAGCCCCAATCGGTCCAGTCGTGGCCGAGCTGGTCGCACAGCAGGCTGGCGCTGCGCGGCACCCAGGGCAGTCTGCTGTACGTGGCGAGGTCGGGCACGAGGCGAATCTCTCCGACCGGCTCCATTCCCTCGATCGCGACGAAATCCTCGAGCATGTTGACGGCATTCTGCGCGCGGGTCAGCCCGACGCCCTCGCGCATTCGGGTGGCCAGGCGGTCGACGTGGACGTTCTTTCCACGGATGACGCCTGAGGGGTCGCAGTAGAGGAAGCGAACGAGCCGGACATCGTCCTCCCGCGCCTTGGCGACGACTTTGTCGATGGACACGTTCACCTCCTGAGGCTACCCACTGACTGAGCGTGCGGCCGTCTCCACGGCCTTAGCTCCGGTCGAAGACGGCGACGTACCCGAGGCGCGCCACGCCGCTCCTAGCCCGGCGAAACCTCGTGTCCATGAGGCGGGCCCCGATCTTTCCGATGTCGTGGACGTATCGTGGGTACAACCGTCCCGTGCCTCGGTGGCATCCCTCGAGCCTGATCCGCAACCGATTCACGATTCCCCGCGGGCCGCTCGATGCCGCCACTGAAAAGGCATGCCGCTGCTGGGCCACCGACAGCGAGTTTGCGAGCAGCCGATCGAAATCGGGATAGCAGCCCAGCACCCGGTCGAGCACCGCCCAGTCGTGCGACACCAGCCGGACCGATGCACCGTCACCCACCCGGAAACTGGGCCGATCTGCCAAATCGGCCCGCGCAGCCCGCCCCCGCGCCACATCCACGCTCTCGGTCGACAGGTCCACGCCGCTGGCCGAGGTTGCCCCACGCTCTCGAGGAGGCGGATCATGAAGCGCGCCACCGCCGCAACCGATCTCGAGGACCGATTGCGCCGCCTCGCCCACGTCGATGGCGAGGGCGAGTCCAGCAGGCGCTGCGACGCGGCGTCGGGCGGCGGCGGGGCTCCACCAGCGGCTCGCTGGCGCATCTTCTGATCGAAATGGCGCGCGATGGGCGGATCGAGCGGCTCGCAGCAACCTGCGCGAGGTAGCGGCCCTGGATTTGGATTCGCGGGCATGCCGCAGACAGTAGCCGAAGCCGCGGCGAGCGCATAGGGCCGCGGGGATCAGCGCGACGCAAGAAGTTGTCGTCTGGGATCATCGCGCGCCCGGATGGTGCCCGCTCGCGCGATGATGGATGATGGGTAGTATGGGCGAAGCGCATGATTCCTTCCACTCATTTGGCAGTGACGCGGATGACGCGATCCGCTCCCGACGCCTTCCCCGCGGAACGGGCCTCGACGCAGTACGCCGAAGGCTCGATCCCGGAGAGCAATCAACGTCGAGCGGCCACGCCGAGCGGCGCCGGCAGCCTCTCTTTGCCGTCAAGGGAGGCGAGCCGCTCATCGAGTGCCTCCAGCGTGCCCCATGTTTCTAGCGTACGCTGCATAACCCTGTTAGCGAAGGAGGTCCGGTCGAACGAAACGCACTGACGGTCACGGGGCGCAGCCCGTGGGGGGATCCAACCGATCCTGAACGTGGAGGGTCTAGAATGTCGACCGAACAGTTGCCCACCAGCGATCAACTCCCCTCGGAGCGCGTCGCTGCCGGCATCCTGCCGAAGGTTCTCAACTCCTTCGACATGGTGGCGATCTTCGTCGCCATCGTCCTGTTCATCACCAACGCCGCGGTCATCCAGAGCGCCGGCCCCGCCGCGTTCGGGTGGTGGATCCTTGGCTTCCTGGTGTTCCTCATCCCGGGTGCGATCGTCACCGGCCAGCTCGGGCGGATGTTCCCGGGGGAGGGCTCGATCTACCTTTGGACGAACAAGGCGTTCGGCAGCTTCTGGGGGTTCTTCGCCGGCTTCTGTGCCTGGTGGCCGGGCGTCCTGGTCATGGTCGCCACTGGCACGATTGTGTTCAGCTTCCTGGGCTTCGTCTTCCCGGACAGCGTGGGCACCCTCGATATCCGGATCCAGGGGATCGTGATCACCGCGTTCATCGTCTTCTCGGCCGTCATCTCGATCCTCCGTTTCCGGGTAACCCAGAACATCGTCAACGTCGTCTTCGTGCTGTACGGCCTGGCGATCCTGCTCATGGGTCTCGCCGGGATCGTGTGGTTGCTCGGTGGGCACCCGGCTCAGACCAACCCGCTTGACTTCGGGGCTTATGCGCCAAGCGCCCAAACGGGTATCAACTTCTCGAACTGGACGTTCTTCGGGCTGGTCATCCTCGCCCTGCTCGGCGTCGAGGTGCCGCTCAACATGGGTGTCGAGATCAAGGACACCCGGTCCATCACGCGGTACCTCGTGTTCGGCTCGCTGGCGGTCATGGCCGCGTACCTCCTCGCCACATTCGGGGTGATGGTCGTCGTCCCGGCGGCGCAGAGCCAGTCGGCGCAGGTGACCGCGGTGGCGGCGGCGGTCGGACTCGCCCTCGGCGACCCATTCGGGAAGCTCGTCGCTTTGATCCTCGCCGGGTTCTTCCTATTCATCACCGTCGTGTACAACTACTCGTTCGCCCGGCTTATCTTCGTGTCCGGCCTTGACCGTCGGCTACCGGCATGGATGAGCCACGTCAATGCGAACAAGGTGCCCGACAATGCCGTCTGGGTGCAGACCATCGTGGCCGGCGGGGTCACCCTGCTCGCCTTCGACATTCTGCCCTCGCTCGGGTTCGGCGGCGGAACCCCGGTCGAAGTTCAGACCAAGATCTACGACGTGCTCCAAGCCGCCGTGACGGTCATCTGGTGCATCTCGATGGTGATCTTGTTCATCGACGTGCTGATCATCATCCGGCGCTTCAGCGGCGCGTTCCAGGCAACCAAGATCGCGAACCCGCTGGTCTTCTACGTGAGCTCGGTCCTGGGCGGGATCGCGGCGTTCATCGGGATCGTCGCAACCCTGAGCGGCGCGTGGACACCGCTCATCCCCAACGACAGCGGGTCGATCTCGGTGCTGGGTGCCACGATCGCCTACGGTGCGTGGTTCTATTGGATCGCCGGCATCGCCATCGCATCGCTCGCCGCCGGGGCGATCTTGTACATCGTGGGCGCGCGAACGGAGGGGCAAGCGCGCTCGGAGGAGACGGCCTCGGCGCTTTGATTCCTCGGAGGAGGCCTTCTTCGACCGTGGGGCCGCCGATGGCATCGCCTCAACGGCCGCATCGGCGGGCAGATGAGCAGCCTACGGATGGGACCATCGCCGAGCGCTTGGCACGGCTGCCGGCGATTGATCAGCACTGCCACGCGCCCCTCGCCGGCTGGCGATCGCTGGGGAAGGGCGTGCCTCGCTGGCGACGCTGCTTCACCGAGTCGATCCGGCCCAGGTCGCTCGACGCAGACGTGCCGGCGTCGCGCGGATATCGCGAGTTCCTGCAAGCCATGGCGGCATTCTTGGGTGAAGGGGACAGCAATCCCTTAGAGATCGAAGCCGCCGTGGTTCGGCGCCGCGACGCGGCGGTCCGAGCCGAGGGCGACAGCTACGCCCGCCGGCTCCTCGATGACGCTGGGATCACGACACTCCTCGTGGACACCGGCTTCGGTGGCGCGGACGCGTTGACCCCGGAGCTGTTCGCCGACTTGGCCGGTCGGCCAGCCCGGACCATCGTCCGCATCGAGTCGGTCGCTCAGGCCGTCCTCGCGGCCGGCGTCGGGCGTTCGGTGACACGGCTGGCGTTCACGGACGGGATCCTCGAGCGTCTCGACGCCGGGCTGAAGGCAGGCGCCGTGGGATTCAAGAGCGTCGCCGCGTATCGGGTCGGCCTGGATGTGCCCGACGTTTCGGCCCGGCAGGTTGCAGGCGCCCTGCGACGACCGGACCTCGCTCGTCAAGCGCGCCGGCTCGACGATCCGGTGCTCGTCGCGCACGTCCTGTGGACGGCCGCGCGCTTTGCGGCGACCCGCGGTGTGCCACTCCAAGTGCATACCGGTTTCGGAGATGAGGACCTTGATCTGCCGATCACTGACCCTGCCTTGCTCCGGCCACTGTTCCGCGATGCGGCGACCGAGGCGTGCCCGATCGTTCTGCTTCACGCGTATCCATTCGTCGCCCAGGCGGCGTACCTCGCCAGTATTTATCCGCAGGTCCACGTGGACCTGTCGCTTGCGATCCCGCTGCTGGGGGGCGCGGCGGCTGAATGCCTCGTGCGCGAAGTACTGGCCCTCTGCCCGGTCACAAAACTGCTCGCCGGCTCAGACGGACATTCCTACCCCGAAATGCACTGGCGTGGCCTGCGCTTGTGGCGGGAATCGCTCGGGCGGGTCCTCGGAGGGGAAGTCAGCGCCGCCCGGATGGACGACTCCGAGGTGGTGCCAATCGCCCGCGCCATCCTGGCTGGCAACAGCGCGCGGCTCTACCAACTGGCGGCGCTCGGATAGGTGGATCCAAGCGGCCCGTTGCCCCCATTCGTGCCGAGCAGGAGGTCAGACTCTTCCATCGCTGCACGCAGCAGGCGCACGTCAGGGTGCTGCTGAAGCCGTTTCATGTCCGCGACGTCGACAAGGCCCTGCGCTGGCTGGCTGGAGATACCGAAGAGCCTGATTGGCAGGCGCACATGCAACCGACCTTGCGCTAATCACTGATCGCCCGTCCCGCTCGCATTGCTTGGGCGGACTCATTGGGCCTTCTACTCGCGGAGACGGTGTGACTCGCGGGGGAGTGAATGTTCACCGGGAGGACGCCTGACGCGCCCCAGCCTTCGTAGCCGAGCGTTTCGTCAGCTGAAGCTCGTCGGCGCTGAGTCAGCGAGGGAGACCACCCGAGCGGCGCCTCGTCTTCCGGGACCGCAAGCGCGGAGCGTTCTCTCCTTCGAAGCCCAGACGTCACCGCCACCTACCAAACCAGGCGGCAGCGGCCGAGTCGGGCCTCAATCCCCTCGGAGATATGTGAAGCCATAGGGCTCGACCGGGATGGCGAGATTGCCCGTGCCGCTCGCCGTCTCGGCGAGGCGGCCGTTCGCGTCGTAGGCGAACGCCTGCAGGCCGGCCGCTCCCGCGTCGAGCGTTACGACCCGGCGCACGGTGGCCCAGCTCCGCAGGAGACCCTGCTCGCCGCCGTTCCCGGCCAGGAGCAATCGCTCGATCTCCGGCTGCACGAGCAGGGCGTCGAGACGGACCGGACGACCATCGCCGACATAGGCCGACAGGATGCCGGTCGCGCCTGCCGGCATCAGCTGGTCGGAGCCGACGTTGCCGATGTCGAGATACCCAGAGGTCGGCGAGACGCCCTGCGCGCCGGCGCCGCCCTGCCAGAGCACGCCGAGCGGTGTGTTGGCCAGCTTGAAGCGGAGGCCGATGGAATCGAGCGGCGCCTCCTGGCGGTCGAAGACAGGCAGGACTCGGTAGCGGCCGGCTTCGGGCAGCGTCGCGGTCACCGTATCCTGGCTGCCTGGCAGAAGCCGAACGTATTTGCCGCCACTCCACAGGCTCTCACCCGTCCAGGCGCTGGCTGGCGTGACGACCTGCGCCGAGCCGCTGAACTTGCCACCCTCCGCCTCAAGGAGCGTCCAGCTCAGCTGCCCCACCCGCTTGTTGCGCGCGGTCGCGGCGGCGGCGACGTCGGGATGTGCGTCGAGCGCCAGCATCGAGAGCAGCCCCATGATCGTGCTCTCTGCGCCGCTGTTGTGGTTGACCCGGCCATCCGCCTCAAGCCCGTCGAAGGTCACCCCCGTGGTCGGGTCGTACATCTGGACCGCTGAGCGGTTGTTGCCGAAGTACCACGCCGCCTCCATGCCGGCGAGCTTGCGAAAGCCGTCGAGGCCGCCCGCGTCCGACGTCCGCAGGAGATTCTCGACCGTCGCCTCCGCGCCATAGGCGATCTGGGCCCGGTCGGCCGGTGCAGGCAGCCAGCCCTGCTCGGCGCCTCCCTGGACGATTAGATGCGGCGTGAAGCTCGCGACCTCGTGGATTGCGACGTGGAGCAAGGCTGGGTCGCCCAGGACCGAGCTCGCGGTGGCGAGGGCGCCTGCCATCTGGTCACCCCAGGCGTGCCAGTCCGACCTCGAGCCCGCCCAGGGGAGAATCGCCCCGAACGGCCAGATCGATGGGGAGGTGGGGACGGACATCTGTGCCACTCCGTCGGCGAGCTGCCCCAGGTCGCGGCGTGCGGCGGCGTCGCTCGGCGCAGCGCGCCCATAGGCCGACAGTCCGTAGATGGCCTCCGAGGAGGCGTCCGCACCGTCGACGATCAGCCAAGCTGGAACGCGGAGGCCGTCGAGGATTCGATAGGTCCCATAGTTGACCAGGACCTCCCGATCGAGGGCTTCGCGGGCGAGCTCCAGGCGCTCACTGAGGAAGCCAGCGAAGGCGGGGTCGGTGTCGCGGAAGGCGGCGTAGCCCTCGCCCAGTGCCCAGATGGATCGGGCGAGCCAGTACGAGGCACCGGCGTCGGATGGGTCGGGATTGTCGCCCGGGACACTTGCGTGCAGGGTGCCGTCCGGCTGCATCCAGAGGACAAAATTGCCCCTCCGCGCATCGTCGCCGAGCGTCTGCATGTAGGTCACCGCCCGCAGCAGCCCGTATGCGGCGTCCCGAGAGTGCGCGTCGCCGAACTGCCGCCAGTGCCGGATGTACACGACCGCGGCGCGGGTCAGATCATCGGTGTTGAAGGCGCCCTGCCCGTAGGTGTTCGTCGTGGGGTCGTAGGTCCCGCCGCCGATGCGCCGGTAGCCCCCACTGCCGTCGGGTTCGGCGTAGGTCCAGAGGACGCGAAGAGACGGCTCATCTGCCAAGCGATATGTCGTGTGATCTGCCTGAACCGGCGGGGTGACTGTGTCACCCAAGAAGTCGAGATGGCTTAAGTTGGTCAGTGGCTGGGGTGTGGCCTGGGCGGTCCCCGCCGAGATGAGCCCAACCAGAAGCGAGAGTGCGACGAGAGCCGCCACTGGGGCCGATGTCCGCATGCGGCTTCGGCTGTCGACCGATCTGATAATCACGGGAATCTCCTCAACTCCAGATGCTCGGGCTCACGGGTACGTGCCCGTCGGCCGCTTGCTGGGCGGCAACAGCCGTGGCCAGGCTTTCGTAGATGTCGGCGCTGCCGATCGCTGGCGATCGTCCGCTTCGCACAGCCTCAACTAAGTCCGCAATCCCGGCTCGAACGCTCTCTCGGTAGACGACTGCCTTGGCGGCCTCCCCGCCGAGCGTTGCCCGCACCCGTAGGTGGTGGGTCACCTGGCGCTCCTCGTCGCGCCCGCGCCACACCCCAGCCTCGGCGACCTCGGTGACGTGCACGTCGATTCGCTCGCGCCCGGAGGGTCGCATATGCGGGACGGCTAGCGCCGCCGCAGGGTCGGCGAGCAGGGTGCCGATCAGTGCGGCCCCGTCTGCATCGGTCCACGCCTCAAGCTCGAGTTCGACCGGGATCCAGCCACGTAGCAGACCGTGCGCGAAGCCCCAGTCGAGGAGAACGGCCTGGTATTCGGCCCCGCCGGGGTGGGTGAAGGCGTGGTGGTAGCTGGCCGTGCCACCGCTCGGATGCACGGCGCTGGCGATAACGGTATCGACCCGACTCGCGGCGCGTTCTACCTGAAGCGCCTGGACGACGAGCGGCTGGCTGCCAAACACCCAGGCAGCCGCGTCGAAGAAGTGGACGCCGTGCTCGACGAAAATGCCGCCGCTGACGCTGCGGTCCCAGAACCAGTGGCCCGCCGGCAGCTGCTCGTCGCCGGCCAGGTTCTCGAGGCCGAAGCGCTGCAGCGGCCCGAGGAGGGCGCCACCATCGGCGCCTCGCAGGTCCTGGAGCCGACGAACCAGCCAATAGAGCGGGTTCCAGCGCATGACGTAGTCCACGGTCAGCCGCCGGTCGAGGCGCTCGCACGTCTCGACTGCGGCGCTCGCCCGCGTGAGATCGATGGCCAGCGGCTTCTCGCAGAACACGTGCTTGCCGGCCTCCGCGGCAGCGCTTGCCATCGGTCCGTGAGCGGCCGGAGGGGTGGCGATGATCACGACTTCAACCTCCGGGTCGGCGAGCAGCGCGTCGAAATCCCGCACGGCGCGGGCGCCGTGCGCCATAGCGACGCCCTCGGCGCGGTCGGGCACGACGTCGGTGACTGCGACCACGATGGTGCCAGGCAGGCCGGCTGCCGCCTCGAGGCAGAATGTGCCGAAGCGCCCGCAGCCGACCAGCCCCAGCCCAAGCGGGGATGCCATCCGACTCCTCATGGCTGGGGGCCGGTCCGGCACAGGCGGGCCACCCCGATCCGCGAGTCGGCCATACCGTAGTAGACCTGGTAGGCCGACGACGCGCTCTCGTCGAGCGGATCGATGGCGGTCGGGAAGACGACGTTCGGCACGATCCCGGTCAGCTCCTCGGGGAGCTCGGGCTCGAGGAGCGGCTCGACCGAACGGGCCACGACGCGTGTCACATCGGCCGGGTCGAGGACGAGCGCGCCGGCGCAGTAGCGCAGGTGCGGCTGCAACCGGAAGCCCCGGGCCTGCTTGCCGGCGACACCATGGTAGAGAACCAGCCAGCCCTCGGCGACGCGGATCGGGGGTGTGCCGCCGCCGATCTTCACCGCCTCCCACGCGCGCTCGGGGAGCGCGACTAGCCGGTGCTGCTCGAAGCGAGTCAGCGCCCGCAGATCGGCCTCGACGGCGGTCGCCGCCACGAAGCTGACCCAGATCCCCGGCCGCGGGTCGGCGAGCCCGGCCGGCAGCGGCTCACCTTCGCCAGGCCGAACCCAAGTGAGGTCCCACATCGGCCGATGGAGCATGGCGTAGGCGGGCCTGCCGTCCGGGTCGGTGACCGGCTCCGGGAAAAGGAGCGCGTCCTTGTTGGGGTACAGGTTGAGGTCGGTCGCCAGGCATGGGTCGTAGGCGAAGGACACGGGGCCGAGCCGCTGCCAGTGCTCGGTATCGTCGGAGACAGCCAGGCCGATGCGCGGGCCGAGCGGTCCGAAGGCGGCGTAGGTCATAATCCAGCGGCGGAGGCGCGGCAAGTACGTGATCCGCGGGTCCTCGACCCCGCCGCCCGTGGCGTGCAGCTCCCACGCCTCCTCCGGCTCGAGCGCGATCCCCAATCGCTCGACATCGACCGGGTTGCCGGCATCGTCAAGGATGACGCGCGCTCGGCCGATCCGCGACACGTTTCCTTCGGCCACCAGGCGCGGGAAGAGGAAGAGTTCGCCGTCGCGCCGGGCGCTCGCCGGGTTGAGCACGCCCCAAGCCTCGCGTTCGTCGTCGGGGTCGGGCGTCATCACGATCCCGAGCCGCTCCAGCCGGTAGGGCGGCACCGCCGCCGGGCCACCGCTTCGGCCCTCGGAAGGGACGAGCGAGCTCACCCTTTGACCCCAGAGCCGAGATTCGACTCCACGAACTGCCGCTGGAAGACGAGGAAGATGACGATGGCCGGCACGGCGAGCACCATGGCGCCGGCCAAGATCGAGCCGAACGGGTTCGCCGCGCGCGCCGCCACGGTCGAGATGTAATTCGCCAGGGCGACGGCAAGCGGCTGGAGGTCGTGTTGCTTGGTGATCAGGAACGGCCACAGGAACTCATTCCAGGGCCCGATGAAGGTGACGATCAGCGCGGTGATCATCGCCGGGCGGGCAAGCGGGATGGCGATCCGGCGCAGAATCAAGAACTCGGAGGCGCCGTCGATGCGGGCCGACTCGAACAGCTCACGCGGCAGCTGCAGGAAGAACTGACGAAAGATGAAGACTGCCGTGGCGTTCACCGCGAAGGGCAGGATCATGCCGAGGTAGTTATCCGCGAGGCCGTAGGTCCGGACGATCAGCAGATAGAGCGGGATCATGAACAGCTGGAACGGGAGCACCAGGATCAATAGCATTGCGTTGAAGACGACATTGCGTCCGCGGAACTCCAGTTGGGCCAGCGCGTAGCCGGCCAGCAGCCCAATGACGAAGGTCGCCAGCAGTACCCCGCCGGTGAAGATCCCCGAGTTGATCAGGGTGCGCGCCAGATCGACCCGCGCGTTAATGTCGCCGAAGTTTGCCAGGGTCAGGTTCGCCGGGTTTGGAAAGGCGCCCGAGATGTCCGTGTTCGGCTCGCGCTGAAGCGCACCGACGACCATGTAGTAGAACGGGAAAAGGAACGCGAAGGCACCGATCACCAGGACCGCCAGTCCAAGCAGGCGGCCCCAGGAAAAGCGTCCGTGGGAGCCCCGCCGAGCGACGCTGGCGGATCCAAGCTCCTTCGCCGACGAGGTAGCCATCGTTCACTCCTTCTCGAGCACGAAGCGATTCACAGCGGAGATGGCCATCACCCCGATTGCCAGGATGGCCCCGATGGCGGCCGCATAGCCAGCGTGGCCCTGCTCAATCCCCTCGCGGTACATGAGCAGCACCGGCGACATGGATGCCCCGTTCGGGCCGCCTCCACCGGTGAGCAGGTAGGGCTCGGTAAATAAGTTGGCGCCCACGATGGTGGCCAGGATGACGACCAGGGTCGTTGCCGGGCGAACGCCCGGCACGGTGATCGCCAAGAAGCGCTGGACGGCGCCCGCGCCGTCCACCTCCGCCGCCTCGTAGAGCTCGCCGGGAATGTTCTGCAGCGCCGCGAGGTAGAGCAGCACATAGAAGCCGAGCTGCTTCCAGGTCACGACCAGGGCGATCACCGGCATCGCCCAGAACTCGTTGACCAGCCACCCAGGCTTCGGCGCGAGGGGCCCGAGCAGGCCGTTGAGCAGCCCGGTGCCCGAGAAGAGCCACAGCCAGACGCCGATGAGCGCGACGCTGGCGGTCACATAGGGAACGAAGTAGCTCGCGCGGAAGAAGGTCCGGAACGGCAGCTTCGAGTTCAGCGCAGCAGCCAGCACGAGCGAGAGGACGACCGTCAACGGGACGTTGATGAGGATGAACTCGGCTACGTTCAGCAGCGCCCGCTGGAAGGTCGGATCGCCCAGGATCTGCGTGTAGTTGCGCAGGCCAACGAAGGGCCGATCCACCTGGGCACCCGGGGCCGCGAAGAAATAGTCGAAGAAGGAGATATAGAGCGCCAGCAGCAGCGGGTAGCCGAACAGACCGACCAGGAAGATGACGTAGGGGGCGATGAATGCGTAGCCGATCGGGTCCTTCCCGATCAGGCTACGCATGCGCCCCCGCCGCGTCGCGCCGGCCGTCATCGGTCAGCTCCCGCTGACCAACGACTTGATCTTGTCTGCCGCATCCTTGAACGCCTGGTCCACCGGCGTCTTACCGAAGATCACCGACTCGCTGTAGGCGGTGCGGAAGGTCTGCCACATCTCGACCGAATTCGGCACGCTGGGCACCTCGACCGTTCGGCTGGCCTGGTCGGCGAACGCCTGGTAGTCGGTGTGCTTCTGGAAGTAGTCCGGGTAGGTGCCCACCACATCGCTGCGCATCGGCATCTGGCCGGTCAGCTCCAGCAGCTGCCCGTCATTGTCCTTGCTGGTGGCGAACTTCAGGAAGTCCCAGGCGCTGCCGCGGTTCTTGCAGCTCGAATACATCCCAATCGACTTCTCGTCGCTGAAGGTGCGGATCTCCTTGGGGTCCTTACCGTCCTTGGTCGGCACCGGCACGGCTCCCCAGTCGATCTTGCTGCCGTAGACTGCGATCGCCCACGGACCGACGATCGCCATGGCGGCCTTCTGATCGCCGAAGGAGTCGCCCTTGTATGCCTCCTTGGGCGCCAGGTTCTGGTCGTACAGGGTCTTCCAGAAGTTGGCCACCGCCAGCCCGTCAGCGCTGGTGAACTGCGGTTCTCCCTTATCGACCAGCTGCTTACCACCGCTCTGCGCGATGAAGAGCGGGTAGAAGTCGAACCAGGGCTGGAAGAACTCGGAGGTCGGCGCGGGCCAGATGGCTGCCTGCACGCCTCCCTTGGCGACGACCGTCTTGGCGGTGGCGAGGAATTCGTCGTAGGTCTTGAGCGGCGGGTTATCCGCCGGCAGGCCCGCCTTGGTGAACACCTTCTTGTTGTAGAAGATCATCACCGGATTGGTCTTCCATGGCATCTGGTAGAACTTGCCGTCGGTGAACTTGTACTGGTCGGCACGATCGCCGGTGCGGTCCTTGATGTAGCTGGCGCCATCGGGGAAGTCGTCCAGCGCGACCAGGCCAGCCTGCTTCTGGAACTGTGGCACCGCCGCCGGCGCCGTGTTGAAGATCAGGCAGGGGGTGTTGCCGGCCGTGATCGAGGCGCCGATCACTTCCTCAGAGCTCTTGCCGGCGGGGATCTCCTCGCCGGTGACCTGCTCCTTAGGGTGGTCCTTGTTCCAGGCCGTCACCACGGCCTTGCCCCAGGCCACCTCCTCGGGGTTGTTCGAGTACCAGATCTTCATCGGCCCCTTGGCGCTGTTGGCAGCGCTCGGGCTGCCGCTCGAGCCGCCTCCGCCGACGCACGCGGCGAGGGCGAGCGCGAGGGCGAGCGCGATGCTGCCGAACCGGACGGAAACGCTAGACATCTGCATACCTTTCCTTTCTGCGAACTCCTGAATCATTCCCCTGGGGCCGAGCCCGTCGATGACCGTTCAATGAAGCTGGCAGGGGTGATGGTGGCAGCGGGCAGCGGCTCGCCGTCCACCAACGCCACCAGGCTCCGCGCGGCGGAGCGCCCCCAGTCGGTGGCGTCCTGGCGCACGGTGGTGAGCGCCGGACGCACGTGAGCGGCGAGCGGGATGTCGTCGAAGCCGACGACCGAGAGCTGATCGGGAAGGGCAAGGCCGGCATCCGTCGCCGCCGACATGCCGGAGATCGCCATCAGATCGTTGGCGTAGACGATCGCCGTGGGCCGCGGGCCGTGTGCCAACAAGCGGCGGGTGGCCCGGGCGCCGCCCTCGCCGGTGAAGTCGCCCTCCACGAAGAGCCGCGGCTCGAGGCCGTGGGCCTGCATCTCGTCTTCCCAGGCGCGGCGTCGGGTAGCGGAGTGGACGTAGCCCGGCGCTCCGCCCACGTGGGCAATGCGCCGATGGCCAAGAGCGATGAGGTGGCGCACCGCCTGACGGGCGCCTTCGCGATCGTCGGTGTCAAGCCACGGGAACGGACAGCCGGAAGAGGGGCGACCCACTGCCACCGCCGGCAGGTCCAGCTCGGTGAGCCATGCGAAGCGCGGGTCGTCGATGCGCAGATCGGTCAGGAGCACGCCGTCGACGCGCCCCTCATGCGCCAGCCGCCGGTAGCTCGCAGCCTCCGTCTCCGGGTTCTCGTCGACCACCTGCAGGACCAGCGCGAGACCGCGGCTCGCGAGGATCGATTCGACGCCGGCGATGAATGCCGGGAAGAACGGATCAGCGGCCAGCAACTCGGGTGGCCGCGAGATGAACAGTCCCAGCGCGAAGGAACGGGATGCCCGCAGCGCGCGGGCATGCACGCTCGCTCGCCAGCTGAGGGTACGGGCTGCCTCGCTGATCCTAGCCCGAGTCGCGTCGGCGACCCCCGCATGGCCGTTCAGCGCGATCGAAACGGCGCCTTTCGAGACGCCTGCCAGGCGAGCAACGTCCTCGATGGTCGGCCGCCGCCGGCCCGCAGTCGAGCCCAAGTCTCCACCTCCGTCGCGGGCGCAAGTCGGCCTGCGGTCTGGGTGTGGCTGGCACTAAATGGATTTAGAGATAGATCATGCACCCCTCGTCAAGAGCACACATCGCGTCTCCTTTCGGTAGTGCATCGGTTTCAGCGGCCTCGGCATTGACCGATGCTTGAGGGTGGACCTGCGACGAAATCGGCGCGCTGCCAGACTGACCGGGTACGATCCCCACCCATGGCACGACCGCCACGTGGCCGACGTTCACCCGCTTGGCGTCCCGAGCGGAACGACGTTGGAGCGTGCCTACGATCCACGGTGGGCGGACGAGTTTGAGCGAGAGGCGGAGCGCCTCCGTCTCGGTGGCAGCCTCGACGTGCTCGCTGGTAGCGCCGCCACGCGTCGCTGTCGACGCTTCAGCACCAGTACCGAGATAGCCGGGTCTGTCGAGTCAACAACGAAGGAGAGCATCAACGTCTCGTATCGCGCTCCGTGTCCTGGCGGCACCGCAAACCATGCGACAACGGTCACCATCCTGACGTAGGGCCGCGTCAGCGCGGCACGTCGCGAAATCGACGATAGAGGCCGGGGAGCTGGGCCATCGGGTCGCGGTAGAACGCGTCAGCGTCGATCGCCAAGCGCGCCCGCGCGGGAATCGGCTGCACGAGCGGCTCCGTGGCAGCGAAATCGCGGAGCGCCAGGGCATGTGGCTTGAGGGTCCCATCCGGCCGGACCAAGCCGAAGAAGCGCTCGTGGTGCTGGTCACGACACGGAGGCCGGTCCCAGAGCGAGGGGTGATAGTCCGCGAAGCACCAGATCAACGCGCCGATAGCTCCGATCTCCACCAGGCGCGGCAGGACCGCGGCGACGTATTCTGCCGCTTCTTCTTCCGACGCCATCAACTGCCGGCGCTCCGTTCCGGCGGCCGTCCAGGTCAAGACCTGCGAGGACTCTCCGGGCGGAGCAGTACAAGCGCCGAACTCCTCGACGAGAACCGGGCGTCCGGAGAGCGAAGCGGTCATCGCACAGCTGAAGGGAGCGAGGTCTGGATCCAGCGGCCCGTCCGCCCAGTCGGTGTACATCGGATATGGATGCGTCGTCGCCACATCGGCGATGCCGAAGATGCGGTCGATGCGCAGACCGTTGTCCCGGACCAGGTTGCCGAGGTGCAGCCCACAGGTAATAGGGTGGCGCTCGTCGAGCTCGCGGATCGTCTCGATCAGCAGTTTCGCCCAGTGCGGACCGCTCTCCGCGTCCGGAGGCGAGGCAAAGACGTCGGGCTCGTTGCCGAGATTCCACAACCAGATGGCCGGGTGGTCACGCAGGGCGCCGACGACTGTGCGGATGAGCAAGCGCTGGGCGTCGAGCGCCGCCGGATCCGTGTACGGATTCCGATAGCCGCTGCCGACGATATTCCCCGCGCTCACGACTGGGATACCGCTGGGCGGGGTCGGCGCGCTTCCGTCGAGCAGCCAGCGCGGCGCCCAATTCGCGCCACTCATGTGGCCGGTGAAGAAGGTCACGTCCAGCTTCAAACCATGCTCGGCCGCCAGATCGCAGATCTCGACGAGACGAGCCATCGCCATCGGTGCGACCCGGTCTGGACTGGGTTGATAATCGTCCCACAGCAGGAACAGGCGGACAGCCCGCAGCCCCAGGTCCTGGATTAGCTCGAACTCTTCGCGGGCTTCGCCGGAATCGAAGTCATCCCACCAGTCCATCGCCTTGTGGCGCGGCCAGTAGTTGACGCCAAGGATGAATGGTTCAGACATGGGTCGTGCGATGCAGACGAGTGGCGACGCGGTCGGCGACGTCGCCTTTGATCACCGCGGCGTTGCACGTCGCCTGGTCCCTAGTCCTCGAAACGACGTACTTTGGGAGGCCGTTCATGCGATCGGCGAATCCTGACTCATCGGTCATGAACGGCCAGGCGACCGCGAACTCCTTGTAGGTGAGGCGCCTCAGCAGCACAGCGTCGTTCGCGAACAGCTCCTCGCGTTTGAAGGTCTCCGCCTCGTCGGTCCAGGTGGACGCGGACCACTTGTCCGGCGCCTCCACCACTCCGTCGATTGTCGCGAACATCGAGACGACCAGCTTTCTCTTGGGGACCTCAAGGTGTGGTCTTGGACTCATTGTGGGCGACGGGGAGGAATCGGCGATCCGATCGGCACGATTGAAGGCCGGCCATTGCCGGGTCTGCGCGCGGCTGCCTCGCCAGTTCGCACTACCGCTCTTCAGCAGCTACCTGCGCCGGCACCGGGAAATCACAAACATCACTGATTCTGTGATTTCCCGAGGTGCGGAGCCATTGAGCCCACACAGGCAGACGGAGTGACGCCAGAGCAGAAGAGCCTGCGAGGCCGGCTGGCAGCCGCCATCCTGCACTCCCGCTATGACTCGCGGCAGCTGACCGAGCGAGCTCGCCGCGCGTTCCGAGATAAGTTCTTCGACGAGGTCGATCCCCATCGGCGGCTACCGGAGCCCGAGCGGATGCGTCGTGCCGAGCAGGCTCGCCGCGCCTACTACTTGCGCCTGGCGCTGGCCTCCTCACGGGCGCGATCCACGCGCCAGGAGAGACGCGCACGGC
>JBBQXD010000027.1:0-22514 GCA_038209995.1 Candidatus Limnocylindria bacterium | reverse complement strand
CCCCACCGGGTAACCGGGTAAGACCGCAGGGAGACCACCTGTTTGATAGGCCGCACGTGTACGTCGCAGCAATGCATTGAGCGAAGCGGTACTAATGGTCGAGGGCTTGACCTACTCACGCGTCTAGCACGACGCTGGGCTTGCGGAAGATCCGCGACGAAACTCGAATGCTTCCAGTCCATCGGTGAGGCGACGGCCACGAGTTGGCCGGCCCCACAATTGAATCGAATCCCGGTGACGCGAGCGGAGAGGCTCCACCCGTTCCCATCCCGAACACGGAAGTTAAGCTCTTCAGCGCCGAAGATACTCGGGGGGCAACTCCCTGGGAAAATAGGTCGTCGCCGGGATTCTTACTTTCTACGTTGCCGCACCGGATTGCCAGGGCGGCATCGTTGCGTTCGGATGCGACGCGGGTGGGCGGCAGGCGCGTATCCTCGAGCTCGATGGATCGGATCTGTCCTTTCCTCGCGCTCGCCAGCGACGGTCGCACCGTGACCGACGGCGTCGACCCCGATCACCGCTGCCATGCGCTCGTTCCGGCGACCACCCTGAGTCGCGAGATGCAGGCAGGGGTATGCCTGAGCGAGCAGCACCGTGACTGTGAGCGCTTCGTCGCCGCCCTCCGCGCCAGCAAGCCGGCCCCGGAGGACTTCGTCCGCACGCGGCAGGTGGTCGAAGCCGGCGCCAGCTGGCGGGCGGCAGCGCGTCGTGGCGGCAGCGGGACGCGGCGCGCCGCGGGGCCGCTCGCGCTGGTGGCCATCCTGGGGCTTTCGGTGGGGACGGCCGCGGCGATCGGGGGCGTGAGCGCACTCGTGACCGGAGGCGCGACGGCGTCGCCTACGCCCACCACATCCGCATCGATCGTCGTGGTGGCGAGCTCCTCGCTGATCCCCACACCCGGTCCCACCTCCACGGCCACCCCGACTCTCGCACCGACCCCCACGCCCGTTCGGCCGACCCCGGCGCCCACCGCCGTTGCGCAGCAGACCTACGTGGTGCGCGCCGGCGACACGCTGTCGGTCATCGCGAATCGGTTCGGCACCACGGTGCAGGCCATACGGGACGCGAATCACCTCGCCAGCGCAGACGTCATCAACATCGGTCAGGTGCTCGTCATCCCCTGAGTGACCGCCGCCGCCGGGCAAATGCTCAGAGCGATGGCTGGCACGTGCGGCAGAAGGTCGTGGCTTCCGATCCCCCGAGCTGGCGAAGCTCGCGACCGCAGCGCGGACATGGCTGCCCGCCACGGAGGTGCACCTGCAGGAACTCGCGATGCTGCTCGTGGATGTCCGGAGGCACGAGGTCCCGCAGCCGCCCGACCGCGTCGCCCAGCACCGACCGCATCGCGGTATACAGGCGGTCGACATCGGCAGGGCTGATGCTGCTGCGCCGCCGAAATGGCGCGAGCTGGGCGGTCCAGAGGATCTCGTCGCTGTAGGCGTTGCCGATGCCGGCCACGAAGCGCGGGTTTCGCAGCAGGGGCTTGAGCTCGCCGGGATGGCGGCGGATGCGCGTCCGAAAGACGTCGAGTGTGAGCTCCGGATCGTCGGCGTCCGGTCCCATCTCGCTCCAGCCGGGGATGTCATCGAGTCGCTCCGGCGCCACGACGTACAGCTTGCCGAGCATCTCGCGATCGACGTAGCGGAGCTCGCCGCCATCGGCGAAGCGGATGCGCAGCCCGGTGCGCGCCCGAACCTTGGCCCTGCCGTCGTCCAAGAGCCAGAACCGACCGGCGAGCATCGGGTTGGCGGCGAGGATCCGAGAGTCGCGTCCGTCACGTAGGAACGGCAGCAGGAGGAACTTCCCGCGGCGTCGCGCCGGCCCGAGTCTCGTTCCGGCAAGGGTGCCCAGCACCGCCGGCGTCGTGCGCGCCAGGATCGGCGCCGGGGCCGTGACCTCGACGACCTCTCGGCCGGCCGCGCGTCGCCCGAGCTCCTCGGCGACGACGGTCAGGTCAGGAAGCTCAGGCAAAGGGTGGTACTCCCTGAATCGTGATGCTATGCTGCGTCGGCTCTGAAGCTCACAATCGCATACCCGTGCATCACTGCGCGTCGCGTTGCCATCGGCCCCAGGAGGAGCATCCGGAACATCACCGAAGCTGTTCTCGACCGCCACCAACGTTGACGCTCTCCGTGCGCGGAGGGCGTTCGTGCTGCCAGAGACACTTTCGACAGGAGCGTATCGACACTTGACAGACGACACCAGGCAGTCCGACGAGGCGACGGAGGAGGCGTGGGCGACCGCGTCGACCGCGCTCGAGGACGCACCCGCCACGGATGAGGACGCCGCGGCGGAGCCCGCCGCGCAGGCGGCCGAGGCGGCATCGGTGGAGGAGCCCATGGCGGCAGCCACCCCGACGCTCGACGACGAGGCGATGACCGAGGAGGCCGATGCGGCCGCCGCGGCCGCCGCAACCGCCAGCCCAGAGCCCACCATGCCCGAGTCGGCATCGATGATCGACGAGTCCACCTCGCCCGATCTCGAGGCAACGAGCGGTACGCCCCAGCCTGCAGACGACGACCCGCCGATGGCGCCGGTCGCCACGGGCGACGCGGTCGTCGCGACCGACGAAACCCCCGCCGACGCGGAGGCGCCGCGGCCCCAGGGTCCGGAGCCAACGACGATGGCCGAGCTCCTCGATGCCGAGGAGCACGAGGTGAAGAGCCTCAAGCACGGTGACGTCGTCGAGGGAACCGTCGTCCGCATCGATCCCGATGAGATCCTCGTCGACTTCGGCGGGAAGAGCGAGGGGGTCGTCAGCAACCGCGAGCTCCTGAGCCGCCGCGGGCCGCGCGAAGGCGAGGATCAGCGACCGGAGATCAAGATCGGCGACGAGGTCCTCGTCTACGTCCTGCAGCCCGAGTCACCGGAGGGGCACGCGGTCCTGTCGCTGCGGCGCGCCGGCCTCGAGCGCAAGTGGCGGGTCATGCAGGAGCGCTTCGATGCCGGCGAGATCGTCGAGGCCCGCGTCATCGATCACAACAAGGGCGGGCTCATCGTCGATCTCGGCGTTCGCGGCTTCGTGCCGATCAGCCAGATCGTCGACTTCCCGCGCCGACCGCGCGACGAGCAGCCGCGCGACGCCGCGCAGGAGATCGCCGAGAAGTTGCAGCCGTACATCGGACGCACGCTGCGGCTGAAGATCCTCGAGGTCAATCGCAAGGCGAATCGGCTCATCCTGTCGGAGAAGGTCGCCCTCTATGAGGAGCGGCGCGAGAAGCGCGACGAGCTGTTCAGCAGCCTGCAGGTCAGCCAGCGCGTCACCGGCCAGGTGCGGTCGATCGCGCCATTCGGCGTGTTCATCGATCTCGGCGGGATCGACGGGCTCGTTCACAAGAGCGAGCTCTCCTGGAACAAGGTGAACAACCCGGAGACTGCCTATCAGATCGGCGACGAGGTCGAGGCCGAGGTCATCGACATCAACCACGAGCGTGGCCGCATCAGCCTGTCGATCCGTCGGCTGCAGCCCGATCCGTGGCAGGAGTCGGTCGCCAAGTACAAGATCGGCGACGTGATCGAGGGAACGGTCACGAAGCTCGTCAACTTCGGCGCGTTCGTGCGCGTCGAGGAGGGCCTCGAGGGCCTGATCCACATCAGCGAGCTCTCCCACCAGCGCGTCGCCCATCCGGGTGACGTCGTCAAGGAGGGAGAGACCATCAAGTTGCGGATCATCAGCCTCGACTCCGAGCGACATCGGCTCGGGCTGAGCCTGAAGCAGGCCGAGGACCGCCCTGCTCCGCAGGGACGGACCGATGACCGGCCGCGCCGCCCCGGCGGTCGCGACCGGCGCGATCGCTTCGACTACCGGCCCGAGGACGCGATCGCCGAGCCCGAGGGTGGCATCGACAGCACGATGGCCGCGGCCTTCGCGTCGTCGGGCCTCCTCGACCAGTTCCGCTCGGACACGGCCCCGACCGAGACACCGGTGGCCGAGGCGGATCCGGTCGGTGAGGAAGCTGTCGCCGACGAGGCACTTGCAGCCGCTGCTGACGAGGGCCCTGCAGCTGCGGCCGCCGCCGACGAGGCTCAGGTCGCTGACGCGGCGCCGGTCGCTGACGAGTCACCGGCCACCGAGGCACCCGCCGCCGACGAGCCTCAGGTCGCCGTCGAGGCTCAGGTCGCTGACGCGGCGCCGGTCGCCGATGAGGCGCCTGCAGCTGAGGCCGCGGCGGACGAGACTTCCGACGCGGCGCCGGTCGCTGACGAGGCACCGGCCACTGAGGCACCCGCCGCCGACGAGCCTCAGGTCGCCGTCGAGGCTCGGGTCGCTGACGAGGCACCCGCCGCCGATGAGGCGCCTGCAGCTGAGGCCGTGGCGGACGAGACTTCCGACGCGTCACCCGCCGCTAACGAGGCACCGGCCACTGAGGCACCCGCCGCTGACGGGGCTCCCACCGCTGAGGCAACCGCTGCTGACGAGTTGCCCGAGGGGGAGGCGAAGGCCTAAGCCACGTCTCGAGCCCCGGGCTGACGACAACGACCTGACCGAGGCGGGCCAGTTGGCCCGCCTCGTGGGTTCTCCGCGGCAACCATCGACGCACCGTCAGGCGTCATGCGATTGAGCCAAGCGGGGGCCTACGACGTACGACCTATTGAAGGCACGTGCCCCGACATGCTGCCGTAGACTCACACCACGATCCGTCTCGGGTCGTAGGATGTGGATAACCCGAGCCACGCGAGACCGACCAATGGACCGATTCGACAAGTTCACCGACCGGGCGCGGAAGGTCCTCACCCTTGCCCAGGACGAGGCCCAGCGCTTCAACCACAACTACATCGGTACCGAACACCTCCTCCTCGGACTCGTCCGTGAGGGCGAGGGGGTCGCGGCGCGCGTGCTCGAGAACATGAACGTCGAGCTGTCGAAGGTGCGGACGGCGGTCGAGTTCATCATCGGCCGTGGCGACCGCCCGGTGGTCGGAGAGGTCGGGCTCACGCCGCGCGCCAAGCGCGTCATCGAGCTGGCCATCGACGAGGCGCGACGCCTGGGTCACAACTACATCGGCACCGAGCACCTGCTGCTCGGCCTCGTACGCGAGGGCGAGGGGATCGCGGCCGGCGTGCTCGAGTCGCTCGGCGTGAACCTCGACAAGGTCCGCCACCAGGTCATCCACGTGCTGTCGCAGAGCTCGAGCGCCTCGCCCGCGCAGGAGACGAAGCGCCCGTCGAAGACGCCGACCCTTGACCAGCTCGGGATCAACCTCACCGACGCGGCTCGCGCCGGCAAGCTCGACCCGGTGATCGGCCGGGAGAAGGAGATCGAGCGCGTCATCCAGATCCTCAGCCGCCGCACCAAGAACAATCCCGCCCTCATCGGCGAGCCCGGCGTGGGGAAGACGGCGATCGCGGAGGGCCTTGCGCACCGGATCATCAGCGGCGACGTGCCCGAGACGCTCATGGGCAAGCGCGTCCTGACGCTCGACATCGGCTCGCTCGTCGCCGGCACGAAGTACCGCGGCGAGTTCGAGGAGCGCCTCAAGAAGATCATCGAGGAGCTCCGGAGCAGCAGCGACAGCGTCCTGTTCATCGACGAGCTCCACACCCTGGTCGGTGCGGGCGCGGCGGAAGGTGCGATCGACGCCGCCAACATCCTCAAGCCGCCGCTCGCCCGCGGCGAGCTCCAGTGCATCGGCGCCACGACACTCGACGAGTACCGCAAGTACATCGAGAAGGACGCGGCGCTCGAGCGGCGCTTCCAGCCCGTCATGGTGGAGGAGCCGACCGTCGACGAGGCGGTCGCGATCCTGTTCGGGATCCGGGAGCGGTACGAGGAGCACCACCGGGTGAAGATCAGCGACGAGGCGGTCCACGCCGCGGTCGACCTCGCGGTGCGGTATGTCGCCGACCGATCGCTGCCCGACAAGGCGATCGACCTGATCGACGAGGCCGGCAGCCGGGTCCGCCTGCGCGCCAGCTCCGCGCCGCCCAGCATCAAGGAAGCACAGCGCGAGCTCGAGCAGGTCACCCACGCCAAGGACGAGGCGATCGGCAACCAGGACTACGAGGGCGCCGCGCGGCTCCGCGACGAGGAGGCCCAGGGCAAGGAGCGGATCGAGAAGCTGCGCGCCGAGTGGCACGAGGAGGCGAACAAGGAGACGCCGGTCGTCACCGAGGAGGACATTGCCCAGGTTGTCAGCATGTGGACCGGGATCCCCGTCGTCCGGATCAGCCAGGAGGAGAAGGAGCGCCTGCTCCACATGGAGGACGCGATCCACGGCCGGATCATCGGTCAGCAGGAGGCGATCGACACGATCAGCCGGGCAGTCCGCCGCGCGCGGGCAGGGCTGAAGGATCCGAAGCGGCCCATCGGCTCGTTCATCTTCATGGGCCCCACCGGGGTCGGCAAGACCGAGCTGGCCCGGGCCCTGGCGGAGTTCATGTTCGGCAGCGAGGACGCGCTCATCAAGATCGACATGAGCGAGTTCATGGAGCGCCACAACGTGTCGCGGCTCGTGGGTGCGCCACCCGGCTACGTCGGCTTCGACGAGGGCGGGCAGCTGACCGAGGCGGTGCGCCGCAAGAGCTACAGCGTGGTGCTGCTCGACGAGATCGAGAAGGCGCACCCCGAAGTCTTCAACATCCTCCTCCAGATCCTGGAGGACGGACATCTGACCGATGCCAAGGGCCGCAGGGTGGACTTCCGGAACACGATCATCATCATGACGAGCAATGTCGGAGCCCAGCTTCTGCAGCGCGACTCGTCGATCGGCTTCCGGGTCGGTGGCAGCGAGGCACTCAAGGCCGCGGCCGAGTACGACCGGATGAAGGACAAGGTGCTCGCCGAGCTCAAGAACACGTTCCGGCCCGAGTTCCTCAACCGCATCGACGCGACCGTTGTCTTCCGCCAGCTGACTCGGGAGGAGCTCCGCGAGATCGTCGACCTGCTGCTCGCGCGGGTGAAGGTCCAGATCACGGGCCAGCAGATGGAGCTCCTCGTCACCGACGCGGCCAAGGACGCGATCATCACCCGCGGCTTCGACCCCGCGTACGGCGCGCGGCCGCTGCGGCGCGAGATCCAGAACCAGATCGAGGACCCGCTCGCCGAGCAGGTGCTCATGGCCACCTACGAGCCGGGCGACCGGATCCTCGTCGATGCCGGCGAGGACGGCAGCTTGACGATCGCGAAGGCGCCGCCCGAGCGCAAGCCGGTCGGCGCCGGCGCGAGCCGCTCGAAGGAGAAGGCCGCCCCGAGCGAGTAAGCGCTCGATAAGCCGCCGCGCATCGGGCGCATGGCAAGATGACGAGGCACGCGCCTCGTCATCGCCGCATCTGAGCCACCCTTCGAGCATGCCTGCCAGCAAGTCCGTCCACGTCTGCCAGCAGTGCGGCGCCACCAGCCCGCGCTGGGCCGGCCAGTGCCCGTCGTGTGGCGCCTGGAACACGATGGTCGAGACGCTCGTGAGTCGCGCTCCAGTGAAGCGCCAGCGTGCCGAGGGGCGAGGCGCGACGGCGGCCGCGATCGAGCCGATCGGCAGCGTGTCGAGCGCCGAGGCCTCGCGGCTCGCATCGGGGATCGGCGAGCTGGACCGCGTGCTCGGCGGCGGGCTCGTGCCGGGCTCGATCGTGCTGTTCGGCGGCGACCCGGGGATCGGCAAGAGCACGCTCCTCCTCCAGCTGGCCGCACGCCTCGCTGCGCGCGGTGCCGCTGCGCTCTACATCACGGGCGAGGAGTCAACGGCCCAGGTGCGCGGCCGCGCCGAGCGAGTGGGCGCGGTGATCGAGGGCCTCTCCCTGATGGCGACCACCGACCTCGGCGATGCCGTGGCGGCGATCGAGGCCACGCAGCCGGCGGTCGCGATCGTCGACAGCGTCCAGACCCTTGCCGTGGAGGAGCTCGGCGGGCCGGCCGGCAGCGTCGGGCAGGTGCGCGAGGTGGCGGCGCGCCTCGCGGAGGTCGCGAAGCGCGGCTCGACGAGCATCGCCCTCGTGGGCCACGTGACCAAGGAGGGCACGGTCGCCGGTCCGCGGACGCTCGAGCACCTCGTCGATGCGGTCCTCTATCTCGAGGGCGAGCGCCTGGGCGCCACGCGCCTCCTCCGCGCGGCGAAGAACCGCTTCGGTTCGACCGACGAGGTCGGCGTCCTGGAGATGCGCGGCGACGGCCTGACCGAGGTGGCCGACGCGAGCCGCTTCTTCCTGGAGAGCGAGCAGCCGCCGGTGGCGGGCAGCGCGGTGACGATCGCGCTCGAAGGAACGCGCCCGCTGGCGGTCGAGATCCAGGCGCTCGTCGCACCGTCCGGCTACGGGTCGCCACGGCGCGCCACCACCGGGATCGACACGAACCGGCTGCTCATGCTCATCGCGGTGCTCGCGCGGCATGCGGGCCTGAACCTCACCGGTCATGACGTCTACGTCAACGTCGCCGGCGGCCTCCGGATCGACGAACCCGCGGCGGACCTCGCGGTCGCAGCCGCGCTGGCCTCCAGCCTGCGCGAGCGTCCCGTGCAAGCCGGCCTCGCGATCGCCGGCGAGGTGGCGCTCTCCGGACGCCTCCGTGCCGCCGTCCGCGCCGAGCGCCGGCATGCCGAGGCGCGTCGGCTCGGCTTCGCGCGCCTCCTCACCGGTCGCGGCGGGGGAGGCGGGAGGCTGGAGGGGATTGAGACCGCCTCGGACATCCGCGACGCGCTCCGCATCGCGCTCGTCGACGCCGGCTGACCCACCGATCCACGAGAGCGGCGGGCCCATTGCCGCCCGAGCGGTCCGGTGCTACGGTTGCCGCCCGCCGCGGCGGGATCGCATCGCGCAACCGGGTTCATCGGTCCTTCATCCTCCAGGCGAGCGTCGCGATCGGTCCACCTTCATTCCTTCGATTCATACCCGCACTCATCGGTTCCATGACCAGGATCATCCAACTCGTGGGAGCCCTGCTGGGCACCCTCTTCGGCTTCGGGCTCGGCCTGCTCATCCTCGAGCGGGCCGGGGACGTTGTCAGCCCTCCGAACCGCCCCGCCTTCCTCATGGCGGTCGTGGCCGCGTCCCTCCTGTTCGGGTATCTCGCCATCCCGTACGTGACCATCTACCCGACGCGCTGGGCCGTCGGGCGACTCGAGCGCGCCGGGGCCGGCGACTTCGCGCTCGGCGTGGCGGCGGTCGTGGTCGGGCTCGTCATGGGCCTGCTCCTCGGCGTGCCGCTGGCGCAGATCCGCGGCGCGCTGGGATCGATCCTGCCGCCCCTGGCAGCGGTCATCCTGGCCGCCGTCATGCTCGCGGCGACGATGTACAAGCGCGAGACTCTCCTGCCGGCCTTCGCCAACCTCCTGCCCGGCGGGCGGCGCCGGGGCACGCCCGGACAGGTCGTCATCGACACCAGCGCGATCATCGACGGGCGCATCGCGGACATCGCGAAGACCGGCTTCATCATGGGGGAGCTCGTCGTGCCGCGCTTCGTGCTTGACGAGCTGCAACGGATCGCGGACTCGCCGGAGGCGATGCGGCGCAACCGCGGCCGCCGCGGGCTCGAGATCCTCACCGCCCTCCAGCGCGACGCGGTCACGCCGGTCACCGTGCACGAGGAGACTTACCCAGAGATCAACGAGGTCGACGCCAAGCTCGTGGCCTTCGCCCGCGACACGGGCGCGGCGATCCTCACGAACGACTTCAACCTCAACCGGGTCGCCGAGATCCAGGGCATCCGCGTCCTGAACATCAACGAGCTCGCGAACGCGGTGAAGTCGGTCGTCCATCCAGGGGAGGAGCTCAGCGTCCGGATCATCCAGGACGGCAAGGAGCCGGGCCAGGGTGTCGGCTATCTCGACGATGGGACAATGATCGTCGTCGAGGGCGGGAGCCGGTTCATCGAACGCGAGATCGGGATCACGGTGACCCGGGTGCTGCAGACCGTCGCCGGACGCATGATCTTCGCCCAGCCGCACGAGACCGCCTGAGCCCGTGGCCGCAGGGCTCGTCGCGATCTGCGTCGCCGCCGGCCGCAGCCGGCGGATGGGGACCGACAAGCTCTGGATCGACCTCTGGGGGCGTCCCGCCTGGCGCTGGTCGCTCGACCTGCTCGCCGCGCTGCCCGGCATGGGGCAGGTTGCGCTCGTGATCCCCGGTGACGCCGCGGACCAGTTTCGCGAGCGCCTGCCGGCGAGGATTGCAGACCGATGCCTCCTCGTCCCCGGCGGCGAGGAGCGCGCCGATTCGGTGCTCGCCGGCGTCACGGCCCTGCTCGCGGCGGGCGTCGCACCATCGACGATGGCGCTCGTGCACGACGCCGCCCGTCCCGCGGTCACGAGCGAGCTCGCGCTCGCCGTGGCGACGGCCGCGCGGGGTGCCGGCGCCGCGCTGCCCGTCATCGGGGTGAGCGACACGCTGTGGCGTGTCCGCGACGGCCGCGGGGTCGCGATCGTCGATCGGACGGGTGTCGTCGGCGCGCAGACACCACAGGCCGCGACCCTCGAGACGCTCCGCGACGCGATCATCGCGGCGCTCGCTGGCAACGAGGCGCCGACCGACGAGGCAGTCGCGCTTTTGGCACACGGGGTGGCCGTGGTGACCGTTGCCGGCGATCCCGCCAACCGCAAGCTGACCGCGCCGGGCGATGAGGCGCTCGTGCGGGACGCCCTTCGCGCACGGCTGCTCGATCCGATCGCGTCCGCCGTTGCCGGGGCCGAGACCGGCGTGGGGATCGGCTTCGACGCGCATCAGCTGATCGAGGGCCGCCCCATGCGCCTCGCCGGCCTCGATTGGCTCGAGGAGCCGCGCGGTCCCGCCGGCCATTCCGATGGCGACGTCGCACTCCACGCGATCATCGACGCGCTGCTGGGGGCCGCATACGCTGGCGACATCGGAACTCGCTTTCCGCCCGGCGAGGATCGGTGGCGGGACGCGAACTCGGCGGACCTCCTGGGCCGCACCCTGACGATCCTCGCGGATGCGCGGGTCGTGGCGATGTCGGTCGACGTGGTCATCGCGGCGGCGCGGCCGACGATCGCGCCTCGGCGGCCCGAGATCGAGGGACGGATCGCGAGCCTGCTCGGTCTCGAGCCGGCGGTGGTCAGCGTGCGTGGCACGACGACCGATGGGCTCGGATTCGCCGGCGGCGAGGGGATCGCGGCCTGGGCGGTGGCGCGCGTGCGGCCCGCCCGGTGAGCGACCGAATCGGCGGCCGGCGGCCGGTCGTCGAGGCGCTACGCGCTGGGCGCGAGGCACATCGGCTGTGGATCGCGGACAACGCGAAGCCGTCGCCCGAGCTGCGCGAGCTCCTGGCCATGGCCCGCGCCCGTGATCTCGAGCCGGTCTGGGTCGACGCGCAGCAGGTGGCCCGCCTCGCCGGCTTCGACGGCCACCAGGGCGTGGTGCTCGAGGTGGGGGAGCGACCGCTGGCGACCGTCGACGAGCTCCTCGCCGGGGCGGCCGCCTCCGGGCACGAGCCGTTCATCCTGCTCCTCGAGCACCTCCAGGATCCGACGAACTTCGGGACGTTGCTGCGGTCCGCCGAGGCCGCCGGGATCGACGGTGTCGTCTACCCGGCGCGTGGCGCGGCACCCCTCTCCGCCGCGGCCGTCAAGGCCTCGGCCGGGGCGAGCGAGCACGTCCCGCTGGCGCGCGTCGACAGCCTCGGCGCCACGATCCACGAGTTCAAGGCGCGCGGCCTGCGGGTCGTCGCCGCCGACCAGGACGCGCCGGCCCTCGCCTGGGATGCGGACCTCAGCGGCCCGCTGGCGGTCGTAGTCGGCTCAGAGGGAAGCGGCCTTTCGGGAGCGACGCGACGACGCTGCGACGTCCTCGTCCGATTCCCGATGGCCGGCAACGTGGCGAGCCTCAATGCCGCCGCCGCCGGCGCCCTGCTCCTCTTCGAGGTGGTCCGCCAGCGGCTGGCGGCCCGCCGCTAGAATCGGTCTCGCCGGCCGACGTAGCTCAATTGGCAGAGCAGCGGTTTTGTAAACCGCAGGTTCTCGGTTCGACCCCGAGCGTCGGCTCCACTCACCCCGCCTCGGGGACCGCGCTCGCACGGTGGGTCGCGGTCATCCACGACACGGCGAGCCCGCCGATGACGTAGCCGCTGCCCTGCACGATAAGGAGCGGGATGACCGGCACCGATTCGCCGAGGATGCCGGCTCCCAGGGCGCCCACCAGCGACCCGACGGCGCCGATCGCACCCAGCGCACCGATGACTCGCCCGCGGTGACTGTCGCTCGTGAGCCGCTGCTCGAGCGTGGCGATCGCCGCGCCGATGGCGGCGCCGGGAACGCCGACGATCACCATCCCCACCAGCGCGGGGCCGATGAACGGATAGATGACCGGGTACGTGAACAGCACGAGGTCGATCGCACCGAAGGTGAGCGCGGCCAGGATGAGCATGCGCAACGGATCGAGGCGAGACCCCATGCGACCGATGACGATGGCGCCGGCGAGCCCGCCGATCGCCTGGGTCGAGAGAAGCAGGCCATAGCCGGTGCTGCCGCCGTGCAGCGCGTCCGTCGCCCAGGGGACGAACAGGGTCATCGTCAGGCCCTCACCGATGTGGGTGATGACGAAGAAGGCGAGCAGCCCGCGCAGCACGGGTTGCTGCCACACGACGCCGAGTCCTTCACGCCACTCGTGGAGCAGCCGGCGCCAGGCATTCGCGGCTTGGTGTTCGAGCGAATCGGTCCGCTGCGCGCGCGTCTGCGGGGCGCTGATCGACCAGATGAGGGCGGCGGAGATGAGGAACGACACCGCATCGATGACGGTGATGGCCAGGATGCCGCCGACGGCGACGACGATGCCCCCGACCGCTGGCCCGATGAGGCGGGCGAGGTGGTTGTTCATCCCGTTCAGGGCGTTGGCGGTGACGAGGTCGTCGTCGGCGTTCTCGAGCAGGTTCGGCAGCAGCGCGCCCTCGGCCGGGTTGAAGAGCTGCTCGAGGCAGCTCTCGAGAAAGAGGACCGCGTAGGCGACCCACAGCCCCAGTGCGTCGATGGCTAGGAGCGGCAGGATCGCCACCGCCAGGATGAGGTTGATGACGACCATCAGCCGCTGGCGATCCCAGCGGTCAACGAACACGCCACCGATCGAACCGAGCGCGATCGAGGGGATCAGGAAGGCGAGGACCATCGCGCCGGTGGCAAGGGTTGACCCTGTGCGACGGTAGATCTCGAACGGCAGCCCGACGATCAGCACCCAGTCGCCGATCATCGAGATCAGGCCGCCGGCCCACAGCTTCGCGAAGTTCGGCTGGCGGAGGATGCGGAGCATCGGGGGATTATCGGGGGACCGGGCTGGGTCGCGTCGCGGACTGGGGGCGTGAGCTGCGAACGAGCGAGCTCGCCGCCGAGGCCCCTTGAGCCACGTCCGGCGGTTGGCTATACTCCGCCCTCGCCGGCACTCGCCACGGGCCGGCGCTATCGCGTGGGTAGGTTGAGCAGGTGGTGAGCTCCGCTGACTGTAGATCAGCCGTCTTCGACTGTGGGGGTTCGATTCCCTCCCTGCCCACCACGCATATCGCCGGCTCGGGCCGGCATGCCGACCGGAGGTCCGGGCGGGCCCACGTAGCTCAGTAGGCAGAGCACTTCCTTGGTAAGGAAGAGGTCTCCGGTTCGAGCCCGGACGTGGGCTCCAGCACTTCCAGGTCGGAACCGTGTGCCAGATTCACCTAGATTGGCGCATGGTTGCGCAGAATGGAGTCGCGGCGGCAGTATCCGTGTCACCGGTCATGCCGCTGGATCGGCCCATCGCGTCGCAGTCGAGGTCGTGCTCCCGTGGACCCCAACGTCGTCCTGCCCCTCCTCTCATCGGCCCTGTCGTTCGTCTTCGCGGCCTTCGTCGCCGACCAGTGGCTCCGCCGCCGCCAGGCCTATCAGCTGGTATGGACGATAGGCCTGCTCTGGTACGGCATCAGCGCCGGCACCGAGTTCATCGGGCGCGCCTGGGGGTGGAATGAGCCGCTCTACCGAACCTGGTATCTGATCGGCGCCTTCGGGGTGGCGGCGTACCTCGGCCTGGGCACCGTGTTCCTGCTGCGCAACACGCGGTTCGGCTACTTCGTGGCCTTCAGCGTGTTCGCGGGCGGCCTCTTCAGCATCCTCTCCGGCCTGGCGCGGGCCAGGGAGGGCGACCCCGCGTCCGATACCACGATCATGGCCGTCGTCGCCTTCTCCACTCTTGCGGCGCTCCTCCTCGCCGCCGCCACCCGCAGCCGGCGGCAGCTCGTGGCGCCCATCGCGGCGGCCGTGCTCGTGCTCGCCTCGGCGGTCGTGACCTTCCTCGTCCTCACCGCGATGGTCGACGCGCCGGGCTTTGCGCTCGATCCCGGCACCGGTGTGCCGACCGGCAACGCCTTTCCCTCGGACCTGCGCGTCATGACGCCGCCGTTCAACATCACGGGTGCCTTCTCGCTCGTCTTCGGCGCGGTGTACTCGGCGTACATCTTCATGCCGAAGCGGCGCGTCCTGCGCGTCGAGGGCGGACCTCCGATCCTCGGCGCGATCGGTCGCGCGCTGGCGGTGGTCGTGAACTTCGGCGCCAGCCTGCCCGGCGCATGGCGTGCGATGCGCGCGGGGACGCTGAACTCGCGCGTGCCGGCGACCATCCTCATCGCCCTTGGCGGCTTTATCCCCGGGTGGACGAGCGGGCTGAACCGCTTCGGTGTCACATGGTCGTTCTTCCTTGGCGAGCTGCTCGGCGTCGTCCTCATCTTCGCGGGCTTCCTCGTCAGCATCGAGGTCTTCAGCGACGTGCGCCTGCCGTTCACCCGCATCGTCCTCGCGCGCCGGCAGCGCGCCCATCCGGCGGGTGAGGTCGTTGACAGTGCGGGCCGCCCGGCCTAGAATCGCGGGGCTTTCCCCCGGGGCCCGGCCGTACTGGTCGTTGGCCGCCGAGCCGCCGCGCGATCGGCCGCTCCATCGGTCCGAGGCGGGAGCGAACGAACGAAGGACGACACGTGGCCAAGGCCGAGAACCGACCAGTGATCGCGTTGGCGTGCACCACCTGCAAGGAGCGCACGTACAGCACCCGGAAGAACAAGCGCAACGATCCCGGGCGGCTGGAGCTGAACAAGTTCTGCCCGCGCTGCCGGCAGCACACGCTCCACCGAGAGACGAAGTAACGTCGACGGTGGCACGGAGGGGTGTAGCTCAATTGGTAGAGCACTGGTCTCCAAAACCAGCGGTTGCAGGTTCGAGTCCTGTCGCCCCTGCCACTCCGGCCCGCGGCACGAAGTAGGAAGAGCACACACGCGATGGTGAATCGTCTGCGGCGATATTTCGTCGAGAGCTGGTCCGAGCTGAAGAAGGTTGCCTGGCCGACCCGGGAGATGGTCGTGCGGCTGACCCTGCTCGTCATCGCCGTCTCGGTCGCCGTCGGTGCCTACATCTCGGTGCTCGACCTGCTGCTGCACACCGCGCTCGATCGGACGGTGCTCTAGCCATGACCGACGAGACGCGCGTGAACGAGGCCCGCGAGGCCGCGCGGCTGTCCCGCGAGGCACCGCGACCCGAGGAGCTGTCCGCCACCGCGGAGAGCAAGCGGTGGTACGTCATCCACACCTATTCGGGCTACGAGAACAAGGTGAAGGCGAACCTCGAGCATCGGATCGAGTCGATGGGCGTGGAGGACCAGATCTTCCAGGTGCTGGTGCCGATGGAAGAGGAGATCGAGATCAAGAACGGCCAGCGGATGACCGTGAACAAGAAGGTCTTCCCCGGCTACGTCCTGGTCGAGATGGTCATGACCGATGAGAGCTGGTACGTCGTGCGCAACACGCCCGGCGTGACGAGCTTCGTCGGGTCCGGCAACCGGCCGATGTCGCTCGAGGAGAGCGAGGTCAAGAAGATCCTCAAGCACATGGGGGTCGAGACGCCGAAGTTCAAGGTCCAGTTCGCGAAGGGCCAGAGCGTGCGCGTCAAGGACGGCCCCTTCGCCGAGTTCATCGGCACCGTCGACGAGGTCAACCCGGAGCGGAACAAGGTCAAGGTGCTCGTCAGCATCTTCGGCCGCGAGACGCCGGTCGAGCTCGACTTCCTGCAGATCGACAAGCTCTAGGCCCGAGTCCGAACGTCTTACCGAACGTCCACCGAACGTATACGTATATACTCGCGGCCGCGACAAACAGGTGGCGGCGCATGACGCCACCCGACAGAGAGGGAGGGGCACCAGCTCCGCTTGAACCTCGGAGGAATGCACCATGGCAAAGAAGATCCGCGCGACGCTCAAGGTCCAGGCGCCGGCCGGTCAGGCCACCGCCGCGCCGCCGGTCGGACCCGCGCTCGGTCAGCACGGCATCAACATCATGGAGTTCATCAAGGCCTTCAACGAGCGGACCGCCGATCTGCGCGGCTACGTCGTCCCGGCCGAGATCACCGTCTTCGAGGACCGCTCCTTCACGTTCGTGACCAAGGCCCCGCTGGCGGCGGCGCTCCTGAAGCGCGCGGCCGGCGTGGAGTCGGGGAGCGCGGTGCCGAACAAGGACAAGGTCGGGAGCGTGAGCCAGGCGCAACTCCGCGAGATCGCGGCGGTGAAAATGGCCGATCTCAACGCCAACACCGTCGAGCAGGCGATGCGGATCATCGCCGGCACGGCGCGCAGCATGGGCATCGAGGTGAAGGGCTGATGCCACGCCACGGACGCAAGTACCTCGACGCCGCGAAGCTCATCGAGCCGGATCGTCGCTACGAGATCGCCGATGCCGCCGAGCTCCTGCCGCGCATCTCCTTCACGAAGTTCGACGCCACCATCGAGGCCCACCTGCGGCTTGGCGTGGATCCGCGCCACGCGGACCAGCTCGTGCGCGGCACGGTGGTGCTGCCGCACGGCACGGGGCGCGCCTCGCGGGTCATCGTCTTCGCCCAGGGCGAGAAGGCGCAGGATGCGCTGCGCGGCGGCGCGGACGAGGTCGGCGGCGATGACCTGGTGAAGAAGATCGACGCCGGCTGGTTCGAGTTCGACGTCGCGATCGCGACGCCCGACATGATGGGCATGGTCGGCCGCCTCGGGAAGAAGCTCGGGCCGCGCGGACTGATGCCGAACCCGAAGTCCGGGACGGTGACGTTCGACATCGAGCGAGCCGTGGCCGAGATCAAGTCCGGCCGGATCGAGTTCAAGGTCGATCGGGCTGGGATCGTCCATGCGCCGGTCGGTCGCGCCTCGTTCTCGCCCGAGCAGCTGCAGGCCAACGTGGCCGCGCTCGTTGACGCGGTGAACCGGGCGAAGCCGTCGGGCGTGAAGGGCACGTACATGCGCACCCTGACGCTGGCACCCACGATGGGCCCTGGCGTGCGCGTCGACATCGGTTCAGCGCTCCAGGCGGCCAGCGCCTAGCGCACCATTGATCAAGCCGCCCAGCGCGGCCGGCGAATAGAAGAGAAGGCCACAGACCGCGATGTGCCCGGGTGCGAATCCCGGGCCAATCACCCGGCCACGAGTCGGGGGCACGCGCAGGCACGATGACCCGCCTCGGGCGACCTCGCCCGCGAACGGCCCTCGCGCATTGCGCGGGGGCCGTCGTCAACCATGGAGGTGGACAAGAACAGACCGATGCCAACCGACGAGAAGCGCCGGGCCGTTGCCGAGCTTGCGGAGCTGCTCCGCAGGAGCTCAGCCATGGCCGTGGTGGACTATCGAGGCCTCAAAGTCTCGGAGATGCAGTCGGTGCGAAGGTCCCTGCGTGACGCCGGTGTGCAGCTGCACATCGCCAAGAACCGCCTGCTGAAGATCGCTGCCGACGAGGCCGGGACCGATGAGCTCAAGCCGATGCTCACCGGGCCGACCGCGCTGGCGACGAGCTCCGGTGACGAGGTGGTTTTGGCGAAGGCGCTCCAGGAGGCCTTCCGCCCCTACAGCCGGGTGGTCACCCTCCGGGGTGGCATGCTCGGAACCCGCGCGA
Source organism: Candidatus Limnocylindria bacterium (assembly GCA_038209995.1). GTDB lineage: Bacteria > Chloroflexota > Limnocylindria > QHBO01 > QHBO01 > JAICQM01. The sequence goes on along the minus strand of JBBQXD010000027.1, from coordinate 4,711 downwards.
TCGATGCCACGCAGCTGTCGCGCCTCGCCTCCCTGCCGCCACGGGAGGTGCTGCTGGCCAGGCTGGCCGGCGGCATGGCGGCGCCACTGAGCGGGATGGCGGGCGTGCTCGCCGCGAACCTGCGCAACCTGGTCGGCGTGCTGACCGCCGTTGCCGAGAAGAAGCGAACGACCGAGGGCGGCCAGGCCGCCTGACGCACACGACATACAGGAGTGAAACGAACCAATGGCCAGCAAGAAACTGGACAGGGACGCGATCCTCGAGGCGATCGACACCATGACGGTGCTCGAGCTCTCCGAGCTGGTGAAGGCGTTCGAGGAGCGATACGGCGTGACTGCCGCCGCGCCGGTCGCCGTTGCCGCGGCACCCGCCGCGGGCGGTGATGGCGGCGGGGCTGCCGCGGCCGAGGAGAAGACCGAGTTCGACGCGGTGCTCACCGAGGTCGGCGCGAACAAGATCCTCGTCATCAAGGCGGTCCGCGAGCTGACCGGCCTTGGCCTCAAGGAGGCGAAGGACCTCGTCGACGCCGCCCCCAAGGCGGTGAAGGAGGGCGTCGCCAAGGAGGAGGCGGAGCAGGTCAAGGAGAAGCTCGCCGAGGCGGGCGCCACCGTCGAGATCAAGTAGCCCGACGCAGCTCCACGCGGTGACGAGCCGGCCTGCGGGCCGGCTCGCGCCGTTTCCGCTCCCAACCGCCGGTTCGCGTTCGCGACTGGCGCGGGGGGTCACGCTCGAGGTCGGCCCCCACGAGGCGGTCGACCCGGTCACGCAACTGAGGGCGCGCGTTCGCCTCTCCTGAGCGGCCGGTGTATCCTCGGGCCCCCGCCGGGCACCGCCGCGGGATGCGCTGCTTCCGTACCGATGGACCCGATGATGACCGCCGCTTCCCCGACCCTTGCCGTGCGCAGTGACCTGCGCAACGTCGCCATCATCGCCCACGTCGACCACGGCAAGACCACGCTCGTCGACGGGCTGCTGCGGCAGACCGGCGCCTTCCGCGCCAACGAGGCGCTCGTCGATCGGGTCATGGACTCCGGCGACCTCGAGCGCGAGAAGGGGATCACGATCCTCGCCAAGCAGACGGCGATCGACCACGAGGGGACGCGGCTCAACATCGTCGACACCCCCGGCCACGCCGACTTCGGCGGCGAGGTCGAGCGCAGCCTGCTGATGGTCGATGCGGTGCTTCTCCTTGTTGACGCCTCGGAGGGGCCGCTGCCGCAGACACGCTACGTCCTCGGCAAGGCGATGGAGCGACGGCTGCCCGTCATCGTCGCCCTCAACAAGATCGACCGCGGCGACGCCCGGCCGGCCGAGGTCCTCGACGCGGTCTACGAGCTGTTCATCGACCTGGGCGCGGACGAGCAGCAGATCGAGTTCCCCGTGGTCTACACGAATGCGAAGGCCGGCACCGCGACCCGCGACCTCGCCGTGCCGGGAACCGATCTGCGGCCGCTGCTCGACCTGCTGGTCGAGGTCACGCCCCCGCCCGTCCATGAGCCCGGACATCCCCTCCAGCTGCTCGTCACCTCGCTGGCCGCGAACGACTACGTGGGTCGCATGGCCGTCGGCCGGATCCGGAACGGGACCGTCCGCATCGGGCAGCGGGTCGTCGTGGTGCGTGAAGAGGCGGAGGACACCGCCGGCGCCATCGAGCCGGGGCGCACGGTGACCCTGTCGGGCACGGTGACCAGCCTGCAGACCGCGCGAGGGGTGGATCGCGTCGACCTCGCCGAGGCGGGCGCGGGAGAGATCGTGGCGCTCGCCGGGCTGCCAGAGATCACGATCGGCGACACGATCACCGACCCCGCCGACCCTCGGCCGCTGCCGCGCCTCGACGTGGATGCGCCGACCCTGCGCATGACGTTCGGGGTGAACACCTCCCCGCTGTCCGGACGCGACGGCCGCTTCGTCACCAGCCGCCAGATCAAGGCGCGCCTCGAGCGCGAGGTGCTCGGCAACGTGTCGATCGAGGTCAGCGCCACCGAGTCGGCGGAGACGTTCGAGGTCCGCGGCCGCGGCGAGCTCCAGCTCGCGGTCCTCATCGAGCAGATGCGCCGGGAGGGCTACGAGCTCACCATCTCGCGCCCCGAGGTCATCCTCCATGAGCTGGACGGCGAGACGCAGGAACCCTATGAGCGGGTGACGATCGACATCCCACCGGAGCACATCGGGGCCGTGCAGACCGCGCTCGCCGGCCGCAAGGGACGGATCGAGCAGATGAGCACCGATGCCGACGGCCGCGTGCGCCTCGAGTTCATCATTCCGATGCGCGGCCTGATCGGCTACCGCGGGCAGCTGATGACCGATACCCGCGGTACCGCCCTCATGCACCAGCTCGGCGAGGGATATGGCCCATGGGCCGGTGAGGTGACGCATCGGACGAACGGGGTCCTGGTCGCCGATCGCGCCGGCCTGTCGAACGCGTACGGCCTGGTGGGCCTCGAAGAGCGCGGGGAGCTCTTCATCGGGTCGGGCGTCGAGGTCTACGAGGGGATGATCATCGGCGAGAACGCGCGGTCGGGCGACATGACGGTCAACGCCGCCAGGACGAAGCAGCTCACGAACATGCGCACCCACACCCACGACGACTCGTTGCGCCTGACGTCGCCGCGCCGCCTGACCCTCGAGTCGGCGATCGAGTTCATCGCCGCCGACGAGCTGGTCGAGATCACGCCCACCGCCATGCGCCTCCGCAAGCGGGTCCTGGCCGCGGGCGACCGAAAGCGCTGAGGCGTGCTGGGAGCGTCGGGGCGGTAGTGGCTCAATTTGGATTCCGGTCCGTTGGTCTCACGCATCGCCTCCGGCTATGCTTCCGGGGTGAAGCGATCCCCCATGCCACGCGACCCCAATCAGAGGGCGAAGGCCGTCGTAAACCTCGCCACGGGTCAGCGTGCGCCGCAAGCGGAACGGATCAAGGACCCGGCCGCGATTGCGCGTGGACACCTGGGCGGGATCAAGGGCGGCGCGGCGCGAGCCGCGAAGATGACCCCCGCCGAGCGCAGCGCGAGTGCGCGTCGGGCTGCGACGGCCCGTTGGGAGAAGGAACGCTCGGCGTGATCGTGTTCGGGTACGTCCCCGCTTACCCGCCACCGCCCGAGGGGTTACTCGGACCCCTGATCGTGTCGGTTCTCGCGATCGCGGCGTTTCTGTGGATAGGTCACAAGCTGACCTCTCTCTAGCCCTCCCGCCATCCTGATTTCCTCTCACGCATCGCGACACATCTGCTGAGCCAAGGCCAAGAACGTCCCCGACCAGTACGCGGGCGTCCCCGGCGACGGCGATGTCTGGACCTGGACCGCCATTGACCCCGATACCAAACTCGTCCCGGTGTGGCTGGTCGGGTCGCGCGAACAGGCTGACGCCTTCGCCTTCATCGCCGACCTTGGCTCGCGGCTGGCGAAGCGGGTGCAGCTGACGACAGATGGACACCTTGGCCACCTGACCGCCATCGAGCAGGAATTCGGGCGTGACGTGGACTACGCCATGCTCATCAAGACATTCGGCGTGGTCGCGAGTGGCGATGGATCGCCGACCGCTCGGCGCTACTCGCCCAACGAGGTCACGTCGCAGGAGGTCCGGGTCGTATCTGGCAACCCCGATCCTGACCCGATCTCCACGTCCTACGTTGAGCGCAATAACCTGACCATGCGGATGCACATGCGCCCCTTCACCCGGCTGACCAACGCCTTCTCTAAGAAGGTCCAGAACCATGCAGCGATGGTTAGCCTGCACTTCATGGCCTACAACTTTGCGCGACGCCACTCGGCGCTCGGTAAGAACCGAACCCCGGCGATGGCGGCTGGCGTGGCGGATCACGTTTGGACCGTGCAAGAGATCGCGGCGCTGCTCGATTAGCTATGCCGTCTATGCGGCCGGGTTACGCTGAGCCTCATGAGAGGACCGTCCCGAAGTGCATTGGCAGCTGCAGGCGCGGCCGCGCTGATGCTCGTGCTCGTGACCGCGGCGAGTGCTGCGCTGTTCCTGACGCTCAGTAAGACCAGCGGACCACCCGGGACTTCCGTGAAGGGCCACACGGGTGGCACCGGAGCTTTCCCTGGGCCGATGGCTCCGCTACCGACCTACTTTGTCAGCCAAGCCATCGCCGATAGTGTGACCAGCCCGAATGATCCCAGGCTGGTACTGGTCGGCCAGCTACAGGTGGACGCCCACGGCGACGGGATTATTACCTTCGTCGTTCCGAGCGTTCCGCCTGGTCCATTTGCTCTCATGGTCTCTTGCCCCTCCTGCGGGCCAGTCAGCGCTGGCCGGGTAATGCTTCCGGTGGGGGAGTTTCAGATCACATCGGAGCCTGCGGACACCGCCGTCGCCCATCCGGGATCGCCTTATACGCTGCTAGGCGTGTTCTTCTTGGTGGGCGCGGGCCTCAGCATGCTGCGGTTCGTGCTCCACGCTTGGACAACAGGCGACCGATCCGACTCCCCAAACTGAGACACTACCGTCGGGGCGCTTCAGTTGACGAAGCGCCTCAGTGGGGTATACTCCTCTTTCGCGTGTCCGCGTCCCACTATGCCCTTTTCAAGGAGTCCTGAATGGCCTTGGCCGAGCAGGCCAGCCGATTTGAGCTGGCCCCGCGCCGTGAGAACTTCTCGCACATTCCGGAGGTCCTTCCCCTCCCGAATCTGATCCAGACCCAGACGATCTCGTTCCATTGGTTCGTCGAGAACGGCCTCCGTGAGCTGCTCGACGAGAT
>JBBQXD010000026.1:0-23947 GCA_038209995.1 Candidatus Limnocylindria bacterium | reverse complement strand
CATCAAGGAGGTCGCCTACGGCACCCTCGCCAAGCGCGATCGCCGGGCCCGCCACCTCGCTGCCGCTCGCTTCTTCGAGACCCTCGGCGACGACGAGCTCACCGGCGTGCTGGCCCAGCACTACGTCGAGGCCTATCGCGCGCAGCCCGATGGGGCGGAGGGGGCGGCGGTCGCCGCCCAGGCCCGGGTCGCGCTGCGCGGCGCCGCCGCTCGGGCGCAGGCGCTCGGTTCGCCGGGCCGCGCCCTCGCCTATCTCGAGCTGGCGCTGGAGGTTGCCTCGGATCCAGAGGATGAGGCGAGCCTGCGGATGGACGCTGGTCAGGCTGCGGGTCAAGCCGGCGCCTATGACAATTCCGTCGTGCATTTCGAACGCGCCATTCTGCTCGCGACCGAGCTCGGGGATGCTGCCGCGCGCCGGAGGGCGATCGCGTTACTCGTCAACGTCCTGACCGAGAGCCACCAGGAGCGCGCCCAGGCGCTGCTGACCGAGGCACTTGCCGAGCCAGGGCTCACCGCCGCCGACGCCGGCTACGTCGAGCTGGCGGGCGAGCAATCGAGGCTCGCGATGCGCGTGGGTCGCTTCAGCGAGGCCTCCGAGCTCGCGGAGCGTGCGCTGCCGGCCGCCGAGGCCCGTGGCATGCTCGAAGCGACGCTCGATTTGATGATCACCCGCGGCGTGTCGCTTGCCAATCTCGGGCGGCCGATTGAGGCCGTCGCCACGCTGAGCGGCGCCTGGGATACTGCGGAGCGACATGGCTTCCTGGATCCCGCCCTGCGAGCTGCTGTGAATCTCTGCTACGCCCTTGAACCCGACGATCCTCGGGCGGGGTACCGCATTGCGCGCGAGGGATTGGCGAAGGCCAGGCGTGCAGGCAACCGCCTACTCTTCCGATGGAATCTAAACAACGCCTGCCAAATGGCCCTGCTGGCGGGAGAATGGGATTGGGCACTCGAGGAGGTCGCGGAGGAGCTGGAGCACCAGCTGGACCCCCAAGACAAGATTCTCTTCGGGGCGACCGCCACGCTGATCCGGTCAGCCCGCGGCGAAGTCGTTGATGACGAGGCATCCGAGATCTTGGGGCTCGCGATGCGCTACGACGATCCGCAACCGCGGCTGATAGGCATTCACGTGAAGCTTGCCACGATGATGGCCGCGGGGCGCCATCGCGAGCTCGTCGTTCTCGCAGCGGACAGCTTGGAGGTGGATACCGATGCGGTCGCCCTGATCCCGCCGATCGCGGCACGATCCGCTCTGCGCCTGCGCGACGAAAGGGTGATCACCGACATGTTGGCCGTCTTCGCCAAGGCACGCACGGGCCGTCGCGCGTCCGTCGAGCGAAGCTCCATGGAAGCTGCGCTCGCGGCCTTGCAGGGACGGCGCGCGGACGCTCGCACGCTGTATCTCGAATCGCTGCGGCTCTGGCGGGAGCTTGAGCTTCCGTGGCCGCTTGCGATCACGACGCTGGACGCACTTGTCGCCGGAGCCCTCGCCCTGCCAGAGGACCAGCATCTGGTCGACGAGGCGCGCGCCATCTTCGAGCGCCTCCGGGCCCAACCCTCCCTGGACGAGCTTGGCCTCGTCCTGGGGGAGGTTGCGCCGGGCCACTCGGCACCGGGACGAGATACGGTGGCGCCCGCGAGCGTGTAAGGGCGCCGCCAAGTCTCGCTGTGCGATTCGCCGATCTGCTCTCGGTGCGGCGCTGCCCACGTCTCGCATCGTGCCAACTGCGACGTTGCCGTCGGCCGATAATGGCAGCGATGTTCTACGTGCAGCGCGGCCAGGTGCCGCACAAGCGCCACACCCAGTTCCGCCGGGACGACGGCGCCCTCTACGCGGAGGAGCTGTTCGGCGTCGAGGGCTTCGCGGGACGCTCCTCGCTCCTCTACCACCACACCCCGCCGACCGAGACGCACCAGATCGACGCGCCGACCGCGGTGACGGTCCGTGCCGCGGACCAGGCCGCCACCGAGCCGCATCGGCATCACCTCGTGAACACGAAGGACGTCGCGCCGCGCGGCGACGGGCTCTCCGGCCGCATCCCGCTCTTCTTCAACCGCGACGTCACGTTCGGCGTCCTGCGCCCTGCCGAAGCGATGTCCGACTACTACCGCAACGGCGTCGCGGACGAGATGCTCTTCGTCCACGAGGGGACCGGCACGCTCGAGACGATCTTCGGACCGATCGACTACGGCCCGGGCGACTACCTCGTCATCCCCATCGGCACCACGTATCGGCTGGTGCCCGACCCGGGATCGGCGCAGCGCATGCTGTGGCTCGAGTGCCCGTCGGAGATCGAGCCCCCGAAGCGCTACCGCAACGACTACGGACAGCTGCTTGAGCACAGTCCCTACTACCACCGCGACATCCGGCCTCCGGACGAGATGGTGCCGATCACCGACGCCGACGGCGATCACGTCATCCGCGTCCGCAGCGCCGATCGGATCACGCCGTACCACTACCGGCACCATCCGTTCGACCTCGTCGGCTGGGACGGCTATCTGTGGCCGTTCGCCTTCAACATCGGTGACTTCGAGCCGATCACCGGGCGCGTCCACCAGCCGCCGCCGGTGCATCTCACCTTCCAGCCGCGGAACTTCGTCGTCTGCTCGTTCGTGCCGCGCAAGTTCGATTACCACCCGCTCGCCATCCCGGCGCCGTACAACCACAGCAACATCAACAGCGACGAGGTCATCTACTACGTGGCGGGCAACTTCATGAGCCGCCGCGGGGTGGACATCAGCTCGTTCACCGTCCACCCGGCCGGGATCCCGCACGGGCCGCACCCCGGCACCGTGGAGGCGAGCATCGGCAAGGAGGCGACCGAGGAGCTGGCGGTGATGATCGACACGTTCCACCCGCTCCACCTGACGCAGGAGGCGGTGGACCTCGAGGATGACCGCTACCCGTACTCGTGGATCCCGCCGGAGAACGCCGGAGAGCATGCGGCCGAGCTGTCGGAGCGAGGACCGGAGGCCTTCCCCGACTGAGCCGCGAGGCCCTAGCATCGGTCTGAGCAGGAGGCGCACCCATGACCGATCCCACCGCGATCCCCGTCAACCTCTTCGAGAACGACCGCGAGCTGATGGTCGTGGCGCCGATGCCCGGCGTGGCACCGGAGGACATCAGCGTCGAGGTGACCGATGCCGGACGACTCACCCTCCGCGCCACCCAGCGCGGCGAGGGCCAGGACCGCATCGCCTACGTGACCCGCGAGTGGTCGTACGGGCCCTACCAGCGCACGATCGAGCTGCCGTGCGAGGTCGATGCCACGCGGGCGAACCTCACCTTCGGCAACGGCGTGCTGTCGGTCACGCTGCCGAAGGCCGGTGCCATGAGTGCGGGGCGGATGGGGGTGCAGCGCACCGGACACGCGCGTGGCGTGGCGGCCGGGCACACCGGCACCCGTGGCGGCGCGGATGACGACCCGACCCCGGACGACGGCAGCCGCGCCACGACGACCGCGTGATCCTCTACTTCCTGCGCCACGGGAAGGCAAGCGAGCCGCGCGCGGTCGACGACGAGGCGCGCGAGCTGACCGCGAAGGGCGAGGCCGAGCTCGAGGCGGCGGCCCCGATCTGGCGGCGTCTGAACCTCCGCCCGGACATCGTGCTCAGCTCGCCCCTGCCGCGCGCCCTGCGCACCGCGGAGCTGTTCTGCACGGCGGTCGGCGGCTCGCCGGTGATCGACGATCGCCTGCGTCCCGGGGCGGACTGGGGCGACCTGGCGCGGACCATGGCGGCGCATCCCAACGCGCGACGGGTCATGTTCGTCGGCCATGAGCCGGACCTTTCGAGCGCGATCGTGCTGCTCACCGGCGCCGCATCGGTCCGCATGCGGAAGGGGGGGCTCGCCTGCATCGAGTTCTACGGCGTGCCCGAGCCGGGGACCGGCGAGGTCGCGTGGCTCCTCGACCCGGACCTGTACGTCACGTGAGCGACGAGCTCCCACGCATTGTTCGCGTCGCGGCCTACGCGGCGTGCATCGACGATGTCGGACGGATCCTCCTGTGCCGCCTCGCGCGGGGGTCGACGCGCGACCGCGACGGCTGGTGGACGCTGCCCGGCGGCGGCATCGACCACGGCGAGCATCCACGCGATGCCGTCCTCCGCGAGCTGACCGAGGAGACGGGGCTCGGCGGGGAGGTGATCGGGCTCCTCGACGTCGGCTCGTGGAGCGCCGTCCTGCGCGCGTGGGGCGAGCTACCGGCCACTGACTTCCACGCGATCCAGGTCGTCTACCGCGTGGCCGTCACCGGTGGCCGCCTGCGCCCCGAGCTCGACGGCACGACCGACGAGTGCCGCTGGGTGAGCCGCGCGGAGCTGGCCGCGCTCCCGATCGTCGAGCTCGTCGAGGGCGTCGCGCCGCTCGTCTTCGCCGCCACGTGAAGGGTGGCTGCAGCGGTCGAAGGGTAGACTCCGCCGCATGACCGATGCGCTTCGCCGGCTCGAGCTCCACGCCCTCCTGCTGTGCGACTACGCGCTCACCGCGCAGGACGGGAAGCTGTCGGCGATGGGCGTCTTCAGCCAGATCAACGTCACGCGGCTGCCGGCTGTCCACGGCCGCTGCTTCGTGGTCGCGATCCTCGAGGCGGAGCCGGGCCGGCATGATCTGACACTCCAGCTCATCTCGCCGTCAGGCGCCGCGCTCCTGGCTCGCCCGCCTGAGTTCCACATCGAGGTGCCCCCGGGTGCCACCACGGCGAACATCGTGGCCGATCTCCAGGGGCTCGAGGTGAAGGAGATCGGCCGGCATCGGTTCGAGCTCCGCGAGCGGGATCAGATCCTCGGCACCACGCCCTTCATGGTCAACCTCGTCTTCCGCTCGCAGCAGGCGGGCGAGGCCTGAGCGCGTTTCGGGCTGCGGTTTGGGCGGGAGATCTCACACGACGTTGGCACCCCGCGTTTCACGATCATGAGCATCGAGTTCGAGCGAGCCTTCGCGACCTCCGATTCCGCCTATGACGGCCGCTTTGTGGTCGCCGTGCGCACGACCGGCATCTACTGCCGCCCGTCGTGCCGCGTCCGCAAGCCCTACCTGCGCAACGTCAGCTTCCTGGCCGATGCGGCCGTCGCCCAGGCGGCCGGCTACCGCGCCTGCCTGCGCTGCCATCCGGACGGCGCGACGACCGTGATGCTGCGCACGATCGAGACCCCGATCGGGCAGCTGCTGGCGGGAGCGACCGATCGCGCGATCGTCCTCTGCGACTTCGCCGCGCGGCCGATGATCGCCGCCCAGCTCGCCGCCGTGCGGCGCCGGATCGGCCCGACCGAGGACGGCACGAACGCGCTCCTCGACGAGCTGGCGCGACAGCTCCGCGCCTATTTCACCGGTGAGCGCCGCGACTTCGACCTGCCGCTCGACATCCCCGGCAGCCCGTTCCAGGAGCGCGTCTGGGCGGAGCTGCGGCGCATCCCGTATGGCGCCACGATCAGCTACCGCGAGCTCGCCGAACGGGTCGAGGCCGGTGGCGCGTTCCGGGCTGTCGGGCGGGCGAATGGCGCGAACCGGCTCGCAATCATCGTCCCCTGCCACCGGGTCGTCGCGGCGGGCGGCGGGCTCGGCGGCTACGGCGGCGGCCTCGACGCGAAAGCCCAACTCCTGGCGCTGGAGGCAGCCAGCTAGGACGGGTCAGCGCTGTGGGCGCTCGGCCCTCCAGGCGATGAGGACGCCGACGTCGTCGTCCTTCCACACCACGTCGACGGCCGCGAACCCCGCGGCCGTGAGCCACGCCAGATGCTCGGCCGCGGTGTCGGGGTGGTCGTGCTCGATCTCGTGGGCATCGGGCTCGTCGGGCAGGTCGTAGAGCTCGCTGAGCCGATCCATGGCGGGCCGGAAGTAATCGGCCAGCACGAAGACCCCACCCGGCTCGATGTGCTCCCAGATGCGGCTGAACAGGTGTCGCTTCTGGTCGGCATACAGGTGGTGGACGGCGAGGATGCTCACGATCGCGTCGTAGGCGCCGGCGATCTCCGGCTGCGCGATGTCGCTCTGCCGCAGCTCGGCCCGGTGGCCGTGGGCCGCGAGCCGCTGACGCGCCCGCTCGAGCATCTCCGGCGACACGTCGAGCCCGGTGGCGGTCGCCCCGTCGAAGGCGTCGAGGATGCGGTGCATCGTGTAGCCGGTGCCCGCCCCCAGGTCGAGGATGCGGCGCGGCGGGCGCGGCGCGAGGAGCGCCACGATCGTGTCGTTGATCTCCTCGTAGCGCGGCACCATCTCCCGGATCTGGGCGTCGTAGCGCGGCGCCCATTCGTCGAAGTGCTGAGCCGCGGTCCGAACGTCCGTCATGCGCGGGGCTTGTAGTCGGTCCCCAGGGCGTGGTAGCCGCCGTCGACGTGGATCATCTCGCCGGTCGTCATCGACGCCATCGGGCTGAGGAGGAAGGCGCACATCTCGCCGACCGGGGTCGCATCGGTCATCGACCACGCCAGTGGGGCGCGCGCGTCCCACGTCCCGCTGATGGTGTCGAAGCCGGGGATGCTCTTGCCGGCAATCGTGCGGACCGGCCCCGCGGAGACGGTGTTGACGCGGATGTTGTGCTGCCCCAGGTCGCGCGCGAGGTAGCGGGTGATCGACTCGAGGCCGGCCTTCGCGACGCCCATCCAGTCGTAGATCGGCCACGCGAAGCGGGCGTCGAAGGTCAGGCTGACGACCGCGGCACCGCCATCGGTCCCGGCGGCCTTCAGCGGCTCGAGCATGCCGACCGAGAGCGCCTTGAGCGAATAGGCCGATGTCTGGAAGGCCATCGCCACGCTCTCCCACGGCGTGCTGAGGAAGTTCCCGCCGAGCGCGTCCTGCGGCGCGAAGCCGATCGAGTGGAGGACCCCGTCGAGGCGGCCCCAGCGGTCCATCGCCGCCGCCGCGACGGCGGCGATGTCGTCGGGGTTGTTGACGTCCATCTGCATGACGTCGGGCGTCGAGGGGAGCTTGCGGGCCGCCTTCTCGGTGAGCCGCACGCCCCTGCCGACGTTCGTCAGCAGCAGCTCGGCGCCCTGCTCCTGCGTGACGCGCGCCACGGCGAAGGCGATGCTGTCGTCGGTCAGCACCCCGGTGATGAGCAGCTTCTTGCCCTCGAGCAACACGCTCGCAGATCCTCGTGCAATGGGTTGGCGGACCGATTGTAGGCGCTCGTGACCGATCGGCCGATCTCGTCAGCCGTTGCCGTGGAAGATGCCGAGCGCGTCAATCACGACCTCTTGCGCGGAGGGCCCGAGTGCGATCGCCTCGAGCGTGAACGACATCTGGGGCTGCCCGGGCACGAGGCGTAACTCGAGGCGCCAGCCATCGGGCAGCTCGGCCCCGGCGGAGAAGCTTTGGGAGAGCGACGTGTCTGGCGCTCCCGGGCACGACTCGGCGGCCAGCGCGGTCGTCGCGGGATCGAAGCACGCCGATCCGCCGAGGCCGATGCCGGCGGCGGACCACGCGTCGATGCTGCTCGTCGGATCGAGGCCGGCGGCGCTGCGCTCGGCCCCCGTCGAGAGGTCGAGGACCCGCAACGTGCAGGTCATGAAGCAATCCGCGATCGCAAGGCCCCCTTCGTCCGGGCTCAGCGCGATCGTCGCGCTGGGCTGTACGCGAATGGATCGGCGCGAATCGAACAGGTGTGACCCTCTGGATGTCCCTTGTGGCCAGCCGATGATGGCCACCACGAGGATCCCCGGTCAATGGCCGGCTGATCCAGACCCACCTGGTCGCCGCGGCCCTATGCTTCGCGCCATGCAACCGGACCTGCCCTCGCGCCACCTGAGCTTCGTGTTTGCCGACGGCGAGGGCAGCACGCGCCTCGCCGAACGCCACGCGGCGCGGGCGGGTACCGTGCTCGCGCGTACCACGAGCTCGTGGCGGCCGCGGCGGAGGCGCACGGCGGACGCGTCTTCGAGCGGATCGGTGACGGCGCCTACGATTCGTTCGCCGATGCGGATGGCGCGGTGCGCGCCGCTACGCCATCCGCGCCGCGTCGCGGGGTGAGATGCACGTGGACCCGGCCGTCGCACGGCTCGCCGCCGATCGCCCGCCGCGACTGCCCAGGGCGACGTAGCAGCGCGCCAGCCGCTCCATCGGTACCCTAGGCGCGACATGATGGTGCACCTGACCGACTACGCCGTGCCGGTCGCCGACCCTGCGACAGCCGTCCCGAGCCTGCGCGACGCCCTCGCCGAGCTGGGGCCCGCCGAGCGGCGCACCCTGCTGGCCGGCCTCTTCAAGCCGGAGCGCATGCCGGGCACCATGGAGCGTTTCTCGACCCTCGTCGAGGATGTCGACGTCAGCTTCGCCGACCTGCTGTCACTGCTCGACAATGCCGCCCGCGACCGCCGCTTCGTGGCGATCGACGAGGCGAAGGCGATCCTGGACCGATACCTCCCCGCGTCGGCCATCGCCGGCACCCACGACTGGGACGTGGCGCGCCTGCTCGAGCCATACGGCGACGGCACCTACCACGGCAAGCTGCTGAGGCGCACCCGGAAGCAGCTCCGCAGCGTCAGCAACCGGGAGGCGCTGACGACGCCGTTCCTCTTCCGCCGCACGTGGGCGCCGGTGCCCGACCGATGAGCCGCCGCTCGTCACGGCGCGGCCGTCCCTACCAACCGCTCCCGGCCCGTGGCGGGAACGGCGCGCGGATCGTGGTGATCGTGATCCTCGTCGCGCTCGTCATCGGCTTCCTGATCCTGAGCTTCAACGGCACGACCGCCGCGCCGAACGCCTGACCCGCGGGTCGGTGGGACGCGTCAGTCGAGGCGCAGCGGGCGCACCGTCATCACCGAGTCCACGCGACCCTCCCACTCCTCGCGGGGGGTGTCGCAGAAGAGCTCGATCTCGTTGCCGTCGGGATCGGCGGTGTAGACGGAGTGGCTCACCCCGTGATCCGCTGCGCCGCGCAGCAGGCCGCGTTCGGTGAGCAGCGCGTGGGCGCGCCGCAGCTCCGCCTCGTCGGGGAGCCTGATCGCCACGTGGTAGAGGCCGATCGCATTGGCTGGCGCGGCCGGTGCGGAGTCACCCACCCGCAGCAGCGCGAGGTCGTGATGATTCTCGCCGGTGGCGGTGAGAAAGATCATGACGTTCGTCATCTGGGACGCGACGCGGAAGCCGAGCAGGTCCCGGTAGAAGGCAAGTGACCGATCGAGGTCGCGGACCTTCAGCACGACGTGGCCCACCCCCTCGGGATGCAGCATCGACCGATCGTACTCTGCGCCCGCTGTGGCGCCACGCGCGTCAGCGTCCGAGGTCGATGGTCAGCGCCAGGACGCCCACGCTCAGCGGGCTGTCGCCGATCGCCGCCTACGGAAGGCTGAGCTTGATCCGGCAGGCGGGCCAAGGCTGGTAGCCGCGCGCTGCGCGGAGGCGCTCGGCGACCACGATCTGCTCCGCGCGCGTCGCCTGGTGCGGGTAGGCGGCGAAAACACCGCCCCCGTAGGCGTGCCAGGTCCCGTAGCCGAACTGGAGCCCGCCGTAGTAGCCGTTGCCGCTGTTGATGGTCCAGTTCCCGCTCGACTCGCACTGCGCGAGGCGGTCCCAGACGGTGGAGCCGTCCGTGCTCACGACCCGCGCCGGGGCGGCACGGAGCGTGGCGAGGGCCACCAGGGCGGCCTGCATCGGAGCGACGGCGGGCGCCTGGTCGACGGAGAAGGGAGTCAGATCCTCCATGCCAGTTCCGCCGGAGACGGTGGCGAGCGTGTCGACGGCGGATGCCGCTCGGGCAGCCGGCCCGCGGTCGGTGGTCAGGCGCGGAGCGTGGGAGGCGGCATCGAGGAGGCGGTCAGCCTCGGCCCCGACGGAGGTCGCGCTTCGTGCGCTCAGCGGCGCGAGCAGCGAGATTCCGACGACGCTCACGGCAGTCAGGGCGGCGACGCGCCGCAGCAGGTCTGGCAATAGAATCCTCGAACCGAGCGATGTTCCGCGTCCCATCGGCACCGTGACGACAGCGGGCAGGCGGGGCGAGGCGACACCCTACCATCGGTCCCACCATGTGTCGAGCGTCGGCACCAGCAGCGAGGTCGGCATGCCAGCGAGGAAGAAGGAGCCGGAGCGGCGGCGCGGCGCGGTCGTGAGGCGCGGCAAGGAGCAGGCGCGCGAGCGGATCACCGAGGACCAGGCCCTCCTCCGCTCCCACGACGCGTTGCCGGGGTTCCGTGATACGGACACGTGGCGCGCGCTCCGCATCCTCGGCGAGTTCGTCGAGGGCTTCGACGCGCTGGCCGAGGTCGGTCCGGCAATAACCGTCTTCGGCTCGGCACGTGTCGGGCGCCGCAATCGCTACTACGCCGCCGCTCGCAAGCTCGCCGCCCAGCTCGGCGAACGGGGATACGCGATCATCACCGGCGGCGGGCCCGGCATCATGGAAGCGGCCAACCACGGGGCCCGGGATGCGGGCGCGCTCTCCATCGGCTGCAACATCGAGCTTCCATTCGAGCAGGGGCTCAACGAGTTCGTCGACCTCGGGATGGAGTTCCGCTACTTCTTCGCGCGCAAGACGATGTTCGTGAAGTACGCGACCGGCTTCGCGATCTTCCCTGGCGGCTTCGGCACCCTCGACGAGCTGTTCGAGGCGCTGACCCTCATCCAGACGGGCAAGGTCGAGCACTTTCCGATCGTGCTCTACGGACGCGACTACTGGTCGGGGCTCTTCGACTGGATCCGGGCCAAGCCCCTGTACGAGGCGAAGATCTCACCGGAGGACCTGCGCCTTCTCACCCTGACCGATGATGTCGAGGAAGCGTGCGAGGCGCTCACCCGCGACCGACGCACCGGCGACCGCGAGGCGAAGGAGGCGGCATCGCGGCGGTCGACAAAGGAGGCGCAGCAGGCGGCCGAGGCCGGGCACGGGACGAACCGCGGGTCGCGCAGCGAGTGACGCACGTTGGCGGGCCCGACCGGGCTCGGACCCGGGTTTCAGCGTCCGGCGTGAGCGCGTGGTCCGCATCCCCATCGCCGGTCGCGATGAGTGGAAGCACGCCGCTCGGCAATCGGTCTGAGCAGCTCGTCTGGTAGGGGCCGACGGCAACCTGAGGAGCGCTGAGCGAACCGACTCGACAGGCGACACGGACTCCGACGCTAAGGAAACAGGCCGGCGATGGCGGTTCCTTCGCTGCTCAGAAAGCCAAGGTCCGACAGTCGAATGCGAGCGGCCTGCCGCGAAACCGCGAAACGTCGCGCAAGGTGCTCAATGAGCTCCGGAACCGTTTCAGAGTTGACGAGAGCTCTCGCTGCCTCTCCAAAGACGGATCGAGGCATGAGCAGCGCGGCCATCCCCTTGTTTGCCTGAAACTCTCGCGGATTCCTCGATCGCCCAGCGAACGAGGAATCCCGCTTGTAGCACCGGACCACTCGGTCGTCGGCGAGCGTCTTCTCATCGAACATAGACTGTTGGTCAGGGTGCGGCTCCACCAGGAACCCGTGAAGCATGACGTGGGTACCCTTATGTGCCAGAGTCGCCCGCCAGCGCCCCAACGTTCCCGAGTACTCGTCGATCTCGAAGGCCGCGTTGGTGAGCTCCCGATTGATCGGGATCCTCGCGGGCTCCCCGCGTCGGAGTTCAGTGACGCCCAGAACGTCGTGATCGAGCTTCGCACCAAGGTCTAACGGGCTCCCAGATGACGCTCGACGAAGCGGTCGATGTCGACACGACATGCGTCCGCCGACGGCATCAATCCGGCTCTCTGGAGCTCGCTTTCGGCGATCTCATCGATTTGGGCGTCCTTTACGTATAGCTGCTGGACACCATCCGTGTCGCGGTACCAACGCATCAGCTTCGCTCAGGACTTCTCGATGAACTCGCGCAGCTTCGCCAGCTCTTCGGCCGAAAGCTTCTTCTCGGAGATCCGGCGAAACAGGAAGGCCGCCTCCGGCGTGCGCTTGATATAGCGCTCTGCTTGCGCTCCCAGGCGTCCGCTCAGCGCCATCAGCTGGTCAAACTCAAGGTCCAGCGAATCGGCCAGCGTACGCATCAACGCCTCGACTGGAGCTCGTCGATCCGCCTCGATGTCGCTCAGGTAGGAGGGCGTGATCTCAAGTTGGCGCGCGAACTCGCGGACGCCAAGCTGCCTGCCGAGTCGCGCGTCGCGAACTCGCTCGCCAAGCGAGCGGTCGTCGTTCGCCATGTCTGGGTGCCCACCGCTCAGGGCTTTGAGCACGGAGGTACTGCTGAAAGCGGCCCTGAGTGGCAGAGAATCGCTGCGGCGCGCGCATGCAGACAGGTCCTTAGCCGCCCATGCAGAAGGGAGCACCGCGGGACCGGCCCACTCGTGCTGCGATCGCGATCTCCCTAGCATCGATTAGAGAGAGGTCCTTTCGGAGCCTCTCATGTCACAGCATGGGCCGCGCAGGCACATCGGGCGCATCGTTCCAGGCGGCGGGGCGGGGTGCCGGCTGACAGGCCGGTCGCCCTGGTCATAGCTGTTGCCCAGACGCCGGCCAACCCGGGGAGGAAGGGCGGCAACCTTCCCGCTTTGCCAAAATAGTCAAGGCAAGCGCCTGCGACCCTTGGGCGCGCGCGGACTAGCCATCTACATCGGTCCCGAGATCGAGGTGCTCAACTCCGAATCAGATGCGGATCTGCCTGGCACGACGCTGCACTCGGACGACCTTGCGGAGAGCGTCGTCAAAGTCCTACAGCAGCGGCGGTCTGGGCTCCCTTAGATAGCGGTCTGGGTTCTGCGCGAAGTCACCTGCAACAGTGGCACCCAGTTCCTCCGGGCGACTAGTCAACTGGAGCTCGCCGCCCTCTTCGAGGACCCACTCGGTGGCCTCCCCATTCGGGACCGCCCATCGTCCACGACCCTGCCGTCTCGCAGCCTGACCACCCGGTCGCAACGGCTGGCCACCAGCGGGTCATGGGTGGCCACGATCACGGTCATCCCGCGCGTGCTGCGCAGGGCGAGGATGAGATCCACGATCTCGGCCCCGGTGACAGAGTCGAGGTTGCCGGTGGGTTCGTCGGCGAGCAGCAGCCCCGGGTCATTGATGAGCGCCCGGGCGATGGCCACCCGCTGCTGCTCCCCGCCCGACAGCCGCGAGGGAAGCGAGTTTTCCCTGCCCCCCAGACCCACCGCAGCGAGCAGCTCGCTGGCGCGCGCGAACTTGTCGTACCCGGTCCGATAGGGAAGCACCGGCGCCGCCACGTTGTCCCTGACGCTCAGCGCGGGGAGCAGGTGGAAGCGCTGGAAGACGAAGCCGATCGTGCGTCGGTAGGCGGTCTGCTCGCCGCGGGTCAGCGCCGTGACCTCGCGACCGCCCACCTGGATGCTGCCGGCGTCAGGGGTGTCCATGGCCCCGATCACATGCAGGAGGGTCGACTTGCCCGAGCCCGACGGCCCGACCACCGCCACCATTTCGCCCTCGGCGACCGAGAGCCCGATCTCCTCCAGGGCCGCCAGCACCTGACCGTCGCTGGCGTAGCGTTTCGAGACACCGCTGATCTCGACGCCGAAGCCCACGCTCACTCCTCGGCCAGGACCATCGGCGGGGTCATCCGCGAGATCAGCGCAGCCGGAACCAGCGAGGCGAGCAGCGTCACGCCCGTGCCGGCCCCGGCGGCGATGAGCCCGGCCAGCGCGACCCGCTCCGGCGCGCCACCCACCACGGCGGACAGCCCGATGCCCAGCGCCGCTCCGGGGATGCTGCCCAGCAGCCCGATCCCCAGCCCCTCGACCGCGACCATGCGCACCAGGTGCCCCTCCCGCCAGCCGCTGGCGCGCAGCGTCACCAGCTCGGCGGCTCGCTCGCGTAGGTTCATGAACAGCACGTCAGCCACCGAGAAGGCAGCGAGGCCGACCGCCAGTGCCACTCCCAGGTAGTCGACGCCCCGGACTTGCACCGAGATGACCGCCCCAAGGGCGTTGCCGACCAGGGTCCCCTGGAAGGCCAGCGTGATCGAGAGCAACAGCGCGAGGGCGGCGACGCCGATGAACAGCCCGGCCGCCGCGAGGAGGGTGCGACCCGGCAGGCGCCGGAGATTGACCACCGCCATCGAGCCGATGCCGCGCACCCGGCGGCCCAGCCCGCGCTCGGCGACCGCCGGCCGCACGGCGTCGATGGGCAGCAACCGAGCGGCTCGCCAGGCGGGGACGACACCGGCCAGCGTGGCCAGGATCGTCGCCACCGGTGCCACCAGCAGGGTTTGTGTGAGCGGCATCTGGAGGCTGAAGACTTGAACCAAGGCAACTGCCAGCACCGTGCCAGCCACCCCGGCCAGCAAGCCCACGATGGCCACCTCCCCGAGCACCGCGGCGAAGATCCGCCACCGCGACCAGCCCAGGGCGAGCAGGGTGCCGAGCTCCCTCCGGCGGCCGCGCACCGCGGCCAGGGTGCCGTTGGCCACGAACAGGGCGGTGACCACCAGCACCAGCACGAACAGCGCCAGGCTCTTGCGATCGAGGGCCTGGAGGATGGTGACTGCCACGCCCTTCTGCACCCATCCTTCCCGGACCACCAGGGCGGGCTGGCCAAAGCTGCCGGCTGGCAGGTGGACGAGGACCGGCGCCGGCGATGAGCCCGCGGTGACGTCCACCGTCAGACCGGTCTGCTGCCCGATGGCGAGGGCCACGGCCTTGATGCGGGCCAGGCTGAGCGGGTCAGGCCCGCTGACGCCGGCGACCCGCACCCGGATCGCGCTGATCGGCGCCTGCGGGTCGCCGCCACCGAAGTACTTGTGATCGAGCAGCCCCATCGCCGCTTGGAGGGTGGTGAAGAGGAAGGGAGGCTGTTGGACATAGCCCGCGAGGTTCGTGGTGGGCAGCAGGGCGCCGCCGTGCAGGGCCCGCGTGCTGGCCGCGTCGGCGGGTTCGACCTGCGGCGGCTGGTAGGATTCCAGCGGGACCTGCGAGAGCGGGCTGAAGCCTGGAAGCTTGGCGGGGTCAAAGCGCCCGGCGATCT
This sequence comes from Candidatus Limnocylindria bacterium, assembly GCA_038209995.1. Classification (GTDB taxonomy): domain Bacteria; phylum Chloroflexota; class Limnocylindria; order QHBO01; family QHBO01; genus JAICQM01. The sequence continues at coordinate 9,081 of JBBQXD010000026.1, read as the reverse complement.
CGAAGGCCGCTTCCTGGTACCCGGTCGTTCCGTCCGCGCCGATCACCCCGACGACCGAGTTATGGATGGTCAGCCGGCGATACTGCACGTCCTGGTTGCCGGGAGGGGCCGGATACCAGCCGCCCTGGAAGGGGCTGCGCCACGCCGCCGTGAGGTCCTGCTGCACCGGCAGGGCCTCCAGCTCGTCGGAGCCAAGCGCGCGGTAGCCCACCGGCGACACCGTCCAGTAATCCGAGGCTGCCCAATTGATCGACACGGGCGGCCCTCCCACCACAGGATGCTCGAACAGCTTGTCGTACAGCTCGTCGCTCGACAGGGTCTCCGCGGCGACCACCTGGCCCGTCAGCCGTCCGAAGCTGGCGCTCGCCTCGGGCGAGCGCGCCATGGCGCGCAGCTTCGTGCCCGCCGGGAGGTCTACCCGTTCGGCCTGCACCCGGAGCGAGACGTCGACGAAGGTCCGGGTGCTGACGATGACCGGGATCGAGGGGCCGAGGCGCCCCGGCTGGTAGCTCTCCCCCTCCAGCAGCCCGCCGCTCACCATCGCACCGCTCAGGTTCAGGAGCCGATCCTCCTGGACGGGGTCGATGGCGGCCAGCAGCAGCGGGAAGGTCGCATCACCCCCCATTGTCACGTCGGTCGGGCTGCGCACGCATGTCAGGTAGCCGACGTCCGGTCCGTATTGGTCGAATGGGCTGGTGAATACCGCGGGGCCGAGGTAGTACTCGTCGCCAGGCGCGCACTGGGATGGCCCTCTGCTCAGGTAGATGTAGGACTGTCGGCCGGGATACTTGGACAGGCCGCCGTTCGCCAGCCAGGTGGAGCGAATGCGGTACAGGCCGCTGGCGTCCGACGGCAGGAGCCCCTCCACCGGGATTCTCAGATCATAGGAGGGCATCACGTAGCCGAGGTTGGCGACCGGGGCCGCCACCTCGACACCGGGCAGTTCGAGGATCGCCCGCCACTGCGCCAGGGTGATCCCTCCGGTGAGCCCGCTCAGGTAGTTGGGGCGGACCAGGCCCCGCGCCTGCTCCAGGCTGGTGCTGGTTCCCGTCGGCCGTACCAAGATGTCGTAGGCGCTGCGGAAGTTGCGCTCAATGATCCCCTTGGTCTCAATGGCCCCGGTCGTGGCCGCCGAAGTGAGCAGCACGAAGCCGACCGCGGCCAGCAGGATGCCGATGGCGAGGGCAAGCGTCCGGCCCCTGGCCCGCAGCAGCTGATCCCAAACGAATCTCCGCAAGCCTGGCCCCTTCTCAGCCTGGAGGGTTCCATGTTTGGGGGCGAAGGGGTCGCCCCGTCCAGAGTCCGGACGACCGTCTTACAGGCAGCTCGGCACCTGGAACGTATAGTCCTCGTGATAGGTGGTAAAGGTCTGACAGCCTGTGCAGTACGAGGTACATCCCGACGCCTTGCAGCGGTACCTCACCTGGATGTCGGAGCACCCAATCCCACAGGTCTCCGCGTTCGCGTAGCAGTGGTACGTCACCGGCAACAATGGAGTATTGGGCTTTGAGGAGCCCGATGTTGCGTGGGGCTGTGATGGGCCCGATGCCCGAACGATGCCCGGCAGCGCTGCCATCCCAATGGCGGCCGCCAATGTCTTTCCGGTGCTCCGCAGGAACGCTCGACGGCTCGCCTGGCGGTCCGTTCGCTTGTCCATCATGTCGCTCTCCTTTGAACTCGAAGTGTCCGTCCACTGGCCCGTTTCATCTACCTCGCCGCTCACCTCCCTCCGCGGGGTGGGATCTTGGGAATCCGCGGGCCGGTTCTGGATCCCGCGGATCTCCCCCATCCGCAAGTCGGGCGAACGGCCTGGGAAGGCGCCGCTGCGAAGATCCATCCCCGAGTCCCTCGTCTTCTGTCACGCATCCACCCCCGCTGGAACACCCTGCGCATCCTTTCGCCCGAGCTGCGCGGCGAGAAGATTCAGGTCGGCGACCGATTCCGGAATCGTGTGCTCGGAAAGCCTGCCGTCGGCGTCGACCAAGAAGGCGTGGGGAGTGATGGAAGTCTGGAACGCGTGCGAGATGGCGTGGCCCGACTGAAGCAGCACAAAACCGGCCGGTGGAACCAGCTCCCGACCCTCATTGGTGTCGGGGGCGACGAAGACGAGTGGTACGCCGTCTAGGTTGGCTGCGTCCGATCGAAGCTCCTCGGCCAACTTCTCGCACGGGCCACACCCGGGCTCGATGAAAAGGACGATGCCTGGTCGCGGGATGGCGTCTGCGGTCACCGCATCGCCCTCACGGTCGTGTGCCTCGAAAGCCGGGACCCTGGTGCCCGCGGGAAGACCCAATCCAGGGACCGTCTGCTGCTGCTCCTCCAGACGGTCCAAGAGAGGGACAACCCGTCTCAGGACTCCCAGAACCAGCAGAGCGAGGAGAAGAACCAGCGCCCAAAGGATCACGAAAGCAGCGAGCCATGGCCCCGTCATCGCGCGCCTCCGGAGCTGAGCCTGCTGCGAACACGCAGCCCCTCGACCAGCAGGGGGACGGCCAACAACGCGGCGGTGGTGGTGAGCAGCACCGCTAACGCATCTGGTTCGCTAAGCATCGCTCCCGCTGTGGGTGGTCCGAACACGCGCAGGGCGAGTTCCCCGGGAGAAACAGCCGCGACCGTGGCCGCCACGGCCGCAAGAACCACGTTCCGTGCGACCGTGGCCCAGGTGATCGGCTTGGAGCCGAGTCCCCCGAAGCAGCCGCAATCGATGCGCCTGCCCCGGACCAGGTTGATCGCGACCACCACGGCGAAGACGACTAGGAGGAGGGTCAGCCCGACGCCTACTACCCTGATGGCAACCCCGGCGCCCATCAGCGCCCCCGCCGCGACCTCCGTGGGTGGCAACACGCGGGCCACCGGTCGAACAAGCCGACCGGGCAAGATTCGGTAGTCGCGCACTGCCTTCTCGAAGGCCGCCAAGTCGGCGAGCTTCGTGACGCCGGCAAGGACGAAGAACCAGCCTAGTGCGAAGCGGCCACCCAAGGCGACTGCCTCCACTTGCACGCCTCCCACCGTTCCCCAACTCTGGGGTGAGGCCGCGCTGCCGTGAGACGTCCGCATGCCCCCTCGGTTGGCACAGAACTGTAGCACCGTACGGCCGCGGGATCAAGCTAAATGCGACCAAAGTCACGCGATCTCGGTCCAAGCAGAAAGGCCGTAGTCGGTATGATCGCAGCCCACTTCCTCGGTACTGCCCAGGCGATGTGCGGAAAGAGCCAGGCTCCGTGGATCGCTTCCGCAACCCCGACCACGATCGCGACTACGCTCGCTGCCAGCCGGCGACCCTCGGGGTCGATGCCAAGCGCAGTCACGATCATCACTCCTGACAACGTCAGCACGAACACCAGTAGGGCGGCGCCGACGATGAGGCCCAGGAAGTACGCAGCAATCGCCAGGAGCGATGCGCCCGCTCTCGGTCGAGCAACACTCGCGGCGTTGATGCCACAGACGGAGACCGACTTTGAGGTACCGGATATCAAACTCAGCAGTGCGAGGGCAATCGCCACTCTCGAGCCTCCCTTCCGTGCGATCCTGACCTCGGTCCTTATGGCGCAGCGGTACTGACAGGTCCATCCACGACGCGTTGGACAATTGACAAAGCCACTCTCCCGGACATCGCCGTTATTTCCCAGCAGCCCGGTGTAGGGAACACGAGCCGAACCGGCTGGTAGCCGACCGTATCGCCGTAGTACGGACTGACATCAGCGCGGAGCGGGGACGCATTGCCATCGATACGGTGCCCCTCCACTCTGAGTGGCCCCGACGCCTGAGGTCCGCGCGTCCAGTAGAACACTGTTTCCACCGATCCGTTCGGCATCACCATCGCCCCCGGTGGCCCGACCGTCCCGTCTGGCCATAGCGTCGTCCAGAGGTCGTTGGCCCCGTGATTGCCGGGGAACGGGTGCTCGCCCGGCGGCGTGTTACCGTTCGGACGCGTCACCGGGCAGTCGGCCATGCTTTTCCCCGACGCCGAAGGCACCGACTGCGAGCAGGCGGCCAACCCGACACCGATGACGAGCGTCGCGACAACGGCGAGGTGCTTCACCCACTGACGACACCTGGGCGACCGATTGCGGCCGGCGAGGGTCATGGCGGCGGCTGCTTCCCGGGGAGTAGCTGCGCCGAAGAGCAGATCACGTCGCCGCAAAAAGACCCGTTACATTGGGAGGACCCGGAGTGGCACTCGCAGCAACGGTAGTAGTGGTTTGCAGGAGCGTGCCAGCAGTCCCAGCACCAGATGCAGGTGCAGTTGCTGCAACTTCCCGAGTTCGGGCGGCAGAGGTGACAGCAATACTCAACCGCGAGAGCTGGCTCGGACACACCGAGGATGGCCATCACCGAACCGATAGCCGCCATACCGATGTCACGAAGGAACCGACGCCGGTCGACCTCTCTGCCAAGGACTTCAACCAACTTCTCTGGGGTCATTAGGTCGCGGTTGACATCCGCACCGGGACGCCCAACACACCGCTTGCCTCCTTTACAATCATCGCCACTCTTAGGCTGTGTGGGTTGCTTGGTCGCCTCGTCCGCGTGGTTAAGCGGCGTCTGGTGCTGAACCGCGAGCGACGGCCGCGAGCTCGTCTCGCTCCGGCTCGCCAACGGACCGAATGTCGTCATCCGGGCCCACAATCACGGCGGTGGGAACGGCCGCGACGTCAAACAGAGCGGCGATATGGCCATCCTCGTCACAGAGAATCGTGGTGGCCACCTCATACTGTCGCCGTAGTGCCCGGCACTCGCTGGGAGCCGCGCGGCATATCACGACGACGTTTCCGCCTGCCTTCGTGCGCAGCGCTTCCGTTTCCGCGAGCGTTGTCAGGCACGCGCGACACGTCGGCGAGATGAATAGGAACGCCCGCAAGCTTCCGTCCAGACCCCTGCTTGACCACGCATTACCCTCGACGTCGACCGCAACAAAGTCAGGGGCATCGCGCCGCGGCGCCCGCGACAGCAGGCCGAGTGGTGGACAAGTATGATTCGCGCTGTCTATGCCCGCCTTACCGTCGTCGGCACTACCTTCGTTGAGGCACAGCTCACGCCAGCGGCGTACCGACATGGGCTGGCCGTCGCGCTGCCTGAGGCGGTGCAAGCTGAATGGCGGGCCCGACCGGATTCGAACCGGCGATCTCCAGCGTGACAGGCTGGCATGTTGGGCCGCTACACCACGGGCCCGCGGAAGCGACGGTGGCGGAGTATAGCAGAGGCGCCCCGCAGCCTCAGTCCGACCGCATGGGCGCACGGACGACGTCGACCAGCACGACCGCCAGCCCCGCCATGCCGATCGCGGCCGCCAGCGCGGCGCTCAGATAGGCAGGTCCGTTGGCCGGATCGCGCACCCAGCTGGCCATGATCGCGCCGATGCAGCCCAGGAGCGCGGCGAGGAGGGCGAAGGCGATCACCGCCGTTGCCGGGCGCGCCCAGGAACGGCCGAGGCGGAGCGCGAGGGCCAGCGCGATGAGGCCGAGGCCCGTCGTGAGCGCCGCCGCCCCGAGGGCGGCAGTCGCGCCACCCAGGGCGGCCGCGTCGATTGCGAGATCGGCTCGCGCGAGGCGGGCCATGAGCCACTCCGTCGCCGATGCCGCGACCGCGAGCGCGGCGCTGCCGGCCACGATCGTCAGGAACCCCAGCGCGATGAGGATGCGTGGCGTGCGAAGCGGGACGATCGCCGCGCGCCGCATGGGGACGTGCCCGGATCCCGCTGCGTCGCCTACGGCCGGTCGGCTGGCTCCGGGCGCGGCGTGCGCCCGAGGATGACGCTCGACCCGGCGAAAAGGATGCCGACGATGAGCAGCACGGTGGCGAGCGGCTGGTCGCCACCACCGATCGTCATCACCGCCACGACGCCGAGGGACGCCGCGGCCGCCGTGAGCACGCCGAGCGCCACCGCTGTGCGCCGTGCGCCACGCACGTCCAGGAACGTGCCCGTCACCGCGGCCACGATCGCGATCGCCAGCACGAGCACGAGCCCGCCGCCGATCACCTGCCCCACGCCGAGCTGGCCGAGGTTCGGCGGCGCCGACGACGGGAAGCGGCTCGGCATCGTGAAGCCGCTGACCAGGACGGCGATCGCGCTGATGAGCACCGCGATGCCCGCGATCGCCATCACGAGCAGTGCGAGGCTCGCGCGCTCACCGAGGTGCTCGGGCGCGAGCGCGTGACTGCGATGCCGGGTCGCGACCGAGCGCGAGGCGGCGCGGATGACGCGTGGCGCCGGCTTGGTGACCTTCTTCGACGTGACCATCGGGATGCGGAGCGACCTCCTCGGAGCATGCGGCGGCGCCGGGCGGGCGCCGAGATGGGTCCCGCGCTGAACTGGCCGCCGATTGTATCCGACCACCCGTCGATGCTCGCGGGACGCTCCCGCGTGCCCTCCCGGACCTGTGTCGGGCGCCCCGCGCTGCGCGCCCCGATTGGATGCTAGGCTTCGTCGACGCGCGCTCCGATGCCGCTCGCCCGACCCGAATGCCAACGCCACCGATCTGCGCCGCCCGTGTGCCGCGTGACGGTCGCTGATTCTTCAGGAGTCCCGATGACCGACCCCCAGAGCGATGCCGACGCCCGCTTCGAGCGGACCATCGATCGCTGGTTCCGCGAGCGGCTCAACCTCGAGCCGGTGATCGCCACCTACTTCGGCATCCATGATCACGACGGCGACCTCGCGTCGGCGTCGCGCGAGCACGTCGAGGCGCTCACCGCCCATCACCGCGCCGCGATCGAGGAGATGGAGCGCTTCAGCTCCGACGACCTTGCCCCCGATCACGCGCTGGACCGCGACCTCGTCGTCCACCAGGCCAGGCTCGCGCTCCATGAGCTCACCGAGCGGCGCACCTGGCAGCGCCGCGCCGGCGCGGGCGAGGAGATCGGCGAGGGGCTGTTCCCGCTCTTCACGCGCGACTTCGCGCCACTCCCCGAGCGCCTCGCATCGATCGCCTCGCGGCTCGAGCAGGCGCCGCGGGTGATCGACGAGGCCCAGAGCCGGGTGACCGACCCGGTGGCGCTGTGGGCGGAGATCGACATCGAGAGCTGCGAGGCGCTTCCATCGTTCCTCGACACCATCGTCGCCGCCGCGGCCTCCGACGGCGGCGATCCGGCGCTGACCCGTCGGCTCCAGACCGCGGCCGGTGCCGCGCAGGCGGCGCTCGAGCGCCACGTCAGGTGGCTCCGCGACGAGCTCCTGCCCGGCGCCACCGCCGAGTGGAAGGCAGGCCCCGAGCAGTTCGAGGAGATCGTGCGGCTGCGTGAGCTCGAGGCGAGCGGCGATGAGATCCTCGCCGTCGGCGAGCAGATCCTGGCCGACAGCGTGGCGGCTCGCGATGCGGTCTGTGCCGAGATCGACCCCACCCTCGACCCGGCGGAGGTCGCCGACCTCGTGAAGGACGACCACGCCAGCACCTTCGTCGAGTCGCTCGAGGAGTACCGCGCCACGATGGATGCCGCCCGCCATTTCGTGATCGAGCACGACCTGGCGACCGTCGTCCCCGACGACCATCTCAGGGTCATCGAGACACCGTCGTTCATCCGCCATCTCGTGCCGTTCGCGGCCTACTACGAGCCCGCGAAGTTCGACGCCCGGCCGACGGGGACGTACATCGTCACCCCGCCCTCGTCGCCCGAGATGATGCGCGAGCACAATCGCAGCTCGATCAGCAACACGAGCGTCCACGAGGCGTATCCGGGTCACCACCTCCAGCTGTCGGCCGCGGTGACGAACCCGAGTCTGGTGCGCCTCTTCTCCGATGCGCCGGAGTTCGCGGAGGGCTGGGCCTTCTACTGCGAGCGAATGATGAAGGAGGCAGGCTTCGACGACACCCCGAAGGGCTGGTACGTCGTCCATACCGATGCCATCTGGCGCGCGTGCCGGATCCTGCTCGACGTTCGCCTCCACCGCGGCGAGATCGCCGTCGACGACGCGGTTGACTTCATGCAGGCGCGGACCGGCTTCGAACGGCCCGCGGTGGTCGCCGAGGTCAAGCGCTACACCTCGACGCCCGCCTATCAGCTCTCATACCTGTACGGGCGCCACATGATCGAGCGGCTGCGCCAGGAGGTGGAGCGCAGCGCGAACGGCACGTTCACGCCGAAGTCCTTCCACGACACGCTCCTCTACGCCGGGACGATGCCGGTCAGCTACGCGCGGCGGCTCTTTCCTTCGCTGGCCCGATGATCCGGCGTCGGGCGGCGGGCCCACTGGCGCTGCTCCTGGTCCTTGGCGCGTGCAGCAACGCGACCCCCTCGCCGAGCGGCCCCTGTCCGTCGCGCGCGCCGACGGCGGACGAGGCGCGCACGATCCTCGCCGACGCCGCGACCGCGACAATGCGGACGAACAAGGGCGACTTTGTCACCACCCTCGATCCGTCGAGCGCCCCGATCGGGACCGCGAACTTCGTCGCGCTGGCGCGCTGCGGCTTCTATGACGGGATCACCTTCCACCGCGTCCTGGCCGGGTTCATCGTCCAGGCCGGCGATCCGCAGACGAGGACGAACCACGCCCACTTCGAGGGCCTCGGCGCCGGCGACCCGGGCTATCGTTTCACCGTCGAGATGCCGAGCGCCGCGCAGTCGTACGCCCCGTACACCGTCGCCATGGCCAACGGCATTCGCTATCCGCAGGGGGCGTGCGGCCCGACGAGCAATATCGACAGCAACGGCAGCCAGTTCTTCATCACCCTGACCGATGCCTCACAGCTCTGCCCGGTCTACTCGGTGCTCGGGACGGTCACCAGCGGCCAGGACAGCATCAACAGCATCTCTGCGGTTCCGGTCGGCAATGAGCGCGGCGTGCCCCTGGACCCGGTCGTCATCTCGCACGTCACGGTCGAGGCCGGCGCGATCGGCACGCCCACCTCGTGAGGCGACGCCAGGGATAAAGCTACGCCAAGTAAAGGAATCTTCACGACGCAACTATTGACCCGAAGTGAACGGATGGTCTATCCTCAGGAGGCTGTTCGCACAGCGATTCACAACTGGTCGCAAGGCCATGGGTAGGTTTGGGTAAGGGTAGTGCGGGAAACCGTGCGTGAAAGATGCCCTTGCGATTAGCGAATCCGGCAGCAATGAAGGCCCCGCTTCGGCGGGGCCTTC
>JBBQXD010000025.1:0-24167 GCA_038209995.1 Candidatus Limnocylindria bacterium | reverse complement strand
CGGTACGCACTCGACAACATGACGAGTCCGAGTCCACGCCCGAACATGGTGTACGTGTGGAAGGGCCACGAGCCGCCGCGTATGGGATGGCGGTACTCAAAGGAGACGATGGCGAAGCTCGATGCCGAGCGTCGCATCTGGTACCCGGACTCTAAGGAGAAGCGACCACGGCTTAAGCGCTACCTCGATGAGATGCCGGGTCCCGTTGTAGGAGACATCTGGACGGACATCCCCCCGATCAACTCGCGGGCGAGAGAAAGACTTGGCTACCCAACGCAGAAGCCCGAGGCGCTACTCGAACGGATCATCGCGGCCAGTTCGAACAAGGGCGACGTGGTACTCGACCCATTCTGCGGGTGTGGCACGACCGTCGCGGTGGCAGAGCGCATGCAGCGCGAATGGGTCGGCATAGACATCAGCCCGACTGCCGTCCGGCTAATCAAACACCGCATGGACAAGGCGGGCGCAGACAATGTCACGATAGAGGGGCTGCCCGAAACCGAGGACGACCTGCGACGGCTAAAGCCCTTCGAGTTCCAGAACTGGGTAATCCAGCGGATGAACGGAACGCACGCTCCCCGAAAGGTCCACGACATGGGCATCGACGGCTACTCGTTCATGCTCCACGAACCGATCCAAGTGAAGCAGTCCGACTCAGTTGGTCGGAACGTCGTGGACAACTTCGAGACGGCGATGGAGCGGGCCGATCGCAAGAAGGGCTACATCGTCGCGTTCAGCTACACCAAGGGCGCCCGAGAGGAGGTCGCCCGAGTCAAGTCCAAGGGCATCGACGTTCGGCTGCTCACGGTCGCGGACCTACTCGCCAACAAGGCCGACCTGGTCGCTCCGGAGTCCGGTCTATGGGGCGAAGACCTGCCTCTGCCGCCTGCTCGCGAGCCGGATGCCCGGCCGTCCGTCGAGGAGCTGGTCGCCAGCGACAGCGGAGCCGGAGGACTGGCTAGAGACGAGTCCCCGGCCGGAGACGACACCTAGCCGCCTCCAACCGGGGAGCCCGCCCCACGGGGCGACAGGAGAGCCAGCCCGTAGCGTCGAGCGGGACAGAGGGGAACCGCCCGACGGTATCAAATCAGCCTTTCGCGACGCGCTCCGCGTAGCCGGCGGCGAGGTGGATGCGGGCCTGCGACTCCGGGAGCTTGACGCTCTGCCCGGCGGCGTAGAGCTTGCCGTCCGGCCCGACGATCTGGGTGCCCGCGGCGACCTTGATCGTGATCTCCGACTCGGCCTCGTTGACCTCGGCCTCCGTCTGCCAAACGTGGTCGATGGCTTCTTGCTCCGGGGTCCGGGTGACGTCCTTCATCGAGGGTGCCTCCTTCCTTCCCGGTTATCGGCGAGCGCCCGCCGCCGGGGGTGGGGAACGGGGGGACGGGCGACCGCCGGGATTCGACCTATGGCCGGATGCCCGTGATGACGACGAAGTGCGACGGCTGTGCGAGCCCGACATCCGCCCTCAGATAGGCGCGGATCCACACTTGGAGGTTGGAGAAGGCGCTGCCGACCGTGTCGGCTGCCTGCCGGCTGACTTCGATCGTGAGGTTCGTCCGCATCCCGATCAGCAGCTCGTTCCACTGGCCGACGTAGGCGTCGGAGGCATCGGTCGACGAGCCCTGGGTCAGGTTCACGGGGAGCTGCGCCTTCGTGTACTTGGCGAGCCCGTCGAAGCTCGGCGGCGGGCGCAACGGCTGGCCCGTCGTGTCGGCCAGGCGGTCGAGGGAACCGGCGACCCGCGGAGCCATGATCGCCGCGTTGGGCTCGCCATTGTTCTCCCTGATCGTCTGCACCGCGCTCGAGAAGGCGCCGTAGGCGGCCGCCAGGCCATTGACCCCGGTGCTCTGGATCGTGACGCCGGTCTGGTTGCGGATGCCCCGCGGCTCGGGCGGGGTGCCCGATCCACGCAGCGCCGCCCGGTCAAGCTCCAGCGCCAGCGCAGCGGCGAGCGCGTTCTCGATCGTCTGGTCAATGCCGTCGGCGTCCTCGACCAGCTCCACGCTCGCCTTCACGATCGAGAGCAGGGTGCGGGCGGTGAAGTCCACGCTGTCAAGCGTCATGTCGCTCGCGGTGGCGGCGGCATTCTCGACCTTCCAGGCGGCGGTCGGATCGCCAGTGATGCGGGCGATCTTGAGCGTGTTGGTCTCCATGGGGACGGTGAGCGCACCGGCGCGGAAGATCGCCGCCGCGTTGCGCGCCTTGTCGATGACTTGCGCACTGAGCGCGTCGCCGACCAGGTAGCCACCGGCGCTGGGGCTGCCAATGCTCATGGCGCGGGTCTCGGGATCGACGCCGGTCCAGTCGCCGGTGACGATGCCGCGCACGACGCGATCGAAGCTGATGCTCGGGGCGTCCTCGCGGACGATCGAGCGGAGACGCTGCTCGGGCTTGAGGACCTTGACGCCGTGGCCGCGGTCGTCGCGCCACTCGCCGCTGCCGTCGCCGACCCGGAAGCGGAGATCATTGGTCGCCGGATCGGGTCCGCCGAGCGCGTCGATCGCGCCGGTGAGCTTGTCGACCTCGGACCTGTACTGCTCGAAAGCGTCGAGCTCGGTCGGGGTCATCGTGCGGCCCCGCGTTCGCGTGTCGAGGTCCTCAAGCCGGGCGAAGGCGTGCGCTCGCGCCTCGACGAGCTGCTTCTTGGTCTTCATCGGTCGTTATCTCCCGCGCCGCCGGCGCCTCACAGCGACCAGGCGGCCTCTCATCGTGGCCGTCGTCGTTGGCTGCGAAGCGAGTGGCGGGGGAGCCGGCTCGACTCTTCGTCCCGCCGTCCCAGTGGCCGGTCAGCCGGCTGGAACGGGAAACGCGGAGCGATCGTAGCGCGGTCGCGTCCGATGGGCTACCACGGAGCCGCCCGGACCGGGTCGCGACCGTCCTAGAACGTCCTAGAACGTCCTAGAAGGCATCCCTAGTTGAGCCGTCCGGCGGAGCGCGGGTCAGTCTCTAACGTGTACCGGATCGGCACCGCCGTCCACGCCGATCCGGTGGCGGTGTCGACCGCCGCGAGCAGCACCTTCCCGCCGTCCGCTCGCGTCCCGCCCACGGACAGGTTCGCCTCGCGCTGGTCCCACACCACGCGGAGGGCGAGCCGTCCGGCGCCGGCGTCGGCCCGGATCGCCGCGCCGTCGGGGTGTGCGTCGAGGATCGCGTCGAGCAGCTCGCGGGTGGCGTCGGTCATCGTCGTGCCGTCGATGGCGATGAGCTTCACTCGTCCGCCTCCGCCTCGCTGATCGTCGTCCAATGATCAAGCGGGTCGTCGCCCGGTAGCCGCTCGGGCGGCGGCGCCGGTCGTGCCGGCTGCGGCTGCGGAGTGGGCTCTTCCTCTGGGGGTGGGGTAGCGGGATCAGTCATTGGTCGCCTCCATATTTCTGATACGGGTCTCGGTCGGGGTCTGGTCGGGCCGGACCCGTACAAACCTCTGGGTGGCTGGCTGGATAGATCAGCGGGTGGTGGCCCCGAACTTTCGACCGGCCCCCCGGCGCATTGGCCGCACAGATAGCGTCGCGGCGTCGTGGTCGTCTCCTGCCAGCCGTCGCGTCGCAAAGCCGTTGGACTCGTTGAGCGCCGAGGAGCGGCAGACCGAGCAGGCGAGGAGGGAGCGGCGGATGGACGAGCGGCTGCCACGTCATCGGGCGGGCCTCCGGCCGCGGAGACTCTGGCTGACCCGCATCACCAGATTGGGTTCGCGAGGGGTCGGATCGTCGTACATCGCGTTGCCAACGACCACCCGGCCGAACTGCTTGCACAGGTCATCCAGCCAACGATGCTCGTCGTCGTCCAGCTGCTTCCCAGTCAGCTGCCAATACGCCTTGGGAAGGTCGCCGAGGAGGCGCTCTTGGACTTGATTTGAAGAAGAGCGAAGGTCCTCTCTAAACCTCTCTAAACCTCTCGTAGACGCTTTTGAGCGTAGGCCGGACCCCTTTTCATCCCGCTCGGACCCCTTTTCATCCCGCTCGGACCCCTTTTCGGCGCCTCGGAAAGAGGTCCGCCGGGACCCCTTTTCAGTCGCGTCCCGGAGGTGGACGGCGGGCGCCCCGCAGAGGACGAAGTAGCGCGTCACGTGGCCACGGCCGCGCCCCGGCTCGACTCGGAGCTCGCCGATCTCTACCGCGGCATGGACGATGCGTCGGAGACTGCGGGTACTGGCCAACCCGAGGTCGCGGGTCAGCGTGGTCTGCGACGGATAGGCGTATCCAAGATCGTCCGAGGTACGGTCCGCAAGGACGTACAGCAGGAACCGCACGTTGCCGGCAGCCTTCGAGTGAGCGCGGAAGCAGTCCTTGAGGGCGATGCTCACAGCTCCACCCCCTCCGCCTCTGCGAGGGCTGCTTTGACGCGCTCGTACTCGCCCCGGGCGTACGGCGTCAGATGCCATCCGCGCTTGCCGCGGGCGATCACGGGCTGCTGGGTTGCGCCGTACTTGTGGAAGATCGACTCGACGGTGCGCCAGCCCTGCTCGGTGATCTCAAAGGCGAGCTCGCCAGCGTCCCAATCACCTGGCAAGACCACCGGCGCCGGCGGGCTTCCGCGCCGCGGCGAGCGAGACTCGCGTCGAGGTCGCGGCGTCATCTGCCGACTCCTCGTCGGGCGTCTCGGCGGCAGCCGGGGCGCCCTCGTTCGCTTCGGCGCTGCGGACCATGCCAGCGAGCGCGTCGATGAGCGGGTCGCGGAGGTCGTCAAAGAGCGCCGCGCCCAGCGCCCGGAGTGTCGGCCGCGGCGGCGGACGCTGGCCCTGCTCGTACTTGGCGATGCTCTCGCGGGAGATGCCCGATCGCGCAGCGAGCTCGTCTTGCGACAGTCCCACGACCGATCGGCTAAGGCGAAGCCGATCTGCCAGAGGAACGCCAGAACGAGGCAAAACAGAAACCCTCCGGTCGAGTGGACGGGAGGGGTTGTCGGGTCGCTCCGAGGAGGCGGCCGCCAATCCCTGCCGTCGGGCTGGTGGGCTGCTCCTCACACCTATTCAGTTGCTCGGACGATCTCTAACCGACTCGTCGCGACCTAAACGGTACCTCGGATCAGGTCCAGGCGTCTAGGGCGAAAATCGCGCTCTCATGCCATGCGTTCCTCGGCGACCGCCAGCCATGCGTCGCGGCCGGCGATCGGGATCCGAATAGAGCGTACCGTGCCGGCGGTTGATTCCTCGCGCCGGACTCCCTCCGGGCGCGCCACCCCACCGCTGGCCGCCTGCCACCGCCCGAACGGCTAGGATTCGTGACCCATGCAGTTCCTCCGCTCCCGTTTCGGCGTGCTCGCCGGCGTCGGCCTCGTCGTTCTCGTGGCGGCCGTTGTCGCCTTCGTCGCGCTCACCCGCAAACCGGCCGTCGTTCCCAATCCCTCCCCGAGCGCGTCGTCGGCCCCCACCGCGACCTCATCGCCGACCGCCGGCCCGTCGCCGGTCGCTGTGTGCCCGATGAATGGCACGGACCTCGCCGACCCGGCCCTCGCGACGCGCACGCCGATCCTCGTCCAGATCGAGAACAACCCGATCGCCCGGCCGCCATCGGGACTGAACCTCGCCGACCTCGTGATCGAGGCGCCCGTGGAGGGCGACACGACCCGCTTCGGGGCGGTCTTCATGTGCAACGCGACGATCGGCACCCCGGTCGGACCCGTGCGTTCGGCGCGCTACTTCAACGTCGACTACTGGCAGCAGATGCACGACGTCACGTTCCACTTCGGTGGCGGCTTCAAGGTGCTGGCGCGCTTCGACCGGGTCGGCATGCCGTACCTCAACGGCCTCACCACCGGGTGGAGCTTCTTCGCGCGGTCAGGGCGCTGGCCGGCTCCGCACAACGTCTTTTTCGACGTCGATGCCGGCCGCCACGAGCTGGAGGCCGGTGCGCTGACCAAGCTCGCGCAGCGGGCCGGCCGCGTGCGGGCGCCCTTTGTCTTCGCGGATCATCCCCAGCTGCCGGCCGGGAGGCCGGTCGCCACCATCGGTCTTCAGACCTCGAGCTTCTGGAGGTTCGGCTGGGAGTGGGATGCGAGCGCACAGTCCTGGCTGCGGACCGATGCCGAGGCGCCGAACTTCGACGCCATCGGCGGCCATCGGATCACCGCGCACACCGTGATCGTGCAGGTGGTCAAGCAGGACATCCTCGCCAACGAGCTCGACCCGGGTGGCTACCCGAGGCGCTACCAGCACCTCGTCGGGTCGGGCACCGGCGTCCTCTTCAGCGGTGGTCGCGCGCATGACGTGCGCTGGTCGCGGGCTACCGCCGATGAGGTGACGACGTGGACCTACGCCGACACCGGGGACCCGGTCATCCTGCCGGCCGGCCGGGTGTGGTGGGAGATCATCCCGGTCGGGAGCGCGATCAGCGAGAAGTGACGAGGTCCCTCGGCGGCGCGTTCACGCCCCGCGCGGCGCGACCTGCCAGAGGACCGGACGTCGTGGATTCGCGGCGACCGCCAGCACCGTCCCGCGCAGGACGTCCATGCCGATCATCCCTTGCGGGTCGTGCATCGTGGGGCGGACCTCGAGCGACGCGACCGGCAGCTCCTCGCCGTCCACCTGCAGCGTCTGGGGGCCTGCCGAGGTGGCCATGACGTCCGCGCCGCTCACCCCGCCGCCGATCCGGGCGGCGTCGCCGGCAGCCAGGCCCGGCACCGCGGCAGCAGCGAACTCCGTCCCACGCCCGCCGGTGTTGAGGAGCGTCGGGATCGGCGGAAACGGGCGAATGCCCGCCTCGATGACCGGGGTCGGGAACGTCGGAGCGCGGTCGAGGACCAACGAGACGAGGTCAGGATGGCGAGCCTCGAGCCAGCCTCGCAGGCTGGCCTGGTCGGCTTCCACCAGGAAGAGCTCGTCGTCGACCAGGTCGATGACCGCCACGGCCGTCGGGTGGAGGTGCTGCGGGCTCAGGATGCCCCCGACTCCCCAGCCGGTGAAGGGCGTCGGCGCAGGGATCGCAACCACGCCGCGGAGCACAAGGTCGGCCTCGCCGAGGCGGAGGCCCACGTCCTCCACGCTCCAGCTCGGCACCGTCGCCCCGCTGTGATCGAGGCCCTCGTCGCCGGCCTCGCTCGCCAGGCCGATCTCGTCGACGAGCTCGCGGTTCAGGAGGTGCACCTCGGAGCCGGAATCGAGGACGAGCCGGGTCATGACGCCGCTGACCGCGGCCACCACGAGCGGGGCGTGCTCGGTATCGCCGCTGGCGACCTCGAAGGTGATCGGCGTGCGGCAGACGATGAGGGGAGCGTGGTCGCGCATCTGGTGCTCCGGGGCAGGCAGGTGGACGAGGCCGACCGCCCACATCCCGAGCAGTGTGAGCGGCCGAACGCTTAGCAGTGTAAAGGACTACCGCGCAGTGGGCACAAAGGCATGCGCATGACGCCTTCGACCGTACCCGTGTCGTGACTCCGCAACGGTCGCTCTTCTGGTCAGCGGCGTTCCGCCTGACCTACGCGATCCTCAGGATGACCGACCTGCTCGTGCGGTGGTCGTGGGCACAGGGCGGGCTGGGCATCACCGCTGAGCTGACGATCCCCGGGCGCCACAGCAGGCGCCCGCGAACCGTGCTCGTTGGCATCCTCGGCACGGGCGATGGCAGCTACGTCGGCCATCCGAACGGTGCTGCCGAATGGACCCGCAATTTGGCCGCGGCGTCGCGGGTCGTCGTTCGCCTGCCCGGCGGCCCGGCGACGGTGCACCGGGCGACGCGCCTGCCCATCGGTGCGGAACGCAGCGCCGCGATCGCCGCCGCGGGGCGTCAGCAGCCGTGGCCGGGGAACTGGCTCTACACGGCCGCGCGGCGCCACATCGAGGCGGTGGGTGAGTACTTCCGACTCGATGGCGGGGTCTGACCGGACACCGCGCCGGGCGTGTGACTGACCGCTCATTCGCTCAGTCGAGGTGGTAGGGGACATCGGCGACGATCGTGTTGCGACGCGAGAAGAGCCGCAGCTTCAGGCGCAGTGCGGTCTGATTGTGGAGCAGGTTCTCCCACCAGTGGCGCGGCACCACCTCGTTGAGAACGACCACGATGGGGCGGTTGGGGGCCTGCTTGCCGAGCGCGTCCATGTAGGCCAGCAGGGGACCGATGAGGGCGCGATACGGCGACTCGACGACCACCAGCTCGGTGGTTCCCGCCCACTCCGGCCAGCGCTCGCGGAGCGCCTCGGCGGTGACCGGGTCACTGGTGACATGGACCGCCACCGCGTGGGCGCTGATCGAGTTCGCGAAGGCGATCGCCTGCCGCGCCGGACGGTCGAGGCGCGCGATGGGGACGATCACGATCGGCTCTGGCGCCACCTCCTTGCCGGGCGCGATGTGCTCCAACTTCAGCTGGCGCGCAACGTTGCGGTAGTGGGATCGGATGCCGAGCAGAAGCAGGATGAGGAGTGGCGCGGCGATGATCACGAGGTAGGCGCCCGACAGGAACTTCGTGGCCGCCACGATGATCGCGATGACCGCGGTGGTGACCGCGCCGAGCGCATTGATCGGCAGCCCGAAGCGCCAGCCGGGCTCGCGGCGCCGCCACCAGCGGACGACCATGCCGCTCTGGCTGAGCGTGAAGGCGACGAAGACGCCGAGGGTGTAGAGCGGGATGAGGGCGGTGACGCTGGCCTGGAAGACATAGAGCAGGAGGACGGCGAGAGCGGACAGGGCGACGATGCCGGTCGTGAACGCGAGCCGCTCCCCGCGGAAGCCGAACTGGCGCGGCATGAACCCGTCGCGGGCGAGGAAGCTCGAGAGGCGGGGAAAGTCGGCGAAGCTCGTGTTGGCGGCGAGGGCGAGGATCAAAGCCGTTGCAACCTGGACGACGATGAGGAACCACCCGTCGCCGGTGATGTGGCGGGTGATGAGCGAGAGGACGGTCTGCACCTCGTTCGGATCGGGGATGACGTGGATGGCGCTGGCCAGGTAGCTGATCCCGAGGAACAGGAAGCAGAAGATCGCGGCTGCCCAGATGAGCGTGGTCCGTGCGTTGCGCCATTCGGGCGGCTTGAAGGCGGGCACACCGTCCGAGACTGCCTCGACGCCGGTGAGGGCGGCCGCCCCGGAGCTGAAGGCGCGGAGCAGGAGGAAGAGGCTGAGGACGCCGAGCGCGCCCTGCTCGTCGGCGCGGATCCAGTCCGGCGGGGCGGCGAAGGTGCCAAGGTCCTGCGCCACGAATTGGCGGAACAGGCCGATCCCGATGAGGGCCGCGACGGCACCGATGTAGAGGTAGGTCGGCGCCATGAAGATGCTGCCCGACTCCCGGATGCCGCGCAGGTTGCCGAGCATGAGGAGGACAACGATGAGGACCGCCATGAGCACGCGGTGCTCGAACAGCGCCGGCACGAGCGAGGTGATGGCCGCCACGCCCGCCGAGACCGAGACGGCGACCGTCAGCACGTAGTCGATGAGGAGCGCGGCGGCCGCGGTGAGCCCGGGCAGCGTCCCGAGGTTGTCGCTGGCCACGATGTAGCTCGAGGCTCCATCGGGATAGGCCTTGATCGTCTGCGAGTAGCTGGTGGCCACGATGGCGAGGATCGCGACGATCGCGATCGTGATCGGCATGGTGAGGGAGATCGCGGAGATCCCCCCCAGGATCAGGATCCGCATCATCTCCTCGGTCGCGTAGGCCGATGAGCTGATGTTGTCGCTGCTGAAGATGGCGAGCGCCTTGAGCTTGGTGAGACGCTCGTGCCGCTCGCGCTCCGAGCTGATCGGTCGACCGATCAGGGTCGTTCGGATGCGTCGCAGCGCCGATGTCCAGCCGCGGCGGCCGAGGATGGTCCGTTCGCTGGCGACCAGGGTGCCCTCCTCGCCGCGCTCGAACTCGTCCTCGAAGGGACGGACGATCTTGACGTAGGCGTCGCCCATCCGCTTGCCGCGCCGCTTCTCGCGCACCTCGAGGTGTGGATCGACGGACGGACGCGGATCGCGCTCAGGCGGGATTGGGCGGCGAGTCGTCATCGGTGGCGTATTACAGCACGCGCCGCGTCTGCGGTGCCGCGTCGAGGTCGACGACGACCCCCTCGGCTGCTCCGAGGATCACCTCGCCATCGACACCTGCGCCATCTCGACTCGGATCGGTGCCGATGAGGATGCGACTCCCGCGCAGCTCACGGAGCGTGACCGAGGTGGCGTCCGATCCCAGGTTGGCGAGGACCATCACCCGCTCGTCCTCCGCCTCCCGCGTCCAGCCGATGACGTCGCCGGGGAGCGTCAGCAGGCCGCGCTGCGACCCGTGCTGCAGCGCCGGATGCGCGCGGCGCAGGGCGATGAGGCGGATGTAGAGGGTGAGGCTCGACGACGGATCGGCGGCCTGGTCGGCCACGTTCCGCGTCGCGGGGTCGCTGGGCGGCAGCCACGGCTCCGCGACCGAGAAGCCGCCATACGGCGAGGCATCCCATTGCATGGGTGTCCGCTGCGCGTCGCGACCGGCGCGATCGCGCGCGGGACCCGGCAGCTCGGCCGCGTCCTCCTGGCCGATCTCCTCGCCGGCGTACAGCGTGATCGTGCCGCGCAGCGTGAGCAGCACGAGCGCGGCGAGCCGCACCGCGTCGACGCCGTGCCGCGTCGCATGGCGCCGCTGATCGTGGTTGCTGAGTGCGTAGGTCGGGTTCGTCGTGGCCGGCGTCAGGGCCTCGCTGCGCTCGATCGCGAGTCGCAGCGCATCGGCGCGCCATGGCGTGTGGAGCAGCTCGAAGTTGAAGGCGAGCTGGAACTCGTCGTCGCGGCCGTGGCCGAGGAAACCGGCAAGTAGCTCGGTGGGCGCGTAGATCTCGCCGATCAGGAGGCGTCCTCCGTACGCATCCGCGACGCGCCGCATGCCGCGAATGACGTCGTGCACCTCGGGCCTCTCGATGTTCCACAGTCGCTCGTGGCCGGACGAGTCGATACCGAAGACCGTGCGTCCGTGAGCCGCCGGCGGGTTGTCGCGCAGCTGGTCGTCCTTGATGGCGTGCGCGATCGCGTCGACGCGGAAGCCGTCGACCCCGCGATCGAACCAGAACCGCATCGCGTCGTGGATGGCCGCGGCGACGTCCGGGTTCCGCCAGTTGAGGTCCGGCTGCTCGGGGTAGAACGAGTGCAGGTAGCACTGGCCGGTCGGCGGGTCGAGGGTCCACGCCGAGCTGCCGAAGGCCGCCACCCAGTTGTTCGGCGGCTCCCCATCCGGACCGGGGTCGGCCCAGATGTACCAGTCACGCCGCGCTGCGTCGCGCGCGGCGCGCGCCTCGATGAACCACGGATGATCGATCGAGGTATGGCACGGCACGAGGTCGAGGAGGATCTTGAGGCCGTGGGCGTGGCACGCCGCGACGAGCGCGTCGAGGTCGGCGAGCGTCCCGTACTCGGCGGCGACATCGGTGTAGTCGGTGATGTCGTAGCCGAAGTCGTGGAGCGGGCTGGGATAGATGGGTGACAGCCAGATGGCGTCCACGCCGAGCGTCACCAGGTGGGCGAGCCGGGAGGTGATGCCGGCCAGGTCGCCGATGCCGTCGCCGTCGGCGTCGGCGAACGAGCGCGGATAGATCTGGTAGATGACGGCTCCCTGCCACCAGGGAGCCGCGGATGCAGCCGTCGATTCGGTGCTCACGCGGATCGATTCTACGGGCGCCGCCCGCGGGCCGGCGCCGGCGGCGCGCCGCGTCTCAGGCGCTCCGCTCCCGCTCGTCGTGCGGGACGGACGTCAGCGTCCCGTGCCAGCCATCGATGCGCACCTCGCTGAGCCGGAGCCGAGGGCCGACGCCCAGCGGTTGCACCCGCGGTGCGCCGGCTCGCGGCTCGATGCCGAGCAGCGTCTCCACCGCGAGCGTGATCGCGCCGCTCGACCATGCCTGCGGGGCGCAGGCGACCGCGTAGCGCACGAGGTCGCTCGTCGTGCGGCGGTCGAAGCCGGCGAACAGCTCGGGGAGCCGCCGATGCGGGTCGGTCGCGGCCGCGTCCAGCTGCGCGTCGATCGCGCGCCATGCCTCGGCCGCGTGGCCGTAGCGCGCCATGCCGGCCGCGATGAGGCTGTTGTCGTGCGGCCAGACGGTCCCGTTGTGGTAACTGATCGGGTTGTAGGCCGCCATCTGCGCCGACATGGTGCGAATCCCCCAGCCGGAGAACAGGTCGGGCGCCATCAGCCGCTCGGTCACCGCGCGCGCCCGTTGCTCGGGGATCGCCCCGGCCCACAGCAGGTGGCCGGGATTCGAGGTCACGGCATCGATCTGCCGGCGGCGGCGGTCGATCCCCATCGCGTACGTCCCCGCCGCCGGCATCCAGAACGCGGCCTCGACGGTGGCCGCCAGCTGGGCGGCGAGCTCGCGTTGCCGGGCGGCGCCACCTGGGTCTCCGAGGGCATTGAGGACGGCTGCCCAGCCCTGGCGTGCCGCCAGCACGTAGCCCTGGACCTCGATCGCGGCGATCGGCGGCAGGGCGATCCGCCCGTCGGCGAAGCGGTAGCTGTCGTTGCTGTCCTTCCATGCCTGGTTGCGGATCCCGCCGCGGTGCGGCCGGCGGTACCAGAGCAGCCCATCGCCATCGGTCTCGGCGTCGATCCACGCCATGGCGGCCCGCACCGCCGGCAGCGCCGGCTCCAGTCGGGCGGGCAGCGGGCCGACCGTCGTCGCCGGCCGGGTGAGGCGCGACCCGCGGGCGGGCTCGCGCAGCCATCCCGACCACCGCGCGGCGCGCAGGTAAAGCAGCACGTAGAGCGGTGTGGCGTCCACCGATCCGTAGTAGCGGCCGTGCGGGACGTGCTCGAGCGCGGCCAGCTCGCCGTTGCGGACCTCGTGCGGGATCTTCCCCGGCTGCTCCTCGCGGAACGGGTCGCGCCGGGTGCCCTGGTACGCCGCGAGCTGGCGCAGGGTGCCGTCGACGAGTGCACCGCGGTCCAGGAGCATGGTCTGCATCGCGGTGATCGTGGAGTCGCGGCCGAAGATCGCCATGTACCACGGCATGCCCGCCGCGGGGATGAAGCCGCCACCCTCGACCGAGAGGAGCAGCGAGCCGATGTCCGCCACCGCCTGCCGCCAGGCGGCGGCGAGGCGCGGGTCGTCGGTGCGCAGGGTGGGGGCGGTCCGCAGCCACTCGCGGACTCGTTCCGGCTCCCTGATGTGGGCCGACGGCGGGGTGCGCCGCGGCCCGCGCGCGGCCTCGTGCGATGGGGCGACGGTAATCGTCACGTCCCACGGCACGCCGCGCGCCAGCTGGGCGTCGAAGCTCAGGTCGCCGTTGTGCCCGGCCGCGTCACGGTCGGCGCAGACGCTGGTCGTGCGCCGATACCCGCGGTGGGCGTAGCGGAACGTGAGCCCGCGGGGACTGCGCTCGGATTCGATCACGCGGGCCATGCGGCGCCATCCGCGGACCTCGAAGATGTCGGCGAAGTCCGCGTGCGCGGTGAGCGTCACCCGCACCCGGATCGGCTCGGGGGCATAGCTGATGAGGCGGATGCGCTCGGTCAGGCAATCGGTGACGGCCCGATCGCGCATGACGACCAGGCTGCTCGGCGCGATCCGCCCCAGCCGCGGATTGGCGAGATAGAAGGTCGCCTGCCCGTGGTCATCAGTGACGGTGGACAGGGGCTCGGGTCGCTTGCCGGCGAGGCGCAGCGTCAGGCGCGACAGGAAGCGCGTGTCGTCGACGAAGAAGCCGTGATAGCTGTCCGGGTGGATGTCGCCCGAGCGGTCGGAGACCGCAAAGTTGGCGTGCTCGATGACGGTGATCGAGTCGGTGGTCGTTGCGGGCTCCACCTCGCCCAGTCTAGGCGGCGGTCTCGGTCAGTGCTGACCGACCTCGTCGCGCATCCGCGACGGCACGCCGCTCAGCAGCTCGGCGACGACGGCGACGATCACGATCGCGCCGGCAACCCCGAACATGAGCGTCGCATGGATGTCGACCAGCGCACCGGCGACGGCAAACGAGAGCGGGGCGAGCCCGAGGCTGGCCAGCAAGACGAGGCTCATGAGGTGACGGCCGGGTCGACGGCGGTCATCGAATCACTCGAGGCTGATGAGGACGCCGTCGCCGGACTCGTCCTCGACGTCGACGATGGTGCCCGGCTTGTTCGACTCGACCGCCTCGGTGATGAGGCTCGCGTAATGCTGGGGGATGCCGGGCACGATGCGCGCCGCCATCGACGCGAGGCCCAGCGGGATGCTGAGGTCGACGACGCGGCGCCCCTTCTCGCTCACCAGGATCCGCACGCGACGGCCCTTCAGCGGTGCGCCGGCGGCGCCGAGCGCCTCGTCGGGACGCGGCGTTCCCTTCGTCCGGCTGATGGCGTCGATGATCGGCGCGGCCTCATCCGGACTGAGCGTTCCGTCGGCCACGAGGCGCAGGATGGTCACGAGCTCGTCAGCCACCGGTCGCGCCTCCCGACAGGCGGCGAGTGGCCTCCTCGACGTCGATCTCGCCGCGCTCGAGCGCCTCGAGGATCTCGAGCTGCTCTGCCGACGATACCGGCGGCGGCGCGATCGGTGGCGCCGGCGGGTTCGGCGGCGTCGGCAACGCCGCGCGTGAGCCGTCGCCCATGCGCCGCGGTCGGCGCACCGCGAGGTCGCCGGACATCGACGAGAACGTGAACTGCGGGCCGCCGCCGCCCACCACCAGGCGACGACGGTCGAGCCTGCCCTCGATGCGGTGATCGAGGTCGCTGCGGATGTCGGTGGACAGGCCGCGGACGTCGAACGACGCGCCGCCGGCCAGCCCGATCGTCAGGTCGCCGCTCACCGTCTCGGCATGGAACTCGCCATGTACGGCGAGCTCGCCCTCGAGGTCAATGTCGCCGCTCACCGTGGTGCCGCGGAACATCTCGACGCGCGGAGCGCTGATGCCGAGGTCGCCGGACACGGTCTCGGCCCGGATGCTGACCGCGCCCGCGGCGCGCACCTGTACATCGCCCGACACGGTGTTGATGCGCAGCATTCCACCACCATCGATGATCGACAGGTCGCCGGAGACGCTCTCGTAACGCCCCTCCGCGATGAGGCCGCTGACGTCGACGTCGCCGCTCACCGTCGCCACGCGGACCTCCGCATCGCGCGGGAGCTCGACCTGGATCGTCACATCGACGCCGTTGCCGCTGAAGATGCGCGACACAACGGTGCCGATCTCGTGCCGCAGGCCGTGGAAGCCGCGGTGCTCATCTGGCTGGTCGACCTGGAGGGACTTTGGACTGCGCGTGACGCGCAGCTGTGCGGCCTCGAACATCGCGTCCGCCTCGGCATCGGTCGCGGCGCGGATGTCAAAGGTGGCCTGCACCCGGACCTCCTCGCCGTCGCCGCCGACCAGATGGAGGTCGGCATCGGTCACGTTGATCATGAATCGACCGCCGCGACCGAGGTCGTGGGCGAACGCCTGGGTTCGTGAGAAGGTGACCACGTCAGTCGCCTCCCAGGGCGCGCAGCTGCTCCGCCGCGTCCCTGGCGCTCAGCTCGTGGCGGGCAAGGCGCTCGAGGATCTCGCGCCGGCGAAGCGCGCTCGGGTCAACCGGCTCCGAGGCGGTCGGTGTCTCGGCCTCGTCCTGGGCCTCGGCCTCGAGGGGAGCCCCGTCGCCCTCGCCGAGGCCGATCGCCCGGACGAGCGCATCGACCCGAGAGCGGACGGTGGGGTAGGAGATGCCGAGCTCGCGCTCCATCTCCTTCAGGTTGCCACGCGAACGGAGGAAGCTCTCGAGGAGCGACAGCTGCTCTCGCGAGAGGCGACCGAAGCGGCCGACCCCGAACTCCCCCTCGAGGGCCGTCCCACAGCTCCGACAGTGGAGCCGGCTGATCATGAGCTCGCCCTGGCAGACCGGGCAGGTGGAGATGACGTCGTGGGCCACGGTCGTATGGTCTCGATCTAGCGTCGGGTCGAGCGATCGACGCGACGGTCCGTCGCGAGCCGCACGACGCGGGTGGGGAAGATGCGCCGTGCGGAGCGGTCGCGTGCCGTGGCCTGCAACCGATACTCGTTCGCGAGGATCGCGTAGTGGAGACGAAGGTCCATTGTTGATCTCCTATTCAGGATTTCGCAATCCATACTACGTTTTACTTAGGTGCTGTTACGACTGTAGGTTTGTTGACAGTATCTGTCAACACCCGTTGCAAAAACTGTTCGCCCGATTGCTAAATTGAGTTGCTGGATGACATGACAGACCCGCGCGGAAGGGCGCTACCATGACGCCCCGAAGCCCATGGACCACCAGCTGCTGCCGTACAGTCCCGACCGGGACGTCTACCGACTCCTCCAAGTCGACCCTCGCGCAGGAACCGATGAGGTCGTCGCCGCCTGCCGGCGCCTGGCTCGGACCTTCCACCCCGACCGCAACGGCTCGCATCGCGCCACCGAGGAGATGCGGGTCGTGAATGCGGTGCGCGGCCTCCTCACCGACCCTGCGGCGCGCGCCGAGTACGACATCGCCCGCTGGCGCTTCTGGACGGCCCGCGACCGGGCGATCTCGGAGCCGCTGCTGACCGTGATGTTGACGCGGCGGCCCTGGCTGGAGGTGACGCTGCGCGCGGCCTGGGTCGGTGTCCGGGCCGCCGTCGCCGCCCTGGGCCCGCCGCGCTGCCTGGGCTGCCGGAACGTGATCGGGCCCGACGACAACTT
Source organism: Candidatus Limnocylindria bacterium (assembly GCA_038209995.1). GTDB lineage: Bacteria > Chloroflexota > Limnocylindria > QHBO01 > QHBO01 > JAICQM01. The sequence continues at coordinate 7,648 of JBBQXD010000025.1, read as the reverse complement.
CTGCGCGGCGTGCGGCCGACCACGGCTGACCGGCGGGCGAGCCCCCTAGGCGTTCACCGGGTTCGGCCGCTCGGGATCGATCTCGAGCGTCTCGAGCGCAGCGTGCAGCTCGTCCGGCGTGCTCTCGCCGACACGGCACAGGCCGTGGAGCGCGGCATACGCGATCTGTTGCGGGCTGACCTCGAAGTGGATCCGGAGCGCCTCGCGGGTGTCGGAGCGTCCGAAGCCATCGGTGCCGAGGATCGTGTAGGGCCGCTCCATCCAGCGCGCCACCATCTCGGGCACGGCCCTCACATAGTCGGTGACGGCGACGATCGGGCCCTGCGAGTCGCGGAGCGCGCTCGTCACGTACGGCACCCGCTGCTCGGCAGCGGGATGGAGCCGGTTCCAGCGCTCGGCGTCGAGCGCCTCGGCGCGCAGCTGCTGGAAGCTCGTCGCGCTCCACACGTCGGCGGCCACGTCGAACCGCTCCCGGAGGATCTGCTGCGCGGCGACTGCCTGGTGGAGTATCGGGCCGGCACCGAGGAGCTGGACGCGGCGCGTTCCACCCTCGGCAAAGCGATAGCGGTAGAGGCCGCGAATGACGCCGTCCTCGACGCCATCGGGCTTCACCGGCATCGGCCAGTTCTCGTTGTAGAGGGTGACGTAGTAGAAGACGTCCTGGTTCTGCTCGAACATCACCCGGATCCCCTCGCGGACGATGATCGCCAGCTCGTACGCTACGGCCGGGTCGTAGGCCCGGATGTTCGGGATCGTCGAGGCGAGGATGTGGGAGTGGCCGTCGTCGTGCTGCAGGCCCTCGCCGGTCAGGGTCGTGCGGCCGGCGGTGGCGCCCATCATGAAGCCGCGCCCGCGGGCGTCGCCGAAGGCCCACGCCTGGTCGCCGGTACGCTGAAAACCGAACATCGAGTAGAAGATGTAGAACGGGATCATCGGCTCGCCCCAGGTGGCATAGGCCGTTCCGGCAGCGGTGAAGTCGGAGATCGCGCCGGCCTCGGTGATCCCCTCCTCGAGGATCTGGCCGTCCGTCTTCTCGAGGTACGAGAGGAGGAGATCCTTGTCGACCGGCGTGTAGCGCTGGCCGAGCGGGTTGTAGATGCCCACCTCCCTGAAGAGGGGATCCAAGCCGAAGGTGCGGGCCTCGTCGGGGATGATGGGCACGATCCGGGTGCCGATCTGGGGGTCGCGGACGAGATTTCGGACGAGGCGGGAAAAGGCCATCGTCGTGCTCGCGGGACGCTCGCTGCCGGCGAAGAGCTCTTCGAACGCCTGGTCGCGTGGTGCCGGCAGGGGCTTGACGCGGACGAGGCGGCGGGGGAGCGAGCCGCCGAGCTGCCGGCGGCGGTCGAGCATGTACTTGATCTCCGGCGCATCAGGCCCGGGATGGAAGTAGGGCGCCTCCTTCAGCCGCTCGTCGGGGATGTCGAGCTCGAGCCGATCGCGGAAGACCTTCAGCTCGTCCGCGGTGAGCTTCTTCGCCTGGTGGGTCACGTTGCGGCCCTCGATGCCCGGACCGAGCGTCCAGCCCTTCACCGTCTTGGCGAGGATGACGGTGGGTGCGCCGGTGTGCGTGACGGCGGCGTGGTATGCCGCGTAGAGCTTCCGGTAGTCGTGGCCGCCGCGGCGCAGCTTGGCGAGCTCGTCGTCGGACAGATGCTCGACGAGGCTCTTGAGCCGCGGATCGGGGCCGAAGAAATGCTCGCGGATGTACGCCCCATCGGCGACCGACAGCTTCTGGTAGTCGCCGTCGAGGGTCTCGTTCATGCGGTTGACGAGGATGCCGTCGACGTCGCGCGCCAGGAGGTCGTCCCACTCGCGCGCCCAGATGACCTTGATGACGTGCCAGCCGGCGCCGCGGAAGATCGCCTCCAGCTCCTGGATGATCTTCCCGTTGCCACGGACGGGGCCATCGAGGCGCTGCAGGTTGCAGTTGACGACGAAGGTGAGGTTGTCGAGGCCCTCGCGCGCCGCGAGGCTCAGCGCACCGACCGCCTCCGGCTCGTCCATCTCGCCGTCGCCGAGGAACGCCCACACCCGGCTCGCCGAGGTGTCGGCGATGCCGCGCGCCCCCAGGTAGCGGTTGAAGCGCGCCTGGTAGATAGCATTCATCGGTCCGAGGCCCATGCTCACGGTGGGGAACTGCCAGAACTCGGGCATGAGCCGCGGGTGCGGGTACGAGGAGAGGCCGCCTGGCCACAGCGCCTCACGCCGGAAATGGTCGAGCTGTTCCTCGCTGACGCGCCCCTCCAGGAAGGCGCGCGCGTAGATGCCCGGTGCCGCGTGGCCCTGGAAGAAGACCTGGTCGCCGGTGGCCTCGTCGTTGCCGCGGAAGAAGTGGTTGAAGCCCACTTCGTAGAGGCTCGCCGCGCTCGCGTACGTCGAGAGGTGCCCGCCGATGCCCTCGAAGCGGGTGTTGGCGCGCAGGACCATGGCCAGCGCGTTCCAGCGGATGAGGCGGCGCACCTTGTGCTCCATCTCCTCGTCGCCCGGGAAGAAGGGCTCCTGCTCGGGGCTGATGGTGTTGATGTAGCGGGTCTGGACGAGATTCGGCAGGCCGACCTGGAGCTGCCTGGCCCGCTTCAGGAGGCGGAAGAGGAGGAATCGGGCCCGATCAGGCCCCGCCTGCTGGACGACCGCGTCCAGCGAGTCGACCCACTCCTGCGTCTCGACCGGATCGATGTCCGGGAGCTGCTGCTTGAACTGGTCGAAGATCTCGTGCATCTGGCCCATCGGCGCCCATGGTACAGACCGATGCCCGATGGCGCCCCGCTACGGCCCGATGACCGGAGGGAGGTGCTTCCCAGCGCACGTGGCGGCCTCCTTGGGCCACAGGCCGCGGAGGCTGAGGTCGAGGTCGAGCCCGGCCGATTGCCAGCTGATCGTGGCGCTGTCCATCCACCAGCCGGGTGGGCGGACGACGCCGGCCGCCCTATCGATGACGTCCGCCACAATCTGGACCGGCGGCGTCCGTCCCTCCCCGCTCGTCGCCGACCCCGACGGCCGGCCCCACGGCCCGACCGCGCAGAACGCGATCCGCGAGGCGAAAGGTCCTCGCCGCGAACATCATGGCGCGCATCGACGGCGGGGAGCAGCGGCCGTTCCGCTACCGCACCATCGGGACGCTGGCGAGCATCGGCAGCCACACCGGAGTGGGCATCGTGTTCGGCATCAGCGTCCGCGGCTGGATCGCGTGGTGCTCCCCCGCGGCAGCGGTTCATCGACCCGCGGAGCTGACACGGTATCCTCCGACGACCATGTCACGAGAAGAGCGCCGCGCCTACCAGAAGATGAACCGCAACCGGGATCCGCTCGCGCCCCCGCCGCTCCCGCGGGAGACGCAGAGCCGGATCGAGCGGGCGCGCCTGAAGCGCAGCGCGCGCCGCGCACCAGCGAGCACCGAGCTCGGCTGGGACGGGCGCTGGCGCCTCATCATGATCGCCGGCTTCTTCGTCGCCGGCCTGCTCGGGCTGTCGTTCACCTGGCCGAGCGGCACGCCGTTTGCCCTCTGGGTCGGTCTCGGGGCCGCCATCGCGTGGGTCGGCCTGATGGTCGTCGTCCGGCTCGCGCAGCGTCGCGCGCGGCGCATCGGGCTCACGCCCCGTACCTGAGCCCGGGGCTCGCGCGGCGGGGGGCCACATGGCCCTTGCGCGGGGAGCGACAATAGGTGGCCGACAACCGCACGGAGGATCGTCAGTGGGGCACCACGACGACACGCAGGGGCGCTTCAGCACCGGCCAGGAGGAGGAGGAGACTCCGACGCCGGATGCTGAGCACCGGGGAGATTTCGCCGAAGGACAGGAGGACGAGGGGCACGCGTCCGACGACGTCCGACGCGGCGACTTCGCCGAGGGGCAGGAAGACCTGCCGCACACCCACGCACTGCCCACCCACGGCGACTTCGCCGAGGGCCAGGAGCGTGATGACGAGCATGACCACGGGCACGACCACGATCACGACCACGACTGATCGATCCGGTCCATGGGCCGGCGCGCCGCGCGCGCGGAGGAGGTGCCTCGCGGCCGATTGATGCGACCTGATGGGCCGATCCGCGCGCCTGCGCGCGTCATCGCCGAACCGAGCCTCACCGCACGTACGAGGGAATGGGCATGCTGACCGACGGCTTTCAGATCATGCTCGCCGAGATTGTCGGCACCGCGATCCTGATCATCCTTGGCGACGGCGTCGTCGCCGGTGTTCTCCTGACACGATCAAAGGCCCAGAACGCGGGCTGGATCGTCATCACCACCGGATGGGCACTCGCCGTCGCGGTGGGTGTCTACGCGATCGGGGGGCTGACCGGGGCGCATCTGAACCCGGCGGTCACCATCGGCCTGGCGTCCATCGGCAAGACCGAATGGGGTCTTGTGCCGTGGTACCTGATCGGCGAATTCGTCGGCGCCTTCCTGGGTGCCGTGATCGTCTGGCTCCATTACCTGCCGCACTGGTCGATCACCGAGGACCCGGGCCTCAAGCTCGCGGTCTTCTCGACCGGCCCCGCGGTGCGGAACACGGCGGCCAACCTCGTCAGCGAGATCATCGGTACCTTCATGCTCGTCTTCGGCGTGCTTGCGATCACCTCGAACGAGCTCGGTGCCGGTCTGGCGGCACTCCTCGTCGGCTTCCTGGTGTGGGCCATTGGCCTCTCGCTCGGCGGACCGACCGGATATGCCATCAATCCCGCCCGTGACCTGGGTCCACGCATCGCGCACGCGCTGCTGCCGATCGCCGGCAAGGGCGACTCCGACTGGAGCTACAGCTGGATTCCCGTGGTCGGGCCGATCATCGGCGGCGTCCTCGGGGCGGTCGCGTACAACGCGATCTTCACGAACTACCTCATGGCGTAACGCGCCACGGAGGCGTCGGACGCGGCGGGACCTGTGCCCGCCGCGTTCGTATCGGTCCCGCACGCGGCGGCCGAGGAAGGAGCTGTCGATCGATGAAGAAGCTCATCAACGCACCCGACAACGTGGTCGACGAGGCGCTGGCCGGCATGGTCGCGGCGCACGGCGACCTGATCAAGGTCATCGAGCCGAACGTCGTGGTGCGGGCCGATGCGCCCCGCCGGGGCAAGGTCGGCGTCATCTCCGGGGGCGGCTCCGGGCACGAGCCGATGCACGGCGGGTTCGTGGGCATGGGAATGCTCGACGCGGCCTGCCCGGGGGCAGTGTTCACCTCCCCGGTGCCGGACCAGATGCTGGCCGCCACGAAGGCGGTCGACGGTGGTGCCGGCGTCCTCCACATCGTGAAGAACTACACCGGCGACATCATGAACTTCGAGCTCGCCGCCGAGCTCGCGCAGGCGGAGGGGATCGAGGTCACCTCGGTCGTCATCGCCGATGACGTCGCCGTCCAGGACAGCCTCTACACCGCGGGGCGGCGCGGCGTCGGTGGCACGGTGCTCGCCGAGAAGATCGTCGGGGCCGCCGCCGAGGAGGGGAAGGACCTCGCCGCGGTGACCGCCCTCTGCCAGCGGGTCCAGGACAACGTGCGCAGCATGGGCATGGCGCTCACCAGCAGCACCGTCCCGGCCGCCGGCAAGCCGACCTTCGAGATCGGCGACGACGAGATGGAGATCGGGATCGGCATCCACGGCGAGCCGGGGCGAGAGCGCCGCAAGCTGGGCAGCGCCGACGAGATCACCGAGGCGCTCATGGGCCCGATCCTCGACGACGGCGGCTTCACGAAGGGCGATCGCGCCCTTGCCTTCGTGAACGGCATGGGTGGCACGCCGCTCATCGAGCTCTACGTGGTCTACAACAAGGTGGCGCAGATGTGCGCCGAGCGCGGCGTGACGATCGCTCGCAACCTCGTCGGCAGCTACATCACCTCGCTCGAGATGGCGGGCTGCTCCGTCACCCTCCTCAAGCTCGACGACGAGATGATCCGGCTATGGGACGCGCCGGTCCATACCGCGGCCCTGCGCTGGGGCGCCTGAGCGCCGTTGATGAGCGACTTCGACGGGGCCGCCTTCACACGGTTCGTGATGACCTTCGCGGATCGGCTCCACGACCGGCGCGACGAGCTCACGCAGCTCGACTCGGCCATCGGTGACGCCGACCACGGGATCAACATGGACCGCGGCTTCACCGCCGTGCGCGCCAAGCTCGACGGAGGTGATGCCGACACGCTCGGCGCGGCCGCGAAGCTCGTCGGGATGACGCTCATCTCGACGGTGGGTGGCGCCTCGGGGCCGCTCTACGGCACGTTCTTCCTCCGGCTCGCCACCGCCTTCGGTGACGATACGACGACCGACGCCACGGGCCTCGGCACCGCGCTGCGGGCCGGCCTCGAGGGCGTCAAGCAGCGCGGCAAGGCCGAGCTCGACGACAAGACGATGGTCGACGCCATGGCACCGGCCCTCGACGCCTTCGACGCCGCGGGCGGCGACGGCATCGGTCCGGCGCTCGACGCCGCCGCGCAGGCCGCCGCCATCGGCCGCGACCGTGTGACACCACTCGTGGCGCGCAAGGGGCGCGCCAGCTATCTCGGCGAGCGCGCCATGGGTCACCAGGACCCGGGTGCGACCTCAACCACGATCCTCTTCGAATCCCTCCGCGACGCCGTCGCGGCGGGCTGACGAGACGCGACCGACCACGAAAGGAAGGCAGCGATCGACATGGCCAAGTACGTCCTCGCCCTCGACCAGGGAACCACCTCGTCGCGGGCGATCCTGTTCAACAAGGATGGCACGATCCACGCAACGGCCAACCAGGAATTCCCCCAGATCTATCCGTCGCCCGGCCATGTCGAGCACGACCCGGAGGCGATCTGGGACTCGCAGCTTGCGGTCGCGAAGCAGGCCATGGAGCAGGGGGGTGCCACGACCGACGACATCGCCGCGATCGGGATCACGAACCAGCGCGAGACGACCGTCGTCTGGGACAAGGCGACCGGCAAGCCGGTCCAGAACGCGATCGTCTGGCAGAGCCGGATCACCGCCGCGTACTGCGACTCGCTGAAGGCCAAGGGCCTCGAGGACAAGGTGCGCGAGAAGACGGGACTGCCGATCGACGCCTACTTCTCCGGCACCAAGATCCGCCATATCCTCGAGAACAATCCCGGCACCCGCGAGCGGGCGCAGCGGGGCGAGGTGCTGTTCGGGAACGTCGACACGTTCCTCATCTGGCGCCTCACCGGCGGCAAGGTCCACGTCACCGACTACAGCAACGCGAGCCGCACGCTCGTCTTCAACATCCACACCCTGGACTGGGATGACGAGCTGCTCGCCGAGATGGGCATCCCGCGGGCGATGATGCCGACCCCGCGCCCCTCATCCGAGGTCTACGGCGAGACCGAGGCCAAGTTCTTCGGCGCCCCCATCAAGATCGCCGGCGATGCCGGTGACCAGCAGGCGGCGACGTTCGGGCAGGCATGCTTCGAGCCCGGCATGGCGAAGCAGACCTACGGCACCGGCGCGTTCATGCTCATCAACACCGGCGAGAAGGCGGTCCCGTCGGAGTACGGGCTCCTGACCACCATCGCGTGGGGCTATGTCGGCAAGGTGACCTATGCCCTTGAGGGATCGGTGTTCATCGCCGGGGCGGCGGTGCAGTGGATCCGTGACGGCCTGCGGGTGATCACGAATTCGGCCGACGTCGAGAAGCTGGCCGGCAAGGTCGCCGACACCGAGGGCGTGTACATGGTTCCC
>JBBQXD010000024.1:0-33034 GCA_038209995.1 Candidatus Limnocylindria bacterium | reverse complement strand
ACCCCCACACCCCGCTCGTCCGAAGCTGCTGCCCATCCCCTGGCGGACGTTGCCGGCTGCGATCACCTTGGACGACGATGCAGGAGGAAGCCGCTCTCAGATGGACCGACTGCTCTCGGATCCCGTAAGGGTACGGCGGATTCCGCGGACACGAAAAGCCTCGATTCGAGCGTGAATCGAGGCTTTTGGACGAGTGCTGGTCCCGCATACCGGATTCGACGTGGGCTGCAGCAGGCGTCCCATCCGTCTTCGGTCACGGAGCGCTGTAGTCCACTGGCTCTAGGTGCCGCGACACAGTTATGCGGTCAGTTTGAGCGTGGAATTGGTGGGTTGGTGGGCGACACTGGACTCGAACCAGTGACCTCTTGCATGTCAAGCACTTCCGCCTGGTCGCTTGCTACAAGCGTGGGATACCGAGCGCAATCCCCTCAGTTATACGGTCACGCTAAAGGCTCTGATCCGGTCGGTTCGGTGTGCCAGACGCAACGCGGCCAGGGATACCTCACCAGCGCCGTCGTTCGATCCGGGTGGGTGGCCGCGAAGAGGCAGCTCATCGGTCCGCCTTCGGAGTAGCCGAACAGCGCGGCGCGCTCAGAGGCAGCCGCGTCCATGACCGCGCGGACGTCGTCTATGCGAGTTTCAAGATCCGGAAGTCCACCCGGGCGATCTGACAGACCGGTGCCACGCTTGTCGAATCGAATCAGCCTGGAGAATGACGCGATTCGCTCGAGAAGGTGCGCCGAGCGCGGCTCGTCCCAGTCATTGTCGAGATGAGAGACGAAGCCCGGGACAAGGACAAGGTCGCGTGGCCCATCACCAACTACCTGGTAAGCGATATTGACGTCGCCGCTCTTCGCGTAGTGGGTGTCCGGGGCTCGCATGGCTCAGGTTAACCATCTTGGCCATCCAGCGGACGCACCGGACTGGGTCGAACCGGCGACCACGCGGTACGCCCCCGTCTTGCGGTCGACTCTCGTCGGGACCCGCCCGTATGGACCTTCGGCGGTTTCCCCGGGTCGCCACGAACGACCTCGGACGAAGCCAAAGTCACACTGATGTATCGCGAGTCCCGAATCGCCGCCTCGTCGACATAGCATTCCCGCCCAACCAGGGTGGTACACGCTCGGCATATCGTCGGAGAGGCTGCCCCCTGCCGCTGCTCGGTGACGGGGATCGATCTCATGGGTTGAGCATTCAGCTATGTCTACGGCCGGCAATCGCATGTCGTACGCTGGAGGCACGATGAGCCTGCCGAGCAGCAGCGCGACCGGGGAGGACCGGCTGTTCACGCCGGCATTCATCGCCCTCGGGGCAGCGGACCTCGCCTACTTCACCGCTGCTGGCATCCTGATCCAGATCACGCCGCTCTTCGCACGAGGGCCGCTGGGCGCCGATGCCGTCGGCGTCGGCGTCACGATCGGCGCGTTCAGCGTGACGGCACTCATTCTGCGGCTGTGGACGGGCCGCCTGGCCGACCGGCGCGGGCGGCGGCCGCTGTTTATCGCCGGCGCCCTGCTTGCCGCGCTTGCGATCGCGGCGCACACGCTCACCGCGGACCTCGCAGTGCTCATCGGCCTCCGGCTGGTGCTCGGCGTCGCCGAGGCGCTCTTTTTCGTGGCCGGCTTCGCCATCCTGGCCGATCTCGCGCCGCCGAACCGCGCGGGCGAGGCGCTGAGCTTCAACTCGCTGGCTCTCTACCTGGGCCTCGCGTTCGGTCCGTCGACGGGCGAGCTGCTGCTGGCGATCGGTGGCTTCACGCTGGTGTGGAGCGGCGCGGCGGCGCTTGCGGCTGCAGCGGCAGTGCTGGCCCTGACCATCCCGGAGACTGGAACGCATGAGCCGATGGAGTCCCATCGGACGCTGATCCATCGCGGCGTGCTCGGGCCGTCGCTAGGGCTGTTCACCGGCGTCGCCGCAATGGCCGGCTTCCTGGCCTTCGTCGCCATCTACGGGCGGGACGACCTCGACATGGGCGGCTCGGGGCCGGTGCTGCTGGTGTTCGGCCTGGTGGTCGTCGGATGCCGGATCGTCTTCGCCAGGCTCCCGGACCGAGTCCCACCGTATCCCCTAGCGGCGCTGGCGCTCGCACTCATCGCGGCCGGCATGGTCGTGGCGGGGACCTTGACAACCGTCGCCGGGCTGGTTGCCGGCGCGGCGATCATGGCCGTTGGCGTCGCCTTCGTCACACCGGCGTTCTTCACCGCGATCGTGGCGCGGGTCCAACCATCGGAGCGCGGCGCGGCGCTCGGGACGGTAAGCATCTTCCTGGACCTCGCTTTCGGCGGTGGCCCGGTGCTGCTCGGCTTCGTGGCGGACGCCGCCAACATCCCGGCCGCCTTCCTGGTGGGCGCACTCGTTGCTGCCTGCGGGGCTATCGGGACCGCCGTCGCAGCGCTCATGCGCACCTCGGCGCCGGGCGTTGGCGCGGCGAACGAGGGCTAGCTGCCGACGATTCGAGTGCTGTCCCGCCACCACCCGTATGCGCGCGCACTTGGCGCAACGTTCCGAGCCAAGATCTTGCTAGTGCTCGTAAGCGGTGGCGCCAAGTGTGTCCAAGGAGTCCGCGACTGTAGGTTCGCGCAGGATCGGTCCGCCGGCCGTCCGCGACCCGGATGCTTGCCCGAAGCGCGCCGCGACTGCACACCCCACGCGCTCCACGCGCTGTTCGAGGGTGGCGAGTCAGCGCTCGGTGGCCAGGCAGGCGAGGCCCGGATTCGGGCGATCGTCGAGACGGCCGGACTCCGGCACTTCCGGCGTGCCACCGAGACGCCGTTCAACCTGGTCCTGGAGGCCCGACCCTGATGAAGCACTTCGCGAACCTGCACGAACCTCGGTCCAACTGCAGATCCTGTCCACCGAACGCTGAAGCCTGGTCGCGACCCGATCTCGCGCAGATGACAGTTATGCGGTCAGGGAGCGCTGTGCTACGCCAATCATCCGGAATGCGGGGTCTACTGGACATCCTGCGCACGGAATCGGTGGATGGTGGGCGACACTGGACTCGAACCAGTGACCTCTTGCATGTCAAGCAAGTGCTCTAACCAGCTGAGCTAGCCGCCCGCGCCGTCGTGCTCAGTTGAGCACAGGCCTCATGCCAGTATTCATCGGGTGAGACGCCGCGATCATAGCAGCCATCAGCTTCACGGCGATCGTGCAACCATGAAGCCGTCAGCTCGTTCGTCTCTCGACGTCCTCCCAGGGCGTGACGCCCTCGTCGCCCGCCAGCCACCGCAGCGCACCTTCGAATCTGGGGAGGTCAAACGGCTTGAGCAGCACTCGGACATTCGGGTGCCGACTCCAAGGCTCCGGTATCTCTCGAAAGTCGCGAGCCGTGCAGATGACGAGCCGGCTGATGTTCGCGAGGTAGCGCGCGGCCGACGAATCGAGCAACGCGCCGTCCAGGAAGGCGCCCTGTGGCAGGTCGGCGGTCTCTTCGGCACTCAGCTCCGCCGGGGTGATGCAGAGCAGCCGGACCCCAGCATCGTCAGCGATGCTCTGCGCGACTTCGCGAAACGGCTCATCGTCATCCACGAGCCAGATCGACGGTCGATCCATCTCTGCTCCGTGTACCGGTTCGGCGCGAATTGTACGGCGGTCGACGCCAGCCGTCGCTGACCGCACGCCGGCGGTGGTCCCAAACCCAATCCTACCGGGCCGTCTCCGGGTCCGATGACGCCCGCGCAGCATCGGTACGAAAAGTACTATCGCGCTGCGGGCCGCATGTCGCACAGAGTCTCCTCCCTGTTCATCGATGGGAAGAGACGCCACATGACCACCACCGCCAGCTCAGGGCCGCTCACCGCTCCCGCAGCTACCAGCGCCGTGGCGCGAATCCGCGGGCATTACAGCCTGGTCGCGATCTCGAGCTTTGCGATTCTCTCGTTCGTGGGCGGCGCCTGGCTGGGCCTGGTCGTCTACGCCGCGGCATTCCAGGCCCTGAATTGGCGTGGAACCACGAACGCCCCATTGAAGGCCTTCGACGTGGCCTTCGTGCTCACTGCCCTGCCGCTCATCGTGCTGAACCTGGCAGCTGTCCTCCGAGCCTGACGCGGGCGCCCGCAGCACCATCCTCTCCAACCGCTCGCATCCGATCGCGTGACGATGCGGCGGGTTGCGGCATCCCTTCCGCTCGCGGACCATGAGCGGGATGCGACAGCGACCGCCCGCCGAACGCGGAGCGACCAGGCGACCACGCCGCGGCCCGCGGGTTGTCGCCATGACCCTCAGCACGCTCGTGGTGCTGGGGAGCGCCGGGGGCGTCGCGGTGGCCACGAACGCGGCCGGCCTGGGGGACCGCTGGGAGCGGCTCGTGGCGCGGATCGAGGCGTTCGTCGATCCGCCGCCGAATCGGCCGACGGTTGCAACCGTCGTGATCACCCCGCGCCCCAACGCCAGCCCGACGCCGCCGGAGCCGTCGATGCCCCACCAGGGCTGGCTGACGCCGGCGCCCTCGCCGACACCGAGGCGCGAGCCGGTCGACGTCAACATCGCGCCGGACGCGGAGGCCGTCTTCCACTCGCAGATCACGAACAAGGACTGCGCGGTCACCGGCACCCAGATCGCGCTCACCATCCTGGGCCTGGGCACCGCGACGGACGCCTTCCAGACCGAGCTGCACGACCGGATCGGCGAGTGGGAGTCATGGGACGACAGCCATAACGGGGGCTGGGGGCCGGCGGCCGTCCGCCTGGCGCTCGCCGCCTACGGCGCACCGGGCTACGAGGAGCGGGCGTACGACTCCTACACCGACGCCATGCGCGACTCGGCGATCGCCATCTCGCAGACCGAGATGCCGGTCGTCATGTTCCCCTGGTGGGGAGCCCACACGTGGGTGATGAGCGGCTACCGAGCCGATGCCGACCCGACCTTCTTCACCGATGCCACCGTCGCCGGTGCCTACATCCTCGACCCGTGGTACCCGCGCGTCTCCTCGATCTGGGGCGCATCCGATCCGCCGGGCAACTTCGAGGACCTTCGCGAGCTGGAGCGCAACTGGCCGCTGGTCGGGGGCCCCCAACCGTACGAGGCGATCGGCCCGGGCTGGACGCGACCGGAGGGCGCGTACCCGAGCCGCGACGGCAAGTTCGTTGTCCTCATCCCGACCATCGCGCGCGCTGATCTGCCCGGCTGAGAGCGTGACGGCGCGCGTCCCCGTCTCAGCCCGCGGCTGACCACGCGCGGAGCCGGATCACGAGCGCCAGCGCCAGGAGCGCGACCTTCGCCACCTGGCCGATCGCGAAGCCGATCGGGATGGCCACGACCTCGAGTACGGGGAGCAGCAGCCAGGTGGCCAGCACCGTCACGCCCAGGCCGGCGAGCGAGGCGAGCATCTGGAGCAGCGTGTGCCGGGTTGCGTAGATCGCGCGACTCAGGAGGTGGGTCACGCTCTCGAACGGAATCGAGACCGCGAAGGCGCCCAAGACCAGCGAGGTGCGCGCGACATCCCCCGCGTCGAAGGCTCCCCCGCCGAGGAAGGCGCGAATCGCCAGATTCCCGAGCAGGACGAGAACGACGGCCGCCGCGCTGGTGATGAGCGCGATGCTCGCCAGCTTCGTGCCGAGGACGCGGAGAAAGCCGCGCCGGTCGTCCCTGGCGTGGGCCGTGGACAGCGCGGGAAAGGCGGCCAGCGCGAAGGCGACCCCGAGCACGCTGACCGGGACGCTCTGGAAGTTGCGCGCAAAGCTTACCGACGACACGCTCCCCTCCGCCAGGCCGGTGGCCACCGCGGTGAAGAACAGGAACGTCATCGGCTCCACGGGATGGCTCACCATCTTTGGCAGCATGAGGCGCACGAACTCGCGCACCGCTGGCGTCCCGAACCGCCATCCGAGAGCGATGCGGAACGCGCTGCGGCGCAGGCCGATCAGCCGGCTCCCCAGGTGCAACGCGGCGCCGATGACGGCGCCAACGGCCGGGCCGAAGATCCCGATGCTGCTGCTGAAGAGCAGCGTCCCGGCCACGATGCCCCCGTTATAGAGGAGCGGCGCGAGCCCGTACCAGGCGAAGCGCTGCTCGGCGAGCAGGACCTCGCCAAGCGTCAACGAGGCGGCGAAGAGGATCGGGGTGGCGAGCATCACCCGGAAGAGCGACGCGTACAGCGCGCGCTGCTCACCGCGGAAGCCCGGGGCGATGACGGCAGTCGTGGCCTCGGCGAAGACGAACAGGATGATGGCAGCCACCCCCATGACCGCCACGGCGCCGGTGAGGATGGTGCGCGCAAACGCGTCGGCCTCGTGGCCGTCGCCATCGCTGCGCAGCTGGAGGAAGATCGGGATGAACGGCGCCGCCAGGCCAGACGCGACGAGGACGTCGAGCAGCAGCTCCGGGAGCACGAACGCCGCGTTGTAGGCATCGAGCTCCGTGCCGGCGCCGAAGGTTCGCGCGAAGAGCCGATCGCGGCCGAGCCCCACGAGATAGCCGCCGAAGGTGAGGGCCGCGAGCAGCGTGGCACCGCCCGGCAGGAAGCGGTGGAGGAGCCCTCGAAGGCGACGCGAGGACGGGAGGGCGGCGCTCAGTACTCGGTGGACCGCAGGGGCGAGCCGAGCACGCGACCGATCTCGGCGCGGTAGCGGGCGCCGGACGGGTGGCGCGCGAGCCAGTGCAGGTATTCGGGGTCGATCGTGACCAGGTCCTCGATCGTGTGGCCGGCGTAGTGGCCGAAATCGAGGCGCGTCGCGTCTCGGGATCCTGCTGGCCCAGGACCCATGGCGACGGTGTCATCCCCGATCGGGATGGCCGCCTGTTCGTTCGTCCGCGTGTTCCGGCTCTGCTTCGGCACTTGGTGCCTCCTCCCCTAGATCCCCGAGGGGCGCATCGTACTCGCCGACCGTCATCCGTACAATGCCCTTCCGTGCCCGGTCAGGACCGATGCGCCTCCCGCCCATCGACGAGCGTCAGCTCCGAGCGCACCGCGGCCAGCCGCTCGTCCGCGGCGAGCAGGGTCGCGAGGTCGCACGACAGCACCGCGACGTCGGCGCGCGCACCGGGCGCGAGATGCCCTTCGTCGGTCGCCCCGATCGCCAGCCCCGGACCGAGCGTCATCGCCGCCAGCGCGGTGGCCGCCGGCAGCCGCTCCGCGGGCGACCAAGCGTCCCGACCATCGGCCGGAGCGTGGCGCTGAACGGCGGCGTGGAGGTTGCGCCAGGGATGAGCGGATTCGACCGGTGCATCGGTCCCGAGCGCCAGTCGTGCGGCGGCATGCGCCAGCGCGCGGTACGCGTAGGCGTGCCCGATGCGCCCTCCCCAGCACGCGTCGGCCATCTCACGATCGCTGACCAGGTGCACCGGCTGGACGCTGGCGGTGACATCGAGCTCCGCGAAGCGCCGCCGGTCATCCGGACGGACCAGCTGGGCGTGCTCGAGGCGATCCGGCGGGATCGCCGGTGGCCGCGGGAGCGCAGCGGCGAAGGCGTCGAGGACCGTTGCCGCCGCGCGATCCCCGATCGCGTGGGCTGCGATCCCGATCCCCGCCTCGTGCGCGGCGGTGATCGTCGCCAGCAGCTCGTCGGGGGCGAGGCGCAGGATGCCGAGATCGGCGCCCTCGTCGCAGCTCGGCGGAGCGAAGAGCGCCGCGGTGCGCGACCCCAGCGTGCCGTCGGCGTAGAGCTTCGCCCATCCGAAGCGCAGGGTGGCGGTCCCGACGAGCGGCATGCCGGTCGTGAATCCGCGGCGCCTGGCCTGCTCGATGGCCGCGGCGGGGACGTCGAGGGTCAGGCGCAGCCGGCCGTCGATCCGCGGGCGCGCCTCCCAGGCGCGAGAGAAGCTCTCCCCGAGCTCGCCGTGCGTGTCGATGCCGCGCTCGGCATCGTAGTCGCCAGCATCGGTGGCGCCGGTGATCCCCCAGCCCAGCAGCTCGTCGACCGTCTCGCCGATCGCGGCGGCCAGCCCCTCGCCCTCCAGCCGCTCGGCGCGATGGGCGATCGGCAGTATCGCGCGCTCACGGAGGATCCCGGTCGGCGCCCCGCGCGCATCGCGCTCGACGCGGCCGCCGGGCGGGTCGGGCACCGACGGGCCGATCCCCGCGGCGGTGAGGGCCGCCGGCGAGGCCCACGCCGAATGGCCATCGTGGGCGACGAGGTACGCCGGCCGCTCCGCCACCGCGTGCCGCAGCTGGTCGAGGTCCCCATCAAGGGCGGCCGCGTGCCAGCGCCCGCCGGTCAGCCACGCCCCCGGCGGCAGGCGCTCAGCGGCCGCGTGGAGGGCCTCGACGACCGTCGTGAGCTCATCCGCGAGCGACAGGTCGACCTCGCGCCGCGCGCGGGCCATGCCGGTGAGATGGAGATGGAAGTCGTGAATGCCCGGGATGATCGCGGCATCCCCGGCATCGATCACGCGACTGCCCGGCGCGGCGTCGGCAACCAGGTCGCGCCGCTCCCCGACCGCCACGATACGCCCGCGCGCGATGCCGATCGCCTCCGCGGTCACAGCCCTGTCCGGCGCGAACGCGACCGCGACCTGGCCGCACAGCACGAGCTCGGCGCGCGGCAGGGTCATCGGTCCATCCGTGGCGTCTTCCGGAAATGCCGCGTCCGGGGCAGCAGGGCGATCTTGCCGAGCGCGACCGGCACCACGAGCAGCCAATGGGAGAGGAAGAGCGAGCCACGGAGGCTGCGCGCGACGAGCTGCCAGCCGCCGACACCGTGGGCCGAGAGCCCCGCGGCGGCGAGGAGGAATGTCCCCAGTCCGTACCCGATGAACAGGCTGAGCGGCACCGTCCAGTCGGCGCCCACCGGCAGGACGGCGGTCAGCACGCTCACGACGATCGAGGCCACGAAGAGCGGCGGGATGGCGAACTCCCCCGCGAACGAGAGGAAGTCGAGCTTGCGGTCGAGGGGCAGTGGCCCGAGCAGGAGCCGCGGGCCGTGGTCGATGAGTCGGCGCAGGCTCCCCTCGGCCCATCGCATGCGCTGATGCCACAGCTCGGGCAGCCGCGTCACCGCCTCCTCTTCGACGACCACCTCCGGGGCGAGGGTCACGTGCTCCCCGACGACCCCGAGCCGGGTGGAGAGGTCGAGGTCCTCGGTGAGCGCGGTGGCCGACCAGCCACCCGCCGCGTCGATGGCCGCGCGCCGCACGAACATCCCGTTCCCGCGCAGCTCGGCCGTGCCGTCCGTCGCCCATCGGCCGCACTGGCTGGCCATGTCCATCAGCTGCTCCTCGTCCTGCGCCGCGCCCAGCCACGAGTGAGCGGCGTTCGAGGAGCGGCGCTGAACCTGGAGCGCGGCCGCGTCGCGATCGCGCTGCCACGCGCGCACCGCGCGCGCCAGGAAGTCGCGGCGCAGGCGCGCGTCGGCGTCGACGGCCACGATCACCTCGCCCCGCAGGTACGGGTCCGCGAAGGCGAGCGCCGCTCCCTTGGTGCGGGCCTCGTGCCCGGGCTCGCGGCGCACGACGCGCAACCGGTCGGGATGCTCGGCAGCCAGGAGCGCGGCGCAATGCCCGGTGCCGTCGGTCGAGCCGTCGTCGAGGACGAGGATCTCGAAGCTGCGATCCCCCACCGTCCCGTACTCCTGGGCGAGGAGATCGGTCACCACGCGCTCGATGACCGGCGCCTCGTCCCGGGCGGCGACCACGACGCTCACCCGCGGCAGGGGCTCGGGGAGGGGCCCACGCGCCGGCGTGCCGAGCGCCTGCCGCATGACGCGCCCGCCCCGCCAGCCCAGCCACGCGACGTAGACCATCGAGATCGCGATCGCGAGCTGCAGGAGCCGGGCAACGACGGTGCTCGCGACGGCGAGCAGGGCGATGAATGCCGAGATGGCGAGCAGGGCGGCGGCGAGGACCCTAGTCCTCATCGGCGTCGAGCGGCGGCTGGCGGCGGCGTCGTCGATGGCCACCATGCGGTGGCCGACCGCCGGGTCCGCCCAGCTCCGGGTCGGCCGGGACGCCGGGAGCGGGCTCCACGACGGCCCGCGCGCCGGAGGCCGGTGCCCCGAGGTCGTGCTGGTGGAGCCCCTCCGACCGGTTGCGGCGCCACGACAAGGCGCCGGCGACGAGCGTGCCGATGCCGAGCAGGCCCATCACGATCGGGATGCCGTTGCCGGGCAGCGCCAGGTTGACCACATCGGCGATCGCGGGCGCCGCGATGACCGGCAGGAACGAGGCGACCGATAGCAGCATGTTGAGGATGCCGAAGATCCGACCCCGAACGTCCGCCGGCAGCTCCTCCTGGAGCGCGGTCTGCGACGGAATGGCGACGAACGCGTACTCCACGCCGGCGGTGATGGCGATGACCACGACGATCGCGATCAGCGAGACGATGGGAGCGAGGAGGGTCGGCAGGTTCGCCTCGAGGGTGCCCATCGCCGGCTGGAGGAGCAAAGTGACCGGCTTCACGACCGCCAGGGCGATCAGGGTGACGCCCATCGCCACCAGCCCGATGTCGATGACGAGCCGCTTCGGCGCGCCCCGCCCATAGGCGTTCAGGAACAGGATGCCGAGCACCGCCCCGAGTCCGGCAGGACCCATGATGAAGAAGAAGTCCTCCTCGGAAAGGCGGAGGATCTCCTTGGCGAAGCCGGGACCGATGGCGCCCATGACCCCGATGAGGCTCGCCGCGATGCCCAGGTAGACGAGGTTCCACGCGATGCGCGGCGTGTCGCGGACGAAGGCCATGCCCTCGACGAGTTGGCCGCCGAGCTCGCGCAGCGCACGGCCGGCCGCGTTGGCGCCGCTGCGCCGATCCTGCTCCGGCGGCACGGCGGCGAGCGGAACGATGACGGCCGCGGCGAGGCCGAACATCACGGCCACGACGAGGTAGACCGCGACCGCGTTCCCGGTGGTCGTCAGCAGCAGCGGGCCGAGGAATCCGAAGCCGATCGCGAACGTGGCGTTGATGGTGAGGACGAAGATCGAGTTTGCGGCCATGAGCTGGTGCCGGGGCACGAGCCGGGGCAGGGCGGTCAGCTCGGCCGGGGCGAAGAAGGCGGTGACGCTGGCGATGAAAAGGTTGATGCCGAGGATGAGCGGCACGCTGGCGGTCGCCTTGTCGGCTCCCACGAAGATGAACAGGATCGTGCCGGCGGCACGCAGCACGTTGCTGGCGAGCATGATGATCCGCGCGTCGGCGCGCTCGACGATGACGCCGGCAATGGCGCTGAAGATAACCGCCGGGACGAGGAAGGTCAGGATCAGCAGCGCGTTCGCTGTGTTCGAGCCGGTCGCGCCGTAGACGATCGACATGAGAGCGGCGAGGACCATGTTGCTCGCCAGCTGGCTGAGCACCTGCGCCGACCAGAGGGCCAGGAAGTGCTTGTTGCGCAGCACGCCGCCGGCGCCGGAGAGATCCTGGCTGCCGAGGTCCTGGCTGAAGTCCTGTTCCATCGGCGTTCTAGGGTGCCCGTTCCGTCGCGTCGGCGTCCGCGCCGCGCGACACGTGGCTGATGAAGCGCCGCTCAACGTCGAGGCGGTCCATGAGGATGCGGTGCCCACAGCCGCCACATACCAGGCCGATGTCGGCGCCGAGCCGCACCACCGTCCATTCATGGCTGCCGCACGGGTGTGGCTTTCGAAGCCGCACCACGTGCCCCATCGCCAGTTCGACCGCCGCCACGCCTACCCGTGCCCCTCGGCGCTCGTGGTGCCGGTGAACGCGAAGGCCCGCAGCTTGAGCGCCGGCACCCGGGCGTTGATCCCGGTGTACTCGGCGCCGACGAGCTGCGTCTCGGCGCTGATGGCATCGATCGCGCTGAAGGCCTCGGGAATCGACTGGGTGAATCGCAGGTTCCGCACCGGCCCAACGACCCGGCCATCCTCCACGAGGAACGTCCCGTCCTTCGTCATGCCGGTCAGGATCCCCTTCTTGGGATGCACGATGTTCACGTAGTGGAAGCGGGTGATCCAGAGGCCACGCTTCATGCTGCCGACCATTGCCTCGCGCGTCGACGAGCCGGGTGCCATGAACAGGTTCCAGGCGATCGGCCCCCACGTGTTCGGCTGCGGCAACCCGTGGCCGGTGGAGGCGACGCCCGCGCGATGCGCGGTGGCGGTGTCGTGGACCAGGCCGGTCGCGACGCCGGCGGTGATGAGCTCGACCCGTCGCTTGGTGACGCCCTCGAAGTCGATCATCGTTGGGATGCCCGAGGGATCGCAACCGTCGTCCCAGATCGTGACGTTCTCACCCATGACCGTGCGGCCGAGCTCCATGAACGAGCGCCCCTCCTGGACGGCCAGCGCCGAGAAGCCCACCAGGGAGAGGTACTCGAGCAGGGTGGACACCGCGTATGGATCGAGGACGACTTCGTAGGTGCCCGCCTCGAGGGTTCGAGCGTCGACGGAGCGACGCGCCCGGTCGGCGGCCTCCTCGCCGACGCTGCCGGCATCGATCGCGCGCACATCGGTCCCGAACGCCTGCGCATAGCCCGATGCGCCGCCGGCGCCCATCATCACCGTGAGCAGCTTGGCCTGCGTCCCGGTCTGGTGTCCGCGCAGCCCGGCGGTGTTGGCGACCGCGATGGTGGTCGTCTCCGTGGTGAACGCTCCCGCGACGTCGAGCCTCGCCGCCTCGCCGGCGGCGATGACCGCCCCGGCACCGGCGGCCCGGAGCTCCGGATCGGCCAGCGCGGTGGCCTCGATGAAGCCGGCCGCGCCATCCCTTGCGCCGTTCGGCGTGGCGAGCGGAGCCTGCTCCGGATTCACGGCGGCGCGGTCACGAATCGAGGACGCGCGCTCGACGACCTCGCGGAGGCCGGCGTCGTCGAGACGGTTCGTGTCCGCCACGCCGGTGCGCCCGTGGCGCACGAGGCGCAGACGCAGGGTCGCGTCATGCTCGGCGACGTTCTGGTGGATCCTCGACATCGCGAAGCGGGTGAGCGCGGAATCGGCGGCGAGGTAGGTCGCCTCCGCGTCTCCGCCATCGATCGCGCCCAGCGCGTGGTCGAGCAGGGCGTCGATGCGCTTCTGGTCGTGAAGCTCCCTCACCACGAACCCACTCCCACCCGCACGTTGCGGAAGCGCGCGGGCGCGGCTCCGTGGCCGACGTGCCCGGTCTGCATCGGCTCGCCCTTGCCGCAGTTCGGCAGCCCCCACATCGTCCACTCGGACGGCCCGCAGACAGCGTCGCAGCTCCCCCAGAACTGCGGCGTGACGCCGGTGTAGGTGGGGTTCTTGACGAGCTGCGTCCGCCTGCCGTTCTTGATGAGCCAGCCAGCCTGGGTGCCGAACTGGAAGTTCAGGCGCCGGTCGTCGATGCTCCAGCTCTTGTTGGTCTCGACGTAGATGCCGTCGCCGGTGTCGGCGATGAGATCCTCGAGCGTGCCGGCATTCCCCGGGCGCAGGTTGATGTTCGTCATGCGGATGATCGGGATCCGATTCCAGCCCCAGGCGCGGCTGGAGCCCATGCTGCGGCGACCGATGATCGGTGCCGTCTCGCGGCTGGTCAGGTAGCCGACGAACTCGCCGGTCGCCACGATCGGCACGTTCTGCGCCGGCACGCCCTCGTCGTCGAAGCCGAACGTACCGAGGCCGCCGGGCACGGTGGCATCGGCGTCGATGTTCACTTCGTCACTGCCGTAACGGAGCGTCCCGAGCTTGTCGAGGGTGAGGAAGCTCGTACCGGCGAAGCTCGCCTCCATGCCGAGCACCCGGTCGAGCTCGATGGGGTGGCCGCAGGACTCGTGCACCTGGAGGCCCATCTGGCTGGAGTCGATGATGATCGTCATCTCGCCGGACGGGCACTGCGGCGCGTCAAGCAGGGCGACCGCCTCCTCGGCGATCCGCTGCGCATTCTCGGCCAGCCGCATGCCGCGGACGACCTCGAAGCCGCCGGTCACCATCTGCCCGCCCGCGGAGTTCGGGAACGAGCGCGACTGCGACTCGTCGTCGTTCACCGCGGTGGCCTCGATGCCGGCCCCCGACTCGATGATCTCCTGCTCGATCCGCGCGCCCTCGCTCGAGGCGAAGGTCTTCCGTTCGCGGCCCGACTCGATGGTGCCCTCGCGAACTGCGATGCCGTCGACGCGGCCCATCGCCGCATCAGCCTCGAACAGGATGCGCAGCTTCTCGTCGATCGAGACCGCGAACGGGTCCTCGCCATGCGGCGACGTCCACTCGGCGACGGCCGGCGGCGTGTCGTCGAGCTCGACTGGCTCCCGTCCCGCGAGCGCCGAGGCGGCAGCGATGGCGAGCGCCTCGCGCGCCACGCGCACGATCTCGTCGGGCTCCATGAGCGAGCTCGACGAGAAGCCCCAGGCACCGTCCCGCAGCACCCGCACGCCGAAGCCGCGGGAATGCGTTGCCGTCGCGGCCTCGAGCACGCCGTTCTTCACGGCGAGCGTCTCGGCCTCGCGATCGACGACGCGCACATCCGCGTACTGCGCGCCGCCGCGAACGGCGGCGTCGAGTGCCCGTTCGATCAGGTCGTCCATCGGTCCCTCATCTGCACCCTCCTATTCCACCGGCTGCGCGACGGTGAATCCGAGGTCGCGCTGGGTCGCCGGCACGAGGACGCTCGCCATCTCGTGAATCGTCAGTGTCGCCTGTGCGTAGAGCTCGAGCTGGCTCTTCAGGCCGCCTGGGCCGGTGATCGCGCTGGTCAGCGCATCCGGCTCGCCAATGGCAGAGACCTCGAACGAGCTGCCGATCGTCTGGCCGTCGATCATCACCCCGTCGACGCCCTGCACCGCAACGGAGCGGGCGGTGATGCGCAGCCCGTCGAGCGCGATCGCCTCGGCCCGCGAGTTTCGGAGCTCGTTGAGCAGGTCGTTGACCGCGATCCAGTCGAGGAAGCCCTGGACGTTGATGACCACCCCGCGGCCCTGGACCGCGCCGAGGCCGGCGAATGCGTTGAGGGTCAGCACCTCCTGCTGCCCGAGCTCGAGCTGGCTGCGGCCCTCGACGTCGGTGCGCTCATAGCTGTTGAGCTGGCCGAGCTGCGCGGTGAGCGCCGTCTGGAGCTCCCGGTTGCGCTGGCTCAGGCTCTGGACCAGGCCCGAGAGTTCCTGAGGCGTCAGTGTCCGCAGCTCGACGGGGCGCTGCTGGCTCCGGAGCTGGCCGACGAGGAGCAGCCCGATGAGCACCGCCACCCCGAACATGCTGAGCTGCGCGAGCCGGCCGCGCATCAGGGCGTCCCCGTGGGGCGAACGGGCACGCCCTCGCGGAAGCTCGGAACGCCGACGAACGCCTCGAGGGTGATGTCGTCGAGCGGTGCCCAGGCGTACTCGAGGCCGAAGGCATCGATCCGCCGCTGGACGGTCGAGAGGAACGCCGACTGGCTCTCAAACTGCGAGAGCTGGTCACGGGGACCGATCGCCTCGATGACGAACGGCGGCTGCGCATACTGGTCGTTGATGAGCACCGGGTTGCCGACCGCGCGGATGGAGGTGCTCGAGACGACGCGGTAGGTGTTGATGCTGATGGCCTCCGCGCCACTCGCCCACAGCGCGACCACGATCGCGCGGAGGTCCTCCGCCAGCACGAGGTAGTTGGCCGGCGACTCGCCGGGCGGGACCTGGCGCAGCGAGTCGGCGATCTCGATGCGGACGCCGGAGCCGTGGACGCGCGTGAGTCCCGCTGCCGCGCGGGCGGCGGCGAGGTGGGCATTGAGCTGGGTCAGGTCAGCCTCGGACCCCGCCGCCGACTTCTGGTAGCTCTCGATCTTGCCGTTCGTCTGCTCGATCCGCGCCTGGAGCGCGTCCTGCTCGGTCTCGAGCTGCGTCACCTGGTTGGCGAGCACCTGCTGCGCGGACGTCGTGAAGGCGGTGCGCTGGACCGATGAGTTCCACTGCGCCGCTCCCACGAACCCGACGATGGCGAGCGCCATGGCGACGCTCAGCGTCCACTGCGTGCGGGTCGACAGGCGCCGCCGCGACGGTGCCGCGGGCTCCCGTCCCATCGCCTGGCTGCTCACAGCGCCCGTCCGCGATCGTTCGCGCGCCGCATGACCCAGATGGTGCCGCCTATCGCGACCACCGCGAGCACGCCGACAAGGACGAGTGGCACGGTCCCCGACTCGCCGCCCGATCCAGCCGGGGAGCCGACCGCGCCGCTCGACAGCGGCGCTCCCGAGCTGCCGGGCACCGACACGTCGGAATCGCCGATCGGCGCCGGCGACACCGGCTGTGGCTCGCTGACCGCGAAGGCGTCGAAGAAGGCGGCGTACAGCGCATCAGCCGACGTTCCGCTTGCTGCGGCGAGCGCCTCGTCATCGGTCGCGCCAGCGCGGTACGCCGCGGTCATGCGGGCGATCGCCTCCGGTCCGTAGCCCTGGACGAGCATGTCGATCATCACGGCCCCCTGGGCGTAGGCGAGCCGCGCACCCCGCTCGCCGATGGGGAACTGCCCAATGAGTGCGGGAAACGCGAACAGCCCGTTCCCCGCCTCGAAGCTGACGAGGGAGCGCTCCGCATCGACCTTCTGCTCGGACCATCGCGCGAACCCCTCGTTGACCCACGTCGCCGGCGCATGAAATGGATTATCGGTGGCGTCGGCGAAGATGACGTGCGTGACCTCGTGGACGAGCGTCGTCTCGAGGTAGTCCTGCGCTCCGCCGCCGAGCCACATGAACACCGAGCGAATGTCCGGGAACGCGGCGGCGCCCGTCCACTCACGCGCTCCGGGACCGAGGGCCCCGAAGAAGTCCTGCTGGCTGTCATACACGAAGATATCGATCGGCCCGGCCAGGTCGTGGCCCAGCGTCGCCTCGGCCCGCACGGCGCCGTCAGCGGTCAGCGCGCCGAAGCGGCGGGCCTGTGCCTCGGCGCCCCCGTACCAGTGGACGGTCGCCTGTCCGATGCCCGCGGTCTGCCAGTCGAGGCCGCTCCGGTCGTCGTCATAGAGGAAGGCCGCTGCGGCGCTCACGGTCTGCCGAGTGCCGACCGTCGCCCGCCAGCGGTACGTCACGCGCGTGTTCGGCGTGAGATGGTTGCGCGACGCATCCCAGCGATACCTCGCGTGCGCGCCGCTGACGTCGACCGGCGCCACGAAGGTCGAGGTGGAGCCCATGAAGTCGAGGAGGATCTCGAGGCGGTCCGGCGCGCCTCCGGGGAGGTCGACGTCGAACGTCAGCTCGACGTCGTACGTGGAGTCGGCCGTCATGTTCTCGAAAAACGCAGAGATCGCGGCCGCGGGGAGCGGGACCGCCACGGTCAGCGCCATTGCCATGACCGCGATGGCGGCGAGCGGCCGCCATGGGCCTAGCCGTCCCATGACACCCTGCCGAAGTCGAGCAGGCCGATGGTCAGCTGCCCGGTGCCGCGCAGGCCGCCCCGCACGAGCCACCAGTTCTCGTCGTACGCCCACGCGATGAGCGGCGCCTCTCCCCGGACGCGCGCGTCGACTGCCTCGTAGGCTGTCGCCTGGGCCCCGGGCTTCTCGGCCGCGGCGGCCGTGCGGAGAAGGTCGACGAACTCCTGGTCGCTCCACCCACCGTCGTTGTCAGGCGCGCCCGGCAGGAGGAGCAGGCCGTACAACGCCTGCGGCGACGGGTAGTCGGCAATCCAGTTGATCGTGTAGATCTGAGGCGGCCGCTGCCGGAGGAGGACGAGGTAGTCGCTGAAGTCCATGACCTCGACGGTGATCTCGACGCCCAGCTGCTCGCGCCAGATCGCGACCGCCGGATCGACATCGAGGCCCGTGCCGTTGACGGTGACCGTCCCGAGCTTCGCCGGGTCGGCGTAGCCGGCCTCGGACAGGAGGCGTCGCGCCTCGTCGAGCTGCGCCGCAGCGGGCACGCCGAACGTGTCGCTCGGCCACAGCGCGGGCGGGACGACGCTGCCCGCCGCCCGCGCACCGGTGCCCGCCGACTGCTCGACGAGCCGCGGCCGGTCGAGCGCCAATGCGAAGGCGCGGCGGACGCGGGCATCGTCGAACGGCGGCCGGGTAGTGTCGAAGGCGAAGTACTGGACCGACAGCGCTGCGCCGCGGTGGAGCCGGGGGCCGAGGTCGCGGTCGTAGCTGATCCACGATGCGTCGATCGAGCCGATGCCGGCGAGATCGAGCATGCCATCGGCGAAGGCGGTCGGCACGTCGCCGTCGAGCCGACCGACCCAGCGCACCTCGGCGATCGGCGGTGCGCCGCCCACGTACCGGTCGTTCGCCCGCAGCACGAGGTCCTGCCCATCCATCTGCGCAGCGACGTAGGGGCCGGATCCGACGAAGCGATCGACCGTCTGCCAGTCACGCGCGGCCGTCGCCGCGTGCGGCACCACGAACGTGGCCGGCGTGGCGGTGATCGAGGTGAAGTACGCCGCCGGATGGGTCAGCTCGACCGTGAGCGTGCGGGCATCGGGTGCCGTGACCCCCACCCCATCCGCGCTGCCGCCGGCCAGTCGCTCGGCGGCGCCGCGAATGTCGGCAAGCATCCCCGGCGCGGTGGAATGGGTGTCGGGATCGAGCAGGCGCAGCCAGGAGCGACGAATGTCAGCGGCCTCCAGCGGGCTGCCGTCGGAGAAGGTGAGGCCGTCGCGCAGGGTGAACGTGTAGGTGAGGCCGTCATCGCTGAGCGTCCAGTGATCGGCGAGCGAGGGGTAGACCCGTCCGTTCTCGTCGAGCCGCGTCAGGCCGGCGTACAGCTGGAGGAGCAGCTGCACGTCCGAGGCATCAGCGATGAACGCGGGGTCGAGGCTGCCGACCTCACCGCCGAGGTAGCGGAGGGGGGTGCCGGCGCCCCGGGCGGCGTCGCGCGGCAGGAGCGCGGCCAGCACGAGAAGTGTGCCGCCGAGGGCGGCGAGCAGACGGATCAGTCGACGCATGCGGCGGGATCGCGGGGGCAACGGGCGACCCCGGGGCGGGCGCGGCGAAGGGTGCCGGCGTGGCGCAGCCGGCGTGGCTGGGGGCGCACGGCCGGTAGTATAGGCGTCCCGTGCAGCACGTTCACGAACACAAGTTCCAGCCCCAGCCGGCTGGCTCGCTCACCCTCCGCCAGTTCGTCGAAAGCCTCCGGCGCTGGACGCCGGAGATGCGCCACATCGCCCAGATCGCGCTCACCCGAACCGAGTCGGAGCGGCAGCACTACCTCAAGGCGTTCCACGCCAAGCACCATGAGCGAACGCCCGGCCCGATGGACAGCTTCGTGCGCTGGGCGTACTCGGATCCACGCCTCGAGCACATCCCGGCGCTGCTGGCCGAGGTCGAGCGCCCGACAGCCGAGCTTGCCGGCGGCCTCGACCACGAGGCGGACGTTCTGGTCCGCATGCGCGCGGAGGGGAAGTCGCCGGCTCGCCGGGTCGCGGACTACCTCGCCCTGCTCAACATCGAGGGCAGCGAGCAGGTGCGTGACGCGATCGCCGCCCTGCTGCCGGCCGGAACGCCGCCCGCCGCGGTGCTGGCCACCATCCGCCTCATGCGCCGTCGCTGGCTCGACCTTTACGGCGACGACCCGTTCTTCGCCGAGGACTAAGCCGATGGCGGCGCAGCGACGCCGCGCCGCACGGCGAGTCCCACGAGCAGGAATGGCCAGCGTCGGCACGCGTTCTGCGGAGGCGTCGGTCAGGACCAACCGCGCGAGGAGACGACAGACCGATGGCAGAGCTCAGCACCAAGCAGCGCGACGACCTCCGCAAGGACCAGTTCGCCCACGTCGACAGCAAGGGCGGCGAGCACCTCCCGCTCAACGACGAGTCGCACGTGCGCAACGCGATGGCGCGCTTCAACCAGACCGATTTCGAGTCAAAGTCGGCAAAGGAGGCGGCACGCAGGAAGATCGTGGCTGCCGCGAAGCGGCACGGCATCGAGATCGGCGAAGAGGACAACGTCGCCCATCCGGTCGACTGACGCGGACGTGCGGTGGCCCCGGTCACGGGCCGGACCCCCGAACGGCTGGTGGCCACCGCCCGCCCACAGGATGGGCCGGGGCCGAGCGGCCTGCGACCCGGCGCGACCTCCGCTAGCCTAGACGGCGCTCGGGCGCCACCCCGCGCGTCCCGCATCGGAGGCATCCACCCGTCGTGTCCCTTCCCCCATCGGTTCTGGCGCGCGCCGCGGCTGCCATCGTTGCGGTCGTGATGACCGCCGGCTCCGCGGCGGCCGACGCCCCGTCCGACTGTGGCGCGACCAGCGTGGAGCGGACCGTCACGCTCCAGGCGAACGCAAAGCTCGACCCGCAGACCATCGACGTCTGTCGCGACCAGCAGGTCACCATCGCGGTCACCGTGCATGCCGATGGCATCCTCCACATCCACGGCTCTGACGACCTGGCACAGGCAACGTCCGTCACCGCCGGGACCGATGCGACGCTCGCGTTCAAGGCCATCCATCCCGGCCACATCGTGATCGAGCTCCACGCGACGCCTCGACCGGCGTCGGCGCCGGCGTGTTGACCGTCCATGAGCAGTAGCGCGCTGCGACGGCGCTGGCGTGCAGCGCTCATCGGGGTGGGGCTCGCGCTCATCCCCGGCATCGCGGCCGCTCACGCGATCAGCAGCTCGTTCCAGCTCCCGGTCCCGCGCTGGCTCTACCTGGGCGGGGCTGCGATCGCCGTGGCGGCCTCGTTCGTGGTCTCGATCGTCCTCGTCCGGCCCGCGACCGCCAACCCCCAGTACCGCCGCTGGGCGGTGCCGCAGCTCGCCTCGCGGACGCTCTCCGGCTTCCTCGCCGTCCTCGGGCTCGTGTGGTGGTTCGGGGCCATCTGGGTCGCCTACACGGTCGGCGACATCACGCAGCTCCCTGCGGTGCTGCTCTGGATCGGGATCTGGGTCGGCCTGCCGGTGGCCGCCGTGCTCATCGGCAATCCGTGGCCGTCGCTGTCACCGTTCCGGACCGTTCACGGCATCGCCGAGTGGGTCGCGCAGCGGCTCGGCATGGAGCGCCTCGACCTCGGCCTCCCCTATCCTGCCGCCGCCGGCCGCTGGCCGGCCGTCTTCCTCCTCGCGGCGGGGATCTGGTGCGAGCTTGTCCTACCCGCGGCCCAGTCCGCCGACAGGGTCGGACCGATCCTCCTCGGTTACACGATCATCGCCCTGCTCGGCATGATCGCCTTCGGCCGGGTTGCGTGGCTCCGCAACGGCGAGCTGTTCGAGATCCTCCTCGGCTGGTTCGGCCGCATCGGTCCCATCGGGCGTCGCGTCGTGGCGCCGACGGCGTGCGCGGGCTGCGAGCTGCGCTGCGACCCGGGGCGCTGCGTCGACTGCCCAGAATGCGCGGCGGCGGCAGACGCGGCCGAGCGACAGCCCGAGCTGCGGCCGTGGTTCGTCGGGCTCACCGAGGTCCGCCGTGCCACCTGGTCCGATGCCGGCTTCATCGTCCTCGCCCTGGCGGGAGTCACCTACGACGGCATGCGGGACACGTCGCTGTTCGTCAGCTCCGTCAATGCGACGCTGCAGGGCGTTTCAGGCGTGATCGGTCCGTACTACGCCTTCATCGTGATCGGCACCGTCGGCCTCATCGGACTGTGGCTGGCGTTCTTCGCCGCCTTCACAATCGCGTGCTTCCTGACGCGCCTGCTGAACGCCCGCGACGTGGGGCACCTGCCGCTCGGCACCGTTGTCGGCGAGTATGCCGCGACCCTGCTCCCCATCGCCGGTGGTTACCTGATCGCGCATTACGCCACACTCATCATCCAGGGCGTCCTCTACCTGTCCGGCCTGCTCCGGAACCCGTTGATGAGCGTGGCGCCGACGATCGACTTCATCCCGGTGGCTCTGATCTGGTACGGGTCGGTCGTGGCGATTGTGCTCGGCCACGTGACGGCGGTCGTGCTCGCGCATCGCATCGCGCTGCGCGACGCGCCCCGGCACCCGATCCTCGCCGGCCTGCCGCTCGTGCTGCTGATGGTCGGCTACACGGTGCTCAGCCTCTGGATCATCGCCGAGCCGATCACCGTCGAGCCCGGCGCCCCGATCGTCAGCTTCCTCGGCTGAGCGGGGTAGGATCGGCCGAGATGGCACCCGGTGACCAGCTGACCCTTGCCCTCGCCTTCGCAGCCGGCGTCGTGAGCTTCGTGTCACCGTGCGTCCTCGCCCTCATGCCGGTCTACCTCGCGTTCCTGTCCGAGGCTGCCGCGTCGAGCGCGGTCGCGGTCGCGCCCGATGGCTCGGCCGCCGTCTCCCTCCCCGCCTCGCAACGCGCCGTCATCGCGCAGGCCGTGCTGTTCGTGGTCGGCTTCAGCCTCGTCTTCATCCTGCTCGGGATCGGCGCCGGCATCCTCGGCGGTGGCGGCGTCTTCGCGCTGCCCGGGTTGCGCGAAGTGGCCGGCATCGCCGTCATCGTCCTCGGCCTGGCGACCATGCTGGCCCGCGGGCCTTTCGCGACGCGCGGAGGCCTCGCCATCGATGTCAATCGCCTGCCGGCCGGTCGGCTCGCCCGCTCGACGGCGCTCGGCGCGCTCGTGGCGATCGGCTGGACGCCCTGCATCGGCGCGGTGCTCGGCGCCATCCTGACACTCGCTGGATCCACCGCCCAGGTCGGCACCGCGACGCTTCTCCTGGTGGCCTACTCCGCCGGGCTCGCGGTGCCGTTCCTGCTGGCGGCGGTGGCACTTCCCCGCCTGCGCCCGTTCGTGACCTTCCTGCGCCGCCACCATCGGGCGGTGGAGCTCATCGCCGGTGCGTTCATCGTCATCATCGGCGTCATGATCCTGACGAACACGTTCGCCAGGCTGGCCTCGTTCTTCCCCATCCTCTGACGAATCGCACGCAGGTCGTGACAACGCATGAGCGGCTGTTCTGGCTGGTGACGGCTGAGCGGGTGGAGCTCAGGACGTCGACTGGCGGAGCCCTCTAGATCCGCCGCCGACCGTGCGCATCGATGGCGTTGCCGGTTCTGTCGTCAGTAGGTGTATCGGTGCGATCTCGTGCGCCGACGGCGCGCCTCAAAGCGCCACAGCCAGGGTGAGCGACCCGTCGCAGCTGATGCTCCCGTCCGGTGTCCGGAGTGTCAATGTGTCGGTCGGCTGCAATCTCTCGGCTGCGTCGGCGACGTCGGACAGGCGGTCGTCCCGCTGGACGGCATGGATATCGGGCCATTGCCGCCAGGGACACGGGAGTACGTGATCGTCGACGTGGGCTTCGATGACGACAACTCTGCGGCGTGCGCCTGGCAGCTGCGGTGACCGTCGCGCACGAGTGGGCCAGGGCCGTCCAAACGCCCAGGCACCTGTCGTCGCATGACTCCATGAGCCGTCAGTCGTTGTTGGCGCCCCCGGAGGGATTCGAACCCCCGACGCCCGCCTTAGGACGGCGGCGCTCTATCCTCTGAGCTACGGGGGCGGCGCTTCGGCGATCCTACCGTATCATCCGCCGCATGCCGATCCCACGGGTCGTGCTCTACGAGCGCGACGGCTGCCACCTCTGCGAGAAGGCGGGCGTCCTACTGGACGCAATGCTCGGACCGGACCGATACGAACGCGTCGACATCGAGACCGATGACGACCTCCTCGTCGCCTACGGCCACCGCATCCCGGTGGTGACCGTCGACGGCGCCGAACGGCTCGAGGCACCGATCACCGGCCCCGACGTCCGCTCGCTCGTCGCGAGCCTGCGCTAGATCGCATGGCCGGCTCGCGCCGCCGCCGATGGCGATCGCTCGCCTGGCTGGCCGGGATCGCCCTCCTCGGAGCGGTGCTCGCTGTCCTGGCCTTCGTCCCGCTCGCGCGCGCCCCGACCGGGACCTCTGGCCCGCTCATCGGGGCGGCGGCGCCAACGCTCGACGCCACCGACCTCGCCGGGCGCCGCTGGACGATGGCCAGCGGCCGCGGGCGGATCACGTGGGTCAACCTCTGGGCGACAAGCTGCGAGCCATGCCGCACGGAGATGCCGGCCATGGAGCGCCTCGCCGAGGCCTACGGCGACCGGCTCCTGGTCCTTGGCCTCGATCGCGGCGAGTCGCGCGAGTCCGTGACCGACTTCGCGACCCGCTACGGCATCCGCTACCCGGTCCTGCTCGACCCGACCCTCGTGAACAGCACGCGCTGGTCAGCGGATCCGGGCCTGCCGCGTCACTGGTTCGTCGACGAGGACGGCGTCGTGGTGCGCGAGATCATCGGGCCGCTCGACGCGGCGCGGATGGTCGAGATCCTCGCCGAGCTGCTGGGACCGCTGCCCTCCTAGCTCGGCGAGGGGTCCGTCGCGACGACCGCGCGCAGCGTGCCGGTCATGTTGCCGTGGATGGTGCACACGAAGAAGTGGTCGCCGGCCGCCAATGCGGGCACGTCATACGTCTTCGACTGCCCGGCCTCGGCAACATCGGCCTTGAAAACCTGGGTCGCCTTCGTCGCGTCCTGGTATACGGCGACATCGTGCGGCACGGAGTCGCTGTTGTTGAAGTCGATGGTGATCGGCGCGCCGGCCGTCACCTCGATGCAGGGCACGCTGAAAGCGATGTTCTGGGCGCTCAGCTGGACGCCGTTGTGGGCATCGGCCTTCACGCAGGCGACCGACGTCGACGGGGTGGCGGTGCCGCCTCCGCAGGCGGCGAGGAGGCCGGTGGCCAGCAGGGCGGCGAGGGGCAGGAGGCGCGGGCAGGCGCCATCGGTCAGGAAGGGCAAGGAAGGGAGCTCCTCCGAAGGGGCGAAGCAGGGGCGGGCCCCATGATACCTAGCCCGGCTCGCGCACGCGGAACCCCCGCTCGGTCGCCTCGATGCGGACCGGCAGCCCACCGGGGTCGTGCGTGAAGTAGCACCACCAGCCCTCGGCCGCGGCGCGCGGGACGAGCTGATTGCGGACCTTCACCGCGTCGATCGGGTAGTCGTCGTAGGCGCTCGTCCAGCGGATCGGCAGCTGCCAGCGGGTGGGGATGAGGTCGCCGAAGAAGATCGCGCGCTCGGTCGGGTCGGCGGCACGCCCGCCGGGGTGCGCAAGACCGATGAGCAGCGCCTGCGAGCCGCGGGTGTGGCCACCAGTGCGCAGCACCGTCACGCCCTCCACCACCTCGACCTCGCCCGACACCTCGGCGAGCTGGCCGGCCGCCCGCACCAGCTCCACCTGCTCCGCCTCCATGATTCCCGCCAGGCGCAGCTCATCGCCGCGCGCCGCCTCCACGTCGTCGCGCTGCATCACGTAGCGGGCACGCGAGAAGGCCGGGCGTCCATCGGCGCCGACCATGCCGCCGGCATGGTCGTAGTGCAGATGGCTGACGATCACGTAGTCGATGCTCGCCGGATCCTCGCCGACCGCCCGCAGCGCCGCCGCCGGATCGCCACCCTCGACGCCCTTGATGTCGCGGTCCCTGTCGCTCATCCGCACCCCGGTGCCGGTCTCGACGAGGAGCCGCTTCCCGCCGGCCTCGATGAGCAGCAGATTGAGCCGGCACAGGAGACGGCCCCGCTCATCGACGCTCGTGAAGCGGCGCCAGAGCGGCGCCGGCACGACTCCGAAGAAGCCGCCGGCATCGGGCCGGAACCAGCCGGCGCGCACAACCCGCACCGACACGTCGCCGGCGAAGCGGCGCGGTTCGCTGATCGCGTGGAGCGGCTCGCTCGACGCGTCGATCATCGGCGGATGCGGGTGCGATCGAAGTCGGCGAAGTAGCGGCTGGCGGTGGGATCGGTCTGGCCGCGGTAGCGCGAGCCGATGCGCGCGTCGCCGTACGCCACCTCGACGGGCGACGACAGCCGCTGGAAGCTGATCTGTCCGATCTTCATGCCGTCGTAAAGCATGATCGGCAGGTTGGCGACGTTGGAGAGCTCCAGGGTCAGCGTCCCCTCCCATCCCGGATCGACGTAGCCGGCGGTGGAGTGGATGAGAAGCCCGAGCCTGCCGAGCGAACTGTTGTGTGTGGGGATGAACGAGCGCGAGGCGAGAAACAGGCCGGTTTCGGATGCGACCTCGATGCATCGAACGGGCACCGAAGGGACCTCCCTGACCGCCACGATGGCGCGGAAACGATGGAAGGGCGCATGTACCGACTTCTGACGGGCCAACTTGCGGCCGATGCAGAATACGGGCTGATCGGGTGTGAATTTGACGCGGTACTTTGGCCCGTGATCGACGCCCTTGAACGTCGCTCGACCCTCAGACCTCACCGGACGGAAGCCGAGGCTTGCCGCAAGTTCGACGACTGCGTCCGCGAGCCGTACGTTGGTGCTCGTGAACTCGCACCGACCTGCGACGTCGTCGACGTAACCATCGGTATCCATCAAACCCTGCAGAAGGGCCTGGCGCTGCGCCACCCCTGCTTCGAGGTATTGGCGCGGCACGTACTTTCCGTCGCGCATGCCGAGGTCACGCAGGCGACTCGACAGCGATCCGTTTCGCGCATAGCGACCGGTCGTGACGTCGCGGGTGTGACCGATGCCGCCGATCCGGTACAAGGACCTTCCGTAGCCCGTGCGCCAAACGGCATAGCCCCCACCGCTGATCTGCTCGAGGACTTCGCCGTCGAAGGCAGTGATCTCCGCCTTGGTGGTCGTCCCGTCTCCCAGCCAAGCGCCGAGGGTATATGGCTCAATTGGCAGATCCATTCGCGGAGCGTACTGGGCGGCACCTGCAAGGGGCACCTGATGGTTGTACTCGCCACGGACCACCAGGGTCTTAGCGATCTCATCGGTCGTTCTCACGAGGTAACGCATCGGACGGTGACGCCGGCCGTTCTTATCCAGCGTCACCCATTGATGCGATGCGTCGGAGATGATCCGTTCTCCGCCGCTGAACATGACCTCGCGACACGGGCGGCCTGAGAGTGGCGCCGTGACCGCATGGATGCGTGTCGGTTCGCCGCCTTCATTGAAGACGAGGTCGCCGACTCTGAGATCCCCCATCGTTCGCCACCCGCCGGGGGTCGGGACCGGAGTATCGAGCGCGAGGGCCTTTCCCTCCAGGCGCGCGACGAGGTCATCGGGCAGGCCGACGCGCTCGTAGGTGGCGCCGAGCGCGAACTCGCCCGGATGAAGGACGAACGGCTCGTCGCCGGCGATCTCCACCAGCTCGGTGAGATCGGGCTGCTCGGTGCGCACGTCGATGACCGTCGTGCGGTTGTTGCGAAAGACGCGGAACTTGTTGCCGAGGTGGAGGTCGACGCTCGACGGCTGGACCGATTCGGGGGCGAACGGGTCGATGACGATCCGCCCCGACTCGATCTCGGCGCGGATGTCGCGGTCGGACAGGATCACCCGCCTACTCTGCCACGCCCTGTCGCTGCCGGACGAGCCGATCCACCTCGCGCTTGAGGGTGTCGATGTCCTCGAAGCCCTCGTAGACCGATGCGAAGCGGATGTAGGCGACCTGGTCGAGGTCGCGGAGCGCCTCGGTCGCCAGGCGGCCGATCTCGGTCGAGGGAATCTCGGCCTCGTTCCGGGCCCGCAGGCCGGACTCGATGTCGTCGACCGCGGCCTCGATGCGCTGCAGCGTCACTGGGCGCTTCTCGAGGGCGCGCAGGAGCCCGTTCATGAGCTTGGCGCGGTCGAACTCCTCGCGCCGCCCGTCGCGCTTGACGACGGCCAGCCGCGCCCCCTCCGGGCGCTCGTAGGTGGTGAACCGATGCGCGCACGCCTCGCACTCGCGACGGCGCCGGATCGTGCTGCCCCCCTCCAGGTCGCGGCTGTCGATGACCCGCGTCCCGACCTCGTTGCATCGCGGACAGCGCATGCGCAACTCTCTGACGGGTTACACCAGTGGTGGTACCGCAGCAGAGCATACCACAAGATGTGGGATATCGAGTCGATCAGCTCTCGTCGCGATGGAGCCGGGTCGCGACGCTCACGTCGCTCGGGCGGCCGGGCTGCCAGCGCACCATCACGTCGGCCAGCTCATGCATCCGCATCCGTGAGTGCGTCACGTTGGCGTGGCCGCGCTTCCAGTACGTGTACGGCTCCTCGTCCTCCGGCGGCCGATGGGGCAGCTTCGTGATCCCGCAGCCGCGCTCGGCGGTCACGATCCCGCGCAGCGCGCGCTCGAGATTCGCGTCGTATTCGAGATGGAGCGGATGGAGCTCCTCGGGCGCGAGCATCTCGCGGATGTGCTCGGCAGCGGTGTCAAGCTCCTCCTCGGCGCTCACGAGCTGCGCCATCGCGTCGTCGACGTCCATGTCGCGGCGACGGAGGGCATCGAGGGCATCGGCGACCCCGCCGAGCACGGTGTCGATCCGCATCGTGCGTTCGACGAGGTCGTTGCGGTACTCGCGCAGCTCCTTGTCGTGGGGGACGGTCGCGCGGCGCCGCCCGGGCAGCCACGCCGGCACGGCGACGACGAGGGCGACCGCGACCGCGATGGGCAGGTTCGGACGGAGGCGCATCGGTCCCTCGCTATCCCTTTCGCCGACGGATCTCGTCGGTGAGATTCGGCACGATCTGGAACAGGTCCCCCACCACGAACAGGTCTGCGAACTCGCCGATCGGCGCGTCAGGGTCCTTGTTGATGGCCACCACGTGCTCCGCGGTCTGCATCCCCACGCGATGCTGGATCGCGCCCGAGATCCCGGCCCCCAGGTAGAGCGCCGGCTTGACCACCTTCCCGGTCTGACCGATCTGGAGCTGGTACGGCACCCATCCCGCATCGGCCGCGGCACGGCTGGCGCCGACAGCGCCGCCGAGCGCGGCCGCCAGCTCGCTGAGCTGCGCGAAGCCGTCGGCGCTGCCGACCCCTCGGCCGCCGGCCACGATGATCGACGCCTCCTCGAGGTTGACGACCTTCGCCTCCGCCTCGTGGCTCTCGGCGACCGTGGCCCGCGTGAACGGGTGATCCGACGGGGCCGCAGTGCTGACCTCGGCGCTTCCGCTCCCGCCCTCCGCGGGCGTGAAGGTGTTGGCGAGCACGAGGACCACGGCCGGCTGTGGCGCGCCGTCCGCGGGCCGTGAGGTGGTCACGACACTGCCCTGCAGGGTGGCCTGCTCGGTCTCCACCACGCCATCGACGATGCGCGCCGCGCGGACGGGCCCGAAGGCCGGGAGGTCGCACAGCCCGACCAGCGCGGCCGCCAGGTCGCGGCCGTTCGGCGTCGCGGGAGCCAGCACGGCCAGCGGGGCGGCATCGTGGACCGCATCCGCCGCCGCGGGGCCGAGCGTGATCGCGGGGGCGGCGTCGCTGCCGAGGACGATCGCGCGGCTGGCGCCGTGCGCACCGAGCGCGGCTGCGCCGTCTGCGGCGCCGGGACCGTACGCCAGCGCCACCGCGCTGCCGCCGCTCGCCCGTGCCAGCTCGCTCGCGCCGGCGGCGAGCTCCAGCGCGGAGCGCTGGGGGGCGCCGGTCGCGAACTCGGCGAGGAAGAAGATGTCGTTGCTCATGGTCGTCGTCCTCGCCTAGATCAGCTTCCGGGCCGCGAGCCAGTCGGCGATCTTCGCCGCGGCCTCCTCGGCACTCACGTTCTCGATCCGCTCCGTGGGCGGCTTCGCCTCCGGTGACTTCGCCTCGGTGACCCGGGTGAGCGCGGCGCCGTGCAGCTCGTCGGCGCTCAGGCCGAGATCGGCGAGCGACCACGTCTCGAGCGGCTTGCGCTTGGCGGCCATGATGCCCTTGAGGCTGGCGTAGCGCGGCTCGCCGACCTGGTCGGTGACGCTGGCCACGACCGGCAGCGGCGCCTCGATCCAGTCGAAGCCGGTCGCCGACAGGCGGCGAATGCGCGCCGTGCCGTCGCCGATCGCGAGCTCGGCGCCATAGCTGAGGAGCGGCAGGTTGCGCCGCGCCGCGACCGCGCCCGGGACGAGCGAGCCGCGCGCGTCGTCGGACGCCATGCCCATCAGCGCGACGTCGGGCGCGAGGCGGTCGAGCGCGGCGGCCAGGACGCGGGCGGTCGCCCACTCGTCGGCCCCGGCCAGCGCCGGGTCGGTCACCAGCGTGGCCTCGTCGCCGCCCATCGCGAGCGCGCGGCGGAGCGCCTCGCCGGCCTGCTCCGGGCCCATCGACAGGTAGCCGACCGAGTCGACGGTGCCGGCATCGGCCAGGCGGAGCGCCTGTTCGATGGCGTACTCGTCGAGCGGGTTGATGATCGCCTCGGCGCTGGCGCGGTCGAGGCGCAGGTCATCGGTGTACCGCTTGTCGGCGGTGCTGGCCGGGACCTGCTTGATGCAGACGACGATCTTCACAGTGGGTGGCGGTGCTCCGTGTGGGAAGAGCTGGACGGCCTACCGGGACGCGCTCACCCCGGCCCGAGCCAGGAGCTGGCGCGCCACGATGAGACGCTGGATCTGTTGGGTTCCCTCGTAGAGCTGGGTGATCTTCGCATCGCGCATCATCCGCTCGACGGGATATTCGGTGATATAGCCGTACCCGCCCAGGACCTGGACGGCATCGGTGGTGACCTTCATCGCCACGTCGCCGGCGAACAGCTTGGCGCTGCTGGTCCAGTACGGCAGGTCGGCGGCGTTCGCCTCGATCGCCGCTGCGGCGGCGTACGTCAGCTGGCGGGCCGCCTCGGTGTGGCTCGCCATGTCGGCGAGCATGAACTGGATCCCCTCGAAGTCGCTCACCCGCTGGCCGAACTGCTTCCGCTCGGCTGCGTAGGCGATGGCGGCGTCGAGCGCCCCCTGGGCGATTCCCACCGCCTGCGCGGCGATGGCGAGCCGCGAACGGTCGAGGGTGCCCATCGCGATCTTGAACCCGTCCCCCTCCGCGCCGAGCAGGTTGGCAGCCGGCACCCGGACGTCGTCGAACGTCAGCTCCGCGGTCGGCGAGCCGCGGATCCCCATCTTGTGCTCGACGCGCGGCGCGGCAAAGCCGGGCGTATCGGTCTCGACGATGAAGGCGCTCATCCCCTTGCGACCCCCCGCCGCGACATCCGTCAGGGCAAAGGCGGTGAGGACGTTCGCCACCGAGCCATGGGTGATGAAGCGCTTGCTGCCGTTCAGCACGTAGGCGTCGCCGTCGCGCGCCGCGCGCATCCGGTTGCTCGCCACGTCACTGCCGGCCGCCGCCTCGGTGAGCGCGAAGGCGATGAGCCACTCCCCGCTCGCCAGCCGTGGGAAGTAGCGGGCCTGCTGCTCCGCGGAGCCGGCGAGCATGATCGGCAGCGCGCCGAGCTTCTGGACGATGGGAATGAGGCTCGTCGTCGCGTCGGCACGCGCGATCTCCTCGATGAGGATGACCTGGCTCAACTGGTCGAGCGCCGTGCCGCCATGCTCCTCCGCGAAGGCAGTGCCCAGCAGATCCTGCTTCGCGAGCAGCTCCTTGAGGTCCCACGGGAACTCGGCGGTCGCGTCGATCTCCGCGGCGCGGGGCGCGATCCGCTCCTCGGCCAGCTCGCGGACGACGGCGCGCAGCTCGACGTGCTCATCGGTCAGGCGGTAGGTCACGCGCGGTCCTTTCGGGTCGCTTCGGAGCGTGCGGGGCACGTCGCGGACGAGGACCAGCCGCGACAGCCCCGAGTCTAGCCGATGACCCGCCGAGGCGGCGACCCGATGGCTCAGCCCTCGCTCGACGGCGGCGCGGATGGGGGCTGTGACGGGGGCGTCGGTCCGGGACCGCCAGGTGGCGACGCGGGAGGCGGGGCGAGCGGCGTCCAGGCCGCCGGGGCGACCGGCTCCTCGCGATGCTGGAGCTGGAGCTGGACGCCGCCGGTGAACCCCGCGACGAGGTTGTAGACGAGCGCGCTCAACGCGCCGCCGACCCATCCGATGGCGGCGTAGATGAACGGCACGATCAGAAAGAACGCGACCGCCCCGGTGCGCGGGACGTTGAAGTACTGGCTGAACATGCTCTCGCGCGCCGGCAGCACGATGAGCAGCAGGAGCGCGACGAAGAAAAGGGTCATGACGAAGGCGATGGCGGCCACGATGTTCGCGAGCGAGATGACGCCGATGCGGCGGACGCGGGTCATGCGCTGTCCCTCCAAGGGGCGCCGGGCCGCGACCGGTTCGGGGCCATCTGCGCGGCCTCCAGTCTAGGCGCCCCGCTCAGTCGCGCGGGCCCTGGACCTCGACCTGGCCGTCGCTGATGCGGGCGGCGTAGCTCACCTCGCCGGTCGTCGCGGGCCCGTGCTGCACCACGCCGTCGCGCAGCCGGAAGACGGAGCCGTGCCACGGGCACTCGATGCCGTCGCCGCGCAGCTTGCCGCCGGAGAGCGGTCCGCCGGCGTGCGAGCATGTGTCCTTCAGCGCATGGACGACGTCACCGCGGCGGACGAGGACGAGCGCGGTCGCGCCGAGCGACGCCTTGGTGGGCGTGGCCTCCGGCAGCTCGGCGAGCGGCAGGACGGCGGTGAACTCCCTTGCCCGCTTGCCCTTGCTGAACGCGTTGGTGTTGACCATGTAGCCGTACCTGAAGACCACGTGGCCGCCGACGTAGGCGCCGACGCTCACCACCAGGTACCCGGCGAGAAGCGTCCAGAACGCGGCGTCGTGCGCATCGCCCAGCCGCTGGATGAACGAGACGGTGAACAGCCCGGTGGCGACGATGTTGATCAGGCCATGGAAGCCGGCGACGTCCCGCTCCGGGTGACTCGGCGGGGTGTCCTTGTAATCGGTCAGGCCGCTGAGGATCGCGCCGAGCGCGGACAGCCACGCCAGGCCGATGACCCAGGTCGCGGCGACCGCCAGGCCATCGACCATGAAGAAGACGCGCAGGACGTCGAGCAGCAGGGCGGCGGTCGCGCCGCCGACGACCACGTCCACCAGGACGGCATGCAGCGAATGGCCGAGCCAGGTGCCGTTCAGGAAGTCCTGGAGCAGCTTACCGGGGGTCCCGAGCACGCGATACGTCGCATCGGTCGCCGAGGCAATCGCGTTCGAGATTCCGCGGAACGGTCGTGCCCGGCGTTCGATCACCTAGCCGGCCACCTCGGCCGCGAACTCGCGGAAGACGGCGATGTGGCGGTCGATCTCCTCGTCGGTGTGCTGCACCGACAGCGTCCACT
The DNA here is from genome assembly GCA_038209995.1 of Candidatus Limnocylindria bacterium. GTDB lineage: Bacteria > Chloroflexota > Limnocylindria > QHBO01 > QHBO01 > JAICQM01. The sequence continues at coordinate 385 of JBBQXD010000024.1, read as the reverse complement.
GGTCGTCCGGGCCGGGCGGCAGGAGGACGCCGCGGTTCACCAGGTAGAAGAAGAACGCGGTCCATACCTCGGTATCAAGACCGATGAAGTCGCGGTAGTTCGTGACCCGCTCCGGGGTGAACATCACGCAGCCCTTGGGACCGACGTTGATGGCATAGCCGGGCAGCCCGTACTCGTCGAGCACGGCCTGGCAGCCCGCCGTGAGCCGATCGGCCATCGCGTGGAGGCGTGGATACGCGTCGCGGGTCAGGATCTGGGTGAGCGTGACCAGCCCGGCGGTCATCGACAGCGGGTTGCCATTGAAGGTGCCGAGGTGCGCGACCCGGGTCGCGCCGCCGGGAATAGTCGTCTTTTCGATCCCGGTTCCGGTGGCGCCGCCCCAGGC
>JBBQXD010000023.1:0-43721 GCA_038209995.1 Candidatus Limnocylindria bacterium | reverse complement strand
GCGGCGTAAGGCAGGCGTTAGGATGTGGCATTGAGGGCCCCTCCTTCGTCTGTGGTTTCGACGCCAACAGCCGAAGGATACGGGCCCTCAACCCGTCAACAACCTGATTGGGAACTAGACCTAGCGTCACCATGTCCGGCGATGGCACCACTGAGCGGGCTTCGCCACCGCCGGGGCGGCAACGGCGGCCCCAACCTGGGCTTCGGCCAATCCAAGATCGGAAACGGACGAGCAAGCCGACCTCGAAGAGCCGCCGGCCAACACACTGCGGGCATCGGCGCTGCAAGGTACGTCGCAAGGTCGACGAGCTAGCCTTTGGGTTGGGCCCTGCCCTGGGGGAACACAGAAGCCGACGCGAGCGCCCCGGGGGGAGAAGGGCGCACGTCGTCGGCTTCGTTGTCCACGCTACCGCCCCTGACCGCTCCTGTCCACCCCGCTCGCCGGATGCGGGCGTCGAGGCAACGGCTGGGATCGGCGCCGCCCCCCGGCGGTCACCCGCCCCAGCCGCTCAGAGCTCTTAGCTGCCGGCCAGGTTCGAGCCGACGTTGCGGAAGATGCGGCTCACGATCGGGCCCAGGAAGAGCAGGGCGACGATCACGATGATCGCGATGAGGGCGAGCAGCAGACCGTACTCGACGAGCGTCTGACCCTCTTCGTCGTCCCGCCGCAGCTTGGCGAGCAGATCGTCGATGTAGAGCTGCACAACGATGGGAAGCATGTGGGCGAGTACCCCTTTCGTGAAGGACTTGCGAGCGGTCATCTCGCTTCACGAACCCGTCCCTGGGGTTGCGGTGGGCCTGTGGAGCTGAGCCGTGCACCGATTCTTACGCTGGAAGTCGCGGGCGGGATATGGCACTTTCGGGCTACGACCGCCCTCTGTCAGACCGCGTGCCACCGTCGGAGCTGCCGACGCTCGAGCAGCGAATGACCGATGTCCTGACCGTCTGCGACGCCGCCGGGTCAGAACGCGCCGCGCTGCTCGGGGTGTCGGAGGGAGCGCCCCTGTGCGTCCTGTTCGCTGCCACGCATCCCACGCGGACGACGGCGATCATCCTGCTCAGCGGGTTCGCACGCGAGATGGTCGGTCCAGGGCACCCGTGGGGAAACACGCGCGAAGGCCTCGACGCGTTCCTGGCTGAGGTGCGTCGGGATTGGGGCGGGGCGGTCGGTCTCGACATCCGTGCGCCCAGCCGACCGATTCCGGGCGAATTGGGCCCGCTATCTCCGCCTCGGAGCCAGCCCGGCCGCCGTTCTGGCCTTGGCCGAGATGAACGCGGCAATCGGTGAGGGACCTCGTTTCGGGGTCGGGCCTCCAGTTCACCGAATGGGGGAGGACAACGCTGAAGGGCGTGCCGGATGAATGGGAGCTCTACATCGTTCGCGCTGGTTGAGCGCGCTCGCGATCGAGCGAAAAGCAGTCGATCCCGCGTACTACGCTTGCCAGCGAAGCGGACCCGCTCTCCTCCACCGGGGGGCGATCGGCTTCGTTCTCCCGGCGGGTGAGCGGCAGGTTGCCTGTGTCACGCCATGCCGGCGCAGCCCCTGAACGCGAAGTCTGGTCCGGCGTGCCGCGGGACGAGATTATGCTGTGAGGGCCGATTCCCAGACCTCGCTCGGGTCGGCAGCGCAGCGCAGGTGAGCATCATGACCTCGATTCGGCGCAGGGCCTCGGCGTATGCAGCCCTCCTCGGCTGTCTCGTTCTGCTCGCGGGATGCTTCGGACGCGGCGGGAACGGGGGCAACAGCGATGCGCTGTCGGTGTGGATGTTTCCGCAGGGCGATGGCGAGGTTGCGATCCATGCCTACGAGGCCGCCTTCGAAAAGGCCCATTCGGGAACCAATGTCGAGATCGTGGTCTATCCGGAGGAGGAGTACCAGACCAAGATCAACACGGCGCTGGTGGCGGGCAATCCACCAGATGTGGCGATCATCGAGAGCCATGATTGGATGAAGGCGGGCTACGTCGTCCAGCTCACCGATCACCTGAAGGAGTGGGGCGTGTCGGCCACTGAGTTCAGCGCCGGCGGGCTGGCGCGCGGGACCATCGAGGACGATCCGAGCGAGGGCGTGTACGCCATCGGCGACTTCCTGGGTGGATATCCGATCGTCTACAACAAGGCGCTGTTCGATGCCGCCGGCATCGACTACCCCTCGGCCGACACCTCGATGACGTTCCAGCAATACGCCGATCTGTGTCGGCGGCTGGCGAGGCCGGATCCGGATCCGGCCAAGGCGATCTACGGCTGCACGATGTCGCCCGATCCGTTCAACTTCTATCCCGCATACGGCGCCGACGGTCGCTCACCGGAAGGGGCGATGAACAGCCCGGAGCTTGCCAACGCCTTCGAGATCGCCGCGTCACTGATCAATGGTGGGTTTGCTCCCAGTGGCAGCATCCTCGACACGATCTCAGACACCGACCTGTTCGCGCAGGGCCAGATTGGGATGGGCGCCAGCGATTTCAGTGCCGTGCCGACCTTCGAAGAAGCGAACATCGATTTCGGTATGGCCCCCTTCTTCGTGGTACAGGGACAGCCCGACTTCGTCGACACCTGGACATCCGCGTGGGGCACCTTCACCGAGAGCCGGCACAAGGACCTTGCACTCGAGTTCCTGCGCTTCATCGCGACCGACGCACAACGAATCCGGATGCAGGTCACCCCTGATCCGCCGCTGTCGACCAAGGTCGCGGTCGAGAACCGCTACGGAACCGATGATCCGATCAAAGCTCAGTTTCTCCAGGTGCTCGCGAACGCCCGCCCGCAGGTCTTCGTCCCCCCTGGGGAGGAGAGCTGGGATCCGGCGGAGGTGCTGCGCCTGCTGACGGTCGAGGGTCAGACCGATGCCAAACCGATCCTGGATGACATGGCGGCCAAGGCGCAGCAACGGGTGCTCGAGATCTGGGACCGCTGGCAGACGCTGAGCCGCGCTGACTTCGAGCACCAGGTCCAGGACGAGGCGTCAGCAACCCCGGCCCCCGAGGGAGGCTAGCGGAGCGGATCTGGACGGCGCAGCTCGACGTGCCACGGAGGATGGTCTGATCGATGGGGATGCAGCTCGGCAGCCAGGGCGTCGGCGGCGAGGGCGTGGATCTCAGCGCCGTTGGTGGTGGGCTCGAGCCCCGTAGACCCCACCTGAGGTGGCGGCCGTCGACGGCCGCTGGTCGCATCGAGGAGCGCGCTGCTTACGCCTTTCTCCTGCCCTGGCTGGCAGGCCTCCTGCTCTTCCTGGCCATTCCGCTCGGCGTTGCCGTCTGGCTGAGCCTCACCGACGACCAACTGCTGCGCCCGGGAAGATTCATCGGGCTCGACAACTATGCTCGCGCGTTCACCCGCGACCCGAGCTTCTACAAATCCCTCTCGGTGACCATCACCTGGATCTTCCTGGCGGTGCCGCTGTTCCTCGTCACCGGGCTTCTGGTGGCCCTTCTGCTCAACCAGCGGCTCCCCGGGATGACCTTCTTCAGGACCGTCCTGTATGTGCCAGCCGTGCTGTCCGGCGTGGCGATTGCCGTGCTCTGGTTCACGCTGCTCAATGGCGACATCGGGGCGGTGAACCAGCTCCTGCGCCAGGTCGGCATCAGCGATCCACCCCAATGGTTCCAGGACTCCCGCTGGGCGCTGCCGGCGGTGGCGCTGATGGGCCTCTGGGGCGTGGGCACGAATGCGATCATCTACTTGGCCGGTCTCCAGAACATCAATCCGGAGCTCTATGAGGCGGCGGGGATGGACGGCGCCGGCCCGTTGCAGAAATTCCGGCATATCACCCTGCCCATGCTGTCGCCGACGATGTTCTTCCTGCTCATCGGCGAGTTGACAGCCGCACTCGTCATCATCGGCCCCATCATCGTCATCTCGGGTGCCGGGGGCGCTGCCGGTCCGGCGGACTCCCTGCTCTTCTACATGCTCCTGCTCTATCGGCGCGGCTTCGTCGAGGGCCAGCTCGGGTATGCCGCGGCGCTGGCGTGGATCTTGACCGTCATCGGTCTCATCCTGGTGTGGATCACGTTCCGCTTCGAACGCCGCTTCGTCTACTACCAGGCATAGCGGATGACGAGCATCGGCGCCGAATCCATCAGCCGACGCGCGCCGGCACCGGCACGCGGCAGATGGCCGCCTCGTCGCCTGGCGCACGCGGCGTTTGTCTACGGCTGCCTCATCCTGCTCACGCTGTTCATCGCACTTCCGCTGGGATGGATGCTGACCGCTGCCCTCAAGCCGGCCCACGTGCCGGTCTTCACGGTCCCCACCCAGTGGTTTCCGACCACGTACTTCAATCTCGGCACGTTCGTTGACGCGCTCCTGCGTCCGGGCGAGCCCTACCTGCGCTTCGTCGGAAACACCCTGTTCCTGGCGGTCATCAACATCATCGGCGCGGTGCTCTCGAACTCGCTGATCGCGTATCCATTCTCGCGACTCAACTTCCGCGGCAAGAACATCCTGTTCGCACTCGTGATCGCCACGATGCTGCTGCCCGCCCCGGTGCTGCTGATCCCCCAGTTCCTGCTGTTCTTCAATCTGGGTTGGTACGGGACGTACCTCCCGCTCACGGTCCCGGCGTTCACCGGGAACGCCTTCTTCATCTTCCTGCTGCGTCAGTACATGCGCACGATCCCCAAGGAGCTCGATGAGGCCGCCCGCATCGACGGGGCAGGCTACTGGACGATCTACTGGCGGATCATCCTGCCGTTGTCCGCACCGGCGCTCGTCGTCGTGGCCGTATTCACGTTCCTCGGGTCATGGAATGATTTCTTCGGTCCGCTCCTGTACCTGGACGACCCACACCTTTTCACCCTCGCGCTCGCGCTCTCGACCGAGGTGAGCCGACGCGGAACCGAGTGGAACATCGTCATGGCGGCCAATCTCATTTCCATGCTGCCGCCCCTCGTCGTCTACGCCCTCTCCCAGCGCCGCCTGCTGGGCGGCATTGCGTCGGTGGGCATTCGTGGCTGAGCTCGTCCTCGTCACCGGCGCCTCCGGCACGCTGGGTCGGGCATTGATTCCGGTCCTCCTCGAGCGCGGGGACCGCGTGCGAGCGATCGATATCCGCCTTCCAACTGGTGTCGACTCTGGCGTCGACTGGCAGACCGTCGACCTCCGCGATGCCGCAGCTGTTGCCCGGGCGACCAAGGGCGTGACCCTGGCGGTTCATGGCGCGGCGTGGCACGGCATGCACCTGCGCGAGCATTCCGCTCGCGACTTCTGGGAGCTCAACGTCAACGGCACATTCAACCTGTACGAGGCCTGCGCTGCCGAGGGGACCCGGGCGGTCGTCCTATCCAGCAGCATGGGCGTGTACGGCCTCGCCGGGGCGCCACCCGCTGAGGGAGGCGCGGTCCGCATCCATGAGGGCCTCGCACCTCAGCCGACCGACATCTACGGGGCATCGAAGCTCGTGTGCGAGCAGCTCGCGGGCTATTACGCGCGCTCGCGCGGCGTCCGGGGCGTGGCCCTTCGATATGGGATGTTCGTGCCCGAACCGTTCGCCCACTATGGCGTGCGGATGCTGTACGGCGGAGTCGACGAGCGCGATGTGGCGGCTGCCGTGGTCACCGGATTGGATCGCGCCGCCGATGGGGGCCTTCAGTTCGGGGCGTATAACGTCGTGTCGTCGCTGCCCTACACCGATGGAGATGCTCGCGAGCTGCGTACCGATCCGATGGCTGTCATCCGCCGCCACTGGCCCGATGTTGAGGATCTGCTAGCTCGCGCGAATGTTGAGCCCTGGGGTCCCATTCACAATTGGTATGACGTTGCACGCGCGTCGGCGGACTTGGGCTGGCGGCCACGCTGGAACTTCGACCAGTTCCTAAGGGCCATCCGCGCGGGGGTCAGCGAGGCTTCGAGAATTCAGCCCGCCAAGTGGCATCGGGGCGATTGAGGACCTCGGCTTTGACGAGCCTCCAGCGGAAGGAGGTCGTTTCGGACCCCTGCGGGATGACTCCGTGTGCGTATCGGGCTCCGCGATACGGGCAAGCGCCTCGGCATGCGCTCGGCGCGGCCACAGGTAGAAGACGTTGAAGAGCAGGAAGAGGAGGACCGCCGCCCATTACGTGCGGATTGTGGCTGAGCGCACGTACACGTCGTCAGAAACGGTGGTGCCGGAGGAGGGATTCGAACCCTCATGAAGCTTACGCTCCATCGGTGTTTGAGACCGACGCGTCTGCCGATTCCGCCACTCCGGCGCGGGGAGCGGTCATTATAGGAAGCCGATGTCCGAGCTCGATCCGACCGACCCGGCCGCCGTCCGCGGCTCGCGCACCGCGCCGATCGACGGGGAGGAGGAGCTCGTCCGGCGCGCGATGGCCGGGGACCGGGTCGCCTTCGGGCGCCTGATGGAGCATTACCAGTCGGCCTGCTACGGCCTGGCGTGGCGCCTCCTCGGCAATGCCGACCAGGCCGCGGATGCCGTGCAGGACGCGTTCATCCATGCGTACACGGCGATCGATCGTTACCGCGGCGGCATCTTCCGCAGCTGGCTCCTGAAGATCACCGCCAATGCGAGCTACGACATCCTGCGTCGTGTTCAGCGCCGGCCCTCGCAGGCCCTGCCGGACCCCGGGGAAGGGGAGCGCGAGTTCGCCGACGCGGAGGCGCCGAACCCGGTGGCCGAGGCCGCTCGGAGCGAGATGTACCGCTACCTCGAGGCAGCCCTCCGGCACCTGCCGGAGGACCAGCGGATCGCCGTCGTCCTCTGCGACGTGTATGGCATGGACTACAACGACGTGGCACGCACGACCGCCTCGGCGCTCGGGACGGTGAAGTCGCGGATCCACCGCGGACGGCTCCGTCTGCGCCAGCTCCTCGCCGAGCACCGGGAACTCTTCGAGGGATGAGGGCGTCAGACCGATGACCATGGACACCCAGCACCCGCTCGACGAGCGGCTCGCCGCCTACGCGGACGGAGACGCCGACGTCACGACCGATGCCACGCTGCGTGCGCACGTCACCTCGTGCGAGCGCTGCGGACTCGTCGTTCGTGACCTCGCGATGCTCCGCTCCGCCCTCGCCGAGCTTCCGGACCTCGTCCCGAGCCGCCCGCTCCGCTTCCTGCCACCCGTCGAAGCGACGGTCGCCGCGCTGGGCGGCTTCTCGTCGCTCGTGCGGCGCCTCTTCGCGCCGGCCCTCGTGACGGGCGCCGCGCTCGTGCTCGCGGGGAGCGTCGGAATGGCCGCACCGGCCGCGACGTCGCTGCTCGGTGGCCGGGCCGGTGCCGCGGCGACGGACATGACGAAGGACTCGAACGCCGAGGGCGTGACGGCCGGCTACCCATCGCCGGTCGCGGTCTACGGTCCGGACGGAACCCCCCGCGGGGGCGGGAGCGAGGCGGCCGCTCCGGCACCACAGAGCAACGGCACGCGCGGCGACGCGCAGCCCTCCCCGATGTCCGCGATACCGTGGCTGGCGTTGACGATCATCGGCGCGGCGGTGGTGATCGTCTCCCTCGTCCTGCGCTGGACCGTCCTGCCCGCGGCGGGGACCCGCAGCCCGCCCTTCTGAGCCTCAGGCGCCGGCGGCGAGCTTGCCCGCCACGATCGCGGTCGCGAGCAGCGCCACGATGACGATGGCGGCGAGGAGCGCCGCCCAGCCGCTGTCACGGAACGACCGATCGGTCGGCTCCGCGCGCGGTGGACGCCGGGTCAGCGGCACCTGGACCTCGCCCGGCTGACGCAGGGTGCGAGGTGCGGCCCGGGTCTCGGCCGCCGTGGCGCGCCAGCTGGCCCAGCTGCGCGTCGTCGAGGGTGCCGTACCGTGGATCGGTCGCCGGCTCGCGGCCCAGTGTCCACCCGACGGCGCGCCGGCCGGTGTCCCGGCCGAGGGATGCGACGCGTCGTAGGTTGCCCGTCGAGCACGGTCCGCGAGGATCTGCCACGCCTCGTTGATGCGGCGCATGCGGTCGGCGCCGGCGTCGCTGGGCGCCACATCGGGGTGGTATCGCTTCGCGAGCCGGCGGTGCGCGCGGGCCACCTGGAGCGGCGACGCGTCGCGATCCACGCCGAGGACGGCGTACGGATCGAAGGCCGGTCGGTCGGGCATCGCGCCGATTCTACGTGGGCCCATCGGTCTAGACTTCGTCGTACCGATGCTCGCCGACAGACGCCCTCTCCTCATGCTCATCGACGGGCCGAGCTTGGTGTACCGCGGCTACTTCGCGCTGCCGCCGCTCACGATGTCGGACGGCACGCTCGTGAACGCGGTGTTCGGCTTCCTCCAGATCGTCCTGCGCGGGATGCAGGACGTGAAGCCGGATTACGCGATCGTCACCTTCGACCGCGGCAAGCCGCAGTTCCGCTTCGACGCCTACCCTGAGTACAAGGCCGGCCGGCCGGGGATGCCGGACGACCTGCGGACGCAGTTCCCGATCGTCCGCGAGGTCGCCGAGATGATGGGGATGGAGGTCCTCGAGCTCGAGGGCTACGAGGCCGATGACCTGATCGGGACGCTGGCGGTCAAGGCGACCGCGGTGGACGTGGACACGATGATCGTCTCGGGCGACCTCGATGGCCTTCAGCTGGTCGACGGCCACGTCCGGCTCCTCACGACCCGCATGGGCGTGGCGGCCACCGTGATCTACGACCCGGCGCGGGTGATGGACCGATACGGGCTGCGGCCCGACCAGATGCTCGACTACAAGGCGCTGAAGGGCGACACCTCCGACAACATCCCCGGCGTGCCCGGGGTGGGGGAGAAGACCGCCAGCAGCCTCCTCCAGCAGTTCGGGACGCTCGATGCGCTCTACGAGCGCCTCGACGAGGTGAAGGGCAAGCTCCGGGATCGCCTCGCGGAGCACCGCGAGTCGGCGTTCCTGTCCCGCCAGATCGGTCGCATCCTCACCGACCTGCCCGTCGAGCTCGACCTCGAGCGCGCGCGCACCGGCCGCTACGACCGCCGCGCGGTCGCGCAGCGCTTTCGCGAGCTCGAGTTCCGATCGCTCATCGACCGCCTGCCGCCGTCGACGCTCGCGAGCAGCGGTCCCGAGCCGCTCGAGCCGGACAAGGGCGGGCTCCAGCTGAGCCTCGACCTGCTCGCGGCGGGCGGGGTCGCGTCCACGACCGAGCCGCCGGCCGCCCGGGACCACATCGTGCCGGATCCGCTGACTGATCCGGCCGGCGCGATCGAGCATGTCGATCCCCGCATCCCGCGAGGCGAGGCCGACATGGCGGATCTCGGCGCCTGGCTCGATGCGCGGTCGGACGCGGTGGGGCTGGGCTGGGCGGTGGGACCGGGTCGCCCGCTCGAGCGGCAGTTGCACGGGATCGCGCTGGCGGCCGCCGACGGGAGCAGCTGGTTCGCACCGTGCGACCCGGAGAGCATCGCCGCCGAGCGGCTGCCGGCGTGGTTCTCGCTCGACGACCGCGAGCGGATCGGGCACGACGTGAAGCAGCTCATGACGACGCTCCATGCGGATCGCGGCTTCGACCTCGCTGGGCCGGTGTTCGACACCCTGGTCGCGAGCTACATGCTCAACCCGGCGCTGCGCGCCCAGACGATCGACGACCTGGCGGCGAACCGCTTCGGCGCCGAGCTGCCACCGCGCCCGCTCACCCCGGAGACCGGTGCCGAGGAGCGGACGATGGCGCGCCGCGCGGCCGGCGAGGCGCTCACCGCCCTGCTCGCCAAGCCCGCCCTCGAGGCCGAGCTCCGCGAGGCGTCCCTCGCGGATCTCTTCAATCAGGTGGAGATGCCGCTCGTTCCGGTCCTGGCGCGCATGGAGCTCGCCGGCGTGCTCATCGACCTCGAGGCGCTGGCGGCCATGCGCGACGAGTTCGCCGCGCAGCTGGCGGGGCTCGAGACGCGGATCTTCGAGCTCGTGGGCCACCCCTTCAACATCGGGTCACCGAAGCAGCTCGAGACGATCCTCTTCGACGAGCTGGCGCTGCCGGCCACGAAGCGCACGCGGACCGGTCGCTCGACGGACGCATCGGTCCTCGAAGAGCTCAGGGAGCGGCACGAGGTGGTGGCGCTGATCCTCGAGCATCGGCAGGTCTCGAAGCTCAAGTCCACGTACGTGGATGCGCTGCCGACGCTCGTCGACGCGGACGGCAGGCTGCACACCACCTACCAGCAGGCGGTCGCCGCCACCGGGCGCCTGTCGAGCACCGACCCGAACCTGCAGAACATCCCGATCCGGACGGCGCTCGGCCGCCGTATCCGGCGCGCGTTCGTCGCCCCGCCGGGCAAGCTGCTGCTCGGTGGCGACTACTCGCAGCAGGAGCTCCGCATCCTGGCCCACGTGTCGGGTGACGCCGGGCTGAAGGCCGACTTCGCGAAGCACTCGGACATCCACCTCGCGGCCGCGGCCCGCGTCCTGGGCCTGCCACCGGAGAAGGTCGGCCCGAAGGAGCGGAGCGTAGCGAAGATGATCAACTACGGCATCGCCTACGGGCTCTCCGACTTCGGCCTCGCCGAGCGCCTGAAGATCCCGCGCGAGGACGCGCAGCGCTTCATCGCCGACTACTTCGCTGCCTACGAGGGAATCCGCCGCTACATGGTGGAGATGAAGATCCTGGCCCGCGACCAGGGCTACGTCACCACGCTGCTCGGCCGTCGCCGCTACCTGCCGGAGCTGACGGCCCGCAACGGAGCACTGCGTGCCGCCGGCGAGCGGATGGCGATCAACATGCCGATCCAGGGCACCGCTGCCGACGGCATGAAGCTCGCCATGATCCGCGTCGACGCCGCGCTCCGGAGCCGCGCGATGCGCTCGCGGATGCTCCTCCAGGTTCACGACGAGCTCGTGTTCGAGACCGATGCCGAGGAGCTGCCCGCCCTCGCGAGCCTCGTCGAGGAGATCATGGAGGGTGCGCTCCCGCTCGACGTTCCGCTCGAAGTTGACCTCAAGGTCGGCTCGGACTGGGAGGGGATGGACCGCTACCTCCGCGATGGGGATGCCACCTGGCAGCGCGTTCCGAAGTCCGCCGGTGACGTCGCTCGCGAGGAGGCGGACGAGGCGATCGCCGACGCCCTGCCCGCCTGAGCGCGAGCCAATCCGATGCCTGAGCTGCCCGAGGTCGAGACCGTGGCCCGCGACCTGGCGCCCCGGGTGACCGGCGCGCGCATCGTCGACGCCGACGTGCTCTGGGAGCGGACGATCCGGCACCCGCTGCCGCCGGAGCGCTTCGTGGCCGAGCTGCGGGGCGCGACGATCGCGCGGGTCGGGCGTCGCGCCAAGACGGTGCTCCTTCACCTCCGGGACGGCCGCGTCTTGACGGTGGCCCTGCGCATGACCGGGGCGCTGGTGGTCACGGCCGCCGGGACGTCCGAGGACCGGCACGCGCGCGTCGTCTTCCACCTCGCCGACGGGCGACAGCTCCGCTACCGGGATCCGCGCAAGTTCGGCCGCATCGGGCTGTGGGAGGGCGGCGGCCTGCGCGCGCGGCGACCCGGGCGGCGTCGGATCGCCGAGCCGGGCGCGCCGTACCGCGTCGGCGACGTGTTCGCCCATCACGGCCCGGAGCCGATGGCCCGCTCCTTCAGCGCGGCGCGGCTGGCCGATCGCCTGCGCGGGCGGCGCGCCCGCCTCAAGGCGCTGCTTCTCGACCAGTCCTTCATCGCCGGCGTCGGGAACATCTACGCCGACGAAGCCCTCTGGCGGTCGCGCCTCCACCCGTTGCGTGCCGCCGACTCGCTCACGCCCGACGAGGTGCGCCGCCTCCACCGCGCCATCCGCGGCGCGCTCCACGAAGGGGTCGCGTACCGCGGGACGAGCATCAGCGACTTCGTCGGCGGCAACGGCGAGCCGGGCGCCAATGCCGAGCGACTGCGGGTCTACCAGCGCACCGGCGAGCCATGCCTTCGCTGCGGGACGCCGATCGAACGGATCGTCGTCGGCCAGCGGAGCACGCACTTCTGCCCGCGCTGCCAGCGCGTGCCGGAGGAAGATGGCTCGCGATGATCGTCATCGGCCTGACCGGGAACATCGGTTGTGGGAAGAGCACCGTGGCGCGGATGCTCCGTGAGCTCGGGGCTGCCGTCATCGATGCCGACGTCGTCGCGCGGCAGCTGCGTCACAACGACGCGGAGGTGCGCTCGACGATCGAGCATCGGTTCGGGACGACCGACGCCTCGGCGCTGGGGCGGATCGTCTTCCATGATCAGGCTGCCCTCCGTGACCTCGAGGCGATCCTCCATCCCCGGGTGCGCGACGAGGTCCGCGCCCGTCTCGCCGAGCTCGAGGTGGGCGAGGTGCCCGTCGCGGTCGTCGAGGTGATCAAGCTCCTCGAATCGCCGCTCGCCGACCGCTGCGACACGATCTGGGTCGTGCGGTGCGCCACTTCCGACGCGGTCGCGCGGCTCGGCGCCTCGCGCGGCATGACCGAGGCAGAGGCGCGCGCCCGGCTCGCGAACCAGTCGTCGCAGGCCGCGAAGATCGCCGCTGCCGACGTCGTCATCGACGGCTCGCTCCCGCTGGAGGGCACGCGTGCGCAGGTCGCGGCCGCCTACGCGGCGCTCGTCACCGAGCCGGCGACAGAGGCGCCGTCACCCGACGCGCCGAATGGGGGCGCGTCCGACTAGGGCGCCGCCGACGGAGTGGCCGACTCCTGGCGGAGGACCGGCGGTCGCGGGACGGGGAACCCGAATTCGTCGATGAGGGTGTCGATCGTCGAGCCAACCGTGGTCGCGGTGCGGTCGTCCTCCTCGGGCCGCAGGACCATCGTGAACTGGCCGCCGGCGGCGGTGAGCTCAGCGACCTTCTCCGCGGTCGCGAGATCGGCCCGCAGGATGTAGATCGGTCCATTCCGGGCCAGGATGACGAGCTGCTGGAGCGTGACCTTCGTCGAGGGCCCGGGGATGAACCGGGTCTGCGTCGCGCCGGCCTGGTCGGCGGGCTGGCCGATCTCCGGGTTGGTCGCCATCGTGACGACGAGGTCGACCCGCTGGCCGGGCTGGAGCACCCCGGCCACCGCTCGATCGTCGGGCACGCTGACCGAGACGGCCCGCAGGTCAGGTCCGTTCGGGTCGTATGACTCCCCGGAGTCGAGGATCGAGAAGGTCTGCCCGGTCGTGGTGGAGGCGAGGATGTTGCGGGTCAGGAGCTGGCCCTTCGAGACGGCGACACCGGTCACGCGCCCGAGCACCTCGTCGAGGCGCGTGAACGCGTTCGCGTTCACCGCATCGGCCGGCACGCTGCGGGTCGCGACGTCGCCCTCCTCGATCGGCTTGCGGCCCGCGATGTCGCGGGTCGCGACAACGACCTGCCGCATCTCGGCATGCTCGCCCGACGTGAGGCCGCTCGCCTGGAGCGCGACGAAGACGACGGCCCCCACGATGAGGGCGATGATGAAGCCGACCGCGATGTAGACCTTCGACCGGCGGCTGTTCTTGTCGGTGTACTCGAGTTCCACGAGGGCGTCTCCTGAGGCTAGGACGTCACCAGGGCATGAGGCGCGCAACCTGCGCACGCCGCAACGCCCCGACGTTGGGATCGGCAAAGGCGCCGCTGACGGCGCGGCCGGTGATGGAGTTGGCTGACACATCGGTCACCTCGAAGACGGCGAAGCCGATGATGTCGACGTAGCTGCCGCCCGTCGACGTGGTGGCGACGGTGAAGGTGATCGGCTGGAGGTGGGTGACCGGCTGGCCGTCGCCGTTCGTGCCCGTGGCGCGGAGGACGAATCGGTAGCAGTTCGGCGCCAGGCCCGCGGTGTTGATCGTCATCGTCGACAGCGCGCCCGAGCCGCTCGAGCTCGGCACGACCGCTGGGGCGCTCAGCGAGATCTGGCCCGGCGGGATGCTCGCGGCCACGAACGAGCAGGTGCTGAACTGCTCGGTCGTGAGGCTCACGCTGTTCGTGGAGTTCCACTTCGTGCTCGACGCTGTCGTCGTCGAGACGTAGATCGGCAGGCTGATGCTCGCGCCGAGCGTGGCCGCGCTGCCGCTCAGCGTTGAGTTCTGAAGCCCGAAAGTCACGGTTCGCGGCGCCCACCTTGACCGGCACGGGGACGCGACGGGTCTGGAAGTAGGGATTCCCCGAATGGCCTTCCAGCCACACGGTGTAGATGCCCGCCGGGACCGCGTTCGCCTGAATGTTGCTCGTCCGCACGGTCGTGCCGTTCTTGGCGGGAATGAAGACGTCGGTGGACCAGGTCGGCTGGTTCATGTCGCCGGCCGCGGGCGGGGTGACCGGCGGGTCGGGAACGAGGTCGTACTCGGGGTGGCCGGCGGCGGCCGCCTCGAGGTCGCCGTGGAGGTGGAGGGTGACCGTCGAGTTGAACGAGTCGTTCCGCGACACGACGAAGCTCGGGCCGTTCGCCAGCGTCCCGGTGGTGGCGACCGCGAAGCTCGCCGGCGGGCTGATCGCGAAGTCGGGGATCTCCATCACCGTGCCGTTGTAGATGGCGAGCAGGATCCGATCGCCGACGCCATACGAATCACTGAAGTTCCCGACCACCATCGAGGTGTCGTTGCCGGATATCACCGCGACCTGGTCGTTCGGATCGGCCGGGCTGGTGACGGGGGGAAACATCGGTCCGGGATAGCCGGACCGGATGTAGGCGCCCTGCATGTTCTTGAGGGTCTGGACGTTCGTGCCGGCGGCGACGCCGTTGTAGTAGACGCGCGACGACGCATCCTCGAAGTTCCGCACGTCGAGCGCGATGAACCCCCGGAAGTCGGACGCATTGCTCGCTTTCGCGCCCGGCCCATAGAGGTCGAACGTCGGCCCCGGGTCGCCCTCGCTGGCCGGGGTGCGGCCGGTGGCGAGGTAGCCCACGAGCCCGGTGGCGCCGTCGACCGCGTTCGTGGCGTCGACGCTGCCGGTGTCGCGCGTTCCCGATGTGGCGACGAAGTCGGTGAAGCCGCCGTTCGGCCCCGGGGCGCTGACGTAGCGGCGCGCAACGATCGGCACCGCTGGCCCGCCCTGCAGCCGGCAGCGGGCGCGTGCGCCGGCGTCGAGCTGCGAGATGCCGACGACGCGGGCAAGGGTCGTTGGCACCTGGCTGTCGATCGCGACCCGGACCGTGGTGCCGTTGATGAGGATCCCGCTGGTCAGGTAGGCCGGGTCGCCGGCGTGGCCGTCGCTGTACTCCGGGGAGCCGTCTGCCGCCACGCTGCCGCTCGTACCGGTCGGCGAGCCCTCGAGGTTGATGAGGGCGACCGCCCGAGCGTCGGCCGCCGCTGCGGCGTCCGAATCGCCGGCGATCAGGGACCGGCATGCCGCAAGGGCCGCCGCGTCCGCCGCGTTCTGCACATGGCGGCGCTCGCTCAGCTGGCGGCCGATGTCCACCGCGAAGGCGGCGAAGCCGAGGAGCACGACGAGGAGGAGCGCGATCATGACGAGCACCTGTCCGGCCTCAGCGCGGCGCATCAGTTGATCACCATCGTCACGGTGGCGGCCTGGGTGAAGAGGGAGCTGTTGCCGAGGATCTGGCCCATGAACGGCACGACGATGCTCGAGCGGTACGTGACGGCGACTCGCACGAGGCACGCCTGGCGTGTGTCGAGCGCGCAGGTCGTGGCGCTGTCCGACCCGTCGGGGCACGCCCCTCCGGAGGTGGTGACATGGTCGCAGTAGGAGACCGTCAGGTCGCCGTTCGTCTGGGTCTCGCCGGTCGGCGTCGGGCACGACCCGTCGCCGTTGGCGGTCGCCGAGAAGTGCGGTGCGCCCAGGGCGAGGAAGCCCATCGAGCTGCGCACGGCGGCGAGCATCTGCCCGCAGCGCTGCGCGTCGTTCCAGTAGCGGTCATGGCTGTTGTCGTAGACGTAGATCGTTCCGACCCGCGCGCCCTCGCGCGTCGCGTTGGTGATCGTCACCTGTGCGCCGAAGAGCAGCCCGAACTGGATGATCGCGACGACGATGAGGAGCACCGGCAGGAGCACGAGCGCGAACTCGACCATCGCCTGCCCGCGCGCCACCGCGTCCCGGGCGCGCACCACCAGCCGGCCTCCCTCCGTCGATGCCGGCCGGTGCATGCAAGCGGACGAATCGGGACGCGCGGGCATCGGCTCGGGGAGCGTACGGACCGGGGGAGCGTCCTTCCATAGGCCGCTTGGACACCCGAGCATCGGTACCGATGGAGGTTCGGTCTACAATCGACGTCGCCCCATCCCATCGCCGCAGGAACCGCCGCGCCATGCCCGACCTTCGCGTTCAAGCCCCCTATCAGCCGACCGGCGACCAGCCCGCCGCCATCGATGCGCTGATCGGCGGGGTGCGCGACGGGCTGCGCAACCAGGTCCTCCTCGGCGCCACCGGCACCGGCAAGACGTACACCGCCGCGAAGGTGATCGAGGCGGTCCAGAAGCCGACCCTCGTGATGGCCCACAACAAGACCCTCGCCGCGCAGCTCTACCAGGAGTTCCGCGAGTTCTTCCCGGACAACGCGGTCGAGTACTTCGTCAGCTACTACGACTATTTCCAGCCGGAGGCCTACCTCCCGCGGTCCGACACGTACATCGAGAAGGACTCGTCCCGGAACGACGAGATCGATCGCCTCCGGCACCAGGCCACGCGGACGCTCTTCGAGCGGCGGGACGTGATCATCGTGGCGTCCGTGTCCTGCATCTACGGCATCGGCGCGCCGATCGACTACGGCTCGACCGTGCTCAACATCAAGAAGGGCGGCCGCTACCGGCGCGACGGGATCCTCCGCCACCTCGTCGACCTCCAGTACCAGCGCAACGAGATGGACCTCGCCCGCTCGCGCTTCCGCGTTCGCGGCGACGTGCTGGAGGTGCAGCCGCCGCATGGCGACTTCGTCATCCGGGTCGAGTTCTTCGGTGACGATGTCGAGCGCATCACCGAGATCGACCTGCTCACCGGCGAGCTCCAGGCCGAGCGCGACGAGGTCAACCTCTATCCGGCGACCCACTACGTGACGCCGCGCGACAAGCTGCTGGCGGCGATCGACGACATCGAGGCCGAGATGGAGGAGCGGACGGGCCAGCTCGCGGCGGAGGGGCGTGAGCTCGAGGCGGCGCGGCTCCGGCAGCGAACGCTCTTCGACCTCGAGATGATGCGCGAGGTGGGCTTCTGCTCGGGGATCGAGAACTACTCGCGGCACCTCTCGCGTCGTGAGGCCGGGTCGCGGCCGTGGACCCTCATCGACTACTTCCCGACCGATTTCCTGCTGATCGTTGACGAGAGCCACATCACGATCCCGCAGGTCCACGGGATGTACAAGAACGACCGGACGCGGAAGGAGATCCTCGTCGACTTCGGGTTCCGGCTGCCGTCGGCGCTCGACAACCGGCCGCTCACCTTCGACGAGTTCGAGGACCACCTCAACCAGGTGATCTACATGTCGGCGACGCCGGGGCCCTACGAGACCGAGCGCGCCGACCGGGTCGCCGAGCAGCTCATCCGCCCGACCGGGGTCGTGGATCCGACGATCACCGTGCGCCCGACCACCGGCCAGGTCGACGACCTGCTCGCCGAGATCCGCGCCACCGTCGAGCGCGGCGAGCGGGTGCTCGTGACGACGCTCACGAAGAAGATGGCCGAGGACCTCGCCGACTACCTCGCCGAGCTCGGAATCAAGGTCCAGTGGCTCCACTCCGAGGTGGACACCCTCGAGCGCGTCGAGATCCTGCGCGACCTGCGGCTTGGCGTGTACGACGTCCTCGTCGGGATCAACCTGCTGCGGGAGGGACTCGACCTGCCGGAGGTGACGCTGGTCGCGATCATGGACGCCGACAAGGAGGGCTTCCTCCGCTCCGGCGGGTCGCTCATCCAGGTCATCGGCCGCGCGGCGCGGAACATCGGTGGGCGGGTGATCATGTATGCCGATCGGGTGACCGACTCGATGAAGGCCGCCATCGACGAGACGGATCGAAGGCGCGAGCGGCAGACCGCTTACAACGCCGACCATGGGATCGTGGCCGAGACGGTGATCAAGGAGATCCGCGAGATCCACCAGAGCCTCCGACGCGTCGCCGAGGAGCGCGCCACGCTCCAGGTCGACGGGCAGTCGAGCGAGGAGGTGGCCGCGATGATGGGCCGCCTCGAGGCGCAGATGAAGGAGGCCGCCCGCAACCTCGAGTTCGAGCGTGCCGCCGCCCTTCGGGACGAGCTGCTCCAGCTCCGCCGCCTTCGCGAGGAGCTCGCCGCGGCACCCGGCACGATCCCCGCCGATGTCTATGCAGCGGTCGAGGCGGACCGCGTCGCGGCCACCGAAGATGGTCGCGGTCGCACGCGGCGCGACGTCTTCAGCGTCTCCACCAGGCCGAACGTCGTGGCCGCCGGCGCGCGGCGTCGCCCGCCCGGTCGGAGGCGTGCATAAATGGCGGGCACGATGCCGCACGCGATCTTCGTGGAGACCGATCTCGACGGGCGCGTCGCCGCCTACGCGGCCGAGCTGCCCGGATGCGCGGTCTTCGGCGCCACCGACGAGGAGGCAGCCAGGGCGATGCCACTCCGCGTCAGCCGCTTCACCGCGTGGCTGCGCGAGCAGGGCGAGGAGACGCCGAGCTTCGTTGGCGACAACTGGTACGAGGTCGAGCGCGCCGCCGCCGCACCGGACCGGCGGGCGGCCTTCAGCCTCGACGACCTGTCACCGTCCGACGTCGAGTTCGCGGCCTGGCTGCGCTGGCTCGAGCTCGCCCGCGAGGAGCTGGCCGACGCGATCGATCCCGCGACCGGGGACGTCGCGCCGGCGATCTCGCCGATCGAGCGGCAGGATGCCGCGTTCGTCTGCGAGCTCGGCGGGCAGGCTGCAACCATCCACGGCGATGCCGTGGATCGGCTCTATGCCGCACGTGACGCGCTCACGGAAGCGCTCGTCGCCTCCGGCCCATCGGCGGACGGGGTGCGGCGAATCCTCCGGCTCGCGATCGCGGACGACCTGCGGGCCGCGGCCACGCTGCGAGGCGACGAGTCGGCGGCGTGAGCCTGCCGAGCCCGAAGCGCATCCGCCATACCGGGGAGTGGCTGGTCCCGTCGCCACGCCGCGCGGCACCGGGGACCCAGCTGCGAGCCCTGCAGGACGCCATGCCACGCTGCCCCGATGACGCTCCGCCGGTGCTCTCCGGCGACGGGAACGAGCGGGCGATGCTCATCGGTCAGGCGCCCGGCTGGCGGGAGATCGAGACCGGCGTCCCGTTCGCGTGGGACGCCGGAAAGCGCCTCGTCGGCTGGCTCGAGCTGGCCGGAGTGAGCGGCGACGATTTCCGCCAGCGCTGGTACGTCACCAGCGTGGGGAAATGCTACCCGGGCCGGGCGTCGGGCTCGTCCGTCGACCGGCCGCCGTCGCCCGCGGAGATCGCACGCTGGACGCCGCACCTGCTCGAGGAGGTTCGGCTCGTCGCGCCCGGGCTGATCGTGCTCGTCGGTGGGCTCGCGCATCGGCTCGCCTTCGGTCCGCTCGCCCGGCTCGATGACCTCGTGGGCGAGCCGCTCGCCTGGGATATCGCACCCGACGCCGCGGTCATCGCCCTGCCGCATCCGTCCGGGGCCTCGACGTGGCTGAACGACGCGGGCCGGGTGGCGCGCTGGGAACGGGCGATCGGCCTGCTCCGCGACGCGTGGGCGGCGGCCGATGCGTGAGCGCTGGGTCGGCATCGGGCTGGTCGTCGCGCTCGGCCTGTTCGCGCTGTTCATGCTCGTCGTCGGCTCGCTGGGCGGCATGAACCCGGAGCTCGAGCGTCACACGGTGGCCGACGTTCGCGGCGGCATGACGCTCGCGGACAGGTTCGGGAACGCCGAGATCCGGATCGTGGGCTGGTATGCCGAGTTGGCCGGCGACTGCGTCGGCGACGACGGGGGATCGGACGCGACCGTTGCCTGGCTCCAGCGGACCTGCCCGTTCCGCGTCCTCGTCGCGGACCAGCCGAACCAGGACGTCAGCCAGGCACGGCTCGAGGCGGACGGGATTCGGCTCGCGGCGCCGAATGGCCGCCCCTTCCCGTCCCGCGCCAAGCCCGGCGGCCCGAACACACGCGGTGACCAGCTCGTGTTCGTGGGGCATTTCGACGATGCCGCCGCGGCGGCCTGCGTGCCCGAGCGTGCCGATCGATGCCGGAACACGTTCGTGGTGACCGGCTACGATGGGCTGGTGCGCTGAACCGCCCATGATCGGGCGGCTCGTCCGCCGCGGCCAATCAATCGGAGGAGTGGACGTGGAGCTGGCGGCGCGCGGGTTACGCGAGCGCATCGGCACCGAGATCCGCAGCGGCGTGGGGTTCCTGGCGATCGCGGTGACCCTCCTGGCGCTCGCTCTGCTCCTGCCGCGGCTCGACGCCGATCCGACCCTCGGCGTGACCTGGAGCAGCTCGCCATTCACGGACGAGGGATGGTCGGTGATGGGCGCTCGCAACGCCATCCTGCTCGGTCGATGGACGACCGACGAATGGCAGCTCGTGATCACCCAGCTCCCGCTCAACGCCGTGGCCTTCGGCGTCTTCAGCGCCTTCGGCGTTGGAATCGTGCAGGCGCGGATCGTCTCGGTCGTCTGTTCCGCGGTCACGGTCGGACTCATCGCCTGGCTCGTGGGGCGTCGTGTCGGCCGATCCGCGGGCCTGATCGCTGCGGCGGTGCTTGCCACTTCGCCCCTCTTCATCTACTACGGCCGGCTGGCGATCCTCGAACCGATGGTCATCACGGCATTGGTGGCCACGGGCTGCCTCCTGCTCGCCGCCAGGTCGCGCTCGAGCTGGCGGGTCGGGATCCTCGTCGGCCTTGCCGGCGCGGTTGCCATCGGCACCAAGGTGAGTGCCGCCGCCCCCCTGATCGGCATCCTTGCCGGGGCCACCGTCATCCCCGGCTCAGGGCGCCAGGCGCTCGCCCGACGCAGCGTCATCGCGATCGCCGTGATGGTCGGCCTCGGCCTGGCATGGGCGCTGGCCGTCATGGCGTCGGGCATCTCGATCCCCGCCGCCATCCGACCGTGGCCGGAGACGGGGATCAGCCTTGACCCCGCAACGATCCTCCTGCGTGTCTTCCAGTTCTTCGCGTGGGACTACGACCAGGCGCTGGTCTACGGATTCCTGATCGGCATCCTCGGGCTGGTGGGACTGGTTGCCGTCGCGCAGGACTGGCGCCGCCTCGACGAGCGGCAGCAACGAGTCGCGGGGATGGCGGTCGGCTGGATCGTCGTCGGACTTGGGGTCCTCCTCATCTCAAGCTACCGGCCGAACCGATACCTGGTGGCGATGCTGCCGCCCTTCGCGATCCTCGCCGGCATGGGCCTCTCATCCATCGCTCGGCGAGCCGGCCGCCTGCGGCCCGTCGCCGTTGGCGGCCTGCTCGTGCTGCTGGTGGCGAGTGGCGTTCGGTTCGATCGCAGCACCCCCGAGACACATGATCTGGTGCACGCGCAGGCCGACCTGGCGGCGCGCCTCCCCCGAGGTGCCGTGGTGGAGGGCGGCCTCGCTCCCACGCTCGCGATGCGGGCCGCCGTGACGACGATCGTGGTGCAGGGAGAGGTGAATCGTGGCGACCTCTACACGCGCCACGGCGTCCGCTGGATCCTGGCGCCGCGCAACTATGTGCCCGACTGGGTCGCCACCCACGCGTCGGCATGGGCATCTCGCGAGATCGTCGCCTGCTATCCGTGGCGACCCAGAGATGTGTGCCTCGTGCGCGTTCCGGATCGTCCCGGCTGAGCACGCGAAACCGAACGGGCGTTCACATCGGTCTGGTAGGATAGGGGCCCATGCCCTCGGACAAGATCACGGTTCGCGGTGCCCGCGAGCACAACCTCAAGAACATCGACGTCGAGATGCCGCGCGACCGGCTGATCGTGATAACCGGCCTGTCCGGCAGCGGAAAGAGCAGCCTCGCCTTCGACACGATCTACGCCGAGGGGCAGCGCCGTTACGTCGAGTCGCTGTCGGCCTACGCGCGCCAGTTCCTGGGCCAGATGGAAAAGCCGGACGTCGACCAGATCGACGGCCTCTCGCCGGCGATCAGCATCGACCAGAGGGGCGCTTCGCGGAACCCGCGCTCGACCGTCGGCACCGTGACCGAGATCTACGACTACCTGCGTCTCCTCTTCGCGCGCATCGGTCGCATGCATTGCCCGGTCTGTGGACGCGAGATCAGCCGCCAGACGGTCGAGCAGATCGTCGACCAGCTCTACGACCTGCCCGACGGCACGCGGATCATGCTCTTGGCGCCGCTCGTCCGCGACCGCAAGGGCGAGCACGAGAAGCTGCTGGCCGGGGCGAAGCACGGCGGCTTCGTCCGCGTCCGGGTCGATGGCGAGCTCCACGACCTCGACGAGGAGATCACGCTCGACAAGAAGTTCAAGCACAGCATCGAGGTCGTCGTCGACCGCCTCGTCATCCAGCGCGCCGATGCCGACGGTGCCGCGCGACCGGATGCGTCGCGGATGGCGGACTCGATCGAGACCGCGCTCCGCCTGTCCGACGGCCTGCTGCTCGTCAACCTCCCCGATGCGCCGACGAGGGAGCAGGACCGCCTCTTCAGCGAGCGCTACGCCTGTCCGATGCACGGCGGCAGCTTCGAGGAGCCCGCGCCGCGGAACTTCAGCTTCAACTCGCCGCACGGCGCCTGCCCGGACTGCACCGGCCTCGGCTCGCGGCTCGAGATCGACGCCGACATGGTGCTTCCGAACCGCGCCCTGTCCCTCGAGGGCGGCGCGATCCTGCCGTGGCGCCGCATGGCCGCCAGCGAGAGCTGGTTCGCGAAGATCCTCGACGCGGTGGCGGAGCACTATGGCTTCCGGACCGACGTGCCGATCGCCGAGCTCGACGACCGCGCGGTCGAGATCCTCCTGCACGGCAACCGCGGTGAGCGGGTCGAGGTGCGCTACGTGGCGCGCAACGGGCGGGCCCACACGTTCCGCACAACGTTCGAGGGGATCGTCCCGAACCTCGAGCGCCGCTACCGCGAGACCGGCTCGGAATCGGTGAAGGCCGAGATCGAGCGCTACATGACGAACAAGCCGTGCCCGACCTGTGGCGGGATGCGGCTGAAGCCGGAGTCGCTGTCGGTCACGGTCGGCGGCCGGAACATCATCGCCACGACCCGCCTGTCGGTGACCGATGCGCTCGCCTGGTACGGCTCGCTGCCCGCCCGGCTCACCGATCGCGACAACCAGATCGCACGCCAGGTGCTCAAGGAGATTCGCGGGCGGCTCGGC
This sequence comes from Candidatus Limnocylindria bacterium, assembly GCA_038209995.1. GTDB lineage: Bacteria > Chloroflexota > Limnocylindria > QHBO01 > QHBO01 > JAICQM01. Next base: position 20,680 of record JBBQXD010000023.1, on the reverse strand, counting down.
TTCCTGGTCGACGTCGGCCTCGACTACTTGAGCCTCGACCGCGCCAGCGGCACGCTATCGGGCGGGGAGGCCCAGCGGATCCGGCTCGCGACGCAGATCGGCTCGAGCCTGATGGGCGTGCTCTACATCCTCGACGAGCCGTCGATCGGGCTCCACCAGCGCGACAATGCTCGCCTCATTGCCACGCTCGTCAGGCTCCGCGACCTCGGCAACACGCTGCTCGTCGTCGAGCACGACGAGGACACGATCCGCCACGCCGACTGGGTGATCGACATCGGCCCGCAGGCGGGCGAGCACGGCGGCGAGCTCATCCACTCTGGACCCTTGAACGGGCTGCTGACGAACGACCGCTCGATCACCGGCGCGTATCTCCGTGGCTCGCAGTCGATCCCGGTGCCGCGGCGCCGGCGGGCCGGCAGCGGCGAGTGGCTCACGATCGAGGGCGCCCGCGAGAACAACCTGCGCGGAATCGACGTCGGCTTCCCGCTCGGCCAGTTCGTGGCGGTCACCGGCGTCAGCGGCTCCGGCAAGTCGAGCCTCGTGACCCAGATCCTCTACCCGGCCCTGGCGCAGGTGATCTGGGGCTCGCGCGACCCGGCGGGCCGCCACGACCGGATCACCGGCATCGAGCAGATCGACAAGGTGATCCAGATCGACCAGTCGCCGATCGGCCGCACGCCGCGCTCGAACCCGGCCACGTACACCGGGCTGTGGGCGCCCCTGCGCGAGCTGCTGGCCGCTGTTCCTGAATCGCGGCTGCGGGGCTACAAGCCGGGTCGCTTCAGCTTCAACGTCAAGGGCGGCCGCTGCGAGGCGTGTGAGGGGGCGGGCATCGTGCAGATCGAGATGCACTTCCTTCCCGACGTCTACGTCCAGTGCGAGGTCTGCAAGGGCAAGCGCTACAACCGCGAGACGCTCGAGATCCATTACAAGGGGAAGAACGTCGCGGAGATCCTCGAGATGACGGTCGAGGAGGCGCTCGCGTTCTTCAACGCGGTGCCCTCGATCCGGAACAAGCTCCAGACGCTCGCCGACGTGGGGATGGGCTACATCCATCTCGGCCAGCCGGCGACGACCCTGTCCGGCGGCGAGGCGCAGCGCGTCAAGCTGGCCACCGAGCTCGCGAAGCGGGCGACCGGCAAGACGTTCTACATCCTCGACGAGCCGACGACCGGCCTCCACTTCGACGACGTGGCGCGGCTGCTCCAGGTCCTCTCGCGCCTGGCGGACGCGGGGAATACGGTCGTCGTCATCGAGCACAACCTCGACGTCATCAAGAGCGCCGACTACCTCATCGACCTCGGGCCGGAGGGCGGCGACAAGGGCGGGGCGCTCATCGCCGCCGGCTCGCCGGAGGAGATCGCCCGGACTCCCGCGTCGCACACCGGCCGCTACCTGCGCTCGGTGCTCGGCATGTCCGAGACCGATGCCGCGCCGGCTCGCCGGCGCAGAAGCGGGCCGCGCGCTGCGGCCGCGGCCGCGTCCTAGGCGCGATGCCCACCCGGGACGACGCCGTCGCGCTGCTCCACAAGTGGAACGCCAACCCGTCGCTGCGCAAGCACGGGCTGCTCGTCGAGGCCGGGGTGCGCGGCTACGCCGCCGACGATGGCCTGGACCCGGAGACGGTCGAGCGCTGGGGGATCGCCGGTCTGCTCCACGACCTCGACTACGAGCGCTTCCCCGATCCGGCGACGCACGGGGCCATCGGCGCCGATGAGCTGGCCCGTATGGGCTACTCCGCGGAGGTCGTCGATGCCGTGCGTCGCCACAACGACGCGCTCGGCGAGCCGCGGACGACGCGCCTCGACCATCTCGTCTACGCCTGCGACGAGCTGGCCGGGTTCCTCGTGGCGGTCGCGCTCATGCGGCCGTCGAAGCGGATCGCCGACGTCGAGCCGGCGAACGTCGGCAAGCGGATGAAGGACAGGGCATTTGCGCGGGCCGTCCCGCGCGAGATGCTGCTCGCCGGCGCGCAGGAGATCGGCCTCGACTTCGACGAGCACGTGGCACGCATGGTCCGCTATCTCGGCCTCGTGGCTCCCGCGGTCGGGCTGTAGCCCATCTCGGCGAGGAAGGGTGAGGGCCGTGCCGGATCGATGGCCAGCACGAGCCGCCGGGTCGCACGCGTGACGGCCACGTAGGCGAGGCGCCGCTCCTCCTCCATCGCGCGGTTGGGATCGATCGCGTCGCGGAGCGCGCGGCGATTCGGAAAGCGCTCCGCCTCCCAGCCGAGGAGGATGACGAGCGGCCATTCCCGGCCCTTCGCGCCGTGGGCGGTGAGCAGCTCGATCGGAGCGTCCGGCCGACGGAGATCAGCCAGCCGGGCGCGCATCGCGTCGGCCGCGCGCAGGAAGCTAGGCACGTCGCGCGCCGCCGCGGCCCATCCGAGGAGCGCGTCGAGCGCAGCATGCTCGTCATCCCCGAGCTGATCTTCCGGGGATGCCCGGTCCCAGCCCCGCGCGCGACGGAGCCGACGGAGCGCGGAAAACGGATGCATGTCGCGCGGCTCCGCGCGCACGGCGTCGATCAGCGCGACCACGAACGGAGCCTCGATCGGCGCCGGCACGGCCGTCGTGTGCGGGATGCCGGCGTGCGCCAGGGCGAGGAGGATCGGCGTCAGCTCGGTTCGCGTGCGCGCGAGGAAGCAGGCCCGACCGCCGGCGTCGGCCTCCGCGGCCGCCAGCCGGACGAGGCGGTCCGGCCAGTCGTCGCTCACGGTCGCAATGGCACCGATCGGCGCTGGCGGCCCGTCGCGCCCCGCGCGGATCGGTTTCGCGAAGCGCTCGCGGTTGTGCTCGATGAGGCGGCGACCGGCGCCGACGATCTCCGGCGGGCATCGGTAGTTCGTGGCCAGGATGACCCGCCGTGCCGCGGGATACCAGTCCCGGAAGCCGAGGATCCTCCGCACGTCGGCGAGGCGCCAGGCGTAGATCGTCTGGTCGTCATCGCCGACCACGAACAGGTTGGCGCGCTCACCGGCCAGCGCGCGCACGAATCGCAGCTGCGCGGCATCCACGTCCTGGAACTCGTCGACGGCGAGGTGCATGAAGCGCGTCTGCCAGCGGGAGCGGACCGTGGGATCCGTCTCGAGGAGGTCCGCGGCGCCGGCGACGAGGTCGTCGAAGTCCATCGCCCCGCGATGCACGAGCAGCTCCGCGTACGCGTCGAGCGCCGCTCGGGCTGCGTGGGGCGGCGGGATCCGTTCCACCTTCCAGCGCGAGAGGTGCGCGTCCAGCTCGGCCGCTTCGGGCGGAACCAGTTCCGGTTGGGCGGCGAGCGCCTCCCGTCGCGCGGCGCGAAGAAGTGGCTGTCGGTCGGCGACGAGATCCACGACGCGCCCCGCATCGAGGAGCACCTGGCGCGCCATCGCGTGCAGCGTCCGCACTTCGATCCGCGTCGTTCCCTCCCATCGCTCTCCGAGCTGGCCGGCGACGCGCGACGCGAGCTCCGCGGCGGCCTCGCGGTTGAACGTAACCACCCCAATCCGGTCAGGCGGCACGCCTCGGTCGAGCAGCACGGCCAGGCGCGCCACCAGGGTCGTCGTCTTGCCGCTTCCCGCCGGCGCGATGATCTGCGCCGGGCCGTCGGGCAGCATCGCCGCAGCTCGCTGCTCCGGATCCAGCGTGGCGAGGATGTCGACCATTGCGGGCATCCTCCACCGGATGGTCGTACGAGCCGGTTATCGGCGGCTTATCGGCTATGCTGGCCCCCCGCCGGCCACCCGGGCGACCGACACAGGAGCGCATGAACCGAGACCAATTCCGGACCCAGGCGAAGTCCAGCGCGCGGGCGCGCCGCATCGCCGAGGCGGCTCGTGGCGACGACGAGCTGCGGCGACGGGGGATCGACCCGGAAGCTTACGAACGCGCCCGTCTCGAGCAGGCCCGCGGCCGGCGCGGCGACCGCCGCCAGGCCGAATCTGGCCCACGGCGCCGGCCATCCATCGGCGCCATCGTGCGCATCACGCTCCTCGTCGCCCTCATCGGGCTGGTGGTGGGGGGCATCCTGCTCTACGGCCGCGTGAGCACCTTCAACAGCGCCGTGTCAAGCGCCGGGACGCTGTCCACGTCCCTGTTCGGGCCGCTGAACGGCCACGACCGGGTCAACGTCCTGATGGTGGGCTATGCGGGCGGCGATCACCCCGGGGCCCACCTCGCCGACTCGGTGAACATCTACTCCATCGATCCGGCCACGAACAAGACAACCGTCATCCCGGTGCCGCGCGACTTCTGGATCGAGGGCTTCCCTGACGTGCTGCCGGAGAACGGCAAGATCAACGAGGTGTTCGCGATCGGCGTCGAGCGCGGCGGGCTCGAAGAGGGGGCGCGGGCCCTCGCCCAGATCCTGAGCGACGTCACCGGCCTCGAGATCCAGCATTGGCTGGCGATCGACTTCACCGGCTTCAAGGAGATGGTCGACGCGGTGGGCGGGGTGACGATCCAGAACCCGCGCGCCTTCTCCTACACCACGAGCGAGTCGAACTACCAAGCAGGGATCTGGGATCGCGGGACGTTCGCGGCCGGGACGCTGGCGCTCGACGGCACGCGCGCCCTCGACTATACCCGCGCGCGCTACACGAGCGAGGTCGCCGAGTCGTCCGACTTTGCGCGCAGCGTTCGACAGCAGCAGGTGCTCGGTGCGCTGCGGGGCAAGCTGGGCGCGGGCGGCATCGGCTCCGTCGGGCCCGGCCTCCGGCTCATGGATGCGATGGCGGGCCGCATGAAGACCGATCTCTCCGCCCTCGACCTCTTCCTCCTCTCGTCGCATCTCGCCGCCGACCGGCGGATCGAGCTCTCACAGGACGTCATCCTGCAGGCAACGACGAACACCATCGGCCAGTACATCCTCGTCGTCATCGGTCGCACCTCGGCCACCGACTATCAGCCGCTTCGCGCGTGGCTCGTCGACCGCCTGGCGGAGCCGATCGCGGGTGCATCGCCCAGCGCCGGTGGCTAAGGCCCAGGGCAGCCGCCTCGAGCGGGCGGCCCGGTTCGGGCTGATCGCGGCCGAGGCCGTCGCGCATCGCATGAGCGGCCGCTACAGCCGCTCGGAGGGCGCGAACCTCCTCATCCACGACGCCGCGGGCCGCATCCTCGTCGTGCGGCCGGTCTACCTACCCGGCGAGTGGACGCTGCCCGGCGGCCACGTCGAGAGGGACGAGACGCCCCATCGGGCCGCCGAGCGGGAGACGCGCGAGGAGACCGGCATCGTCGCCCGGGCCGGGCGCCTGCTGCTCGTCGACGCGCGATGGCCCCGCAACGTCAGCTTCGTCTTCGCCGGCGAGCTCGTGGACGGCATGCTCGAGGCACAGGCCGGCGAGATCGCCGCGGTCGATTGGGTCGAGCGGACGACGATCGCCGACGGCTCGCCGCGGCTCGAATCGTTGCTGCAGCTGATCGATGGCGCGACCTCCTACCTCCGCCTTCCCTGAGGTCTTCGCCACAGCGGCCTAGAATCGGTCCGTGAGCCCCACCGTCGACCAGCACGTGCGCACCGTGCTGCGCCAGCTCCCCGCGTCGCCCGGCGTCTACCTCATGAAGGCCGGCGACGGACGCGTGCTGTACGTCGGCAAGGCGGACATCCTCCGCAACCGGGTTCGCAGCTACTTCGGCAGCCGGGCAGGGCTCGACTCACGGATCGTGCGCATGGTCAGCGAGGTCGCCGACGTCGAGTACATCGTCACCGACACGGTGTCCGAGGCGTTCCTGCTCGAGAACAACCTCATCAAGGAGCACCGGCCGCGGTTCAACATCCGGCTCCGCGACGACAAGACGTACCCGTTCGTGAAGATCACGCTCGGCGAGGACTTCCCGCGCATCGTGCGCACCCGGAAGCTGGTGAGGGACGGGAGCCGCTACTTCGGGCCGTACGCCTCGGCCTCCAGCGTGGACGAGACGCTCAAGCTGCTGCGCAAGATCTTTCCCTTCCGGACCTGCGACCTTGACATCCCGGAGGGCAAGCGCGTCCTCGAGCGGCCGTGCCTGCTCTACTACATCAACCGCTGCCAGGGACCGTGCATCCAGGCGATCGAGAAGGCGCGCTACCGGGCCACGATCGATCGCATCATCGACTTCCTCGAGGGCAGGCAGGAGGGCGTGGCGAGCGAGCTGCAGCACGAGATGGAGGCGCACAGTGCCGCCCTCCGCTTCGAGCAGGCCGCGGCGACGCGCGACAAGCTGCGGGCCGTCGAGCGCACGATCGAGCAGCAGAAGGTGGCGGCCTTCAGCCGCGCCGAGCAGGACGTCGTGGGGCTCGCGCGCGAGGACGCGGAGGCGTGCCTCCAGGTGCTCGTGATCCGCAACGGCAAGATGATCGGCCGCGAGCATTTCATCGCCGAGGGCGCAGCCCCCGAAGTGACCGATGGCGAGGTGCTCTCCTCGTTCCTGCAGCAGTACTACGCGGCGGTCGAGCGCCCGCCGCGCGACGTGCTGGTGCCGATCGCGCCGACCGATGCCGAGGGCCTCGCGCAGTTCCTGTCCGACCGTCGCGGGTCACGGGTCACGGTCAGCCTGCCGCAGCGCGGCGACAAGCGGCGCCTCGTGGCGCTCGCCACCCAGAACGCGGTCGAGGCGCTCTCCCGGGAGCGGGCGCAGTGGCTCGCCGACGAGGGGCGCCGCGACGAGGCGCTCGGCGAGCTGGCGACGGCGCTCGGGCTGGCGAAGCAGCCCGAGCGGATCGAGTGTTACGACATGAGCAACATCCAGGGCACGAGCGCGGTCGGCTCGATGGTCGTCTTCGTGAACGGGCGGCCCGAGCCGCGGGAGTACCGCCGATTCCGGATCCGCTCCGGTGAGACGCCCGACGACTTCCGGATGATGGCAGAGGTGCTCCGTCGCCGGTTTCGCCGCGCCGCCGCGCTGCGCAGCGAGACCGGGGCCCTGTCGCTCGCCGCGGTCGGCGCCGACGAGGCGCCGGAGGGCGACGGCGAGGCGGGGGAGCCGCTCGATCTGGGGCCCGACGCGAGGCCGGTCAACGGCGACCAGTCCCGCACGCCGCGCGACCTCGGATGGGCGCTGCCCGACCTCGTGATCGTCGATGGGGGCAAGGGCCAGCTCTCGGCGGCGGTGGGCGTCATGCGCGAGCTCGACCTGCGCGACGTGCCGCTCGCCGGCCTGGCGAAGCGCTTCGAGGAGCTCCACGTTTCGGGCCGCAGCGCCCCGATCGTCCTGGCTCGCGGCGGGCAGGGCCTCTACCTGGTCCAGCGCATCCGCGACGAGGCGCATCGGTTCGCGATCACGTATCACCGCGAGGTACGGGGGCGCCGGGCGCTGCGCAGCGAGCTCGACGAGATCGCCGGCGTCGGGCCCGCCCGCAAGAAGGCGCTCCTCAAGCGCTTCGGCAGCGTCCGTCGCATCCGGGAGGCGTCCCTCGACGAGGTCGCGGCCACGCCGGGGATCCCGCGCGACCTTGCCGAGCGGGTGAAGGAGCATCTCGCGCGCGAGGGGATGCTGGCGTGAGGCGCCTTGCGGCTCACCCGGATTCGAACCTATAATCGCGCGGCCGCCGCTCCGGAGCGGCGTCGTTGCTGTCTGGGACCCGCGTCCCGCGGCGACTCGACGTTCGACGTCGCCCGCTGAAAGGACTCTGAGCCGACTCCATGACCTGGCGCCGCATCGCCCCGTGGCTGATCTTCGCGATCCTCGCCGCGGCGATCGTCATCGACCTGCCGTTCAACCTGCTCGGGGACGGCGTCCGCACCCGGCTCGGCCTCGACCTGCAGGGCGGGCAGCGGGTCACGCTCGAGGTCGTCCCGCCGGTCGGGAAGACGGTGACCGACCAGCAGGTCGAGACCGCGCGCGACATCATCGAGCGTCGCGTCGGCGGCATCGGCGTCAGCGAGCCGCAGGTCCGCACCCAGACGAGCAGCGACGGCACCCACCAGATCGTGGTCGAGGTGCCCGGTGCGACGGATGACAACCAGGTCCGCAGCCTCGTCGGTTCCACCGGTCAGCTCCAGTTCGTCGACCCCAAGGCCGAGACGCTCACCGACGGCCAGGACATCAAGCCGCTGCTCGCCAGCGGCGCGGTGGCCGAGCTCTTCAATGGCGGCCAAATCGACCCGACCAGCGTCGCCCCGACCGCCGACAAGGGCCAGCTGGCGGTCGTGTTCACGCTCCATGACCCGGGCAAGACGACGTGGTGCAACTACACGACGACCCACGTCCAGCGGCCCGGTCCCATCGCGCTCGATGGCAAGATCATCACGACCCCCACGATCCAGAGCGCGATCTGCGGCGGCCAGACGGTGATCACCGTCGGTGGCACCGGCTCGGCGGCCGAATCTGATCGCACGAACCTCTACAACACGCTCCGCTTCGGCGCCCTGCCGGTCTCGCTCCAGGAGATCGGCTTCGACCAGGTGGCTCCGACCCTCGGTGCCGGCTTCCTCGGCCAGGCGCTCATCGCGGGTGGCATCGGCCTGCTGCTGGTGATCCTGTTCATGATCGCGTACTACCGGCTGCCGGGCGTGCTCGCCGCCGCGGCCCTCGTCTTCTACACGCTCGCGAACTACGCCATCTTCCGCATCATCGGCGTGACGCTCACGCTCGCCGGCGTTGCCGCCTTCATCCTGTCGATCGGGATGGCGGTCGACGCGAACATCCTCATCTTCGAGCGCATGAAGGAGGAGATCCGGGCCGGGAAGTCGCTCGGCCCGGCGATCGAGGCGGGGTTCAACCGCGCCTGGTCGAGCATCCTCGACTCGAACGTCTCCACGCTGCTCGTCGCCGCCTGGCTGTACTGGCAGGGCACGACCGTCGTCCGCGGCTTTGCGCTCGTGCTCATCATCGGCGTCCTGATCTCGATGTTCAGCGCGGTGACCGTCACCCGCACGATGCTGCGCTACGTCGTGCGCACCGACTGGGGCCGCCGTCTCGAGCTCTACCACGTGGAGCGCTGACCGATGTATGACATCGTCGGCAAGCGCCGCTGGTACTTCGCGCTCTCCGCGCTCCTCACCATCCCGGGACTCATCTTCATCCTGCTCGGGGGCCTGAAGCCGTCGGTAGACTTCACCGGTGGGACCGTGTTCCAGGTGCGCTACGCGACGAACCCGACTCCGGCCCAGGTGCATGCCGCGCTCGTCGAGCTCGGGCATTCGGAGGCGACGGCCAGGACGACGAGCGACGGCTGGCTCGAGATCCGGACCGATCCGATCGACCTCCTGGCGCCGGGCCAGCCGATTCCTTTGCCGTCCGGGAGCATCGTTCCGTCCACCTCGGCGAGCGCGACCGCATCGGCCACGGCGACGCCGAGCGTCTCACCGTCGCCCACCGCGACGCCGATTTCCAGCCCGGCGGCGACAGGCTCGCCGACACCGGTCATCACCACCGAGTTCACCGACCTCGAGGCCGCGCTCGTCGACCGCTTCGGCGCCATGGAGGGCGGGAAGCCGAGAAGCGCCACGACGATCGGACCGATCATCGGCGCCGACCTCATCCGCAGCTCGGCGGTCCTCATCATCATCGGCGAGCTGTTCATCCTGGCCTACCTGTGGATTCGCTTCGGCTTCCGCTTTGGCACTGCCGCCATCGTCGCCCTCCTCCACGACGTCGTGCTCGTGGTGGGCCTGTTCGCGATCCTGGGCTTCTTCTTCGGCGTCGAGTTCGATGCCCTGTTCGTGACCGCCCTGCTGACGATCGTCGGCTTCAGCGTCCACGACACGATCGTCGTCTTCGATCGGATTCGCGAGAACCGGGTGCGACACGCCGGGGAGCCCTTCGGCGCCATCGTGAACCACTCGATCCTGCAGACGATGGGCAGGTCGATCATCACCAGCATGACGGTCCTCGTCACCCTCGCCGCGCTGCTCCTCCTGGGCCCGGCGACGATCAAGACTTTCACCCTGGCGCTGCTGGTGGGTGTCGTGAGCGGGACCTACTCCTCGATCTTCAACGCCAGCCAGATCCTGGTGGTCTGGTACGAGTGGGACCAGCGCCGCAAGGCCGGCGCGCGGGCCACCGTCCGTCCGCTCTCTCGCTGATTCGGCCGCCGATAACGACGCGCTAAGCGGCGCGCAACTCCGCGCGACTACCATGGCCGTATGATCGCCCCGCGCCTCGACTGGCTTCTCCCCGAGCCGGTCGTCGATCCCCCGACGTTCAGGGGGTTCGGACGCCCGGTGGCGACCCTCCTCGCGCGCCGCGGCTTCCGCGATGACGCGCAGCTGATCGCCTTCCTCGAGGCCGGCGTCGGCGCCCTCCATGACCTGTCGCGGATGGCGGACGCGGATCGTGCGCTCGACCGCATCGACCTCGCGATCGCGCGCGGGGAGCGGATCGCGATCTGGGGCGACTATGACGCCGATGGGATGAGCGCCATCGCGGTCTGGGTCCTCGGGCTGCGCGCGCTCGGCGTCGATCCCGTCCGCTATGTGCCGTCGCGGCTCGCGGAGGGGTATGGGCTCTCCGCGAGCGGGATCGACCGGCTCCGGGAGCAGGGCGTCGACCTCGTGATCACGGTCGACTGCGGCATCGTCAACGTGGCCGAGGTCGAGCACGCCAACCGGATCGGCCTCGACGTCATCGTCACCGATCATCACCTGCCGCTCGCGACCCTGCCGCCGGCGATCGCGGTCGTCGACCCGCACCGCCCCGACTGCGCGTACCCGGATCCCGACCTTACCGGCGCCGGCCTGTCCTACAAGCTTGCCTCCGCGCTCCTCGCGCGGCGCGGGATGGCCGTGCCGGACCTCGCCGGCGTGGCGGCCATCGGCACCGTCTCCGACCTCGCGCCGATGACCGGCGAGTCGCGCGCCATCGTCCGCTTCGGGCTCGCCGAGCTGGCGGTCACCGAGCGCCCCGGCCTGCGGGCGCTCCTCGCACGCGCCGCCGAGCATCCCGACGCGCCGACGGCGCGGGACCTCGGCTTCGGGATCGCGCCGCGGGTGAATGCCGCCGGGCGCATCGCCGAGGCCGAGCTCGCCATCTCGCTGCTCATCGAGGAGGATCCCACCACGGCCGAGCGGATCGCCGATGAGCTGGAGAGCGTCCACCTCCAGCGCCGGGAGCTCACGACCACGGTCGTCGAGCAGGCGCGCGCGCTCATCGCCGGCGACGACGGCACCAGCCCGCTCGTCATCCGCGGCGACGAGTGGGCGCCGGGCCTGCTGGGGCTCGTGGCGTCGCGGCTGGTCGACAGCCTCGCACGGCCGGTGGCGGTTGCCGCCCTCGTCGGAGGGGAGGTGCGCGGCTCGGTGCGCGCCCCGGCCGACTTCCACGTGGCGGCCGCCCTCGAGGCGACGGCGGTCCACCTCGTGAAGCGCGGTGGGCATGCCGGCGCAGGCGGTTTCTCCGCGGATCCCGCGGCCTGGGATGCCTTCGTGGCTGCCTTCGGCGCCCTGCCGCGACCCTGGCCAGGCGGTGACGGTCCGGCCGAGCGACCGGGTCGCATCGTCGTCGACCTGGTGCTGCCCGCGGCACACCTCGGGTGGAGCCTCGCCGACGAGCTCGACCGGCTCGCACCGTATGGGCCCGGCCACGTCGAGCCGATGCTCGCCGTCACCGGCCTGCGCCTCGCCGACGCGCGGCGCGTCGGGGTGGATCGGCAGCACATCGCATTTCGGCTGCGGCGTGGCCTCGAGGTGATCGACGCGATCGCCTTCGGGGTGGGCGCCGATCGCGAGCTGCCGGAGTCCGGTGGCGCGGTCGATATGCTCGGCACGTTGGAGCGCGACACGTTCCAGGGCCTGCCGCGGCTCCGGATCCGCGTCGTGGACTTCGCCGATGCCTCGCTCAGCCCGCTCCACCAGCGACGCCTGGCCGCGGTTGGGCCGGGTCAGCCGGTCGCGACCCCATGACGGCCGCGCCACCGCTCGATCGGCTCCGTGCCCGCGTGGCGCGGATCGGCGCCCCGCTGTGCCTCGGCATCGACCCGCATCCGGCAAGCCTCCCCGAGCCGCTGTCACGCGACGTGCGTGGCATGGAGGCGCTCGCGCGCGGCCTGCTGGAGGTCGCGGTCGAGGAGGCGGCTGCGATCAAGGTGAACATCGGCTTCTTCGAGGCCCTCGGCTCGGCGGGATGGGCGGCGCTGGAGCGGCTGCGCCGCGAAGTCCCTCACGATCTCGTGCTCATCGCCGACGCGAAGCGCGGCGACATCGGTCCGTCGGCCGAACGGTACGCAACGGCGATCCTCGGCCATCTCGGCGCGGACGGGATCACGGTCTCGCCGTACCTCGGCGAGGATGGCGTGGCTCCCTTCGTCGAGCACGGTGCCGCGATCGTCTACGTACTGGCGCGGACGTCGAATCCGAGCGCCGGCACGCTCCAGGATCTCGCCGTCAACGGGGCGCCGCTCCATGAGCACGTGGCAGGCTGGGTGGGCCGCACCTGGCCGCACCCGCGCGTCGGCCTCGTCGTCGGGGCGACGGCGCCGGCGGAGCTCGAGCGCCTCCGAGCGCTGGTGCCGCGCACGCCGTTTCTGGTGCCAGGCGTCGGTGCCCAGGGCGGCGATCTCGAGACCGCCGTGCGCACCTGCAGCGCGGCCGGTGCGCCCGGCCTCGTGAACGTCTCGCGGGCGATCGCCGGCGCGTCGGCCGGCGCCGACTGGCAGCGGGCCGCGCGGCAGGCCGCCGGCAGGGTCGCGCAGGCGATGCGGGACGTGGCCGGTGCTACACTCGCCACACAGCCTCGGGAAGCTGACGCCGCGGCGCGGCGTCCATAAACGGAGAATCGGCACGCGACATGGGACCCATCGGATGGCCTGAGCTCGTGATCCTGCTCGTGGTCGTGCTCATCGTCTTTGGTCCGGGCAAGCTCCCGGACATCGGGAACGCCATCGGTCGCGGCGTCCGCGAGTTCCGCAGGGCCTCGAACGATCTCGAGGAGTCGATCCGCGGCGACACGAAGCCGAAGCCGCCGGACTCGCCGTCCTCGACCTCCTCGACGACCACCAACGACCCCAAGTAAGCGTCGACGCGTCAGCGGCGCTGGGGCGCGCAGCGCGACGCCCATCGACGGCTGACCGCCCATGTCGGATGCGGAGCATTCCACTGCCCCGGTGGTGATCGACGCGAGCCCGCCCGCAGCCGATGGCGGGCCGTCGATGACCCTCATCGAGCACCTCGCCGAGCTTCGGCGCCGGCTCATCATCGTCGCGGCGGTCATCCTGGTCGGGGCCATCGGCGGCTTCTTCGTCTCGACCCCCATCCTGCGGATCCTCGTCGACCTCCTGCCCGCCGCCTACCGGACCCTCTACTTCACCTCGCCTGGCGGCGCGTTCGGCGCGCAGCTGAAGATCGGCGGCTTCACCGGCCTCGCGATCGCGATGCCGGTCCTCCTCTACCAGGCGTATCGCTTCATCACGCCGGGCCTCACCCGCCGCGAGCGGCGGCTCGTGTGGCCGGGGCTGGTCGCGGCGCTCGTCCTGTTCGTGGTCGGCATCGGGCTCGGCTATCTCGTGATCCCGTACATGCTCCAGTTCCTCATCGGGGTGGCGCCGCCGGACATCACCTCGCCGCTGTTCACGATCGACGAGTACATCGGCTTCGTCACCACCACGCTGCTTGCCTTCGGCCTCGTCCTCGAGTTCCCGATCGTCCTCATCGTGCTGGCGCGGGTCGGGATCCTCAGCCATGCGTTCCTCGCCCGCCGGCGTCGGTGGGCCATCCTGCTCATCACGGTCACCGCGATCGTGCTGACCCCGGGCTCCGATCCGATCTCGCCGACGATCATGGGGCTCGTCATGTACGTGCTCTTCGAGGGCAGCCTGCTGGTCATCCGGCGCATCCGTGGCTGACGCGGGGCCGACCGTCCTGCTCATCACCTCCGACCGGACCGATGCGCACGCCGCGGCCGGCCATCCCGAGCGGCCCGCACGACGGGCAGCCGCCGTCGAGGGCGTTCGCCTCGGAGCCAACGACGCGGCGGCTGGACTCATCGAGCGCGACGCGCGGCGGGCCAAACCCGGAGAGCTCGAGCGCGTCCAATCGGCCGTGCTGCTCGCAATGCTGGACCGCGCCGCGGATGCCGGCGGCGGCTGGATCGACGGCGACACGTACATCGCCGCCGGCTCCGGCGACGCGCTGCGGCTGGCGGCCGGGGCCACGATCGATGCCGCCCTGGCGATTGCCTCCGGCGACGCGCGGGTGGCGTTCGCCGTCGTCCGCCCGCCCGGTCACCACGCGAGCGCCGACCGGCCCTCGGGATTCTGCCTCGTGAACAACGTGGCGCTCGCCGCTGCCGCGCTCCGGGCGGCGGGACATGCCCAGCGCATCGCGATCGTCGACTGGGACGTCCACCACGGCGATGGCACGCAGGCGATCTTCGACGCCGACCCCGACCTGCTCTACGCCTCCACGCACCAGATGCCGCTCTTCCCGGGGACCGGGTTCCCGTCAGAGCGGGGGATCGGCGCCGCGGAGGGGACAAAGCACAACCGGGCACTGCTTCCGGGCGCCGGTGATGACGGCTTCGTCGATGCCTGGACGCGCGACCTGCTGCCGGCGATCCGGGCATTTCGGCCTGACGCGCTCCTCATCTCGGCGGGCTATGACGCCCACGCCGCCGATCCGCTCGCGAACCTCGAGGTCACCGAGCGCGGTTTCGAGGCGGTCGCCACCGAGCTCGGCGCGGCCGCACGGGACGTGGGGCTCGGCGGAGTGGCCCTCACCCTGGAGGGCGGCTACGATCTCGACGCGCTCCGCGCGTCGGTCGCCGCCACGGTCCGCGGCCTGCTGCGCGGGATGACCGGGCCCGTCGGCCGGAGCTCGGGAGCCTGACGGCTATACTCCCAGCACGCACCACGGGCCGCCGATGACACGCACCACGACCGACGAGGCGACGCACGACCGTACCGGGCGCGAGCGGCCAGCGGCCGCGCGCGGGCCCCGGCCGGCGGCCAGCGCATTGCAGCCCACCCGCGGATCGCTGATCGTCATCACCGGGCTTTCGGGCGCCGGCAAGAGCCAGGCCGCCAAGCTGTTCGAGGACCTCGGCTACTACTGCGTCGACAACCTGCCGCCGGAGCTCATGGACGGCTTCCTCCGCCTCCGGCAGACCGATCAGCCGCGCTACCGCGACGTCGCGCTGGTGCTCGACATCCGTGCCGGTGACCCGGCGCCGGCGATCGACCGCGCCCGGACGGCGCTGCGCTCAGCGGGGGTGCCGCTCCAGGTGCTCTATCTCGAGGCCTCCGAGGCGAGCCTTGTCTCGCGCTTCAGCGAGACGAGGCACCGTCATCCGCTCCAGGAGCATGGCGGCGTGCAGGGAGGCATCCGCGAGGAGCAGCGGCGGCTGGCGAGCACCCGTGACCTGTCCGACGAGATCATCGACACCAGCGGCTTCTCGATCGGTCAGCTCAAGGAGCGTCTCTTCGCGCTCGTGCCGTCGCAGGCCGCGGCCGGCGAGCTCGAGATCGACATCATCACCTTCGGCTTCAAGTACGGCATCCCACTGGATGCCGACCTCGTCTTCGACGTCCGCTTCCTCACCAACCCGTACTGGGTGCCCGACCTCAAGCAGCTCTCGGGGCTGACCGACCCGGTCCGCGAGTACGTGCTGACCCAGCCGGCCGCGGGGCGCTTCCTCGACCTGGTCACCGAGCTCCTCGAGCTGACGATGCCGGCGTACCGCGCGGAGGGAAAGTCACGCCTGACGCTCGCGCTCGGCTGCACCGGCGGCTACCACCGCTCGATTGCGCTCGCGGAGGAGCTGGCCCGCCGCCTGCGCGACGGTGCCGCCGGCACGGTCGCGGTGTTCCACCGGGAGCTCGAGCGATGAGGCTCCTCAATCTCCCGCGCTGGCTCTACCCGGGGATGCACCTCAAGCGCTGGCTGCTGCTCGTGTTCCTGGGCATCGTCATCCTGGGGCTCGGGGGCGCGGTGTTCCTGCTCGACGTCTACCGTGGCCGCCAGCTCGCCACCGAGCCGTTCTTCTTCTACCTCACCGGCGCGTGGCTCGATCGCCCGGTGCGCGCCGCGATTTTGGGTGGCCTGGGTCTCACCCTCACCGCACTCGGCGTGTGGGGGCTCATGCGGAGTGTCGTGTCGCCGTTCGTCCAGCGTGGCAACAGCGTCATGGAGGTGCTCTACACGAAGCGCTACCTCGCGCGCGGGCCGCGCATCGTGGCGATCGGCGGCGGCACCGGGCTGTCGACGCTCCTCCGTGGGCTCAAGGCGTACTCGGCGAACATCACCGCGGTCGTGGCCGTGGCCGACGACGGGGGCTCGTCGGGCAGGCTGCGACAGCAGCTCGGGATCGTGCCACCGGGCGACATCCGGAACTGCATCGCGGCGCTGGCCGATGCCGAGCCACTCATGACGCAGCTCATGCAGTACCGATTTCCCGCCGGGTCGGGGCTCGACGACCACGCGTTCGGCAACCTGTTCATCGCCGCCATGACGGCGGTGACAGGCGACTTCGAGGAGGCGGTTCGCGAGTCGAACCGCGTCCTCGCGGTCCGCGGCCAGGTGCTGCCCGCGACCAGCGTCCCGCTCAACCTGTCCGCCCGGCTCGTGAACGGCCGACATGTGAACGGGCAGGTCGCGATCGCGTCGACCGGGGAGCCGATCGAGCACGTCTTCATCGAGCCCGCGGACGTGCGCGCGAACCCCGAGGCGATCGAGCGGATCCTCGAGGCGGAGATGATCGTCATCGGTCCGGGGAGCCTCTTCAGCAGCGTCCTGCCGAACCTGCTCATCAGCGACATCCGGGATGCCATCGCCGCCGCGAGCGGGCTGCGTGTCTACGTCTGCAACGTCGCGACTCAGCCGGGCGAGACCGGCAGCTTCAGCGCCGCCGAGCACCTGGAGGCCCTCTTCGCGCACGTTGGTGAAGGCCTCTTCGACTACGTCCTCCTCAACCACACGCGCAGCGCGCGCGCTCCGCAGGGGTGGCAGGGACAGCCGGTCGAGATCGATGCCCGGCGGCTCGAGGGGCTGCCGATCGTGATCGTCGAGGAGAACCTCGTCGATCCCGTCAACCCCCACCGGCACGATCCGGCGAAGCTGGGCGCCGCGCTGATGCGGCTGCAGCAGGAGGACCGTGTCGACCGGCCCCGGCAGCGGCGGATCGAGCGCCCCACCGCCAGCGCTTCGTAGCCGCCGCAAATGCTCGTCGCCTCGGAGATCAAGGGAGAGCTCGCCCGCATCCAGCCGGCTCGCGGTCACTGCCAGCGCGCCGAGCTGGCCGGTCTCCTCGCCGGAGACCGTGCCGCTGGGGGCGTCTCGACGCTCGATCATGCGACGGCGCGCGTGGCGCTCCAGCTCGCCGCGGCACTCGGCATCGCCGTGGAGCCGATCCGGCGCGCCGCGCCTGCCCCGCATCCCGAGGCGCATGCACGCCACCATCTGCGGGTCGTCATGGACCGCGCCACGATTCGCGACTGGAATTGGACCGATGCCGCGGCGTGCGATCGGCGCGCCTGGCTGCGCGGGATGCTGCTCGGGTCGGCGTCGATCTCGTTCGGCGCGCGCGGCCCGCACGTCGAGTGGGTCTTCCGCCGCCGATCGCGTGCCGCCGAGCTTCGTCGCCGGCTTGCCTCCGTCGAGGTCGCGGCCTCGATGACGGAGCGCCGCGGCCGCGCGGTCGTGTACGTCAAGGGTAACGAGGAGATCGCGACGCTCCTGCGCTTGACCGGCGCGAACCGTGCCATCCTCGACTTCGAGACGGGCCGGGTGAGTCGAGAGGTGCAGAATCGGCTGAATCGGCTCCTCAACGCCGAGGCCGCGAACCTCGGTCGCACGGTGCGCGCCGCGGAACGCCAGCTGGCGGCGATCGATGAGATCGAGAGCGCCGGCCGCCTCGCGGATCTGCCGCTCGCCCTGCGCGAGACGGCGGTAGCTCGTCGCCGCCAGCCCGATGCGGACCTCGACACCCTGGCCACGAGCCTCGGTGTGAGCCGATCCGCCGCCAACCACCGCCTCCGCCGGCTGGTGGACCTCGCGACGCCGGAGGACTGACCGATCGCATCGCCGCGCCGGATGCTCATCGCCGGCAACTGGAAGATGAACCCGCCGACGCTGGACGAGGCGCGGTCGCTGGCCGCCGCCATGGTCGACGCGGTCGGGACCGGCGACGCGGTCGATGTCGTCGTATGTCCGCCGACGATCTGGCTCGACGCCGTTCGATCGGCGGTCGCCGGCTCGGGGATCACGCTCGGGGCCCAGACGATGCACTGGGAGGATCGCGGCGCGTTCACCGGCGAGACCAGCCCGGCGATGCTCGTCGGCGTGGCGGTGTACGTGATCGTCGGTCATTCGGAGCGGCGCCAGTACGACGGCGAGACGGACGAGACGGTCGGCCTCAAGGTCGCCAGCGCCGTGGTGCACGACCTCGTCCCGATCGGTGCGATCGGCGAGCGGCTCGAGCAGCGACGCGCGGGCCACACCGAGGCGGTCATCGACCGGCAGCTGCGGGCCGCGCTGGCCGGCCTCGAGACGATCGCGGGCGGACGGCTGGTGGTCGCCTACGAGCCGGTCTGGGCCATCGGCACCGGTGAGGCGGCCGCCCCCGATGACGCGCAGGCGGTCGCTGCCCAGGTTCGCGCGATCCTTCGTGAGCGATTCGGAGAGGAAGCGGAAGAGGTGCGGATCCTGTACGGCGGCAGCGTGACCGGCGACAACGCCGCCGAGTTTTTCGCCCAGCCGGACGTCGACGGCGCGCTCGTCGGCGGAGCGTCTCTCAAGGCCGATCAGTTCGCCGCCATCGTGCGGGCCGCCGCCGCCCGGTGACCGGAGCTGCGATCAGGCCCGTCGTCCTCGTTGTCCTCGACGGATTCGGGATCGGCGACGACCCAGCCCGCAACCCCCTCCTCGCCGCCGACATGCCGGCCTGGCGGAGCCTCACCGCCACGTGGCCGACCTGCCGGCTCGAGGCATCCGGTGCCAAGGTTGGGCTGCCAGCCGGGCAGATGGGCAACTCGGAGGTCGGGCATCTCAACCTCGGTGCCGGCTTCCGCGTCCTCCAGGACCTGCCGCGCATCAGCGAGGCGATCGCCGACGGCAGCTTCGCCGCCAATTCCGCGCTCAACGCCGCTGCCCGGCACGCGCTGGATGGGGGAGGGCGCGTCCATCTCATGGGGCTCATCGGTCCTGGCGGGGTCCACGCCGTCGACGAGCACATCGTGGCGGCCGCGCGGCTTGCGCACGACGCCGGCCTGTCGCCGGACCGCGTGCTGCTCCACGCCTTCGCCGATGGGCGCGACACGCCGCCGCGCTCCGCCGACGCCTTCGTTCCCGCCCTCGAGGCCCGCCTCGCCGGCCTCGCGACGGTCGCGACGCTGAGCGGCCGCTACTACGCCATGGACCGCGACCGGCGCTGGGAGCGGACGCAGCTGGCCTACGACGCGATCGTCCACGGCCGCGGCGAGCGAGCCCCGACCGCCGTGGCGGCGGTCGCATCGGCCTACGCGGGTGACACGTCGGACGAGTTCATCTTGCCCACCATCATCGGCGCTCACGTGGGGATGCGCGATGGCGATGCGGCGGTCCACCTCAACTTTCGCGCCGATCGCGCCCGGCAGCTGACCCAGGCGCTGGCGCTCGACGGCTTCGACGCCTTCGACCGCGGCGAGCGACCCCGTGACCTGGCCGTCACCACGCTCACCGAGTATCAGTCACCCGACGAGCTGCCGGTGGCGGTCGCGTTTCCACCGCTCGTCATCGACTCGCTGGCGGCCGAGCTGTCGCGGCTGGGGATGCGCCAGCTCCATCTCGCCGAGACGGAGAAGTACGCGCACGTCACGTACTTCTTCAACGGCGGCGTCGAGGACCGGCTGCCCGGCGAGGAGCGGCTGCTGGTGCCGTCGAACCGCGCGGTGGCGACCTACGACCAGGCGCCGGAGATGAGCGCCGGACCGATCACCGACGCGCTCGTCGACGCCATCCGCGGCGGGGCGTTCGACTTCATCGTCACCAACTACGCGAATGCCGACATGGTCGGCCACACCGGAGTGTGGGACGCCGCCGCGCGCGCCGCGGAGGTGATCGACGGCTGCCTGGCGCGGGTCAGCGAAGCGACCCTCGCGGCTCTCGGGGCACTGATCATCACCGCCGACCACGGCAACATCGAGGAGATGCGCGACGAGGCGGGGGAGCCACAGACGAAGCACACCACCGCGCCGGTCCCGTGCGTCCTGGTGAGCGAGCGCCACCGCGGCGCGCACCTGCGCGACGGGAGCCTCGCCGACGTTGCGCCGACCCTGTGCGAGCTGCTCGGCATCCCGCCGGGGGCCCAGATGACCGGCCGCTCGCTCATCGAGCCGGCGCGGGGCGGATGAAGGATCGGTCTGCTAGACTCCGCCGGCCATGACGCCGCTCACCATCGCGCAGATGATCCTCGCCACGGCGCTCATCGCCTCGATCCTGCTCCAGCAGCGCGGGACGGGCCTCGGCGGAGCCTTCGGCGGCGAGGTGACCGCCTATCGCAGCCGGCGCGGGATCGAGCGCACGCTCTTCCGCCTGACGATTGCGCTGGCGGTGCTGTTCGTCATCTTCAGCCTCCTCAACCTCGTCAACTTCAGCGCCCTGTAGCGACCGGGGGAGCGCGGGAGGGCCTGTGCTAGAATCGGGCCTCCTTCGCCCCGGATGCAGATCCGGAGCAGCCGTGCCGAGGTGGCGGAATAGGCAGACGCGCTAGGTTCAGGACCTAGTGGCCGCAAGGTCGTGTGGGTTCAAGTCCCTCCCTCGGTACCACCGATGCCCAGGTGGCGGAATTGGTATACGCGTACGTTTGAGGGGCGTATG
>JBBQXD010000022.1:0-44834 GCA_038209995.1 Candidatus Limnocylindria bacterium | reverse complement strand
TCTAGTTCCCAATCAGGTTGTTGACGGGTTGAGGGCCCGTATCCTTCGGCTGTTGGCGTCGAAACCACAGACGAAGGAGGGGCCCTCAATGCCACATCCTAACGCCTGCCTTACGCCGCGCGGCAGGCAGGTCCTGGTCGCCCGCATTGGCGGCGGCTGGCCGGTGAGCCGCGCGGCACGGGCGGCAGGCATCAGTCGCCAGACCGGATCCAAGTGGTGGAACCGCTACCGGCGCGAGGGCGTGCCCGGGCTGATCGACCGCCGCAGCGTGGTCCGCCATCAGGCGCGGGCTCACCCGCCTGAGCTCGCCGCGCGGCTGTGCCGGCTGCGTCGCGAGCAGCGGGTCGGCCCCCACCGCCTGGCCTGGCAGACCGGCCTCTCTCGCTCGACGATCTACGCCATCCTCGAGCGCCATGGCCTCGGCCGCCTCGGCCGCCTCGCGCCGCCGCCGGCGGTCATCCGCTACGAGCGTGCGGCACCCGGCGAGCTGCTGCATCTCGATACCAAGCAGCTGGGCCGCATCGGCCCCGGCGGCGGTCATCGCGTGCACGGGCGTGACGCGCGGCACCGGCACCGTGGCATCGGTTGGAACCGGGTCCATGTGGCGGTCGACGACCACTCCCGCATCGCCTACGTCGAGGAGCTGGCCGATGAGGCGCCGGCCACCACCGCCGCCTTCCTGGAGCGTGCCCTGGCCTTCTATGCCGGCCACGGCATCCAGATCCAGCGCGTGCTGAGTGACAACGGCGGCTGCTACCGCTCGCGGCTGTTCGCGGCCACCGCCGCGCGCTTGGGGGTGGGCCTGCGCAAGACACGACCCTACCGGCCGCAGACCAATGGCAAGGCCGAGCGCTTCATCCGCACCCTGCTCAGCGAATGGGCCTATGCCAGCCCCTTTGAGGACACCGCCGCCCGCGTCGCCAGCCTGCCGGCCTTCGTCGATTACTACAATCGATGGCGACCCCATTGGTCACTCTCAGGCCAGCCGCCGATGAGCCGCGCTCCCGTCAACAACCTGAGTGGGAAGAACAACTAGCGCGCCTCGCATCCGGGCGGGGCACATCGGCTAGCATCGGTCGCCGATGTTCCAGCTCGTGTGGGCCCTGTTCGCGGTGTCGGCCGTCGGCGCGTTCATCGTCATCGCCGCCTACTGGCTCGACGTCCAGGATCGGCCGGACATCTCGTTCCGCAGCCGCGTGGCCTGGTCGGTCGGCACGCTGCTCTTCCCGGTCACCGTGCCCGCCTACGCGCTCCTCGGCGGGCCCGGCTGGCCGGTCGCGCTGCGCGTCGCCGCGTTCCTGCCGGCATTCGCGCTGGCGCTCTTCGTGACGCTGCTGCTCGGGGCCTTCCGCTGAGGATGCCGGAGCGTCAGGCCCGCGCGCGGCCTCGCCACAGGAACGCGACCGCCGACCCGATCGCCAGCAGCGCGACGACGACCATCATGACGAGCGACTGGAGCGGGAGCGCCGGGTTGGCGTCGCCCTGGGCCGCCTGCTCGGCCTGGTCGGGCCACTCGGCGGCCCCGGAGGGAACCTCGGCGGCAACGCCCAGCAGCTGGTTGCCGGCGCAGAGGGACGTGGAGTAGGCGCCGTTCGCTCCACGGCTCGCGTAGACCAGCCACCGGCTGTCGACCGTGAACCCGGCACCACAGGCGGCGCCGCCGCGGTTCGTCGAAACCACGGCCGACGCGAGGGTCGGGCCCTTGCGGACCTCCTCGACCGCGAAGAGGAACTGCACCGGATCGATGGCTCGTGCGGCGGGACGAGCATCCACGGCGGCCCCGATGAAGACGAGGTCTGCGGCCGCGAGCTGCTGGGCGACTGACAGGTCCCCGCAGCTGCACGCGGCAGCGAGCATCGGCGGGGTGGCCGTGAGCCCCACCAGCGCGGCAATCGCGGCGACAGCGAGCGAGAGGCGACGGGGCATGGTCGGCAGGGTAGCGCCATCCGCGACGCCATGCCGCCCTATCATCGGGCCATGAGCATCAGCCAGACCGATACCGCCGCCGGCCTCCAAGCGGCGATTGCCTACCTCCGCAGCCACGTGGAAGACCATATGCGCCGGCTCGACGATTTCCTGCGCATCGAGTCGGTGTCGGCGGACCACGAGAAGGCCCCCCAGGTCCGCCAGGCGGGGGAGTGGATCGCGGCCTGGATGACGGAGATGGGCGTCGCCCGCGTCACGCTGCACGAGACGACCGGTCACCCCATCGTCACCGGGGAGTGGCTCGGCGCCGGTGAGGGCGCGCCGACGGTCCTCGTGTACTGCCACTACGACGTCCAGCCGCCGGATCCCCTCGACGAGTGGGTGCGCCCGCCATTCGAGCCGCGCTACGAGAACGACATCGTCTACGCGCGTGGCGCCGGCGACGACAAGGGCCAGCTGGTCATGCATCTCGCCGCGGCCGAGGCGTGGCTGAAGGGTGCCGGCGGCGCGCCGGTCAACCTGCGCTTCTGCTTCGAGGGCGACGAGGAGGTCGGCTCCGAGCCGGTCGAGGACTTCATCGCCGAGCACCCGGACCTGCTGCGCGCGGATATCTCGGTCGTCTCCGACTCGGATATGGCCGACGACGACGGCACGCCGGCGATCACCTACGGCCTGCGCGGGATCGCCTACTTCGAGGTCAAGGTCCGCGGCTCGAAGCAGGACCTCCACTCCGGCCAGTACGGTGGCGGCGTCGACAACCCGGCCAACGTCCTCGTGGGCCTCCTCGCCGGCCTCGTCGACGACACGGGGCGGGTGACGATCCCCGGCTTCTACGATCGCGTTCGCGACCTGACCGATGACGAGCGGGCCGCCTATGCGGAGCAGCCGTGGGACCCCGAGCTCGAGCGCGACCGGATCGGCATCCCAGCCTGGGGTCTCGGCGAGCATGGCTACACGCTCCTGGAGCGGATGAGCGGCCGCCCGACGTTCGACATCAACGGCCTCTGGGGCGGCTACTCCGGCGAGGGCTCGAAGACGATCATCCCCGCCTGGGCGGCGGCGAAGTTCAGCTCCCGCCTCGTGCCGGACCAGGACTACCACGAGATCGAGCAGCTCATCGCGCGCCACGTGCGCGAGGCCGCGCCGCCAACCGTGACGGTCGACGTGAAGATCATCCACGGCGGCGCGCCAGCCATCACGCCGCTCGATCATCCCGGCGTGAAGCTCGGCTCGGAGGCGCTCGAGGCCGCGTTCGGCAGGGCGCCGCTCTTCCATCGGTCCGGCGGGTCGGTGCCGGTCGTGGCCGCCCTCGACGCCCAGCTCGGGCTGAAGTCGGTGCTCATCGGCTTCGCCTCACCGAACGGCAACTTCCACTCGCCGAACGAGTGGATGCCGCTCTCGAACGTCCGCGGCGGGATGGAGGCGATCGTTCGCCTCTGGGAGCGGTTCGCGAGCGTGACGCCGGAAACGCTCCGCGGCTGAGGCGGTCGCACGCCGGTGCCTGACGACGCGCGGCGCGGCGACAACCCCTGGCTGCCCCTCGGTGCCGCCGCGCGCCTCGTGGGGGTGGGACCGGACACGCTTCGCCGATGGGCGGACGCGGGGCGGGTTCAGAGCTACCAGACCCCCGGCGGCCATCGCCGCTTCCTGCGGTCGAGCCTCGAGACGATGATCAACGCGCCCCGGCGCCACAGCTACGACGTCGAGCGCCTCGCCGACGCCTCCGGCACGATCGTGGGCGACGTCCACCGGCGCATGCAGCGCACCGGCTATGCCGGGCAGCCGTGGCAGGCGCGCCTCTCCGAGGAGCAGCGTGCCGACTTCCGACGCTGGGGGCAGCGGACGTTCCAGCTCGTCATCGAGTACGTCGCCGCGGCGAAGCGGGCGGAGCGCCAGCTCCTCCTCGAGGAGGCGGAGAAGATGGGCGGGCTGTACGGCCGCGAGGCATCGGCCGCCGGCCTGTCGCTGGCCGAGACGATCGAGGCCTTCCTCTTCTTCCGCTCCCCGGTGCTCGAGGCGATCACCGCCCACCTCCGCCGCCGCTCCGCGGAGATCGGCGACCTGACGGACGCGGTCCGGGAAGCGAACGAGGCCATCGACCGCGTGCTGGTGGCTCTCGTCGGGTCGCACGGCGACAGCCGAAGCGTGGTGGGGAGTCTGCCAGCGGACTAAGTTTGGGGCCGAAGTCCGGCGACGAAGGCCGAGGCCAGGTCGGGGCACCTTGGACGACGGAGCTTTAGCCGACGAGGTAGAGGTCGGTGGCGGTCGTGTTGAGGCGCTCGCCACCCTCCGCGGTGACGACCACGATGTCCTCGATCCGCGCCCCCCATCGGTCCGGCAGGTAGATCCCCGGCTCGATGCTGAAGGCCATCCCGGGCTCGAGCGGCTCGTCGTTGCCGTCGATGATGTACGGCTCCTCGTGCGTCTCCATGCCGATCCCGTGCCCGGTGCGATGGATGAAGCGCTCGCCGTAGCCGGCCTCGGTGATGATCTCCCGGGCCACGCGGTCAACCTCCGACGCGGTGACGCCGGGACGGACCGATGCGCAGGCCGCGGCCTGCGCTCGCTGCAGCACGGCGTGCAGCTCCTCGAACTCCCGCGGCGGGTCGCCACAGAAGGCGGTGCGGGTCGTATCGGAGCAGTAGTCGAGGCGGCTGCCGCCGAGGTCGATCACAAGGGCGTCGCCGTCGCTGATGACCCGCTCCGTCGGCACGTGGTGCGGGCTCGCCGAGTTCGGCCCCGAGCCAACGATCGCGAAGTCAGCCGTCTCGTGTCCATAGAGGACGAGGAGGTGGCGGATCCTGTCCGACAGCTCGCGCTCGGTGGTCCCGGTGAGTGGCGTGCCGGTGGCCGCCAGCATCACGGTATCGGCCACCTGCGCCGCGCGCCGGAGCCGGAAGATCTCCTCGGGGCTCTTGATCCGCCGCAGCGCGGACAGGGCGGGTCCGGCCTCGACCAGCTCGATCGGGTCGAGGGCGGCGCGCAGGCGCAGCGCATGCCGCGCCCACATCTGGTCCTGGATCGCGACGCGACCAACCCCCTTCAGCAGGCCGCGCACCGCCTGGTACGGGTCCGCTCCCTCGTCCCACGGCACGCTGGCGACGTGGTCGCCGAGCTCGCCCATCTCCTGCTGCGCGAGCGGCAGCTCGAGGCGCGGCACGACGAGGACCGGATCGTGGCCGGGGCGGACGACGAGGCAGGTCAGTCGCTCGAGAGGCGGCGGCGTGTAGGCGAGGAGGTACCGATAGTCGATCGATGGCGTGATCAGGAGGGCGTCGATCGCGCGCGCGGCGGCCGCGTCGGCCGCACTGCGAAGACGGTCGCGGTAGACGGAGCCGGGGAAGCGGGCGGTCTCGCCGGGGGCGATCGTCATGGCGGCTAAGGGTACCCGACCGGCCGCGAGCCGCGAGACCATCGGCCCATGGCGGCATCGCGTGATCGAGGCCCACGCTCGTTCAGAGCGCGGCGGCGTGTGACAATGTCATACGACGAAGCACGCGCGGCGGGTGGTCATCGGCGGCAGTGCACCGTGAGCGCTCAGCGCGCGATGCGCAGGGGCACCTCGAACGCATGCCCGCCCATGATCCGCCACGCCCGGAGGGCGCGCTCGGGGGCGGCGTCAGGGGCGGCCAGGCTCGCCAGCAGGTAGAACGGGCGGTCGTACTGGGCGGTGCGGCGATCGGTGGCCGACGGCGCCGCCGGCGAATGCGTGTGCGAATGGAAGATGGCGACCAGGTCCTCGCCGGCGTCCTCGATCGCGAACACGATGCGCACGAGGTCCTCGGGATGGACGTTGTAGCGGAGCGGGGAGGCCTCGATGTTGCGCGCCGGATGAAAGGCCGATGCGCGGCCGGCACCGGACGCGTCGAACGCACCGGCAACCAGGCCGCAGGCCTCGTTCGGGAGCTCCGCCCGGGCGTGGGCAAGCAGCCGCTCGGCGGCGTCGCGGGACAGGGTGAGGCCGGGGAGCGTCCCGCTCACCACAGGAGCGAGCCCTCGAGCTCCTCCTCGAGCTCGTCGAGGCCTCGCGTCCAGAGGCCGGTCGACAGGTACTTCCAGCCGCCATCGGCGAGGAGGACGACGATCGTGAGGTCGCCGGTCGCCTCGGCCGCGACGCGGAGCGCGACGTGGATCGCGGCCCCAGACGAGAGGCCGCCGAATATCCCCTCCTCGCTCATCAGGCGCCGGAGGCCGATGAGCGCGTCGCGGCTCCCGACCAGCCGCTTGTCATCGATGACCGAGAGGTCGAGGACCGGCGGCACGAAGCCCTCGTCGAGCGAGCGCAGGCCCTGGACGCACTCGCCGGGAAGCGGCTCCGCGGCAACGACCCGCGCGCTGGGCCGCGCACGGCGCAAGAAGCGCCCGACCCCGGTCAGGGTGCCGCCGGTCCCGAGCCCGGCGACGAAGGCGTCGAGGCCGGGCACCTGGTCGAGGATCTCCGGGCCGGTCGTCTCCTCGTGGACGCGGGGGTTCGCCGGGTTGCCGTACTGGTAGGGCATGAACGCGGACGGGTCGGAGGCAGCGAGCTCGTGCGCCAGGCGAATCGCGCCGTTGCTGCCCTCCGCTCCGGGGCTGAAGACGACCTCGGCGCCATACAGGTGGAGAAGCTCGACCCGCTCGGCGGTCGTGTTGTCGGGCATCACGATCCGCACCGGATGCCCGTGCCGAGAGCCGATCATCGCCAGGCTGATGCCGGTGTTGCCGCTCGACGGCTCGAGGATCGCCTGGGCCGGCGTCAGCATGCCGCCGGCGTGCGCATCGGCGAGCATCGCCCGCGCGACGCGGTCCTTCACCGATCCGGTCGGGTTGGCGCCCTCGAGCTTGGCGAAGAGGCGAACGCCGGGGCGTGGTGCGAGCCGCGGCAGCTCGACCATCGGCGTGTTGCCGATGGTCGCCACGAGGTCGCGCGCCGCGACAGGCGGACCGGCCGCCACGGTCGGCCGGACGGACGCCATCGGTCCTAGCGCGCGCCCCCCGCCATGGCGGGGAGGAGGATGACGGTGTCGTCGGCGCCGACCGGGGTCGCGAGGCCCTCCCGGAAGCGGACGTCGCGATCGTTGACATAGACGTTGACGAAGCGGCTCAGCTCCCCGTCCTCGGTCACCCGAGCACGGAGGACCGGGTGCTGCGCGAAGAGGTCGTCGAGGACCTCCCGCACCGTTGCGCCGCTCGCTGGCAGGCTCCGCCGGCCTTCGACCGCATCACGCAGGACGGGAGGGATGCGGACGCTGCTCACCCCAGCGCCCCCGCGGCCACGACCGCTTCGCGGGCATCGCGCCATGGGGATGCGTCGCCGCAGGCGGGGCAGGCGGGGTCGCGCCAGATCCGGACCTCGTCGAAGGTGGTGCCCATGGCGTCGAACATCAGCAGCCGGCCGGCGAGTGTCTCGCCGACGCCGAGGAGCAGCTTGAAGACCTCGTTCGCCTGGAGGAGCCCGGCGACGCCGGGCAGGACGCCCAGGACGCCGGCCACGCTGCACGCCGGCGCCAGCTCTGGCGGCGGCTGGTTCGGATACATGCATCGGTAGCACGGGCCAGCGAAAGGGACGAACGTCGTGATCTGGCCGTCCCATCGGTAGATCGAGCCATGGACGACCGGCTTGCGGAGCTTGACCGCCGCATCATTGAGGACGTATCGGGTGTCGAAGTTATCGGTCCCGTCGACAATCACGTCGTAGTCGGCGATGAGGCGCTCGACGTTGTCGGCGGTGAGCCACTCGCGATGCTCGACGATCGTGGTCGCGGGGTTCAGTGCGTTGAGCGTCAGCCGCGCGCTCTCCGTCTTTGGCATGCCGATCCGGTCGGCGGTGTGGAGGATCTGACGCTGGAGGTTCGAGGCGTCGACGACGTCGGCGTCGACCAGGCCGATCGTCCCCACCCCGCTCGAGGCGAGATAGAGGGCTGCCGGCGATCCGAGCCCGCCGGCGCCGATGAGAAGCACCTTCGCGTCGAGGAGGGTGCGCTGCCCTTCCTGCCCGATCTCCGGGATGAGGATCTGGCGGCTGTAGCGTGCCCGCTCCGCGGCGCTGAGCAGCTGGCGCGGCTCCTCCCACGCGCCGCCGGACGGCTTCCACTCCTCGATGTTCGCGGCGAGATTCGCGACGTCGGTGTACCCCAGCTGGAGGAGGATCGCGGACGCGCGCGCCGAGCGCGCCCCGGTGTGGCAGTGCATGAGGAGCGGCGTCGTGCGGTTCGGCACCTCCTCGGCGATCCGCGCCAGGATCTCGCCGAGCGGGATCAGGGTGGCCGCGGGGATGTGCCCTGAGTCCCACTCCGCCTGAGAGCGGACGTCGATGATGCGGTAGCCCTCGGACGCGAGGCGGAGGGCCTCGCGAGTGGTGACCATGCGAACGGAGCTCATGGCGCGGCCTCGGCCTCCTCGGGCCAGGCGGCGCGATCGCCGCGCACGGCGCCCTGGAGGACCTTCCACGACAGGAGCGCGCACTTGAGGCGCGCGGGGCCGATCGGGACGCCGAGGTTCTCGAGCACCTCCCCCGGATCGATGGCGCGCACCTCGTCGAGGGACATGCCGCGCAGCTCGTCGGTCAGGATGCTCGCCGACGCCTGGCTGATGGCGCAGCCACGGCCGTCGAACGCCACGTCGGCGACGCGTGACTTCCCCTCGTCGAGGAGCAGCGTCATCGAAAGCTCGTCGCCGCAGGTCGGGTTCGAATCGGCCCAGTGGAGGTCGTGCGGATCGAGCGCGCCCTTGTTGTGGGGCTGGCGGTAGTGCTCGAGGATGAAGTCGCGGTAGAGGGTGTCCATCGGTCTAGCTCGGGGCGCCGAAGAGCTTGCGGGCGGCGTGGATGGCGGCCACCAGGCGCTCAACGTCGTCGTGGTCGTTGTAGACGTAGAAGCTGGCACGGGTGGTGGCCGGCAGGTCGTAGCGGATCATGAGCGGCTGCGCGCAATGGTGGCCCGCCCGCACCGCAACCCCCTCGGCGTCGAACATCGTCGCCACGTCATGCGGGTGGACGCCGTCGAGCACGAAGCTGATCACCCCGCCGTGTTGGTCCGGGTCGTCGGGGCCGAGGCGCCGCAGGCCGTCGATCTCCCCGAGCGCCGCCCAGGCGTCGAGGAACAGCTCGCGCTCATGGGCCCGTACGTTGGCCATGCCGAGCGCCTCCAGGTAGTCGATGGCGGCAGACAGCGACGCGGCCTCGGCGATCGCCGGGGTGCCTGCCTCGAACTTCCAGGGCGTCTCGTTGAACTCGGTGCCGGTGAGGGTGACGCGGCTGATCATGCTGCCGCCGGTCATGAAGGGCGGCATCTCGTCGAGCAGCTCGCGACGGGCCCACAGCGCGCCGATCCCGGACGGGCCGAGCATCTTGTGGCCGGACAGTGCAAGGAAGTCGATCCCCAGCGCCGTGACGTCGACCGGCAGGTGCGGGACGCTCTGCGCGGCGTCGAGCAGGACGAGCGCACCGGCCTCGTGCGCGAGGCGGGTGATCTCTGCCACCGGGTTGATCGTGCCGAGCGCGTTGCTCACATGGGCGATCGCCACCAGCCTGGGGCCCTTCGCGAGCCGCGCGCGGAGGTCGTCGAGATCGAGCCGCCCGTCATCGGTGATGGCCACGTACTCCAGCCTGGCGCCGGTCTCGCCCGCCAGCTGCTGCCACGGCACGATGTTCGCGTGATGCTCCATCTCCGTCGAGAGGATGAGGTCACCGGCCCGCAGGTTGGCGCGCCCCCAGCTGAAGGCGACCAGGTTGATCGCCTCGGTGGCGTTGCGGACGAAGACGACCTCGCGCCATGACCGGGCACCGATGAACTGCGCCAGCCGCCGACGGCCGCCCTCGTACCGACGGGTGGCGTCCTCGCTGAGCTCGTAGATCCCGCGGTGGACGTTGGCGTAGTGGTGGCCGTACGTGTCGGCGAGCGCCTCGATGACGCTCCGCGGCTTCAGCGAGGAGGCGGCGGAGTCGAGGAAGACGAGCCGCTTGCCGCTCCGCGTCGGGCGCTCGAAGACCGGGAAGTCGGCGCGCAGCGCGGCGCCGTCGATGGCGCGTGGATCCGCCGCGCGGTCAACGTGCTGCAGCGCCATCGGTCTGCTCGCCGTCCGCGGTCAGTGCGAGGCCACCGGCTCGGGCGCCGATGCCTCGTCGCCCACGCCGATCGGTAGCCCGAACTGCTCGCGCACCCAGTCGTAGCCGTTCGCCTCGAGCTGATGGGAGAGCTCCTCGCCGCCGGACATCACGATCCGGCCATCGAGCAGGACATGGACGAACTGCGGCTGCACGTAGTTCAGCATCCGCTGGTAGTGGGTGATCATCAGCACCCCCATCTCCGGTGAGAGGGTGGCGTTGATGCCGTCGGCGACGTTCTTGAGAGCGTCGATGTCGAGGCCCGAGTCGGTCTCGTCGAGGATCGCCAGCGACGGGGTGAGGATCGCCATCTGGAGCATCTCCAGGCGCTTCTTCTCGCCGCCCGAGAAGCCCTCGTTGACGTACCGCGTGGCGAACGCCGGATCCATGTGGAGGAGGGTCATCTTCTCCTCCATCAGCTTACGGAACTTCGCGAGCGGGATGCCCGTGTACTTGATCGACTTCTCGCCGTCCGCGTCGGCCGGCTTCGGGTGATGGACCGCGTTGTAGATGTTGCGCAGGAAGCTGGCGACGGTCACGCCGGGGATCGCGCTCGGATACTGGAAGGCGAGGAAGATCCCGAGCCGCGCGCGCTTGTCGGGCGACAGCTTGAGCACGTCCTGGCCGCGCCACGTGACGCTGCCGGCGTCGACGTGATACTCGGGGTGCCCCATCAGGGTGTAGGCCAGGCTCGTCTTGCCCGATCCGTTCGGGCCCATCAGCGCATGGACCTCGCCCTGGCGCACGGTCAGGGCCAGGCCCTTGAGGATCTTCTTCTTGCCGATGCTGACCTCGAGGTCAGCGATCACCAGCTCATCGGTCATGCGTGGTTGCGTCGCTTCCTTCGTTCGTTCGTGCTCAGTTCGCGATCGGGCCCGGAGGCCCGCTCGCGTCGGTGGATCGTGGCTCGGCGGGGATCGTCACCGCATCGGCGATGAGGGCCGCGTGCTCGGCAGCGTGACGGCGGCGAACGTGGGCCGGGAACGGCGGCCCACCCGCAGAGGCGGCCACGTCGGCCAGGGTCGTGGTGGTGAGGCTCGCATCGAGCGCCCCTTGGACGCGCTGAAAGACCTCGTGGACGCTGCACGGCTGCGGTCGGTCGCAGGCCTCGAGGTTGTCGGAGCCGGCGCACGGCATCTCGAGGAGCGGGCCCTCCAGCGCGCGGACCGCGTCGGAGAGGCGGATCGCTTCGGCAGGCCGGGCGAGCTCGTAGCCACCGGCCTGGCCGCGGGTGGCGGTCACGAGGCCCGCGCGGCGCAGGTCGCGGACCAGCTGCTCGAGGTAGGCGTGGGGCAGCTTCTCGGCCTTCGCCACCCCGGCCAGCGAGATCGGACCGGCCTGGCCCCGGCGTGCGAGCGTGACGAGGACCCGGATGCCGTACTCGGTACGCGTGCTGATCTTCATCTGCCCGTCACTCGAGCTCCACCACGACCTCGCCGCCCTCGACCCGCGTCGCGTACGCGCGGACGGGACGGACCGGGGGAAGCGCGACGACGCGCCCGCTGAAGAGGTCGAAGCGACCGCCGTGACGCGGGCACTCGACGGCGTCGCCGTCGAGCTCGCCTTCGCCGAGCACACCGCCATCGTGGGTGCAGACATTGTCGATCGCGCCCCACTCCCCGTCCTCGGTGAGCCCAACGGCCAGCGAGCGACCGTCGACCTCGACGACGCGCACCGTTCCCGGCGCGACATCGGCCGCGGCGAGGCCGGTCGCGAAGCCGCTGGTCGCGCGTTCGACGGTCATGCCGCGCTCTCCCCGGGACTGTCGATGGCGTCGGCGTGACCGATGCGCTCCGCGAGCGCGGCGACCATCGCGGAATGGATCGGCTCGTCGCTGATGCGCGCCATGACCTGCTCGAAGAAGCCGCGCACGATCAGCCGCTCGGCTGCCGAGGCATCGAGGCCGCGGGACTGTGCGTAGAAGAGCTGGACCGGGTCCAGGGCACCGGCGGTTGCGCCGTGGCCGCAGCGCAGGATGTCGTTCGCCTCGATCTCGAGGACCGGGATCGGCTCGGCGCCGGCATGCGGGCTGAGGAGGAGGTTGCGGCACTCCTGGTAGCTGCTTGTCTGCCGCGTCCCGTGGCGCACGTTGGTCACGCCGTAGAAGGAGGCGTGGGCACGCTCGTAGAGCGCCGAGAGGTAGAGCAGGTCGCTGGTCGTGTGGTCGGCGGCCAGGTCCTGGACGGTGTTGATGTCGATGAGCTGGTCAGCTCCGGCCGCCGTCAGCCCCAGCAGCAGGCTCGTGCCGCCGGTGCCGTTCATGCGGACGTCGACGCCGAGCTTGGTGACCCGTGACCCGACCTCGGTGTTCAGGCTCGTTACGTCGGCGCCGCGGCCCACCTCGACGCGCTGCGAGCCGAGGTTCCAGACGTCGTCGCCGAGGAGCTGGAGGTTCGCATAGCGGACGCGGGCGTCCGCCCGCGCGATGATGTCGACCGTGCCGCCAAACCAGCCCCGGCCGCCGTCGGGCGAGCTGAGCTCCTCCATGAGGCGCACGCTCGCGCCCTCGTCGACGACGATGAGGCTGTGGGGGAGGAACGTCCCGTCGGCGCGCGCGGTGGTGAGCCGCGCGATGAGCGTGCCGTCGACCTCGACCCGTGGCGGGACGTAGAGGAAGGTGCCGCTCGTCCAGGCCGCGAGGGACTGGCCCCATAGGCCGGCGTGCGACACGGGCGCCTCGCCGGCGCCGAGGAAGCGCCGCACGAGATCGGGGTGCTCGCGCACCGCGGTCGCGAGGTCGGTGAAGATGACGCCGCGGTCGGTGAGGCGCACGTCCGGCAGGAAGGGACGGAACTCCGCCTCGGCGACGAGCTCGCCGTCGCGTGGCATCTCGGCCAGCGGGGCGCGTCGCCACTCCTCCTCCTGGCCGCTCGGCCAGCCCGCGGCCTCGGCGCGGCGCCACCAGGCGAGGCGTAGCTCGCGGAGCCAATCGGGCTCGCCACGCTCCGCGCTGAGGCGCGTGATGACTGCCGCGTCGAGCGCCGCCGGAGCGGCGGCCGGCGCGGCCATCGGTCCGGCCTGGGTCACCCGACCGCACCCTCCATCTGGAGCTGGATGAGGCGGTTCATCTCGACGGCGTACTCCATCGGCAGCTCCTTGACGATCGGCTCGATGAAGCCGTTCACGATCATGGCGCTCGCCTCCGCCTCGGTCAGGCCGCGGCTCATCAGATAGAAGAGCTGCTCGCTGCCGACCTTGCTGACGGTCGCCTCGTGGCCGATCGTGACCTGCTCCTCGTCGATCTCCATGTATGGGTACGTGTCCGATCGCGCCTCCTCGCTGAGGATCAGCGCGTCGCAGCGGACGGTCGACTTCGACTGCGTGCAGCCGGGATAGACCTTCACCAGGCCGCGATACGAGGTGCGGCCGGTCCCCTTGCTGATCGACTTGGAGGTGATGAGCGAGGTCGTGTTCGGGGCGGCGTGGATGATCTTGCCGCCCGCGTCCTGGTGCTGCCCGTCGCCGGCGAAGGCGATGCTCAGGACCTCGCCGTGAGCCCGCTCCCCGAGCAGGTAGATGCTGGGGTACTTCATCGTCACCTTGGAGCCGAGGTTGCCGTCGACCCACTCCATGACCGCGTCCTCGTGGGCCACGGCGCGCTTGGTGACGAGGTTGTAGACGTTGGCGCTCCAGTTCTGGATCGTCGTGTAGCGGACGCGCGCGCCCTTCTTGACGATGATCTCGACCACCGCGCTGTGGAGGCTGGCGGTGGAGTACGTGGGGGCGGTGCAGCCCTCGACGTAGTGCACGCTGCTCCCCTCGTCGGCGATGATGAGCGTCCGCTCGAACTGGCCCATGTTCTCGGTGTTGATCCGGAAGTAGGCCTGCAGCGGCAGCTCCACGTGGACGCCCTTCGGCACGTAGATGAAGGACCCGCCCGACCAGACGGCGGTGTTCAGCGCCGCGAGCTTGTTGTCGTTGGCCGGGATGACGGTCCCGAAGTGCTCGCGGAACAGGTCGGGATGCGTCTTGAGCGCCTCATCGGTGCCCAGGAAGATGACGCCCTGGCGCTCGAGGTCCTCGCGGATGTTGTGATAGACGACCTCGGAGTCGTACTGCCCGCCCACGCCGGCGAGGTACTTCTTCTCCGCCTCGGGGATGCCGAGCTTGTCGTACGTGCGACGGATGTAGTCCGGCACGTCGTCCCAGCTCTGGACCGCCTTGTTCGTGGGCGCGATGTAGTAGTAGATGTCCTGGAAGTCGATACCGGACAGGTCGGCGCCCCACTGCGGCATCGGGCGCGCCTCGAAGTGGCGATAGGCCTTGAGGCGGAGCTTGGTCATCCACTCCGGCTCGCCCTTGAAGCGGCTGATCTCCGCGACGACCTCGGCCGAGAGGCCCTTGCGGGCGATGTTCAGCGACGTCGCCTCGGCGTCGTGCCAGCCGAACTTGTAGCTGTCGGGGATCTGGCTGAGGGCGGGGTTCGGAAGTGCCATCGGCTCCTCGTCGGTTGCGTCGGGATGGCGTGGTCGCGTCAATCCCGACTGAAATGGTCGGTGTTGCCGCGGTCATTGTCCCGCGCCCGCTCGCCGAGGTCAACCGGGACCTCTGCCGTGGGTCGAGGCTCGTGACAGCGTACGTCACGAGCCGACGGCCCCGCGGACGCGAGGCAGCGACCGGGGGCCACCCGTCCTCCACCCCGCGGCTGGCGACAACAACCCGCGCGTCAAGCGCGGGGAGCCGGGGCGGCGCCGCACGGCGCCGCCCGCATCGGTCTAGTGCTCGACGGCCCTCGGCATCGTCTTCGCCTCGTCGATCCAGCGCTGGACCTCGCTCTCGGTCGGGACGCGGCGGACCGTGTTCCGCGCCGCATCGAGCTCGCCGAACGTCGCCGCCAGGTTCGCCGCCCTGCGCTGCGCCAGCTCGGCGCACGAGTCGACGCCCGCCGCTGGACGCCAGCCTCCTGCAGCCTGGCTGCCAACGAGGGGCCGATCCCCGCCATGTCCTCGACCTTCATCGTGGTGCTCCTCCGCGCATGCGGGCGTGATGAACATGGACGCGGATCGTACCCCTTCTCAGGCGCCGATCCGCGTGGCGGCCAGCAGCCGCTCGAGGTCGCCCACGGTCGCGCCCTGCTCGACGATCCGGCGGCCGTCCTCGGGCGCCAGCCGCCCGCCGATCGACGCGAGCTGGACGACGCGCTCCGCGACGAGGTAGGCGAGCACGGCGCCATCGGCCAGCCAGCGCTCCTCGTCCCACCCGGTCGCCACGCCGAAGAGGTCGAGCGTCGTGCCGGCGAGCTCGGAGAAGACCCACGGGGCCCGGGGAGGCGCCGGCTCGGCTCCGAGCAGCGAGGCCGCCACTCGCTCGCCGCCCTCGCGCGCCGCGTGCCAGTGCTCGACCCGCAGGCCGTCGACGCGCGCCACGTCCCCGGCCGCCCAGACGGCGGGGTGCGAGGTGCGCCCGCCGCGATCGACGAGGATCCCGTCGTCCACCCCCAGGCCGGCGCGCCGTGCCAGCTCGTCCCGCGGCGCGACGCCCACCCCGGCCACGACGAAGCGCGCCGGCAGCCGTTCGTCGCCGATCCACGCGCTGTCGTCGTTCAGCGCCGTGATCGCCGCGCCGCTGCGCACGGTGACGCCCATGGCGGTGATGCGGTCGCGCGCCCATTCTCCGAGCTCGGCGCCCAGCGCGCCTCCCCACAGCGTCGGGGCGAGCTCCACGACCGTCGGCCGCAGCCCTCGCGCGACGAGTGCCGTGGCCACCTCGAGGCCGATGAAGCCACCGCCGACGATCACGACCGGCTCGCCGTGGTGCCGCCCCATGACGGCCGACAGGCGCCGCGCGTCGACCACCGTTCGCAGCGTGCGCGCCGATTCGCCGCCCGGAACGCGCAAGGGGCGGGCCACGGCGCCCGTTGCCAGCACGCACCGGTCAAAGGCGATCGACGTTGCATCGTCCAGCACGACGTGGCGCGCGTCGAGGTCGAGGCTCGTGACGGCGTGCCCGCTGCGGAGCTCGACGCCGTGGCGCTCGTACCAGGCCGGGCTCTCGGCAAGAAGCAGCTCATCGGGGAGCGGCTTCGCGCTGAGCAGCAGCTCCTTGCTGAGCGGCGGACGGTTGTAGGGCGCCAGCCGCTCCTCCCCGATGAGCAGGATCGTGCCGGCGAAGCCGCCGCGGCGCAGGCCCCGCACGCAGCGCACGGCGGCGACCCCACCCCCCACGACGAGCAGGTCAGCGTGGTGCGGCTGCGACATCGGCCTCGGCGAGGTCGTCGATGAGGACGCCGGGTGAGAGCTGCTCGGTGAGGAGGCGGGCGAAGCCGGTCGTCTGGCCCTGGAGTGCGAGCCATGGCCGGATGAGGCGCGCGCCCTCGCGGTACGTGAAGGCGTAGGTGCGGTTGGTGGGGTCGCGGAGGATGCGCATCGCGTGCGCGGTGAGCTCTGGCAACGCCGGGTTGACCTCAGCCAGCCAGTCGCGGACCTCGGCCTCGGGCAGCTCGTCGTGGTGGAGCATGATCGCCGCGTTGCCGACGGCCCCCGCCAGCGCGAAGGCGGCGCCGCTGACCGCCACGATCGCCGGCCAGTCGGCGTCGATGCCGATCGACCGACCGATGCGGCGCAGCTCGTCCTCGAGCTCCCAGTCGCCCATCACGACCTCGCGGGCGACGTCGGCCCCTCCCTCTGCCAGGACGCCCTCGGGCGTGTTCATCGTTCGCAGCGTGGCCTCGCCGAGTCCCGCGTCGCGGATGAGCGTCCGCTCCTTCGAGATGTGCTCCGCGTGGTGACCGGGGTACGCCTCGTGCGACGCGAGGTAGGCGATCACCGGCACATCGCGCGGCAGGCTCAGGTTGATCTCGACGCGCGTCCGCCCGCGACCGAGGAAGCGCGCGGAGGCGCCCCAGGGCTGGTCGCGCGCCGCGGCCCAGTCGATTCCCTCGTCGTCAGGCAGCGCGAAGTCGCGGCGCGTGACGTCCCGGAAGCGCGCCGCGGAGGCGGCCAGCGCCTCCAGCGTTTGGTCGTCAGGCACCCGCAGTCGCTCGCGCGCCGCGGCCATCCGCTCCGCGATCGAGCCGCGTCCGGGGAGCGCCGCATCGAGTCGGTCACGCGCCGACCGCAGCTCGGCGTCGGGGACCGGCGTCACCCGCAGCCCGAACAGCTGGTCGCAGAGGTCAAGGAACGCGATCTCCTCCCCGGCCGCCTCGCGGGCCTGGGTGCGGATCGCGGTCAGCTGGCCTGCGAACCAGCGACGCCGGCGGCGCTGGGCATCGCTCTCGGCGGGCAGTGCCTCCACCACCTCGGTGAGGCGCAGCCCCTCGTCGTGAAGGTCCTGGGGAAGGGGCTCGTCCTCGCTGCGGACGGCCTCCGCGAGCTCGCCAGGCCCGACGTAGCTGTCGATGAAGCCGGGCACGAGGCGTCCCATCCGCAGGCCCAGGAGCAGGTAGCGGCGCGCCAGGTCGTCCACGGCTGCGAGTCTAGCCGTTGCCGCGGACGGCTCCGCGGGGACCGATGGACTCGCGATCTGCGAACCACGCGGTCGGCGTGCTCGGCTGACCGCGCGTTGACACTCGCCGCCACCGGGCGCTACCGTCGGCGGGACACGCATGCGCAGGCGAAAGGAGCGACCCCGATGACGACCCGATCGGCGATTCGCGTCCGCCTGCACTCGACCGCCCACTGAGCGGTCCCTCGCGGCCCACGAGCCCGCGAGCGCGGCGGACGCTCTCCCCGCCACCTTCGACCCCCGCTGATCGCGGCGTCTCGCGCCGCATCGGCTCCGATGGAGAGCAGACCACCTTGCATACCGGCACCGTGCTGCGCGCGCGCAGCGGCTTCTACACCGTCCTCACCGACGACGGCGCGACGATCGAGTCGCACATCCGCGGCCGCGTCAAGAAGGAGCGCCAGGCATCCGAGCTCGCGGTCATCGGCGACCGCGTCACCGTCGCGGCCATGCCGGACGGGACCGGCATGATCGAGCAGGTCGCGCCGCGCCGCAGCAAGTTCAGCCGACGGCAGCCTGGCCCACGCGGGGTGTGGCGCGAGGACCTGCTGGTCGCCAACGTCGACCAGGTGCTCGTCGTCTTCGCCGCGGCTGATCCGCCGCCGCACCTGCGCCTCGTGGACCGCTTCCTCGTCGTCGCCGAGGTCAACGAGGTCAACCCGGTCCTCGTCGCCAACAAGGTCGACCTGGTTGGCGAGCGGACCGCGCACGCGACGTTCGGCGAATACGAGCGGATCGGCTACGCGGTCCACTACGTGTCCGCGAAGGGCGGCATCGGGATCGAGGGCCTGCGCCAGCGGCTCGCGGGCCGGGTCAGCGTCGTCACCGGCCCCTCCGGCGTCGGCAAGTCGACGCTTCTCAACGCGGTCCAGCCCGGCCTGCACCTCGCCACCGGCGAGGTGAGCGAGGTGCTCCACAAGGGCCGCCACACGACCGTCTCGGCCGAGCTCATCCCGGTCGAGTCCGCATCCGGTGGCTGGGTCGCCGACACGCCCGGGCTCCGAGAGCTCGGCCTCTTCGAGATCCCGCGCGAGGAGATCGCCTGGGGCTTCCCGGAGATGCGGCCGTTCCTGGGCAGGTGCGCGTTCAACGACTGCACGCATCTCCATGAGCCGCGCTGCGCGGTACGGGCCGCCGTCCAGCGCAGGGAGATCTCGGAGGCGCGGTACGACTCCTATCGACGCCTCGTCGAGGGCGAGGACTGAGCCGGGCTGCCACGGCTGGCGCCGGCGAGGCGCCCGGGTGTGACAGCGCCGGACGGATGACCGGGTGGCGCAGTCGCGCTATCATCGGCCTCCCCCGACGCGGGAGTAGCTCAGCTGGCAGAGCGCCACCTTCCCAAGGTGGATGTCGCGAGTTCGAATCTCGTCTCCCGCTCCATCCCTGCCGACGGCATCGGTATCCTCCGCGGCATGACCGATGTCGATCCGTGGTGCTTCAGCGAAACATGGCAGGTCCGCCAGCACGAGCTGGACCAGTTCGGCCACGTCAACAACGCCGTCTACCTGAACTGGGTCGAGCAGGTGGCCACCGACCACGTCGATGCCCTCGGGTTCGACGTGAGTGGGCGCTCGCGCGGGACGGCGGCTGGGGTCGTGCGCGAGCATCACGTCACGTAGCACCGAGCCGCGCTCTACGGCGACATGGTGACCGTCACCACGCTGCCGCAGTCGATCGGCGGCGTGCGGGGGCTGCGGCGCACCGAGATCCACCGGGCTGACGACGGCGCCCGGCTGACCGAGGTCCTCACCGACTGGGTCTGGGTGCGGGAGCTCCGATGGACGACCGATGCGGGTCCCTGCGGAGCTGCTCGCGGCCTTCCATCGGTAGCGATGGTCGACCGCCTCAGCGCGGTGCGACGGTGCACCACCTCGGCCAGGGCTCCCACTTGACACCGGCATTGTGTCTATTGTTACCTCTATAGGTCAACAATTTTCACATTCCATGAGAACGACCGTCATGCGTGCCCTCGCATTCCTCGTCACCGCCCTGCTCCTCGCTGCCTGCTCCCCCGGTGGTCCCGCCTCGTCGGGCGGATCGGCCCAACCGGTGATGCTCCGCCTCGGGTACTTCCCGAACGTCACCCACGCCACGGCCATCGTCGGCGTCAACAAGGGCTTTTTCGAAGACGCGCTGGGCGGCAACGTCACGCTCCAGACGCAGGTCTTCAACGCCGGCACCGATGCCGTCGAGGCGCTCTTCTCCGGTGCCCTCGATGCGACCTTCATCGGCCCCAACCCGGCCATCAATGCCTTCGCCCAGTCCGATGGCAAGGCGATCAGGATCATCGCCGGCGGCGCCTCCGGTGGAGCCGCGCTGGTCGTCAAGCCGCAGATCACGTCCCCGGCGGCCCTCGCCGGCCGCACCCTGTCGTCGCCGTCGCTCGGGAACACCCAGGACGTCGCGCTCCGCGCCTGGCTGGCCGATCAGGGCTTCACCACCGACGCGGAGGGCGGCGGTGACGTCTCCGTCAAGCCGCAGGCCAACGGCGACGCACTGCAGGCGTTCATCCTCGGCCAGATCGACGGGGCCTGGGTCCCCGAGCCGTGGGCGACCCGCATGGTGGAGGAGGGCGGCGGGCATGTCCTCGTCGACGAGCACGACCTGTGGCCGGGCGGGAAGTTCGTGACGACCCATCTCATCGTCGCCACCAGCTTCCTCGAGGCGCACCCGGACGTGGTGAAGCAGCTGCTCGTCGGCGACGTGGCCGCCAACGACTACGTGAATGCCCACCCCACGCAGGCGCAGCAGGTCGTGGCCACCGCC
Source organism: Candidatus Limnocylindria bacterium (assembly GCA_038209995.1). Classification (GTDB taxonomy): domain Bacteria; phylum Chloroflexota; class Limnocylindria; order QHBO01; family QHBO01; genus JAICQM01. Next base: position 24,616 of record JBBQXD010000022.1, on the reverse strand, counting down.
CTCTCCGACCTGACCGACACGCAGCTCCCGGAGGGAACGCTTGCGAAGGCGTGGCAGAACCTGCAGTTCACGGTCGACCCGATCGCGTCCTCGCTGGCGACCTCCGCCCGGCACGCCACCGACCTCGGCCTGCTCGACCCCGTCGACCTGGCCGGGATCTACGATCTGAAGCTTCTCAACGAGGTGCTCGCCGACCAGGGCAAGCCGCAGGTCGCGGCATCATGAGCGGCATCCACGCCCTCCCGGCCCTCGAGGAGGGCGCATCCCAGGCGGCCCTGCCACCGGCGCTGGAGATCGTCGGGGTCCACAAGGCCTACGGGCCGGCGGGGAGCCACGTGCTCGCCCTCTCGGACATGACGCTCTCGGTCGGGCGCGGCGAGTTCGTGTGCCTCGTCGGGGCGTCCGGCTGCGGCAAGAGCACGTTGCTCAACATCCTCGCCGGCCTCGACAAGCCGCAGCTCGGCACGATCAGCCGCCATGGCCGCGTCGCCCTGCTGTTCCAGGAGGCGGCCCTGTTCCCGTGGCTCACGGTGGCCCAGAACATCGAGCTCGCCCTGCGTCTCGCGGGCGTGCCGCACGCGAACTGGCGGGTCCGCACCGATGAGCTGCTCCAGCTCGTCCAGCTCCACGGCTGGGGCGAGAAGCGGCCGCACGAGCTCTCCGGCGGAATGCGCCAGCGGACCGCGGTTGCGCGGGCCCTCGCCCAGGGAGCGGACATCCTGCTCATGGACGAGCCATTCGGCTCGCTCGATGCCATGACCCGCGACCTGCTCCACGATGAGCTGGAGCGGCTCTGGACCGAGGCCGGCTTCTCCGTCCTCTTCGTCACCCACGACGTGCGCGAGGCCGTGCGACTCGGCGACCGGGTTGCCGTGCTGAGCAGCCGGCCGGGACACGTGGCCGAGGAGATGACGATCGATCTGCCACGACCGCGGCGGATCGGGGACACCGCGGTGGCTGCCATCGCGGAGCAGATCACCCTCAGGCTGCGAGACGAGGTGCTGCGCCATGCAGGCGACTAGGATCTTCGGGCGCCGCTCGCGCCAACAGCGCGAGCTTGCCGGGCTCGACAACCTCGAGCTGCCGCTTCGGCCCCGCAAGAGTCGGCTGCGCCGGTTCTGGAGCGGGGCGTGGCCACAGCTCGCCGCCATCGGGCTGGCGCTCGCCATCTGGCAGGCGGTCGTCTTCCTGCAGCTCAAGCCAGCCTGGGTCCTGCCGGGACCGCTGACGGTGCTGCCCGCGCTCTTCAAGGACCTCACCGCCGATGGTCGGCTGCTGGCGGCGATCGCGACCACCCTGCGGCGGGCGCTGATGGGCTTCGCCCTGGCGGTGGCGATCGGGACGCTCATCGGCCTCGCGGTCACGCGCTTCAAGCTCCTCCGCACCGCCGTCGCGTCGCTGATCACCGGCCTGCAGACGATGCCCTCGATCGCCTGGTTCCCGCTCGCCATCCTGCTCTTCGGCCTCAACGAGGCGGCGATCATGTTCGTCGTCATCCTCGGCGCCGCCCCATCGGTGGCGAACGGCCTCATCAATGGCATCGACCACATCCCGCCGATCCTGCTGCGCGCCGGTCGCGTGCTCGGCGCCCACAAGCTGGACAAGTACCGCTTCGTGATCATCCCGGCCGCGCTGCCCTCGTTCGTGGGCGGGCTGAAGCAGGCCTGGGCGTTCGCCTGGCGCAGCCTGATGGCGGGTGAGCTGCTGGTCATCATCGCCAACCAGCCCGCCCTCGGGGTCCGCCTCCAGCTGCAGCGCGAGCTCTCCGATGCCGAGAAGCTCATCGGCACCATGCTGGTCGTGCTCGTGATCGGGATCATCGTCGACCTGGTGATCTTCGGCGCGCTCGAGCGACGCATTCGCCAGCGTCGCGGCCTCGCCCGAGCGGGGTAGCGGGCGGGCCTAGGGGGCCGGCGTTCGGTGCTTGGCCGGCGGTCCGGCGCCCGGCTTTGGGATCCGGCGTCGGATCACCCGCGGCAGGCGCGACCGCGCCGCGCCCCGGATCCGACCCAGCGAGGTCCACGCCTCCGGGTTCTCGGTGAGCATGCGCACCCGCTTCGGAAGCTTGCCCCGCACGAGGTCGTCCACGGTCATCCCGTCGAGGATCTCCCGCAGGCTCGCGCGCACCGCAATCCACACGACCTGGAGATGCCGCGCCGCGCCGGCATACTCCACCGACTCCGGCCGGTCCCCACGCACGTCGGACATCGGTCCATCGACGGCCCGAATGACGTCGCCGAGGCTGATGTCGGTGGCGGGCCGTGCGAGCCGGAAGCCGCCCCCGGCTCCGCGCTGGCTCTGGACGATGCCCGCATGCTTGAGGCCGAGCAGCACGCTCTCGAGGAACTCGACCGGCACCCCCTGGCGGTCCGCGATCATGTCACGCGTCAGCCGCTCGTCGGGGGCAGCCGCCAGCTCCGCAACCGCACGCAGCGCATAGTCGGCTCGGGCTGAGACATGCATCGGAGGAGATTGTGCCACCCGTCGCCGGCGCAGCCTCAGCCGGGACGGATGTTCTGGGTGCGACCGAGGAGCTCCTCCAGGCCCCAGCGGCCCTTGCAGGCCACCCGGCGCCGGCCGCGCGGAGAGTGTCGTCTAGCGCCCGGAAGGCGAGTCGGAGCTGCCGCTGCCGCTCCCGGATCCGGAATCGGAAGGCGACCCGGAGCCGGATCCGCCGTGGTCGCTGGATGGCTCCGCCGAATCGGTGGCAGCCGCGGGGTCGGTGGCCGCGACCGTCTGGCGCGGCTCCGGGGTCCCGGGGTCGAACGTCGGGCTCGCCGGCGGCGTGGCCGGCGGGCTGGTGGTCGGTGAGGGGGTCGGCGTCGCGCTGGCGCTCGGCGTCGCCGTCGGCGTCTGGCTGCCGTCGGAGCCGGGTGCGTGGCGTGCGGGACCGATGAGGCCACCGGCGACGATCGCCACCGCGATCGCAGCCACCGCGACCGCGCTGAGGACGGCGCCACGCAGCGCGGGAGCCATGGCGCCGATGCCGAGCGCGGCATACCAGTGGCGACGGGGCGTCGGCTCGGCATCGATGGCAGCGAGCACCCGCTGCGCGAAGCCGACCGACGGCTGGGCGGCGGTGGTGGCCGACCGTTCCAGCTCGTCGCCCAGCGCGGTAAGCGCCGCGTCGTCGTCGCCCAGCTCGCCCGGATTGAATGGATGGCGGGTCATCGCCGCTGCTCCTCGGTCCCCACGACATCGCGGAGCTTCTCGAGGCCGCGGCGGAGCTGGGTCTTCACGGTGTTGAGCGGGCGCCCGGTGACCCGGGCGATCTCGTCGAGCGCCAGGTCACTGTAGAAGCGGAGCGCCACGGTCTCGCGGTACGGCTCGGGGAGGGCGGCCACGCCGCAGCGCAGCTCGGTGGCGCGCTCGGCTCGCAACGTCGCGGCGAGCGGCTCGGTGAGGTCCGTCCGTGCGGCCGGCTGCGGAACGCTCGCCAGATCCGCCGCGTCGCGGCGCTGCGCGAGCCGCCGGTACGCCTGGCGCGTCGCAATCCGTGACAGCCACGCGCCGAGAGCGCCGTCACCGCGGTAGGTCGCGATCGATCGATACGCCATCACGAGCGCCTCCTGCGCGACGTCCTCGGCATCCTGCGGCCGTCCGAGGATGCGCAGGCAGGTCCGGTACACGGCGACCGCCTCCCGCTCCACGAGGGGGCGGAAGGCGTCGCGATCGCCGTCGAGCACGGCCCGCACAAGGGCTCGATCGTCCACGCGTTCATCGTGCCACGCGGTGGTCATCGGCTCGTTGGGCGAGGGGGTGGTCAGTGGGCGCCGTGGTCGTCGCCTCCGCCGCCGGTGCCGGCCTGATCGCCGCCACCGTCATGCGTACCATCCGGCGACGCTGAGGCGGCGGCCGCCCCGGACGCGGCGTCCTGGTGCTCGCTCTCCGACTCCGAGGGCTCGGGCGAATCGCTCGCGTCCGGCGCGTCGCTTGCGCTGTCCTGGTTGTCGCCGACCTGCTCCTGGTTGTCCTGCGCCCCGGGCGCCTCGTTCGCGTCCAGCGACCCGCTCGCCTCGGGCGACTCGCTCGCGTCAGGCGACTCGCTCGCGTCGTTCTGCTGCGCGGCCGCGTCCGACGGATCGGCCGCGACGATGCCGGCACCGCTCGCGGCAGCGCTGGCCGCGGCGCGATCATCGGTCCGCGCCAGGCGGTTGCCGGCAGCGAGGCCGGCGCCCGCGAGCAGGAGGAGTGCGCCGACCGCGATGACGGTGGCGCGAATGGGCGTCTGATGCATGAGCTGATTGATCCTCGGCGTGGTGTGCTGCGGCATCGGATGTGAGTGCCTGTACCCCTATCGAGGCAGGCGCCGGGCTGAAGGTTTCAGGTACGATGCACACGCGATCATCCCCGTCCGAGCGCGCCGAGAAGGAACGCGCCGCACCCGCCCGAGCGCTGAAAGCCCGCGCTCGCGAGCGCACTTGAAGGAGATCCTCACGACATGAGCGTGCTCGCCGATCCGGCGACGGCCAGCGTCCCGCAGGGACCCAACGGCACCCGCCTCCCGCGCGCGAAGACGATCCGCTACAACCCCTCCCCGGCCGAGCTCCAGGAGCTCACCAGCCGCATGCTGCAGGCGCGACGGACGAGCTTCGGCAACTACAACGTTCAGACCCGGGTCACGAGCCGCTCCGCCGGGGCGACGTACATCGCCACCGATGACCCGACGATCACCGACAAGAAGGTCATCAGCTGCGCCGAGTACGACCGCGTGGCGAAGCTCCAGGACGCGTACATCGCCGAGCAGCCGATGGTGATCATCGACGGCTACATCGGCAACGACGCCGAGCATCGGTCCCGCGCCCGCCTCTACATCGAGGAGGCGAACGCGAACATCGCGGGCATGCAGCAGCAGCTCTACTTCGCGCCCGATGCCGGGGACACGCCCGGCGAGGCGTGGCAGCCCGAGCTGGCGATGATCTACACCCCCAACCTGCCGATGCCCGACTACCCCGAGCAGCGGCTCATCGCCGTCGACCTCGAGACCGGCGTCAGCCGCGTCTTCAACTCCGACTACTTCGGTGAGTCGAAGAAGGGGGGCCTGCGGATGTGGAACGAGCGCATCCAGGCCAAGGGCGGGCTGGCGATGCACGCCGGCTGCAAGGTCATCCCGACCGATGCCGGCGAGCGGACCGTCCTCATCATCGGCCTGTCGGGGACCGGCAAGACGACGACGACCTTCACGCGCCAGAACGGCTCGCAGCCGGTGCAGGACGACTTCGTCGCCCTCTTCCCCGGCGGGCGGGTGATCGGCACCGAGAACGGCTGCTTCGCGAAGACGTTCAGCCTCGATCCCGCCCACGAGCCGGCGATCCACGGCGCGGTCGTCAAGCCCGATGCCTACCTCGAGAACGTGTCACAGGCGGAGGCCGACGGGCCGGTCGACTTCTTCGACACCTCGTACACGAAGAACGGGCGCGCCACCTTCCCGATGAGCTCACTCGGCATCTGGCGTGACCCGCGCGACATCGGCCCGGTGACGCACCTCCTCATCCTCAACCGCAACGACAACATCGTGCCGGGCGTCGCGCGCCTGTCACGCGAGAAGGCTGCGGCGTACTTCATGCTCGGCGAGACGCAGGGCACCTCGGCCGGTGGCGCGGCCGAGGAGGGGAAGGCGCTCCGGGTTCCGGGCACGAACCCGTTCTTCCCCCTGCGCGACGAGGAGCAGGCGAACCGCTTCCACGACCTGATGGACAGCTCCAACTTCGAGGTCTTCCTGCTGAACACCGGGCGCGTGGGCGGCAAGGACGACGATCCGGCCAGCAAGAAGATGACGATTGAGGACTCGAGCGCCATCGTGAAGGGGATCGTCGAGGGCACCATCACGTGGGAGCCGGACCCCGACTTCGGCTACGAGGTGGCCTCGTCGGTGCCCGGCATCGACGACCTCGAGAAGCTCCAGCCACGGCGCCTCTACGAGCGGCAGGGCCGGGCCGACGACCACGCCGCGATCGTCGCGCGCTTCAAGCGCGAGCGGATCGAGTTCCTCGACCGCTACCCCGCCCTGAAGCCGGAGATCGCCGCCGCGGTTCGCTGATCGGTGGTCAGTGCTGGTGCTCGTCCTCGAGCGTGGCCTGGACGGTGATGTCGACGTTGCCCTGGAGGGCGCGCGAGATCGGGCATGCGTCGCCGGTCGCCTGGGCGACGGCGTCGAATGCGGCCTCGGCCATGCCGGGCACGACGCCCACCACGTCGAGCTGGGAGCGGGTGACGGTCCAGGATTCGCCGAGCTTTTCGAAGGTGATCGTCGCGCCGACGTGAAGGTGGTCCGGCGGCGTCCCCGCCCGACCCAGCGCGCCGGACAGCGCCATGGCGAAGCAGGAGGCGTGCGCGGCGGCGAGCAGCTCCTCCGGCGACGTCCGGCCATCGGGTGACTCGGTCCGTGAGCTCCACGAGATCGGCAGGTCGACGAACAGCTCGCTGGAGCCAGCGGTGACGGTCCCGTCGCCGGTCGCCAGGGTGCCGTTCCAGGTGACGGTCGCGGTGCGGGTGGCGGCCATGCGGCGCGTTCCTCCTTCGGTATCCTTCCAGGTCAGATGGCTGAGCCTACCGCACCCCCCGTCCCGGCGCCCGACGAGGCGGGGGCCCGGCCGATCCCGGTGCTCCGCGCCTCGCGCATCTACCTCCGCCCGGCCGAGCGGCACGACCTCGAGCGCTTCGTGCGCTGGTTCGCCGATGCCGAGACGACCCGCTTCCTCGCCGTGCGCGCCCCGTTCTCGATGGCCATGGAGGAGCGCTGGTTCGACCGCATGGTCGAGGGCCAGGGCAAGCGCGACTTCCATTTCGTCATCTGCCTGGTGGCCGACGACACGCCGATCGGCACGGCCGGCCTCCACGGCGTGAACTGGACGGAGGGCTCGGCCGAGTTCGGGATCAGCATCGGGGAGAAGGACCTCTGGAACCAGGGCTACGGGACCGAGGCGCTCGACGCGATCTGCGACTTCGGCTTCGGCTCGCTGCGCCTGGAACGGGTCGAGCTCCAGGTCTACGCCCCGAACGCCCGCGCCCAGCGGAGCTACGTGAAGGCCGGCTTCCGGCACGAGGGAACCCTGCGCCGGGCGATGTTCGCCGAGGGCGACTTCTGGGACATCCACGTCATGGCGCTCCTCCGTGACGAGTGGCGCGCGCTCGAGCGACCGAAGAGCTGGGACGGACTCCCATCGCAGGCGAAGCGCACCTGACCGATGCGCCGGCACCGCCGGCGATCGTTCGCCTCCCAGAGCTCGTGGCAGCGCTGCCCGATGCCGCCCGGCGGCGCGTGGAGCGGCTCTTCGAGATCCGCCGCGCCGTGGCACATACCGACCCGCCGCCGGCGATGGCGGCATGGCTCACCGAGCACTTCGGCTCGGTCGACGCCGTACGCGAGCAGCGCATCATTCGCGTCCTCGATCGCGTCACGCTCGAGGGGACCGTCTTCGCGCCCCTGCGCGCGCGGCGGCCCATCGACGGCGGTGGAGCCGATCCCGCCGACGAGCGGCTGGCGGCCGAGATCGCGGCCACGGTGGGCGACCCGTTCTGCTCGGTCGAGGACGGGACGCCGGCGGCCGACTGGGGACGCGTCCGCGGCGCGCATGTCACGAGCGGCGCCAATGCGGCCGCCTATGACGCGAACCACGGCGTCCTCGTCTTCGACGCGCACGACCCGCTCGCCTTCGACGCGGCCGAGGTTGCCGACCTCCTCGCGCTCGGCCGTCGCTGGGCCGATGCCGTCCGCTCCGCGGATCCGGCCGCCGACCGCTACCTCCTCATCTGGAACTGCCTGTGGCGGGCCGGCGGCTCGGTCATCCACGGCCATGCCCAGGTGCTCCTTGGCCACGACCGCCACCACGCCCGGCTCGAGCGCTGGCGTCGCGACGCCGCGGCCTACGCGGCTGGCACCGGCGACGGCTACCTCGACGACCTGCTCGCAGCGCACCGCGATCTCGGGCTGGCGATCGACCTCGATGGCGCGACGCTCATCGCCTCGCTCGTGCCGGTGAAGGAGCGCGAGCTGTGGCTCGTCGCGCAGCCCGGCGTCGACGACCTCGACCAGCGGTTCAGGACCGCGGTCGGGCGGGCGGTGGCGGCCTACCGCGACACGCTCGGGGTGCGGGCGTTCAACCTCGCCCTCTGGCGGCCGCCCCTCGACGAGCCGTGGCCGGAGCTACGGCCGCTCGTGCGCCTCGTCGACCGCGGGGCGCCGTTCGTCCGCCCGTCGGACATCGCGGCGATGGAGCTCTTCGCGTCTCCGGTGGTGGGGGCGGATCCATTCGAGACGGTCGCCGCGCTGCGAGGCGCTCTTCCGAGCTGAGGCGCGGCCCGTGTAGCATCGGTCCGTGTTCGAGCTGCGGCGTGATCCGGTCACCGGGTGGTGGTCGGCAGTCGTCACGGACCGCACGTTCGAGCACAGCTCGTTCGCGGTCCAGGCCGCTCCCGTGGAGGGGAGCCACTGCCGCCACTGTGACGATGCAGCCCGTGACGAGACCGAGTCGACCGTGCGCCGGGTGACGCTGCGCGCCAACGCGTTCCACCGCATCGACTCCAGCAAGGAGCGCGCGGCGCAGATGTCGATGTCGGAGGTCGAGGCCTCCGGCGGCTCCTGGGAGATCCTCGTCGGGCCACGCGACCACCACGAGCGTCTCGCCGACACCGCTCCACAGCTCGCGCTCGCCATGCTGCGGACCCTGCGCGACACGATGCGCGACATCGGGGCACAGCCGCGGCCGCTCGGCGACGACGGGCGACCGCAGGCGCTCACCGTGCAGGTCGTGCAGAGCTACGGGCGGCAGGCCGGGTCGCGCAGCCAGCACCTCAACCTGGAGCTGTATGCGATCCCGCTCGTCCCCCACTGGCTCGCGGAGGAGATCGGCGGTGGCGCGCGCCACTTCATCAAGCATCGCGGCTGCGTGTGGTGCGGCCTCGCCCGCTCCGAGGAGGAGGATGGCGAACGCCTGATCCTCCCGGACGAGCACGCGATCGTCTTCGCCCCTGCGGCGAGCCGCTCGGCGTTCGAGCTCATGATCGTGCCGCGCGAGCATGGCGCCGATTTCACCGCGCTCACCGACGAGGCACTGGTCGGAGCGGCGGCCACCCTGCAGCGCACGCTCCACGCCCTCGATGCGCTCGGCGACCCGCCCTACAACCTGTTCCTCCACACCTCACCGGTCGGCGAGCGCCACGACGGCACGTTTCACTGGCACTGGGAGCTCCACCCGCGACTCCGCGTGATCGCCGGGCTGGAGCGGGCCACCGCGCTGGCGGTGAACCCCGCCGCGCCGGAGTACGCGGCCGAGGTGCTGCGGGGCGCGCTCCGTTCGTGATGCGTAACAGATCCGCGGGCTGGCGCGTCGCAATGCACGAGTCGGGGAGAGACCCGACGATTCGGAGGGTGCCGTGCTCATGGCCTGGACGCACCGACTGGCGGAGACCCCGTCGGTGAGCGCGAGCCGCACCAGCCCGGAACGTGAGGCGACCTTCGCCGCGCTGTTCGAGGAGTACGCGACCCCGATCTACAACCACGCGCTGCGCATGGTCGGCGACCCCGACCGCGCGGCCGACATCGCGCAGGACACGTTCATCAAGGCCTATCGCAAGCTCGACCAGTTGACCGATGACGCCGCTGCCAAAGGGTGGATCTATCGGATCGCGACGAACACCGCCATCGATGACATGCGACGGCGCCGCTTCACCGTTCCGATGGGCGACGAGACGGGCCACCATGATCGCCCCGACACCGGACCCGGCCCCGAGGCCCAGGTGCTCGGCGGGCTGGTCGACGAGCGCATCCAGCGCGCGCTGCTCCGGCTGCGGCCGAACCATCGGCAGTGCCTGCTGCTCAGTGACGTCGAGGACATGAGCGCCCAGCAGATTGGCGAGGTGATGGGGATGAGCTACGGGGCCGTCCGCACGCTGCTCTGCCGCGCGCGTGGCGAGATGCGCAATGCGCTCGCCAGCGAAGGAGTGACGCGGTGACCGATCCGCGCCGCCTCTCCCACGAGGCTGCCGAGGAGCTGATCAGCGCCTCGCTCACGAACGACCTGACCGATGCGGAGCGCGGCTCGCTCGATGCGCATCTCGCCGGCTGCGCGCGCTGCCGCGCCACCGCCGCCGCCTTCGCGGAGTCGCGGCGCATGCTCTCCGGCATCCGCCACGTCGGCGCGCCGCGCGATCTCGGCGCCCGGGTGCGCAGCGGCATCGAGCGAGGCCGCTTCTCGCCGCTGCCCTGGTGGCGGCGCCCCGCCTTTGCCGTGGCCGGCACGGCGACCCTCGCGGCGGCCGCGGTGGCGCTCGCCGTGATCATCGGCCGGCCGTTCGCCCCGCCGCCGGTCGCCAGCGGCAGCTCGAGCGCATCGCCGACGGCCTCCGGCTCCAGCGCCCCGTCGGCGCCGGCGTCCAGCCCATCGGCGGCCGCGACGCCCGAGCCGTCACTCCCGGCCGTCCCGCCGGTCTATCGCGTGGAATACGCCTTCGACGTGCCGGGCGACATCAACCAGGGGATCAGCCTCCGCATCGTCGACCAGGCATCGGGCGCCACGGTCCGCACCCTCAATGCTGGCGAGCAGCTGCTCGGCGGCCTGCCGATGGCGGCGGTGCTCTCCCCCGATGGCTCCTGGCTGGCGCTCCGCGTCCTGCAGGATGGGAAGGGGACCGAGCTCCTCTACGCGATCGAGGTGCATGGTACGGCCGTGGTGCCGCTGGGTGAGTCGCTGCCATCGCCGTTCCAGGCGATGAGCTGGTCACCGAAGGACGGCAGATACCTGGCATACACGCTCATCGACCTCGCGAGCCGCGCGGCCGACGTGCGAATCTTCGAGCCGGCGACCGGCGCCATCAGGCAGCTCACTCGGACCGGGCATGCCTTCGCCGGCGGCTGGGCCTGCTGCGTCAGCGGCTCATCCAACCTATGGGTCAGTGTCGCGAGCGGCGCCCGGCCGACCTCGTACCTCATCAACCTGCAGGAAGGCGCCAGCCCGCCGACGAACCTCGATCCGGCGCAGGCTGCCCGCTCCACGGCGGACGCCGCATTCCTGCCGATCGTCAGCCCCGATGGCCGCCACGTGATGTTCTGGCGCGGGGCACTGCACCAGACCGGGCTCGGCTGGGAGTTCGCGGCCGGCGGCTCGCTGGCGATGGCCTCGACGGCCGGGGACGGCAGCGGTTCGTTCGACCCTGCGACCGGCGGTGCCCTGTTCACGACTTTCGACGCAACGCTCGTCGAGGCGCGCGTCGCCTGGGCACCGGACTCGGACGCCTACGCCGTCTGGGGGGCGACCACCAGCGACGGCAGCCCGTTCCCGGCACCGGGACGCGTGTACTTCGGCCACCTCTCGCGGCCGCAGCCATTGCTCACGGCGGACCAGGCGCTCGACGAGAGCGACATTCCCGCCGATGGCATCGTGCGGGACGTGGCACTCGCACCTGACGGCCGTCACCTGGCGATCACGATCGGCTTCCCGATCCCCGGCGACCTGGCGCAGCCGGTGGCCGAGCTGCGGCTCGTCACCCGCTACTTCGACCAGCGCGCCGACGAGGTCCAGGGCCTGGGGCCATCCGACATCTGGGTCGGACCGGGGGTCTACGCCCCGTAGGTCCATCGGTATACTCGGGCGCACCACCTTTAACGCGGTCCGGTGAGGCCGCCAAGGAGCTGCCGTGTCCGAACGACTCATCCTCGACGCCGACGGCGTCCGTCGCGCCCTCACCCGCATCGCGCACGAGATCGTCGAGCGCAACGGAGGCACGCAGGGGCTCGTCCTGGTCGGCATCCGGAGCCGCGGCGTCCCGCTCGCCCGGCGGCTGGCCGGGCTGATCGAGGAGCACGAGGGCGCATCGGTCCCGGTGGGGTCGCTCGATATCACGTTCTACCGCGACGACCTGACGAAGGTCGCCCACGCGCCGATCGTGAAGCGCGGCGATGCCCTGCCCGACGTGAGCGGCCGCACAGTCGTCCTGGTGGACGACGTCCTGTACACCGGCCGCACCGTGCGCGCCGCCCTGGATGCGATCACCGACCAGGGCAGACCGATGGCGGTGCGCCTCGCGGTGCTCGTCGATCGCGGTCATCGCGAGCTCCCGATCCGTCCGGATCACGTGGGCAAGAACCTGCCGACCGCCAGCGACGAGATCGTGCACGTCCGCCTTGCGGAAACCGATCCGGGCGTCGCCGACGACGAGGTCGTCATCGCGCGGAACGAGGCGTGATCGCGACCGCGCCGAGCCGGCACCTCCTCGATGTCGAGGGCCTCACCCGCCCCGACGTCGAGCGCATCCTGGACCTGGCGCTCGCGATGCGCACGGCACGTGCCGAGCATCGCTGGCGTGACCTGCTCGAGCGCGAGACCGTGACGACCGCCTTCTACGAGGCCTCCACCCGGACCCGGGTCAGCTTCGAGCTGGCGGCGAAGGCGCTCGGCGCCACCACCGTCGACCTCACGGTCGCAGGCAGCAGCGTCGGCAAGGGTGAGTCGCTCGTCGACACGCTGCGCACGCTCGAGCGCACCGGCGTCACGGCCTGTGTCCTGCGCCACCCGGCAGCCGGCGCGCCGTGGCTCGCCGCACGCGAGACGGGCCTGCGCATCATCAATGCCGGCGACGGTGCACATGCCCATCCCACCCAGGCGCTCCTGGATGCGCTGACGCTGCGCGAGGCGCTCGGCAGCCTGGATGGGGCGACGGTGGCGATTGTGGGTGACATCGTCCACTCGCGGGTCGCGCGCTCCAACCTGCACCTCCTGCCCACGCTCGGTGCACGGGTGCGGGTCGCCGGGCCGCCGGCATTCGTGGCCGGCTTCGACACCTGGCCGGGCATCGAGGTGGCCGAGACGCTCGGCGACGCGCTGCGGGACGCCGACGCGGTGATGACGCTCCGCGTCCAGCTCGAGCGTGACGCCGGCCGCGGGATCGACTCGGTGGCCGCCTACGCGCGCGAGTGGGGCATCACGTCGGAGCGGATGGAGCTGGCGGCCCCGGGCGCGCCGCTGCTCCATCCCGGCCCCACGAACGAGGGGGTCGAGCTGTCGGCCGAGGTCGCGAACGGCATGCGCAGCCTCATCGGTCGCCAGGTCGAGCACGGGGTACCGGTGCGGATGGCGGTCCTCGCGCTCGTGTGCGGCGTCGCCCCGTGATCGTGGTGCAGGCGGTCCCCGCCTTCGGCCGCCTCGACGACCCGCCGGCGACGCTCCTCCTGCGCTCGGCTCGGGTGGTCGACCCGGCGAGCGGCGAGGACCGGGTTCGTGACGTGGCGATCCACGACGGACGGTTCGTCGACCCCGCCGCCCTGCCCGCCGGCGTCGAGACCCACGACCTCGATGGGCTCATCATGGCGGCCGGCTTCTGCGACCTCCACGCCCACCTTCGCGACCCGGGCGACGGCGGAGCGGAGACGCTCGAGAGCGGCGCGCGCGCCGCCGCTCACGGGGGGTTCACCACGATCTGCGCGATGCCGAACACGACCCCCGCCCTCGACACGCCCGGCCGGGTTGCCGAGCTCGCCGCGCGCGCGACGGGGCTGGCGACCCGCGTGCGGGTCATCGCCGCCGCGACGCGCGGCCGGGACGGGGCGGAGCTCACGCACGGGACGCGGCTCGCCGCTGCCGGCGCGGTCGCTGTCTCGGACGACGGCGCCGCCCTTTCCGACGCGATCGCCGCCGACGCCTTCGCGAGCCTCTCGGAGTCGGGCCTGCTGCTCGTCGAGCACGCCGAGGACAGCGGCCTCGCCGCCGGCAGCGTGATGCGCGCCGGGCCGACCGCCACGCGGCTGGGACTCCCGGGCTGGCCGGTGGAGGCGGAGCTGGCATGCGTGGTGCGCGACCTCGAGCTCGCCGCCCGAACGGGGGCGCGGCTGCACCTGACTCATCTGTCGACCGCGGGCGCGGTGCAGGCGGTGCGGGACGCGCGGGACCGGGGCGTGCGGGTGACCTGCGACGTCACGCCGCACCACCTCGCGCTCACCGATGCCTGGCTGGCCGGCGACCGCCGATTCGCGTGGGAGGCGGACGACGCGCCGCGCATCCCCGACCCCGCCCTCGCCTACGACGGCCGCTGCCGGGTCAATCCGCCGCTCGCCAGCCGGACCGATGCGCTGGCGCTCCTCGCCGGACTCGCCGACGGGACGATCGACGCGATCGCCACCGATCACGCGCCACATCCGCCGGAGCGCAAGCTCGTCCCCTTCGCGGAGGCGGCACCGGGGCTCGTGGGCCTGGAGACGGCGCTCTCGCTCGGCCTGGCCGCGGTCGAGGCGGGCTCCCTGCCGCTGGTCACCCTGCTCTCCGCGCTCGGCGTTCGGCCCGCGGCGATCATCGGGGAGGAGCGATCGCTGGCGGTCGGGGCGGTGGCGGACCTCGTGGCCTTCGATCCGGCCGCGCGATGGACGCCGGCGCGCGAGACGCTTGCCTCGCGCAGCACGAACACGCCGCTCCTCGGGCGGCCGCTCCCCGGCGTCGTGAAGCTCACCGTCGCCGGCGGCCGCGTCACCTACCGGGCACCGTCTTCCCGCGCTTGATGCGCGCGGCACCACGCCGGCGCGTGATCGTGGGCGGGTGGCCCCCGGTCGCTCCCCTGCGCACGATGGGCGGCCACCGGCTCGATATGGGACCATGCTGCGGCCACACCCCCGTCGAATCGTGATGCATGTCGATACGCACCAACGAGGAGCTCGACCCGAACGAGGGACCGGGCCTGGGCTGCTTCACCGTCCAGGCCATCCTGTTCGCTGTCATCCTGCTTTTCATCCCGGTCGGCCTCTTCCAGTGGGGCTGGCCGGTGCCGCTGCTGGCGGCGCTCCTGTTCCTGGACCTCGTCCTGCTCTTCTTCATCAGCATGACGAGCGTCTTCCTGCTCCGCGTCTTCTTCGCCGACCGTCGCCGCGGGCGAGGGCGGCAGGTCGGGGTCGCGATGCCGCCGGCCGCGCGCGTGATCAGCACGACGACGAGCGAGGCGTCGAGCGAGCCGACCCGCGAGCCGCCGACACGCGAGCCGCCGACCGACGAAGCGCCCGATGAGGCCATCCCCGACCCAGGAGACCGCTGAATGCCGCTGATGGTGACCTTCTTCAACGTCCGCCGCGGGCGCGACACGATCTTCAAGCGCGGGATGCGCCACGTCTTCCCGCGCACCGCGCGCCAGTACGCGGAGAAGTACGGGATCCATTTCGTGGGCTGGTTCAACGTGACCGAGGGCTCGACCTGGGACAACGTCCTCATCCTCGACCTGCCCAACTACGCCGTCCTCGACCAGCTCTACAGCGACCCGTCGACGCGCGGCCTGGGCCATCGGGTCGCGGAGTCCATCTTCGACCGCAAACACACGATCTTCCTCCGGGAGCGCATGGGCCCCGACTTCGTCTACAAGCCATGAGGGTGCGATGACCTCGCCACGCCTGACCGCCATGCGCCAGCTCGCCTCGGAGGCGGAGATGGAGCGGCGCGACTTCATCTACGAGTCCACCGAGCAGCTGCGCCGGTTCATCGACACCAACCGGGAGCGGCTCGCCGAGATCGGTCCGATCAAGCTCGTCGACGACGAGACCGATTACCTCCTCTACCACCCGGTCGACGGCACCTGGACGACGCGGCTCACCTACCAGGATCCGGCCGACAACGAGTGGTACGACGAGGAGCAGCTCGTCGAGGCGGTGAGCGAGGTCGTCGAGCTCTACAACCCTGCCGACATCTACGCCTGGATGATCGAGGCCGCCGCGAACCCCGCCGACCACCTGGTGCCGGCCGATGTGCTGGCCGATGCCGAGGCGGTCGAGACGGTCGAGGAGCCCGATGGCGACTGGCAGGCAACCCTGCCGCCGACCCAGCAGGAGACGATCGCCGCGCAGCGCCTCTGGCAGCTCGCTGATGCGTATCGCGGCCAGATCGCCACCCAGCAGCGACAGCTGCTCCGCGAGTTCGGGGCAAATGCCGAGGAGGTGCTGGCGCGGACCGGCGAGCTGACGCTCCTCGACGACAGCGATGACGTCCTCGTCCTGCGCGCCGACGGCCGCTTCGAGACGAGCCTCGACCTCTCCGACCTTGCGCCGGGGTCGATCGACCAGGTCACAGCGTCGCGGCCGGGCCTCTCGGTCATCGATGCGCGGACCGTGGCCGAGTACTACGACCCCGCCGACGTGCTGCAGTGGGTGACCGACGCGCTGACGGAGCGCTTCCCGCACGTCGACTTCTCCGCCGTCTACGAATGACCGATGCGGGTGCCTCCGGCGCTCCCCGGGATCCCGGCAGGATCCCGTTCGCCGCCTGGGAGCACGAGACGATCGAGGGCCTGTTTGCCGCCACCGGCGCGCTGCTCGACGGGCACTTCCTCCTGAGCAGCGGGCGGCACGCGGCGCGCTACCTCGAGAAGTTCTGGGTCCTCCAGTTCCCGGAGATGGCGGTCGAGATCGGCCGTCGCATGGCCGATGCGCTGGCGCCGCTGCGACCGACGCTCGTGGTGGGACCCACGACGGGAGGCGTCCTCCTCGCCCACGAGACCGCGCGGCAGCTCGGTGAGCGGTCCCAGTCGACCGTGCGCGGCATCTTCGCCGAGCGCGTCGAGGGCGGCGGCCGCCGGCTGCGCCGCGGCTGGACGGTCGCGCCAGACGAGCGCGTCGTGCTCGTCGACGACATCCTGACGACGGGCCTCTCGCTGCTCGAGACCGTGGACGCGGTGCGTGCCGCGGGCGCCGAGCCGCTGGCCGCGGCGGTCATCGTCGACCGCTCCGCCGGTCCGATCGAGGGCGCGCCGCCGCTCCACGCGCTGGGCAGGATCGAGATCCCGTCGTGGGACGCGGGCGAATGCCCGCTCTGTGCCGGCGGATCGGTGCCGACCAAGCCGGGCAGCCGCTGAGCGGTCACCGGTGAGCGGTCACCGGCCCGAGGCGGGCTACTCCAGGCCGGGGCCGGCCCCGATCCCGTCGCCCGGCCGCACGCGGTGCGCCTCGTCGTGGTCGTGGAGCGGCTCGCCCCACGTGACCTGCGTGATCCGGGCCGGTGGCCATGCGCCATCGGCCGGGACGATCCCCGCCTCGGCCTCGAGCGGAATGCCGATCGGCGCCACGAGGTAGCGGCCGGCGAGGCGCCGCGCCTCGGCGTCGAGCGCGAAGCCGGCCTTCGCGCGGTGGAACGTGACCGTCACGTCGGCAGCGACGACCGGCGTTGAGCGCTGGCCGCCGGTCAGGTCGATGAGCGTCGGCGTGTCGACGGCGACGACGCGGCACGGGCGGCCCTCAGCGTCGGCATGCCGGCGAACGGCGTTCACGAGATCGACGGCGGTCGAGATCGGCTCGCGCAGGGGACCACTCGCGCCGGAGCCGAGCAGCGCGTCGACCAGGATCGTGGACTCCCCGATCCTCTGCCGCAGGTGGAGGAGCAGGTCCGGGGTGGGAGCCACGAAGAGCTCGAGCGCCGCCGCGCTGGCCATGGCCTGCAGCACGGCCCACGCATGGCCCGCGGCGCCGGTCCGGATGCGGCCGGGATCGCCGACCAGGACGGCGAGGACGCGCTGCCCGGTGGCCGCCAGGCGACGGGCCACGACGAAGCCGTCGCCCCCGTTGTTGCCGGGGCCGCACAGCACGGCGGTGGTCGGCGGCTCGACGAGCGGTCCGCCGGGGCCGGAGGGCGACTGCCCGATGCCCCTCAGCTCGGCCAGCGCGACCTCGGCGACCGCGGCGCCGGCGCTCTCCATGAGCGCGTCCTCGGAGAGTCCGATGGCCTGGGCCGCCGCGTCGATGTCGGCCATCTCGGCCCCGCCGATGAGGACCGGCCGAGTGCGCGCCGGCCGGCCGGCGCCCTCGGTCACTGGAGGGTCTTGAGGTACGCGACGATGGTCTCGATCTGGGCGTCGGTGAGATTGGTCGGCGAACCGCCGAAGGCGGGCATCCCCTTGCGGAAGGCCGGGTCCGACACGCGCGTGTCGAGGCCGGCGATCCAGATGTTCATCCAGGTGTCCGGCTCGGCGGTGGCCAGCTCCTTGAGGTTGGCGCTCTTCGGGCCGGCGCCGACACCGTGGAGATTCGGGAATGCCGCGGTGCCCTTGAGATCCTGGCCATGGCAGCCCTGGCAGCCGGCCTGGCCGATGATCGCCAGCGCCGCGCCGCTGTCCACGCCGCCCGACGCGCTGGCGCTCGGCAGAACGCCGACAAGCGGCGGATTCTCACCGGAGAGGTTCGACGCGGCATAGACGCCGCCCACGAGCACGAAGAACACGGTGAGCCACAGGGCCCACGCCGGAAGGCCGGCGCGGCGGACGTCGATCGGAGTGCGGACGGTCATCGGTCAGCTGCCTGTTGCGGGAGCGGGATCGGTGGTCGAGGCGGGTGTCGGCGCGCTCGTCTGCGGCGGGATCGCATAGGCGGCACGCGGCGCGGAGGTGTAGATCATGAACAGCTCGACGAGGAACGCGAGGCCGCCGAGCGCAGCGAGCCCGAGGCCGATGCCGGCCACGCCGTCGAACCAGACGACCGTGCCGCGGATCGCGTCCGGCGACGCGGCCGCGAGGCGCATCGAGCCCTCGGCGAGCCCGCCGAACATGAGCCCCAGGCCGGCGAGCGTGATCCCGGGGAACGTCGTCCACAGGCGGATCGCGCCGAGTGGCGAGCCCCGCCAGTCGCGGCGGAGGATGCGCGGCAGCCCGTGGTCGGCGGTGGCGAACCAGGCGAACGTGCCCGCGCCACCGATGAGGAAGAGCATCGAGCCGATCGGCCAGCCGGTGCGGGCCAGCAGCCCCTCGACGCCGCGCAGCGCGCCCACCGCGTCGAACAGCGCGCTGGCGCCGAAGAAGGCGAGGCTCACGACCGCGAACGTCAGGCTCCCCGCCCCGAGGAGGAGCGACCAGCGGCCGCTGATCGTGAGGTAGAGGTTGGCGATGACGACGCAGGCATGGGCGACGAGCAGCATGGTCGCGACGCTGCCCAGGGTGGTGATGACGTACGGGACCGATGGGTCGACGAGCGTTCCGAGCGCCGACCCGACGCCGAGGACCAGCCACAGCGCCACGCCGAGCAGCGCCAGCCCCGACGAGTAGAGCGGGTTGCCGGTCGCGCGCGGGACGACGTAGTAGAGCGCGCCGACCATGGCGCCGGTCACCCAGTAGACGAGCACCAGGCGCACGAATGCCGCACCGATCAGCGCGCGCGCCGTGTCATCGAGGCTGATGAAGGGCAGCTCCAGCAGGGCCTGGATCCCGAACAGGCCCAGCACCGTGAGCAGCCCCAGCCCGAAGTAGAGGAGGCTGACGTAGGCGCCGCGCAGGCTCGGCAGGACGCCGCGCCAGAACACGGCGTTCACGATCAGGAGCGCGAGCGCGCCGAGCCCGTCGATCCACCATGGCGCGGCGGTGAGCGCGCCCGGCTCGGCGAGCTCGGTGACGTAGGCCGCCGCGAGGCCACCGGCGATCGAGGCGTTCCATGCGAGGAGGGCCAGGTTGGCGAGCGTGTCGCTCTGGAGCGGCGTGCCCGTGAGGCGCGGGGTCGCATACCAGATCCCGGCGATGGCGGCGTTCGTCAGCCAGCCCCAGACGAAGGCGATGAGGAACCCGGACGCGACGCTGTCCGCGGTGAGCGCGAACGTCCAGTTCACGATCGGGATGCCGAACGAGATGCTCACGCCGTCGGGGAACGTGTCGGGCATCACGGCCGGCAGGATGCGCAGGCCGATCCACAGCAGCCCGATCCCCGTCGCCACCACGAGCCAGATCGCCGCGATCCCGAACCACAGCCCGGCGGCGCTGTCCGGCGCGCCGGGGACGAGGCGACGGCGGCGCGTGGGTGGCTCGTTGTAGGGACGCAGCTTCTTGAGTCGACCGGTCATCTTCTCGAGCGCTCGCAGCCTCATGCGTGTGACGGTTGGTCCGGTGCGGTCTGACCCGTGGCACCCGGCGCAGCGGGCGCTGCTGAGCCGCACATGGCGATGCGGCCCGGCCGCATTGTACCGAACGTCATCGGCCGTGGATGATCTCAGCGCACGATTGACCGATGCGTCCCGATCGCCTACGATGCACGCTCCATCGCGGGGTGGAGCAGTGGTAGCTCGTCGGGCTCATAACCCGAAGGTCGGCGGTTCGAATCCGTCCCCCGCAACCATTTCAGCCTTCCCGATCGCAGAGCCGCCTCCCGCCAGGCGGCTCTCGCGCTGTCCGGCGCTCGGCCGCGCGACTTGAGCCAGGTGCGGAGCACGAGAAGCGCGATCACTGCCACGATCTGACTCCCGAGCACGATGCGGTTCACGTCGACCGCCGGCTGCCAGTCGACTGCGCCGTTGTGCATGACGTACGCGCCCGCCGGCCGCGCAACGAGGCCAAAGCCACCGCCCCCGTTGTTCGCGTTGTCGCCGCCACCACCGCCCCCGCCCCGCACGTTTGCCGCGGGGATGACGGTCATCCCATCCCGCTCGACGGGCTCGCTGAACACCATGCGCGCCTGCATCGCATCGCGGACCCCGGTCAGCATTTCGTCAACGTTCATCGCTGGTCTCCAACATCGGTCTGTGGATCGTCAAGCATGGACCGATGTCGTTGCCGGTGCTCGTGCCGGACTACCCGATCAGGTGGGCCGATGCGCCCCCGGCTGCATCTCGGCCACCGCGTGGTGGATCCCGTAGCAGTCGAGCAGCGCCAGGTACGGATCGGGGTCGAGCTGCTCGGGGATCACGACCCCGCTCCCGCTCCACGCGCCGCGCGCCATCAGCTCCATGGCGATCACCGGGTTGAAGCCGGTCTGCCAGCCGACGACCTGCGAGCCGTAGCGGGCCATCGTCTCCTCCGCGTCGGCCATCTGGTAGTGGAACGTCTCGCGTGGCTTGCCATCCCTGCGGCCGATGATCCACGTCCCCACGATCGCGCGGCCGCGCATCTTGGTTCCCATCGTGATCGGGTCCGGCACGACCGCCGCCACGACGTCGCGCGGCGAGACCTCCACCCCGCGCACCTTCACCTTCTCGACGCGGTCGAGACCGATCTCGTGGAGGAACTTGAGCTTCTCGATGAAGTCGGCGCCGAGGGCGTACTTGAAGGTCACCCGCCGCGCCTTGATGGCCCGCGGCACCAGGAGCACCTCCTCGTGCTCGACGTTCACGCATTCGACCGGGCCGATCCCCTCCGGGAAGGGGAACAGCTCCGGCGCGCTGAAGGGCTCGGTCGTGTGCCAGGCCTTCGCGTCCCCGTCCCAGATCACCGGCGGGTTCAGGCACTCCTCGATCGTCGTCCAGATGGAGAAGACCGGCGCGAACGCGTAACCGGGAATGTGGAGGTTGCCGCCGTCGCGGATGTGGACCTCGTCAATCTCGTCGTACAGGTGCTTCGCGGCGTGGGCGGCGAAGACGTCGGTCAGGCCGGGGTCCATGCCCATCCCCAGCAGCGCCATGTGGCCGCTCGCGGCCCAGGCATCGGCGCGCGCGAACTGCTCGTCGCCGAGCTTGAGCCCGGGGAGCTCGAACGGGCGATCAGGATGCGGCTTCGAGAGCGAGTTCGCCATGTCCATGTAGTGGACGTTGCCGCTCAGCGCGCCCTCGAAGATGGGCATCACGAAGCGCGGGTCGACCGCGTTCATGACGAGGTCCACGCGGTGCGCACGCGCAGCATCGGCGACTGCTTCGGAGCTCGACGCGTCGAGGGAGATGGCCGGGAATCGCGCCGCATCGCCGAGCCGGTCGGCGAGCACCCGGGCGCGCGCGGCGTCGACATCGGCGAGGACCAGCGCCTCGCACCAGTCACGGTCGGCAGCCAGGCGGGCGATCGCCTCGCCCACGGTGCCGACACCGATCAGCAGGATCCGCATGAGACTGCACCTGTTCGCTTGTGAGTTCCGTCAGGGGTTGACGGCACGCGTCTGCGCGACAGGGTCCCGGTGCCGGTGCGCCACGGAATCGGTGGCGAAACCTAGCTCAACCGATGCCTCCGGTGGCGCAACCAGCATGCTACCACGCTATCCGACGATCCTGGCTAGCCTCGATCGCCGACCATCGGATGCTCCACCGTTCGGCTGGTCATTCGCCAGCCGATCCAGTACACGAGCGCTGCCACGGCGAAGCCCACCAGGTACGCGAAGTCGGCGAAGTGCAGGTACGTGTCACTCACATAGTTGATCGGCAGCCCGGTGTTCTTCTGGATCTCCTCGCCGAACGCTGACTGCTGGAACGGCAGCGACACCACGAAGCCGATGACGAGCGCCGCCAGGCCCAGCAGGCCTGAAGGAAGCGCCGAGAAGCTCATGAGCCGCGCGGTGTCGACCCGGCGCCGGCGGAGCCACCAGTCGACCAGGACGACCGCCGCCCACGGCGCGATCCAGTAGCTGATGAAGAGGAGGTAACTCTCGAACTTGCTGGGAAAGTCGCTGCCGGAGTTGAGGTACAGGGTGAAGACGAAGCCGGCGACGGCCACGATGAGCGCCGAGACGATGCGCGGGATCCGGACCCCCGCCGCCTGGAGCGACAGTGAGCCGGTGTAGTCGTTGATGGCGTTCACCGCGATCGTGCCGAGGGCGATGGCGACCATCGCCAGCGCGCCGAGCAGCCCACCGCCGAGGATCGTGTCGCGGATAGTGCCGATCGACGTGCCGCTCACCTTGTCGGCGACCATGAGCCCGAGGACCTCGAGCCAGCCGGCAGACAGGGTGAGCGCCACGACCGTGTTCCAGAAGATCCCCGATGAGGAGGTGCTCTCCGGCAGGTAACGGCTGTAGTCCGACGCGTAGAGCGACCAGGCAAGGACGAAGCTCGCGCAGATCGTGCTGAACAGGACGAACGCGCCGAGCTGGTCGAGGCCGGTGAAGCCATCGGCGCGTCCGGTGCTCGCCTGCCCGAGGATCGACACGGTGAGCACCGCGAACATGATCCCGAGGACGACCGCCATGTACTTCTCGAAGGTGTGGATCGCCTCGTAGCCGATGACGCCGAGCGCCGCCTGGCAGATGACGATGACGATGAGGGCGACAACGAAGTCGACGCCGGTCAGCAGCGAGAGGGCGGCGGCCCCGAAGACCGAGTTGATGCCGTCCCAGCCGATGCAGCTGAGCCAGTTGAGCAGGCCCGGCACCACGATGCTCTTGCCGTACGGGGCGCGCGCGAGCGGCATCTGGGCCATGCCGGTCTTGGGGCCCATGGTGCCGAGCAGGCCGACGAGGATCGAGCCGACGAGGTTGCCGACGATGATCGCCAGCACGCCGGTGATGAAGCCGACCTGGAGGAAGCTCGCGGCCGCAAGCGTGCCGATGAAGAACGCGGCGGGCACGAGATTTGGCGTGAACCAGACGCTGAAGATGCGACCAAGGGAGCCGTAGCGGGCGGTTGCCGGGACGGGCTCGATGCCACGGCCCTCGATCGAGAGGTCCCCGGCATGGGTCGGCATGCCTTCGTTGCTCAGCGTTTCGACCGCCATCGGTTTCGCCTCCTAGTCCTCCCCGATGTCCTCGTTCCAGATCGCCGGATTGGCGGCGATGAACTCGTCCATGAGCGCCACGCATTCGGCCGACTCGAGGTTGATGACCTCGACGCCACGCGAGCGGAGGAGCTCCTCCGCGCCCATGAAGGTGCGGTTCTCGCCCATCACCACCCGCGGGATCCCGTACAGCAGGATGGCGCCGGTGCACATGTCGCACGGCGAGAGGGTGGTGTACATCGTCGACCGCCGGTAGACCGATGCCGGCTGCCGGCCGGCGTTCTCCAGCGCATCGGTCTCGCCGTGGCGGATGGCGCTGCCCTGCTGGATCCGCCGATTGTGGCCCACCGCGAGCACCTGCCCGTCGGCGACGAGCGCCGCACCAATGGGGACGCCGCCTTCGTCGCGGCCCGCGCGGGCCTCGGCGATGGCCATCTCTAGGAACCCCACGTCCTCCTGTCGGTGCATCGGCGCAGAGCATGCACTTTTTCACCTCGCGCGCAAGCCCCTGCGCTGCGCAGCCGGCACCCCCCAATCGCGCCTCGCGGGCGCATCGGTCTATCCTGCATGGCGGGCCGTTAGCTCAGCGGTAGAGCAGGGGACTTTTAATCCTCCGGTCGTGGGTTCGAATCCCACACGGCCCTCTCTGACAACACAAGCCGGAAGAACGGGGCGGGCGGCGTCCACTCGAGCTTCGTCACGCCGGTCGTCCGGTTGGCCGCCACCCCGGCCCACGAGCAGCGCGACGATCCCGGCTCGCGCCAGCGCGGCTGTGGTCGATTAGGCACGGTGCGCTCAGGTCGGCACGAGCATGTTCGCGGAGACCTGCCAGGCCAGCGCCGACTTCGCGACGAGGCTGAGCGCGACGTACGCGTACTCGCCGAACAGGTAGCTCCGCCAGGGGCCGATCTGGCGGTTCTGAAGGACCAAGTTCAGCGCAGTTCTCGGGGTCCATGGCCTCCTCCATCACAAGCCAAGCACAGTGATGTCGCTCGCCAGCAGAGCGCGTACCGCATGGCACAGGCCCTGCTCTGTGTCGGTGGTCGCCGATTGGCAGAAGACTCTCCCTTTGAAGGAACACCCATGTACGAGTCCACGGAACCGGGGATCGAGAGCGCCCAACGCAAGTTCTTCAGGGTCACCGACAACATCCCCGAGGAGACCTGGTATTGGCTCGCGCTGGCATCCATCGGGGTGTCCGCCTCTCTCAAGCTTGCGAGCAAGAACGATTGGGCGCTCTTTGTCGGGCAGTGGCCGCCAACGTTCATCTTGTTCGGCC
>JBBQXD010000021.1:0-45277 GCA_038209995.1 Candidatus Limnocylindria bacterium | reverse complement strand
TTTGAGGACACCGCCGCCCGCGTCGCCAGCCTGCCGGCCTTCGTCGATTACTACAATCGATGGCGACCCCATTGGTCACTCTCAGGCCAGCCGCCGATGAGCCGCGCTCCCGTCAACAACCTGAGTCGGAAGAACACCTAGCGCGCCTCGAATGCCCCCGCCGTACCAGCGCGGCGGAGACCGATGACGGGATGGCGCGCCCGCGCACCGCCCCGGCCGCTCAGCGGTCCCGGGCGAGCCGCAGCTCGAGCGCCTGGTCGACCGAGAAGCCGCGCAGACCGAGGGTGTCGGCGGCCACCTCGAGGAGCGCCGCGGTCGGCGCGAGGCCGATGAGCTCGCAGTGGTCGATGTCCGCCCCGTTCTCGAGCGCCATGCGGCGGATCTCGCGCACGACGCGCGAGATGCCGGTGCGTTCCCAGTCGACGAGGTTCATGCTCACCTGCGCCATCCGGGGTTCGCTTGGGTTCTCGAGCAGGACGCCCATCGCCTGCACCGCCGGCAGCCCGCCGGACGATTCGCGAATCGCGTGCGCGATGCGCTTGGCCAGCGCCAGGTCATCGGTCGCCAGGTTGACGTTGAAGGCGATCAGCGGCTTGCGGGCGCCGACCGCGATCGCGCCGCCGCGAGCATGGAGCTTCGCGGGCCCGAAGTCCGGGGCGCGCTCCGGGTTCGTCCCGATCTCGTCGCGGAGCCCTTCGTACTGGCCGCGTCGCACGTCGGCGAGGCGGTGGCGCTCTGGCCGCAGCGCAGCCTCGCCGTAGAGGTAGACCGGGATCTCGAAGCGGCCCGCGATCTGCTCGCCGAACCGGCGCGCCAGGTCGACGCACTCCTTGATGCGCGTCGTGCCGAGGGGCACGAAGGGCATGACATCGACCGCGCCGATCCGCGGATGCGCGCCGACGTGCTGCTCCATGTCGATCAGCTCGAGGGCCCGTCCCACGGCCGCCGTCGCGGCGCGAACCACCGAGTCGGCGGCGCCCGCGAAGGTCACCACGCTGCGGTTGTGGGTCTCGTCCCGGCTGTGGTCGAGCAGCGTGACCCCGTCGATGTGGCCGATGGCGCGGACGATCTCCTCGAGCACCTCGGGACGCCGCCCCTCGCTGAAGTTCGGGACGCACTCGATCAGGCTGGCCACGGGCAGCATCTTAGCCGCGCGACGACAGAACGATCGGCGGCCGATGGTAGGCTCGCAGCCATGCCGGGCACCCTCCACCTCGTCCCGACGCCGATCGGCAATCCGCGCGACATCACGCTGCGCGCACTCGAGGTGCTGCGGTCCGTGGCCGTGATCGCCGCCGAGGACACCCGGCACTACGCGACCCTGGCCCGGGCGCACGACCTGCCGCAGCGGGCGGTCTCGTACCACGACCACAACGAGGCGACGCGCACCCCGCAGCTCGTCGCGCGGCTCGTCGCCGGCGATGACGTCGCGCTGGTGACCGATGCCGGCACGCCGCTCGTCAGCGACCCGGGGCTCACCCTGGTGCGCGCGGCACTGGCCGCTGGCGTGCGGGTCAGCGCGCTGCCCGGCGCCTCGGCGGTCACGACCGCCCTGTCGGCGAGTGGGCTGGCGCCGCTCCCGTTTCGCTTTGTCGGCTTTCCGCCGCGCACCGGCGCGAAGCGACGGAGCTTCTTCGCGGCGCTCGCCGACGAGCCGGCGACGCTGGTGGCCTTCGAGGCGCCGCATCGGCTGCAGGCGACCATCGCCGACGCGCTCGCCGCGCTGGGAGACCGTGACGCCTGCCTGGCCCGCAGCCTCACGAAGCGTGACGAGCGCTACCAGCGCGGGTCACTGTTCGCGCTCCTCGCCGACCTCGCCGCCGAGGAGACCGTGCGCGGCGAATGCACGCTCGTCATGGCCGGCGCCCAGCGGCCGGTCGAGGCGGCCGATGCCACCACCGACGCCGCCCTCCTCGCGGCGAGCGGCGCCTCCGCGCGCACGACCGCGACGTACCTCGGTCGCCGGCACGGCCTATCGCGCCGCCGCGCCTACGAGCTGGCGCGCGAGGCGACGCAGGGGTGAGCGACCGAGCGGCGAGCGACCTCGAGGCCGTCGTGGCGCGCGTGGGTGCATCCCGCCGCTACCGCGATGTCGACCTCGGCCTCGTGCGCCGCCTCGCGGCGGAAGAGCTGCGGGGCGCCAGGAACGCGGAGGATGCGGCGAAGCGCGTGAAGCGACGGCTCCACCAGGGCATCGGGGCGTTCGCGCGCAGGGTCTCGCCGGTCGACGCACTGCGCGCGGCCTGGTCCGGCGACCTCGGGGCACCGGAGTTCCGCGCCGCGTGCGTGCGCGCCATGGCGGCCCACGCTTCGACGGCCGAGCGCGCGCCATTCCTCGAATGGTTCTTCGAGCCGATCTGGCAGGCGACCGGCACGCCACCGACGACGGTCTTCGACCTCGGCTGCGGGCTCGGGCCGCTCGCGCTGCCGTGGATGGGCCTCGATCACGCGGCCACCTACGCCGCCGCCGACGTCGACCTGGGCGCGCTGCGCGTGGTGGACGCCTTTCTCGAGCTCGTCGGCCAGCCCCACGCCGTGATCGAGCGCGATCTCGTGGCCGCGCCCACCACCGAGCCCGCCGACCTCGCCCTGCTCCTCAAGCTGGTGACGACCCTCGACCGTCAGGATCCGACGGCCGCCGGGCGACTCGTTGGCGGGCTGCGCGTCAAGCACGCGGTGGTGAGCTTCACGCGCCGCTCCCTCGGCGGCCGCGCGCGGGGCATGGAGCGGACCTATCGCGAGCGGCTGGAGCGCCTCGCCATCGACGTCGGGGCAACCGACGTCAGCGAGGCATCGGTCCCCAATGAGCTCGTCTTCGTGGTGACCCTGGCGCATGGCTGAGCCGCTCCTCACGCGGCGTGCCACCTGGCCGGTGCCGACCTTCCTGCCGGACGCGACGCGGGCCGGCGTGCGGGCCACGAGCGCCGCCGACCTGCGGGGCATCGGCATCGAGGGCCTCGTCGTCAACGCCTTTCACCTCCTGCGGCGGCCGGGGGCGCGGGTGGTCCAGGCCGCGGGCGGCGTGCATCGGTTCATGGGCTGGAATGGACCGATCCTGTCCGACTCGGGCGGCTTCCAGGTCTGGAGCCTCATCCGCCAGGATCCGGCGCACGGGGTCATCCGCGACAACGAGGTCATCTTCCGCGAGCCGACGACCGGCGAGAAGTGGAACCTCACCCCGGAGCGGGTCATCAACCTCCAGCTGCAGCTCGGCAGTGACGTGCTCGTCTGCCTCGACGACTGCACCGATGCCTCCGATCCCGAGGCCGAGCAGGAGCGCTCGGTGGCGCGCACGGTGAAATGGGCTCGCCGCTCACGCGACGAGTTCGACCGCCTGACCGATGGGATGTCCGACGCGGAACGGCCGCTCCTCTTCGCCGTCGTGCAGGGTGGCGCGTCGGAGGCGCTGCGCCGCCAGTGCGCCGCCGAGCTGGACGCGATCGGCTTCGACGGCTACGGGTTCGGCGGCTGGCCGCTCGGCGAGGAGGGCGCGCTCCTGGCCGAGCCGCTGCGCTGGGTGGCGGAAACGCTCCCGGCAAGGGCCCCGAAGCACGCGCTCGGCATCGGCCGCGCCGACCACGTCGTCAATGCCTTCGCGCTGGGCTACTCGATCTTCGACTGCGCCCTGCCGACGCGCGATGCCCGCCACGGTCGCCTGTATGCCTTCCGTCGCGGTCGTGCCGGACGAAGGCCGGCGGCGGGCGATCCGTTCTATGCCACGCTGCGCATCCACGACGCGAAGTACCGCATCGACCACGGGCCAGTCGAGGATGGCTGCGACTGCCCACTGTGCGGCGCGGGCCTGACGAGGGCCTATCTCCACCACCTCTTCAAGGTCGGCGACGTGGCGGCAGAGCGCTACGCCACGCTCCACAACCTCCGCTTCTACGTTCGCCTGTTCGAGCTGCTCCGCGCCTCCCGTCAGCCGTGAGCGGCCGCCTGGGCGGGACTCTCGCGACCGATGGTGTCCGGGTTCACGCTGCGCGCGCGCGCCAGGCGCTCGGCCAGGAGCTGGATCGGGATCGCGGTGGCGAGCAGCGCGCCGGTCACCGCCGGCACGTGGTGGGTCCACGGCACGAACAGGCGGCCGGCCGGCGTCAGATCCCGCGGGACCTCATCGCCAGCGTTCGCGCTGACGATGGCGGCGGTTCGCATGCTGAGGATCGTCGCGGCGCGCAGGGTGTCGATGGCACGCTGTCGGACGCGTGGCTCGACGGCCGCGACGAGCACGAGGACAAGCCCGGTTCGTTCGTCCGCCGCGGCGAGGTGGCCGTGCAGCAGCGTCTCGAGCGGCATCGCCTGCGCGGGGAGGTGCGCTCCCTCGGCGACCTTCAGCGCCAGCTCGCGGGCGCTTGCGTGGTCGGCGCCTGCCCCCACCACGATGATCCGCTGGCAGGCGGCCAGCTCCCCGGCGACGGACGTGGCCCCCGGCCCGTCGTCGGCGACCTGGAGGAGCGCGCGGAGGGCCGTCGGGTCCACGGTCCCATCGCTGAGATGCGTCGCAATCGCGGTGCCGGCGACGAGGGGCGAGAGGTAGCCGACGGTGTGGCACCAGCTCTGGTCCTGCTCGAGCGTCGCGACGACGACCCCGGCCAGCGCCGCGCCGGGCGATCGGTCGCTGACAGTGATGAGCGCGGTCGCCGCACCGGCACCTGCGACGGCGCGGAGTGCGTCGTTGGTGGCCGCGGTCCCGCCCTCGTGCGAGATGGCGACCACGAGCCCATCCGTCTGTGGGCGGGCGATCGCCTCGAAGGCCTGCGCGTGCCGCACGCTGTGCCCGTCGGGCAGCCCGAGGGCATCGGTCCAGGTGGCGGCGATCGCCTCCGCCGCATGCTCCGACGTGCCGCAGCCGACGAGCGTCACCGGGGCGCCGGCGGCCACCGCCTCGCGAACCCGTCGCGCGAGCCGTTCGACCATGGGGTCGGCCAGGAGCCGCGCGGCGAGGCGCTTGGCGAGCGCCGGCTCGGCGGCGATCATCTCGGTCATCAGGTACGGCGGGCCGTGGCGCCATGCCGGCATCGTCGATGCGGCCCACGGGTCGGGGGCGCCGGGAAGCGGCGCGTCGGGATCGAAGGGCACGGCGGGGGTCAGCGGTCGAGCATCGGGACGCGGACCCCGCGCTCACGGGCGACCTCGATCGCGCGCTCGTAGCCCGCATCGGCGTGGCGGATGACGCCCATCCCGGGGTCGGAGGTCAGGACCCGCTCCAGGCGGGCCGCTGCGGCATCGGTCCCGTCGGCGACGACGACCATGCCCGCGTGCAGCGAATAGCCGATCCCGACCCCGCCGCCGTGGTGGAAGCTCACCCAGGTCGCGCCGGCTGCGGTGTTGACGAGGGCGTTGAGGATCGGCCAGTCCGCGATGGCGTCCGACCCGTCGCGCATCGCCTCCGTCTCGCGGTACGGGCTGGCGACGCTCCCCGCATCGAGGTGGTCGCGTCCGATGACGATCGGCGCGCTGATCGCGCCGGAGGCCACGAGCTCGTTGATCCGAAGCCCAGCCTTTGCGCGGTCGCCGTAGCCGAGCCAGCAGATGCGCGCCGGCAGACCCTGGAACGGCACCTTCTCGCGCGCCAGGCGGAGCCAGCGCTGGAGTCCCGCGTCATCGGGGAAGAGGTCGGCGAGCGCCGCATCGATGCTCGCGATGTCCGCCGGGTCGCCGGACAGGGCCGCGACGCGGAACGGGCCCTTGCCCTCGCAGAACAGGGGCCGGATGAAGGCGGGCACGAACCCCGGAAAGTCGAAGGCGTGCTCGACACCGGCCTCCTTGGCATGGGCGCGGATGTTGTTGCCGTAGTCGAAGGTCACCGCTCCGCCGCTGCGGAACGCGAGCATCGCCCGTACATGGTCGGCCATCGATGCCATCGACCGTGCGACGTACGCCTCCGGGTCGCGCTCCCGCAGCTCGAGCGCAGCGTGGAGCGCCATCCCGCCCGGGACATAGCCGTTCAGGGGGTCGTGGGCGCTCGTCTGGTCGGTCACCACGTCCGGCCGCCAGCCACGTCGCACGAGCTCCGGCTCGAGGTCCGCCGCGTTGCCGATGAGCGCGACGCTGCGCGCCGCACCGTCGACGCGCCAGCGGTCCGCGAGCGCGATCGCCTCCTCGAGGGAGTGGGTGAGCTCGTCGACGTACCCCGCCTGGAGGCGCCGCCGGGCACGCGCCTCGTCGACCTCGATCGCCAGGCAGGCGCCGTCGTTCATCGTCACCGCCAGCGGCTGCGCCCCGCCCATCCCGCCGAGGCCGGCGGTGAGCGTTACCGTCCCGCGCAGCGTCCCGTGGTGATGCTGGCGCGCGAGCTCGCCGAACGTCTCGTAGGTGCCCTGGATGATCCCCTGGGTCGCGATGTAGATCCAGGAGCCGGCGGTCATCTGCCCGTACATCGTCAGGCCCGCGCGCTCCAGCTCGCGGAACTGGTCCCACGTCGCCCAGTGCGGGACGAGGTTTGCATTGGCGATGAGCACGCGCGGGGCATCGGTCGTGGTGCGGAAGACGCCGACCGGCTTGCCGCTCGCGACGAGCAGCGTCTCGTCGTCGCCCAGCCGTCGCAGCTCGGCCACGATCGCGTCGAACGCCTCCCAGGAACGGGCCGCGCGCCCGGTCCCGCCATAGACGACGAGGTGGTCGGGGTCCTCGGCCACGTCGGGGTCGAGGTTGTTCATGAGCATCCGCAGCGCCGCCTCCTGCTGCCAGCCCTGGCAGGAGAGCTCGGTGCCGCGCGGTGCGCGGACGGGCCGCGGGCCAGCCTTCGGGGCGACGCTCGTCATGGACCGATGATACGGCCTGTCATGTCCTCGACAGGAGGAAGGCGGTGGCGAAGCCGAGCGCGGTGGCGAGGCCTGCGAGCTCGCCGCCCTCGCGGAACGCCTCGGGGAACATCGTGTCGGCCAGCATGGTCAGGATGGCGCCCGCGGCCACCGCCTGCACGAAGGCGAGCGGGCCCGTCCCCATCGCCGACAGCGCGGCGTTGCCGATGGCGGCGGTGATGCCCGACGCGAGAGCCACTGCCAGCCAGAGGCCGATGATGTTGCGCGTCGCGTGCCCCTCCGCCGAGAGGTCGCGCGAACCGCCCAGGCCCTCCGGCAGGTTCGAGACGAGGACGGCGGCCAGGAACGAGGGGCTGACGCCCGCCCCGCCGATGAGCGTCGCGCCCAGCACGAGCGACTCCGGCAGGCCGTCGAGCAGCGCGCCAAGGACGATCGCCGGCCCGGCGGTCTCGCGCGTGACCCCCGACCCGGGCCCCAGCCGGTCGATGAGCCGATCGCCGACGTAGTAGGCCAGCGCGCCGACAGCCAGGCCGGCGCCGAAGACGAACGTGCCGCCGACTCGGAACGCCTCCTCGGACAGGTCGAAGGCGAGCGCGCTGATGAGCGCTCCCGCTCCGAAGGCGAGCACGAGCGCGACGAGCTTGCGCGGCACCGGGGTCAGCAGGGCGATCACCGCCCCCAGCACGAGCGCCAGGGCGGCGACGAAGCCCCACAGGCCCGCCTGGAGCGGCTCGGGCATCGCTCAGTCCTCGCCGAACGGGTTGGGTCGCTTCGGCTTCTCCGGCGGCAGCCGGAAGAAGTCCTCCTCCTTCGGGCCGGAGGGAAGCGGCAACGGCCACCCCTCATCCTCGTCGTCCGCGGGGCGCGCGCGCTCCAGCAGGTCGCCCCAGCCGACATCGGTGCCCGCGCCCGCGAGCTCGCGACGGTGGGCCGGGAACCGCTCGTCGCCCGCGACGCGCTCGAACCCGGCCGCCTCGTAGACCGATGCCGGACCGGGCGATGGCAGCCATGGGTCGGTGGCGTGCTCGGGGTAGGCCTCGACCGCGATGATGCCGCGTCGATCGAGGTCGTCACAGACGGCGCCGAGGAGGGCAACCCCGAGCCGGCCACGCTCGTCCGCCGTGCCACTGCCGGGGTCGACCTGGAGGCAGGTGATCACCCAGGGCGCCGGGCTCTGGGGCAGGTCGTGGTATCGGTCGCGGATGACCTGCGCGCGCGGATAGGCGGAGAGCGGTCCGAACTGGCACCAGGCGACGGCGCGCCGCTCCACGCTGTCGGTGCGAAACGCCAGCATGCCGTATGCCCCCGCCAGCTGGCGGCCGGCGAGGAGCCGCGACCGCTTCAGCTCGGCGAGCCGCGCCGCCGATGGCGCATCGGGAGGATCCGGTGCCTCTCGCCCGCCTTCCAGGCGCTCCCAGTAGTCGCAGGTCTGGCAGCGAGCGCCCGGCGCGGCCGGAGCTGGGATGGCGTCGAAGCTCGTCTCGTCGACGAGCTCGAAGGTCACCTCACGCATTGGCACGCCCGGTGGCGCCGTTCGCGAGCAGGTCGCCGTCATGGACGAGCGCGCGCACGGTCTCGATGTCCGGTGCCGGCGGCCGGTCGGCGCTCAGGTGCGCCACCCGCCCGCGGATGATCCGATGCGCGGCGCCCACGCCGGCGCCGGGTCGCAGCGGCGCCCGGAAGTCGAGCGCCTGGGCGGCGCAGAGCGCCTCGATCGCCAGCACTCGCTCGGCGCGGTCGACGGCCTCGCGCAGCCGCAGGGCGCTCGTCGCGCCCATGCTCACGTGGTCCTCCTGGTTGGCGCTGGTCGGGATCGAGTCGACCGAGGATGGGTGGCTCAGCCCCTTGAGCTCGTTCACGAGGGCGGCCGCGGTGTAGTGGGCGATCATGAGGCCGCTCTCGACCCCCGGCTGCTCGGCGAGGAACGCTGGCAGCCCGCTGAGGTGCGTGTCGACCAGGCGCGCCGTGCGCCGCTCCGAGATCGACGCCAGCTCGGTGACCGCGATCGTGGCGTAGTCGAGCGCGAGCGCCAGGGGCTCACCATGGAAGTTGCCACCGGAGATCACCTCGCCGCTCGGGAAGACGAGCGGGTTGTCGGTGGCGGCGTTGATCTCGACCCGCAGCACCCGCGCGAGCTCCCCGAGCGCGTCGCGTGCCGCGCCGTGGACCTGCGGCATGCAGCGCAGGCTGTAGGCGTCCTGCACCCGATGCTGACTGTCGGCATGCGAGCGGCCGATCTCGCTGCCGGCGAGCAGCTCCCGAAGGTGGCTGGCCGACGCGACCTGTCCCGGATGCGGCCGTGCGGCGATCAGCGCGTCGGCGAACGCGGCGCCGGTCCCCAGCATCGCCTCGAGGCTCATGGCACCGACCACGTCGGCGGTGATGGCCAGCCGAAGGGCGTCGTGAAGCGCGAGGGCCCCGATGCCGGCCATGAGCTGCGTCCCGTTGAGGAGCGCCAGCCCTTCCTTGGCGCCGAGCGTCAGCGGGGCGAGGCCGACCCGCGCCAGCGCCGTATCGCCGGCGCCCGGGCCGGAGCCATCGACGGTCGCCTCGCCCTCGCCGATGACGACGAGCGCGATGTGCGCCAGCGGCGCGAGGTCGCCAGAGGCGCCGAGGCTGCCGCGTGACGGCACGACCGGGTGGACAGCCGCGTTCAGCATGCCGACGAGCAGCTCGACGAGCTCGACCCGCACGCCCGAGAGCCCGACGGCGAGCGCATTGGCGCGCAGGACGATCATGGCGCGCACCACGTCGTCGGGAAGCGGGTCGCCAGTGGCCGCCGCATGGGAGCGAACGAGGTTGCGCTGGAGGTCGGCCGTCCGGGACGGGTCGATCCGCACGTCGGCAAGGTCGCCGAAGCCGGTGGTCACGCCGTAGACCGTCGCTCCGTCCGCGACGAGACGTTCGATCACCGCGCGCGACGCGCGCATCCGATCGGCGGCGTCTGGAGCAAGCGCGACGGCTCGTCGGCCGCGCGCGACCTCGACGACGTTGTCGATGGAGAGGTCCCGGCCGGTGAGCGGAAGCGGAGCCATCGGTCCGTATACTACGCACCGTGCGAGGCCTCCCGGACCCAACGAGCCGCCTGCTCGTCAGCGACGACGCGCGCCATCGGCTCGGCGGTGCGGTCCCCAGCCCGGCCGCCGCCTTCCTCCTCGCCCTCATCGCGCTGCCGACCCTCTTCTGGCTCGTCACCCTGAAGCGGACCACGACCTACCTCGTGCCCGAGGAATGGCTCATGGCAAACGTGGTGGATCCGTTCCATCACTGGGTCTCGACCATGCTGCCGCCGCTCGACGCGATCCTGGTCGGGATCAGCGGCCTCGGCTCCGGCTGGTTCGTCGCCCTCGCCTTCGCGGGGCTCGGCCTGCTCGCGATCGCCAAGGGCCGTCGCGACCTCGCCCTCATCCTGGCCGCCGGGACCCTCGCCTTCCCGATCGAGTGGGCGCTGAAGTTCCTGACCGCCATCCCGCAGATCAGCCTCGGCCAGCTCGCCAGCGCGGTGTTCAACGTGAACGGCGTCGGGCTCGACGACCTCGCCGACTTCCCGGCGGGCCATGCCCTGCGCGCCACGGCGCTCTATGGCCTCGCCGCCTTCTGCGTCGCCCGCCTGAGCCTGGACCGGCGACAGGGGATGACCGCCTACGGCGTGGCGCTGGTGCTCATCGGAGCCATCAGCCTCACCCGCATCTACCTCCTCGCCCATTACCCGATGGACGTGCTTGGCGGCTGGATGGCGGGCGCCGCGCTGGTCGCGATCATCGTCGCCGTGCACGTCATGCGTGTCGACGAGCGGCTTCGTGCGCGGGAGGCCTCCGTCATCCGGCCCCCCACCCGCCGCGTTGCCGTTCCCCTCGACGACCTGCCCCGCAGGGTCGTTGAACCCCCCTCCGCCGAGGCGCCGGGGGAGCGATAGCAAGACGTGCTGGAGCTCATCGATCGCCAGGTCATCCCGTTCTTCCTGAGCCTCTACGATGCGGTGGGCTACGTCGGCGTCGCGATCGCGGTCGGGCTGGAGACGTTCGTCCCGATCATTCCGTCGGAGGTGATCGTCCCGATGGCCGGCTGGAAGGTGAGCCAGTCGGCGACCGACCCGGCCATCCTCGAGCCGCTCACGCACGCGCCGTGGAGCTTCCTCATCGCCCTCCTGGTCGCGACCCTCGGCGCTGTCGTCGGGTCGCTCGCCGGCTACCTCATCGGAGCGTGGGGCGGGCGCCCGCTGCTCGACCGCTGGGGCCGCTACGTGCACATCCATCCGGAGGACCTGGATCGCGCCGACGCGTGGTTCGCCCGTCACGGCGACTGGGCCATCCTCGTCGGTCGCCTGGTTCCGCTCGTCCGCGCCCTCATCAACTACCCGGCTGGCGTGGCGCGCATGCCCGTGGGCCGCTTCCTCGCCTTCTCGGCGCTCGGCTCCCTGCCCTGGAACGCGCTGCTTCTGCTCGCCGGGTACCTGCTCGGCGAGAACTATCGGCACCTCTACGACGCGGTCCGTCCATACGAGTACGTCATCTACGCGATCGTGGCGGGCGGGATCGTCGTCCTCCTCTACCGATGGCTGCGCCGCCGGCCGGCGGCGAACGAGTCAGCCGCCTGATCGCCCCCGGTTGACCGCGCGCCGAGGGCGTGCCACGATCCGGACCAGTTGAACCAACGAGTCGCCTTCGGGGCGGGGTGAAAGTCCCCACCGGCGGTCGGCGTCATCGCGACGCCAGCCCGCGACCCCGCATCCATCGTTCGGATGCAGGTTGACCTGACCTCCCGGGACCGGGAGCAGACAGGGCCGACGGTGAGAGTCCGGATGGGAGAAGGTGATCGCACGCTCCCGCGTGGGCGGGTCGACGGCGAGCGGCGCAGGCCGCGCACCCGGCACCGCCTGAGCGTGGGTCGTGCCGCGCGCCCCGAATGGCGGATGGACGCAGGAGCGCGCGCATGGATGACGGATCTCGAGGCGTGACCGACGGGGCGCTTGCGCTGCGCCTCGAGTCGGTCAGCCTCCGCTATCCGTCCGGCATCGAGGCGCTGCACGACCTGGACCTCGAGGTGGCGGCCGGCAGCCTGACGGCGGTCATCGGTCCGAACGGATGCGGGAAGAGCACCCTCCTGCGGCTTCTCGCCGGGCTGCTTCGTCCCACCGCTGGGCGCGTCACCGTCAACGGGCAGCCGCCGCGAGCCGGCGACGGCCGCGTCGGCCTCGCGTTTCAGCAGCCGCGGCTCGTCCCGTGGCTGACCGTGGCCGAGAACGTCGGACTGCCGCTGGCGGCGAAGGGTGTGCTTGCGGCCGCTCGCGCGCCGCGGGTAGCCGCGGCGCTGGCGCGCGTCGGGCTCGGGCCATCGGCACGGCTCCTGCCGGCGCAGCTCTCCGGCGGGCTCGCCCAACGCGCGGGTCTGGCACGCGCGCTGATCACCGATCCGGGGGTGCTCCTGCTCGATGAGCCCTTCAGCGCGCTCGACCTGCTGACGCGCGAGGCCTTCGACAGCGAGCTCGAGGCACTGTTGGTGCGACGTCAGCCGACCCTCGTGCTCGTCACGCATTCCGTCAGCGAGGCGGTGCTCCTCGCGGATCGGATCGTGGTGCTCAGCGCCCGACCCGGCGCGGTGGTTGCCGATCTGCCGGTCGAGCTGCCGCGACCGCGATCCGTCGCATCACAGGCGGAACCGACGGCCGTGGTCGCGGCGGCGGCGGTGCGGGACGCGCTGGCGATCTCCCACGTTCCGGAGATCGGTCCGTGGAGCGCGCCATGAGCATCCCGCGCCTCGCCGTGCTCGCCGGGAGCCTGCTCGCCTTCCTCCTCGCCTGGAAGCTCGTCGCTCTCGTCACCGGCGTGCCCGACTACATCCTGCCCGCGCCGGAGGTGGTTGCCGAGCGCGGGGTGCGGGCGATCGCCAGCGGGACGCTCTGGACGCACACGTCGGCGACGCTGCTCGAGATCGCGCTTGGGTTTGCGGTCGGTGCCGCGACCGCGATTGTCATCGGCCTGCTGCTTGCGCGCAGCGTCCTGCTCGAGCGGGTCCTCTCGCCGTACATCGTCGCGGCCCAGGCGGTTCCGATCCTGGCCCTGGCCCCGCTGCTCGACATCTGGTTCGGTGGCGGCCTGGTCGCGCGCGTCATCATCTGCGCGCTGATCGTCTTCTTCCCGATCGCGATCGCCACCATGGTCGGCGTCCGATCTGTCGATCCCACGCTCGTCGAGCTGTTCGACGCGCTCGGTGCCGGCGAGGGCTTCCGCGTCCGACGCCTCGACATCCCGTGGGCGCTGCCGGTGATCTTCGGCGGCCTGCGCGTCGGCATCACCCTCGCCGTCATCGGTGCCGTGGTGGCCGAATGGGCCGGTGCGAGTGTGGGCCTTGGCATTCTCATCAACATCGCCGACCAGGGCCTGTTCGACACGCCGCTCATGTTCGTGGCCCTCGTGACGCTCGCCATGATCGGGCTCGCCGGCTACGCCCTCATCGTCGCACTGGAACGCCGCCTCGTTCCCCCCCAGAGGTAACCGATGTCTCGCCTGCGCCTCCTCGTCCTGGCCCTCCTGATCTTCAGCATCCCCGCCTGCGCATGCGGTCCCGGCAGCGCCTGCGGCACGACCGGCTCCGTGGTGCCGAGCGGCTCCGAGGTGCCGAGCGGCCCAGCGTCGCTGCAGCCGGTCACCGTGCTTCTCGGCTTCCGCCCCGACGTGCAGTTCGCGCCGTTCTACGTCGGCATGCATGACGGCTACTACGCCCGGTTCGGGCTGGACGTCACCCTCGAGCATGCCTCCGGCGGCGATGTCATCCGCAAGGTTGCCGACCGGCAGGCGGCATTCGGCGTCGCCGATGCCACGGACGTCATGATCGCGCGCACCTCCGGCATCCCGATCCGGTACGTCTCGACCCTCTACCAGGCCTTCCCGGTGGCGATCATCGGTCCCCGCGGGACGGTGCCCACCGATCCCGCCAAGCTTGCCGGCATGACGATCGGCACGCCCGGCAGGTTCGGCTCGTCCTGGCACGCGCTGCTCGCGCTGCTCGATGCGGGCGGGCTGACCGCCGCCGACGTGACCATCCGCGAGTACCCGCAGTTCAACCAGGCGGAGGGACTGTTGAACGGCGACGTCGACCTCATCACCGGCTTTCGCACGAACGAGCCGCTCCAGCTCGGGCGCCAGGGGATGGCGGTCGACATGCTGACAATCGACAAGGTCGCGCCGCTGCCGGGACCGGGGGTTGTGGCGTCGGACGCGATCATCGCCGGCGACCCGACGCTGGTGCGCGCCTTCACCGCTGCCACCGCGCTCGCCCAGCAGGCGGTGATCGACGATCCGCAGGTCGGGCTCGACGCCGCGGCCGCCATCGTCCCGACACTGGGCGAGGATCCCGCGACGGGCCTCGCCGTCCTGCGGGCGACCGTCGGGCTGTGGAGCGAGGGGGGCTTCGACGGAGGCCTCATCGACCGAGCCCGATGGGCTGCCGCGTTCGCCACCATGCGCCACCTCGGGTTCATCGATGCCTCAGTGGCGGTCGACGAGATGATCTGGACGAGGTGAACGCCCGTCGCATGGCAGGATGACGCCAACATCGTCCTCGTCCTCGCCGCAGCTCTCAGAGGTGGCCATGGCAGACACCAGGGTCGTCGTCCGCAATCCCTCCGGCCTCCACGCCCGGCCGGCCGCGACCTTCGTCAAGGCCGCCGCCGCCTTTGTGTCCGAGATACGCATCACGAACATGACCCGCGATGGTGAGCGTTCGGCGTCTGCGAAGAGCATCCTCGGCGTCATGCAGCTCGGCGTGGCCCAGGGCCACGAGCTGCGGATCGAGGCCACCGGCGACGACGCCGATCTGGTGATCGTGGAGCTCGCCGAGCTCGTCGCCTCCGGCCTCGGTGAGCCGCTCGGGTCGTGACGCGCCTCCGCGGGGTGGCGGCCGCACCGGGCGTTGCGGACGCGCCGGCCATCCGTCTCGAGGGTACGCCCGGCACGAACGCCATGATCGGCGACCTCGACGCCGCGGTCGCCGAGTCGGTCGCCCAGCTCGAGGGCATCGCCGCGCGCCTCCGTTCGAGCGAGCGCGACGACGAGGCGGCGATCTTCGACGCGCAGGCGCTCGTCGCGGCCGATGAAACCCTGCTCGACGGCGCACGGGTCCGCATCGCGAGCGGCCTGCGGCCGGATGACGCCATCGAGGCCGCCGGGCAGGAGACGGCCGCCACGCTGGCGGCCCTCGATGATGAGCTCCTGGCCGCCCGTGCCGCCGACGTCCGCGACGTGGCGGCACGCATCGGGCGCGCGATGCGCGGCGAGTCCACACCTCGCCTCGAGCAGCGCGCGATCGTGGTAGCCCACGATCTCGCCCCGTCGCTGACCGCGGAGCTCGATCCCGGGCTCCTCGCCGGGATCGCGCTCGAGGCGGGATCCCGGACCGCGCACGCGGCGATCCTCGCGCGGTCGCTCGGCATTCCCGCCGTGGTCGGCGTGACCGGCCTGCTGGACGTGGTGACCGATGGCGTCGAGCTCATCGTCGATGGTGACGGCGGCGAGCTCATCCTCGCCCCGACCGCGGCCGAGCGAGCGGCGGCGACGGCGGCCAGTGATCGGCGGCACGAGCAGGTCGCGCAGGATCGCGCCCTGGCGCGAACACCGCTGTCCACTGCCGACGGCCATCGGGTGACGCTGGGCGCGAACATCGGCCGCCCGGAGGAGGCGGCCGGGGCGGTCGAGGCGGGTGCCGAGGCGGTCGGCCTTCTCCGGACCGAGTTCATGTTCCTCGGCCGCTCGGTTGCCCCCGACGAGGCGACCCAGCGGGATGCCTACGCGGCCGTCCTGTTGGCCTTCGGGATGCGGCCGGTCGTCATCCGCCTCCTCGACGTGGGCGGCGACAAGCCGTTGCCCTACCTCCCGCTCGACCCGGAGCCGAACCCGTTTCTCGGCGTCCGCGCCATCCGGCTCGCCGACGTGCATCCGGAGATCCTGGTCACCCAGCTGCGCGCGATCGTCGCGGCTGCCGCACGGGTCGGCGTGCCGGAGCCTCACGTGATGGCGCCGATGGTCGCCGACGTCGCCGACGTCGACCTGGTGCACGGTCTCCTGGCGGACGTCCTCGCCGGGGCCGATGGCGCGGTCCGGCCACGGCTGGGGATCATGATCGAGGTGCCGTCGGCCGTGCTCCTCGCCGGTGAGCTGGCGGCGGCGGTCGACTTCCTGAGCATCGGCACCAACGACCTCACGCAGTACCTGCTCGCCGCCGACCGCACGAACCCCCGTCTCGCCGCGCGCCAGGATCCGATGCATCCCGCCGTCCTGCGGGCCGTGGCGATGACGGTGGCCGGCGCGGCGCCGCATGACACGCCGGTCGCGGTGTGCGGCGAGATGGCGGGCGACCCGGTCGGGGCGGTCGTGCTGGTCGGCCTCGGGGTCGACGAGCTGAGCATGGACCAGAGCGCGTTCGGGCCGGTGAAGCGGGCGCTCGCCCGGCTCACCCGTGCGGAGGCCGAGGAGCTGGCGCGGCGGTGCCTGGGCGCCCCCGATGCAGGGAGCGCGCGCCGGCTCGTGGACGCCGCCCTGGCGGCCGGGACCTAGCGCAGACCCGTACGGGTCGACCTGCGCGGGGCGCTCTCGAAGCGGGCGAGCGACTCGTCCACGTTCCGTGCCGCGCGTTCAGCGGCGGTGACCGTCTGCTCGAGGAGCATCATCGTCGTCACCGGGCCGACGCCGCCCGGGACGGGTGTGATCGCCCGGACCACGGGTCGCACCGCGTCGAATGCCACATCGCCCACGATCCCATCGGCGGTCACGTTGATCCCGCAGTCGATCACCACCGCTGTCCGATTCACCATCTCGGAGCGGATCAGCCCCGGCGAGCCGGCCGCCGCGACGAGGATGTCGGCGCGCCGCGTCTCGCGCGCGAGATTCCGCGTCGCGCGATGGCAGACCACGACCGTGGCGTCCGCGGCGATGAGCAGCGCGGCCACGGGCCGGCCGACGACCGCCGAGCGCCCGACCACCACGGCCCGCCGCCCGGCGATCGGGATCTCGTAGGCACGCAGCAGCTCCATGACCGCCGCGGCGGTGGCCGGGACGAACGCCTTCGTGTCGCCACGGCCCAGGCGCCCGGCATTGATCGGCGTGGCACCGTCCACGTCCTTCGCCGGATCGATGAGGGCCACGACCGCGTGTGCCTCGAGATGCTCGGGGACCGGCTGGGCGACCACGATGCCCGCAATGCTCGGGTCGCGGTTCAGCGCACCGATGCGGGCGGCCAGGTCGGCGCGGGTGATGCCCTCGGGCGGGGTGACGACGATCGGTTCGATGCCGACCCCGTGGGCGGCCCGCGCGACGCTGTCGGCATAGACGGCGGTGGCGCCGCTCGTCGTGAAGCGCACGATGGCAAGCCGCGGCCTCGTTCCGGTCACGGCCTCGAGCGTCTCGAGCCGATCGCCAAGGTCGCGCCACAGGCGCGAGGCGACGGAGCGGCCGTCGAGGAGGCGGGCGGTCATGTCGGTGTTGGCTTCGCTCCCTGGTGGGGCTCGGCGATGTGACGGACCACGGCCGCCGCCACCCGGGCCTCCGCGTCAACGGCGCCCTTGGCGAGCTCGTCGAGCTGGCGGGCAAGATCGACGCGCATCGGATCATCCGCGGCGAGCGACGGCACGTTGATGCGCGCATTCAGCACTCCACCCTGCACGCAGGCAGCGGCGAGGTGCGCGGCGACCCCGAGGTCGCTGATCGCATTCGGATTGGCCACCACGACGAAGGGCTCGGCCAGGGCGAGCACGGCCATGCCGGCGCGGGCAATGCGGAGCGGGATGTCCGTGGCCAGGCGATTCGCCTTCGCCAGCTGAACGGCGCGCGTCTCGCGCTCCGCGTCCGACCCACGAGGAAGCCGGCGGGCGCGGACGACGGCGGCATAGGCGTTCGCGTCCCGGGTGGCGAGCTCCAGCAGCTCGGACTGCCAGCGAGATGCGCC
Organism: Candidatus Limnocylindria bacterium; assembly: GCA_038209995.1. Lineage (GTDB taxonomy): Bacteria > Chloroflexota > Limnocylindria > QHBO01 > QHBO01 > JAICQM01. Next base: position 27,575 of record JBBQXD010000021.1, on the reverse strand, counting down.
GACCACCGTGTTGCGGACGCGGTCGGCAGCCTCGTCGGATGTGGTGCGACCCTCGGTCAGCCGCGCGACCATGGCCAGCAGGGCTGCGGCAAGCGTGCCGCCAAGCGCCGAGGCGCTCCCGCCTCCCGGCGTCGGATCGCTGCTGGCGAGGTGGGCGACGAGGTCGCTGACGCTCAGCGCGTCGAGGGAGGTGGCAGTGTCGTCAGCAGGATGTGGACTGGTGGTTGTCCATCCTCCCTGGTCCGTCGTCATCGGCGAGCGGCCTCGTCGCGGTGCGCGAACCTGGACTCGGCGAGGCGCAGGCCGCGTGGTGCGGCGCGATTGTACCCGACCCCCGACCGCGAGCCGTCTCCGAGGCCGGTGATCAGGCCGCGGAGTCCATCGCCTCCACGAACCACCGCCGCCGCCGACCGTCGTAGACGAGCGAGGCCTGGCCGCGCTCGGTCTCGACGAGGTAGGTGACGCGCGGCCCGCGCTCCGCGGGGTAGGCCGACAGCTCGTCGCGTCGCGCCGTGATGGCGGTGACCATCAACTCCCGATCGGCCACGCGGATGCGTGACGGCCGGGCGGCATCACGATCCCAGCGGACGTGAGCCTCGATGGGGTTGATCTGCACGAGCGCCATGAAAGGTCTCCTCTTCCGTTGCCGCTCGCCTGCAAGGGCACAATGTGAACAGGCGTTCGAGTAGGAGTCGCATCATACGAACGGATGTTCGGTTCGTCAAGCGTCATCGTCGCGCGGCGCGACCTGGGGACGCTCGCCGAAATCGAACCGTCGCCGCGGGCGGTCACTCAGCAGCCGTGCGCGGGTGATGGCGGCGTCGCCGAATCGCGCACGCACGTCATCGATCGTCGCCTCGAGCCGCGCCTCTCGCGACGCACCGTCGAACAGCGTGAGCTGCTCAGCATCGGTGAGGTGGATGGCCGTCACCCCGATGAGTCGGACCGCGCGGCTCGCGCTGCGTGCGCGGCGGAGAAGGGCAATCGCGGCCTCGTAGATCGGGCGGCTCTCGCGCGTCGGACGCGGCAGGATGGCCTGACGGGTGATGGTGTCGAACCCCTCGTAGCGAAGCTTGAGCTGGATGCCCCGCGCCGCGAGGTCGTGGCCGCGCAGCCGTCCCGCGACCGAGTCGGCAAGGTCGAGCAGCGTCGCATCCAGCGTCGCATCGGCGACGACGTCGTGGTCGAACGTGTGCTCATGACCGATCGTCTTCGGCGCCAGCCACGGGACGACCGGCGAGGGATCGATCCCTCGCGCCCGCTCCGCGAGATCGGTCCCGTGCCTGCCGAACCGACGCCGAAGGGTGGCTGCGGGGAGGGCCGCCAGCTGGCCGATGGTGGCGACGCCGAAATCCCGAAGCGCCTCAGCCGCCGCCGGGCCCACGCCCCACAGGCGGCGAATCGGAAGCGGAGCCAGGAACGCCGCCTCGTCGCCGGGCGGGACGAGGACAAGGGCGTTGGGCTTGCGGAGGTCCGAGGCGACTTTCGCGCACAGCTTGTTCGTCGCCACCCCGACGCTGACGGACAGCCCGACCTCATCGTGGACCCGGGCCTTGATGCGTCGCGCGATCGTCTCGCCGGTCCCGAACGCGGCGCGCGAGGCGGTGACGTCGAGAAACGCCTCGTCGAGGCTGATCGGCTCGACGAGCGGGGTGAACGAGGCGAAGATCGCCATCACCCGCTCGCTGACGTCGCGGTAGCGATCGGGGCGCACCGGCAGGAAGACGCCGGTCGGGCACAGCCGCTTGGCGGTGCGGAGCGGCATCGCCGAGTGGACGCCGAATGCCCGCGCCTCGTACGACGCCGCGCTCACGACCCCGCGCGCAGTGGGGTCGCCGCCAACGATGACCGGCCGGCCACGCAGCGACGGGGCATCGAGCACTTCGACGCTCGCGTAGAACGCGTCCATGTCCGCGTGCAGGATCGTGCGCGTGGTCATGGACCGCTGCCGGACGCCCACATGGCTCGGTCGAGGAAGCGATTCGGGATTCGGGGCAGCGCCGACACGGCGTCGCGCGCGGGGGTCAGCCGAGCTTGCGGATGACGCCGATCACCTTGCCCTGGATCTGGACGTCGGTGGCGTAGATCGGCTCCATCTCGGCATTCGCGGGCTGAAGGCGGACCCGGTCCTGCTCCCGGAAGTAGCGCTTGAGGGTGACCCCGTTGTCCTCGAGCAGCGCGACGACGATGTCGCCATCCTGTGCGGTGGACTGCGGCTGGACGACGACGTAGTCGCCGTCGTCGATGAGGGCGTCGATCATGCTCTTGCCGCGGACGCGGAGCACGTATGAGTCCGTGCGAGCGACCATCGAGCGCGGCACGTCGAGCGCCTCGGCGCCATCCGCATACGCCTCGATCGGCTGGCCGGCGGCGATCTCACCGAGCACCGGCAGGGCGGCCACGTCGCGCTCCATCGGCATGCGGAAGGGAGTCACCCGCCCCGCAGCCGGGCGCTGGGTCGCCGTGCCGTGGGCCGTCACCCGCAGGGCTCGCGAAGAGTTGATGCCGCGCTCGAGCAGGCCGTCGCGCTCGAGGGCGATGAGGTGGTGATGGACGGCCGACGTCGAGGCCAGCCCGACCGCATCGGCGATCTCGCGCACCGACGGGGGATAGCCGCGCTCCTCGACGGTCTGCGTGATGCACTCGAGGATCCTTCGGCGACGCTCTGCGTCGTGCCTGGTCATGCTCGTCGGGTGCTCCGTTGCGTGGTCACCGGGCCACGGTAGCCGAACAGGTGTTCTAATGTCAACTCCGCCTTGCCGCCTCTGGTATCATGCGGCCCCCGTCGTCCGTCGCCCACCCATGAGGCACGCACCGTGAACACGCCCGGCCGATGGCGCTACCTGCGCCTCGCCCGCCTCGTCTGGAAGCTCCCCACCTACGCGCGCGTCGTGTGGGGCATCGTCCGCGATCCGCGCACCCCCATCGGGCTCAAGGCGATCCTCGCGGCCGCGGCGGCGTACGTCGTCTCGCCGCTGGACCTGGTGCCCGACGCCATCCCCATCCTCGGCCAGGCCGATGACCTCACCGTGGTGCTCCTCGTCCTCGACCTCTTCATCCAGAACGCCCCGCCGGACGTGCGGCGCGATCACATGGAGCGCGCGAAGAATGGCACCGCCGACCTCGACCGTGACCTGGCGCGGCTGCGCGGCCTGATGGGCCATCGGTTCGACGAGATCCGGGACCGGCTGCCGGAGCTGCTCGACCGCTACGGGCGCTATCGCGACCCCCAGGCGCTGAAGCGCTCGCTCGCCCGCTGGCGTCGCCAGCGGATCGCAGCGAGCGACGATGGCGGCAGCTGAGCCTGTGAGCGCACACGTACGAGAGATGCAGACGACATGAAGGTGATCCTGAAACGCGACGTGAAGGGCCTCGGCCACGAGGGCGACCTCAAGGACGTGAAGGACGGCTACGGGCGGAACTTCCTCCTCCCGACCGGCGCGGCCGTGATGGCCGATCGCGGCCAGCTCGCCAACTGGGAACGACACCGCGACCAGCGCGACGAGCGCGAGCGCGCGCTGCGCGCGGATGCCGAGGCGCTCGCCGCGCGGGTCGCCGAGCTGCGGATCGAGATCCCCGTGAAGGCCGGCGAGCGCGGCCGCCTCTTCGGCGCGGTCACGAGCCACCAGATCGCCGATCTTATCAGCCGCAGCGGCGTCGAGCTCGACCGTCACGCCCTCCATCTAAGGGAGCCGATCAAGTCGCTCGGTGACTATCGCATCGACGTGCGCGTCATGCCGGGCGTCGAGACCACCGTCAGCGTGAGCGTCGTCCCCGAGGCGTGATCGACCCGGTCGACACCGCGCGCGCCGCGCGCGCCGCGCGCCACTGGGCCGAGGTCTGGCAGAAGGCCTGGGAGGCGCTCGACACCGATGCCGTGGTGGCGCTGTACGCGCCGAGTGCCATCTTCACCTCCCAGCCGTTCCTTGATCCCGACCTGGGCGCGGACGGCGTTCGCGACTACGTCGCGGGCGCCTTCGCAGGGGAGGGCGCGGTGCGCGCACGGTTCGGCACCCCGATCGTCGACGGGGATCGCGTATCGGTCGAGTGGTGGGCCGCGCTCACCGAGGCAGGGGAGGAGGTCACCCTGGCTGGCACCTCAACGCTGCGCTTCGACGCGGCCGGCCTCGTCGTCGAGCAGCGCGACACGTGGAACCTGGCGCCTTCGCGGCGCGAGCCACCCAGCGGATGGGGAAGCTGAGGGCCGGCGACCCCGACTGCGACACGCTACCTGTCGCGATCACGGCGTGGAATGCCAGGGCGGCGGTCGCGACCACCGTTTTCCACAACCTCACTGCTTATGCACATCCGGCCCGGGTTTTCCCCAGCCGACGCCCGCATCGGGGCTCGCGAAGGGTGACCGCGGCCGGCTAGGGTGACGCCTGCCCATGATGACCATCGCCAGCCAGGGATCGGCCCTGGAGAAGCTCGCCCCGCAGGCCCAGGAGGCCGAGCAGAGCGTCCTCGGCTCGATCCTGATCGACGCCGATGCCATCCTCCGCGTGGCCGACTTCCTGCGCCCCGCCGATTTCTACCGGGCTGCGCACGGGACGATCTACGAGGCGATGCTCTCGCTCCACGGCCAGCGCGAGCCGATCGACCTCGTGACCCTCGCCGAGGATCTCGAACGGCGTGATCGGCTTGAGGCCGTGGGCGGCCCCGGCTACCTCGCCACGCTGATGAACGCCGTGCCGACCGCCGTCCACGTCGAGCACTACGGGCGGATCGTCGAGCGCAAGTCGGTGCTCCGCAACCTCATCGCCGCCGCCGGCCGGATCGCCGCGGTGGGGTACGAGGAGGCGAACGATGCCGAGGTCGCCATCGACCGCGCCGAGTCGATCCTGTTCGAGATCAGCCAGCGGCGCACCGCGGTCGGCTTCGAGTCGCTCGGCACGCTCCTCGGCCAGGCCTACGATCGGCTCGAGTACCTCCACGAGCATCGCGGCCAGATCCTCGGCATTCCATCGGGCCTGTCCGGGCTGGATGCGCTGCTCGGCGGCTTCCAGCCGTCGGACCTCGTGATCCTCGCCGCCCGCCCGAGCGTCGGAAAGACGAGCCTCGCACTGAACATCGCGCAGCACGCCGCGGTCCGGGAGGGAAAGAAGGTGGCGGTCTTCAGCCTGGAGATGAGCCGCGAGCAGCTCGCCCTGCGCCTGTTGAGCGCCGAGAGCGGCATCAATCCGCGCCCGTTGCAGACCGGCTTCGTGGACGAGACCGATTGGAGCAAGATCGCGCGGGTCATGAACGAGATGCACGCCGCGCCGATGTGGATCGACGACTCGCCCGCCCTGTCGGTCATGGAGCTGCGCACGAAGGCCCGCCGTCTCGAGGCCGAGCAGCACGGCATGGACCTCATCATCGTCGACTACCTCCAGCTGATGCAGGCCTCGACCCCGTCGCGCGACGGGAACCGCGTGCAGGAGGTCAGCGAGATCAGCCGCGGCATGAAGCAGCTCGCGCGCGAGCTCAAGGTGCCGGTCATCGCCCTCTCGCAGCTCTCGCGCGGCGTCGAGCAGCGCACCACGGCCGAGCCGCGCCTCTCGGATCTGCGCGAGTCGGGCAGCATCGAGCAGGACGCCGACGTCGTGATCTTCCTCTACCGCGACGGGGAGCAGAACCCCGAGGCGGAGGTCGAGACCGTGAAGGCGAAGGTCGCCAAGCACCGCAACGGTCCCATCGGCGAGGTCCCGCTGCAGTTCCGCAAGTCGAACACGCGCTTCTACGCGGTGGCACCGCGCGACGACGTGGCGGCCTACTGATCGGACTGCGGTCAGCCGGAGCGCTCGGCCGCCCAGAGAGCGAGCGTTCGGATGGCTTGTGGGCGGGTGTACACTCGGGCGCTGTACCGTCGGTCGAGATCGCTCGGCCGGCAAGCACGGAGGCACGAGGGTCAAGGTGTACGCCGACAAGACGCTCCATTGTCGCGACTGTGGAGCCGAATTCGTCTTCTCCGGTGGCGAGCAGCAGTTCTTCGCCGAGAAGGGCCTGACGAACGAGCCCCAGCGCTGCCACAGCTGCCGCGCCACCGCACGGCAGAACCGAGCGCTCGGCATCACGAATGACGGTGGGAGCCGGGAGATGCACGCCGCGGTGTGCGCCGAATGCGGAGGCCAGGCACTCGTGCCGTTCCTCCCGCGCAACGACCGCCCGGTCTACTGCTCGAGCTGCTTCGACAAGGTCCGCGCCCGCGCCTGACGCGCTGATCCACGCCCTGGACCGATCCTGAGTGCCGCCGCCGAGGCGGCGTTCTTCGTGGGCGCTGCGCGGTGCGCGTGCCCTCGGCCCTCCCCGGCGGGCCGCTCCGCTAGGATGACCCCCTCCCACCGCATCGAAGGTCCGCCGACCCTCCATGTCCGTCATCGCCGTCGTCGGCGCCCAATGGGGTGACGAGGGCAAGGGCCGCGTCGTCGATTACCTCGCGGCCGACGCCGACCTCGTCGTCCGCTACCAGGGCGGGAACAACGCCGGCCATACCGTCATCAACCGCCACGGCCATTTCAAGCTGCACCTGATCCCGTCGGGGATCTTCTACCCAGCCACGCGCAACCTGCTCGGCAACGGCGTCGTGATCAACCCGCCGGCGCTCGTCACCGAGCTCGATCAGCTGGCGGCGGCCGGGATCGCGACGGGCAGCCTGTTCATCAGCGACCGCGCGCACATCGTGATGCCGTACCACGTCCTGCTCGACCAGCTGGAGGAGCGGGAGCGCGGCGACGCCCGGCTCGGGACGACGTCGCGCGGGATCGGCCCGGCGTACGTCGACAAGGTCGCGCGCCGCGGAATCAGGGTCGTCGACCTCATGGCGCCCGACGCCTTCGCCACCCGGCTCGCAACGAACCTCGAGCGGGTGCGGCGCATGGTGCGTGGCTACTTCGGCGCCGGCGGGCCTGATGACGAGCTGCGCGACGCGATCGCCGAGGCGACCGATGAGGCGCCGATCCGGGACGCGTACCTGGCAGCGGCCGAACGGCTGCGGCCGCACGTCGTCGACGGTCAACGGCTCGTCGACGAGGCGCTGGCGCGCGGCGATCGCATCCTGCTCGAGGGTCAGCTCGGCACGATGCGCGACCTCGACTGGGGCGTCTATCCGTACGTCACCTCGTCGAATCCGATTCCCGGCGGCGCGAGCCTGGGCGCCGGCCTGCCCGCGGTGCGCATCGACCGGGTGATCGGGGTCGCGAAGGCCTACACCACGGCGGTCGGCGCCGGGCCGCTGCCTGCCGAGCTGCTCGATGCGACGGGCGTCCTCCTCCGCGAGCGTGGGGTTGAGTACGGGACCTCCACCGGGCGCCCACGCCGCTGCGGCTGGTACGACGCGGTCGCCGTGGGGTTCAGCGTGCGACTCGCCGGCTACTCGAGCCTGGCGCTCACCAAGCTCGATGTCCTCGACGCTTTCGCGCGCATCCCGGTCTGCACCTCGTACCGGGATCCGCGCTCTGGCGCACGCTGGGACACGATACCGTCGGCCGACGACCTCTACGCGCGGCTGGAGCCGATCTGGGAGGAGCTGCCCGGCTGGCAGACCGATACCACCGCCTGCCGCTCGTGGACATCCCTGCCGCCCGCGGCGCGCGCCTACGTGGAGCGCCTCGAGGCGCTCGCTGGCGCACCGATCAGCCACGTCAGCGTCGGCCCCGAGCGTGGCCAGATGATCGTCAGATGAGGCGCGGCGGCTCGGAGCTCAACCACGGCCACGGAGGGATGCCATGAGGATCGGCCTGATCGCGCCCCAGGGGTGGACGGGAGAGTACGACGGCTGGGAGCCGCGGCAGGCGTGGGAGCGCACGGTCGCGGTCACGCGGCAGGCCGAGCGGCTCGGGTTCGAGTCGGTCTGGCTGTTCGACCACTTCCACACCGTCCCGCGGCCGACCGACGAGCTGACCTTCGAGTCGTTCACCTCGCTCGCCGCGCTGGCGGCGCTCACCGAGCGCGTGCGGCTGGGGCAGATCGTCATCTGCAACGGGTTCCGCAACCCGGCGCTCACCGCGAAGATGGCCTCGACGATCGACACCATCAGCAGCGGTCGCTTCGAGCTCGGCATCGGCGCCGGCTGGAAGCGCGACGAGTGGCTCGCGTACGGCTACGGATTCCCGGATACCCCGGTGCGGCTCTCGAAGCTGCACGACGCGCTCGAGGTGATCGGACGCATGCTCGAGCCGGGACGGACGACCCGCGCCACCTACAAGGGCGAGCAGCACAGCGTGCGCAACGCGATCAACCTGCCGAAGCCGATCGCGCCGACCGGGATGCCGATCATGGTCGGAGGCAACGGACCGAAGGTGACGTGGCGCCTCGCGGCCCGCTACGCCGACGAGCTGAACGTCGACGGCTTGTCGCCGGGCGAGGTCGCCGAGGCGCTGCCGGTGATCAGGTCACGCTGCGAGGAGATCGGTCGCAACCCCGAGACGCTGAGCGTGTCGGTCCACATCTGGTGGGGGACGCCCGAATGGAAGGCTGCCGGGGCTGGCCGCCAGGCGCTGCTGCATGCCTACGCCGACCTTGGGGTGAGCCGCGTCATCGGCCTGCTCCAGGCAAGCGCGGACGGCGACGAGGCGCTCGAGCAGCTCGCCGTCGACGCCAGGGCGGCCGGACTGGAGATGGAGGGCTAGCTGCGGTCCAGCGCACCTGCTGCAACGGAACCTTGAAGCGCTAGGCTCCATCGGCCCATGCCGCGCGCGTTCGTCCTGCCGCTCGTCACCCCGCTGGTGCTCGGCCTCGCCGCCTGCGCGGCTTCCGAGACGACCGGCACGGCGGTCACCGCCGGCGGTCACCGCCGGCGGCCTCCGCCTCCTCGGCGCTCAACGCGCGCACGGCCCGAATGCCGCGGCTCGTATACTTCACCAAAGCCGCAGGTCGTCAGCCCGTGCACCGCATCCGCGCCGTCACGATCACCCGCCACCATCCAAGCCCGCGTCGGCATGCCGCGCGGGCCTCATGCTTCCCGAGGAGGTCACGTTGATCGACCACGCGCCCGCTCGCGATGCGACCGAGACGCGCCTGCGTCGCGCCTACGGCTTCGAGGAGGTGGCCCTCGTGCCCGGCGCGGTGACCGCCGACCCGGCAGAAGTCGACCTCTCCGTGGACCTGGCGGGGATCCCACTGCGCATCCCATTCCTGGCTGCGGCCATGGATGCCGTGGCGGACGCCGCGTTCGCGATCCGCATGACCGCGGCCGGCGGCGTCGCCTTCGTCAACCTCGAGGGTCTCTACACGCGCTACGAGGACGCGAGCGGGATCATCGAGCGCGTCGTCGCCGCCCCCGACGGCCGGGCGGCGGCTCACCTGCTCGCCGAGGCGTACGAGCGGCCGGTCCGGGACGATCTGATCCGGGAGCTGATCGCTCGCATCAAGGCCGGCGGCGGCATCGCGGCCGTCGCGACCACGCCGGCATCGGCCTGGCATCACGCAGAGCTGGCCGCGGAGGGGGGTGCCGACCTGTTCCTCGTCCAGTCGCAGGTTTCCTCCGCACGTCATATCAGCACCTCGGGCCGCGTCCTGTCGCTGGCCGACCTCACCGGCGCACTCCGACTCCCCGTCCTCGTCGGCAACACGGTGAGCGGCGAGGCCGCCTACCAGCTCATGCACCAGGGAGCGGCGGCGATCTTCGTGGGGGTGGGGCCGGGTGCGGCGTGCACGACGCGCGAGGTGCTCGGGATCGGCGTCCCACAGGTGAGCGCCACGCTCGAGGTCGCGGCCGCACGGGACCGCTACGCGCGCGAGACGGGCCGCTACGTGCCGCTGGTGACCGATGGTGGCATGAAGACCGGTGGCGACGTCGCCAAGGCGATTGCCTCCGGTGCCGACGCGGTGATGCTCGGCTCGCCGTTCGCGGGCGCCGTCGAGGCACCCGGACGCGGCTACAACTGGGGCATGGCGGCGCCCTCGCCGACGCTCCCGCGCGGGACGCGGATCAAGATCGGGGAGCGGCTGCCGCTCGACCAGATCCTCTTCGGCCCCGCCGAGACGACGCACGGCACGCAGAATCTCGTCGGCGCCCTGCGGCAGTCCATGGCCGCCCTCGGGGCGCGCACGATCCGCGAGATGCACGAGGTCGAGATGGTCATCGCGCCGTCGATCGCGACCGAGGGCAAGTCCTGGCAGCTCGCCGGCAGGGAGTGAGCCGAGGGGTCCTCACCGCCCGCCACCGGAACCGCGCCCTCCTTGCACGGCAGTTGCTCCTGGACCGTCCCGAGCTCGACCTGCCGGCGGCCCTCGAGCAGGTCGCGGGCCTCCAGACGCAGTACGCGCCGTCCGCCTACATCGGCCTGTGGTCGCGGCTGCGGGACTTCACGAGACCGATGCTCACCGACGCTCTCGTCGAGCGGCGCGCGATTCAGGGGACCCTCATGCGCTCGACGATCCACACCGTCTCCGCGGCCGACTACTGGCCCCTGGCGATCGCCGTCCACGAGCCCCGCCGCGCGTGGTGGCTGCGGGCGCTGCGCCGCGAGCTGGACGGCGTCGACCTCGAGGCCGCCGCGGAGGCGATGCGCGAGGAGCTCGCGGGAGGTCCGCTCCGCGAGCGCGAGCTGAAGGCGCGGCTGGCGGCGCGCGGCTTTCCCCGCCTGGCGGCGGTGGGCGCCGCCTTCTCCCTCGACCTCGTTCGCGTCCCGCCGTCGGGGACGTGGGAGCGGCGGCGCGCCGATCTCTACGGCCTGGCCGACGCGTGGCTGCCGCCACCGGTGCTCACCACCGACGAAGCGACCGATCACCTCGTCCGCCGCTACCTGGCCGGCTTCGGCCCGGCGAGTGCGGCGGACATCGCGAGCTTCGCCGGGCTGCCGGTCACCGGCGTCCGCGGGGCCTTGGCGCGGATCGGGCACGTCACCTACGCCGACGAGGCGGGCAAGGAGCTCCTCGACCTCCCTGAGGCGCCGCTCCCGGACCCTGAGACGCCGGCGCCGGTCCGCTTCCTCGGGACCTGGGAGGCGCTCCTGCTCGTCCACGCCCGCGGAACGGGCGTCCTTCCCGAGGCGCATCGACCGCGGATCTTCCACACCCGGGCGCCGCACTCCTTCAACACGTTCCTGGTCGACGGGCAGGTGGCAGGCACCTGGCGCCACGAGCCCGCGGGGATCGCGCTGGCACCGTTCGACCCGCTCGCTCCCGCCGACCGTCGCGCCCTCGACGAGGAGGCGCATCGGCTCGAGGCGTTCCTCGCCTGAGGTGGTGTCGTACGATGCGACCGATGGCCCATCCCTGGCGCGAGATCGGGGACCGCGTCTTCGTGCGCCGCTACGACTTCTTCGACCAGACGATCGGCGCGATCATCGGTGACGCTGGGGTGGTGGTCATCGACACCCGCGCCCTCACCTCGCAGGCCGATGAGCTGCGCGCCGACCTCCGCGCGCTGACCGATGCGCCGCTGGCGGCCGTCATAAACACGCATCACCACTACGACCACACGTTCGGCAACGCGCGTTTCGTGCCGACCGCGATCTGGGGCCATCGCCGCTGCGCCGAGATCCTGCGCCAGGAGGGCGAGCTCCACCGCGAGCGGGTGATGGCCGAGATGCCCACGATCGCCGACGAGATGCGCCAGATCGACATCGTCCCGCCGAACGTGACCTTCGAGGATGAAGCGACGCTCGACCTGGGTGATCGGCAGCTGGCCCTGCGCCACCTCGGTGACGGCCACACCGACAACGACCTCGTCGTCATCGTGCGGGCGGCCACCAATGGCAACGACATCGTCTTCGCCGGCGACCTGTTGGAGAACGGCGCACCGCCCTCGTTCGGCGACGCCTATCCCGTCGCCTGGGCCGCGACCGCGGAGCGGCTCCTGTCGCTCATCACCGGCCCCGTCTCGCCCGGCCACGGTGAGCCCGCCGACCGGGCGTTCGCGGAGCGGCAGGCGGGCGAACTGGCGGAGGTCGCCCGCCTGTGCACCGCGGCATTCGCTGGCGAGATCAGCGCAGACGAGGTCCTGCGCCGATCGCCCTACCCGGCGGTGACCACGCGCCACGCCCTCCGCCGCGCCCGGGTCGAGGCCGCAGAACGCGCCTGACGCCCACGACAGCGACTGCTACTGAGTAATCTTGCTCAGGCTACTGAGTAAATCTGCCTCAGCGGAGTGCGTGATGACGCGCGGACGACCCCAGGAATACCGTCGCCCGGTCTACGAGGAGGTCCTCGCCCGCGCCCACGAGCCGCGGCGCTTCATCCAGGTGCTCGCCGGCCCGCGGCAGGTCGGAAAGACGACGCTCGCGCGGCAGGTGATGGCCTCGATCGGCGTTCCCGGCCACTTCGCCTCGGCCGATGCCCCCGACCCCGAGGACATCGGCTGGATCTACACCCAGTGGGCGATTGGCCGCCAGGCCGCGGCGAACGGCGGCCGCGCCGGCGGGGTGCTCGTGCTCGACGAGGTCCAGAAGATCCGGCAGTGGTCGGACGTCGTGAAGCAGCTGTGGGACGAGGACACCGCCGCCGGGACCCCGCTGCGGGTCATGCTCCTCGGCTCCTCGCCGCTGCTCGTGAAGCAGGGGCTGTCCGACAGCCTGGCCGGCCGCTTCGAGGTGATCCGCGTCACGCACTGGACCTTCGCCGAGATGCGCGACGCGTTCGGGTGGGACCTGGACACGTACCTGTTCCACGGCGGCTACCCGGGCGCCGCGCCGCTCATCGCGCATCACGAACGCTGGGAGGAGTACATCCTCGACGCGCTCGTCGAGACCTCGCTGTCGCGCGACATCCTGCTCCTCAACCGGGTCGAGAAGCCTGCTCTCCTCCGCCAGCTGTTCCGCCTCGCCTGCGGCCACTCCGGCCAGGTCCTCTCGTACACGAAGATGCTGGGCACCCTGACCGATGCCGGCAACACGGTGACCCTCGCGCACTATCTCGACCTGCTCGGCGGGGCCGGGATGGTGACCGGGATCGGCAAGTACGCCGGCTCCGTGGCCCGGCGCCGCGGGTCGAGCCCCAGGCTGCTGGCCCTGAACACCGGGCTCGTGACGGCCACGGCGCGGGTCACCCCCGCGCAGGTGACGGCCGATCCGGTGCTCTGGCGCCAGCTCGCGACCACCGCCGTCGGTGCTCATCTCTGGGCGCACGCCGATCCGGACGAGCTGGCCTACTGGCGCGAGGGAAACGCGGAGGTGGATTGGGTCGTGCGGCCCGGAAAGCTGATGCGGTCCCAGACCACGCCGCTGGCCATCGAGGTGCGAACCGGCCACCCGCGCGGGAGCGCCGGGACCATCGCCTTCCGTCGGACGCATCGGGGGGCGCGCTCGCTGACGGTGGGAAGCGGCGGCGTGCCGCTGGAGGACTTCCTCGGCTCGCATCCGCGCCAATGGATTGACGGCTGAGAAGCAGCTGGCCTACCCGAGGGGCCAGATGACCTCGGTCCGCAGCTCCTCCGTCGGAACCTCGGAGGGATCATCGACGTAGGACTCCCACGGGCCCTGGCCCTCCTCGCGGCCGGCGTCATGGATCCAGTCGTGGAGGCGGTCATAGGCGGCGGACAGGCCCCCGTAGCTGCCGCTGTGGACGGTCACCGCCGCCGCACCGCCAGGCAGCTCCGAAGCGCCGACCTCCCCGGGCTCGCACTCGGCGAGCGGCCGCAGGTTCGCGACGGGCGCCATGACCGGGAGGCCCATCTCGACGTCGACCTGATCCGGGCCGAACGCGTGGTATCGCGCGTATGGCGGTCCGGCGGGCGTTCCGCCGAGATCGGCGACCCGATCGACGACGTTCGGGAGGTGGACGTCGAAGAGCGCGCCGATGTCGAGCTCGCTCATCGGCTGCGTGATGCGCGCCGCCACGGTGGGCTGCGGAGCGAGCTCGACGATGCGGGCGTCGCCGGCGGGTGGCTCGTCGGTCATCTCATCTGTCCTCGTGCGGGTCATGCAAGGGTAGCCGTCGCACTACACTGGAGGCGCACCACCACGCACGCGGGCAGCGGATTGAGCGAGACGGGCGACGACCAGCAGCCACCACGAAGCCGCGAACGGGGCCGCACGGTCCACGGCGAGGCGGCGAACGCCGGCCACCGCGTGCTGGCACCGGACGACGCGGAGGTCGAGGCCTACCTCGAGACCGCGCTCCACGCGCCGCCGCCCGATCGCCGCGATGAGGCGCCCGAGGGGCCGGACACCGTCGTCATCCTCGACTTCGGGAGCCAGCTCGCACAGCTCATCGCGCGCCGCGTCCGCGAGCTGAACGTGTACTCCGAGCTCCTGCCGCACGACACGCCGTGGGAGGAGATCCGGCGCCGCAATCCGAAGGCGATCATCCTGTCCGGCTCGCCGGCATCGGTCTACGACGTGGGTGCGCCGAGGGCCGATCCCGCCCTGTGGTCGGGCCAGGTGCCGGTGCTCGGGATCTGCTATGGCGTGCAGCTCATGGCCCACGAGCTCGGTGGCGAGGTGCTGCCGTCCGACCGTCGCGAGTACGGGCCGGCGGCGATCAGCATCACCGCCGCCGACGGCCTCTTCGCCGGCCTCGACCGCGACCAGCCGGTCTGGATGAGCCATGGCGACAGCATCGTCCGCCCCCCGGAGGGCTTCGCCCCCACCGCCCAGACCGAGTCATCGCCCTTCGCCGGGCTGGCCGATGTCGCACGCGGCCTGTACGGGATCCAGTTCCATCCGGAGGTGGCGCACACGCCGCGCGGGCGGGACGTGCTCCGCAACTTCGTGATCGGCGTCGCCGGTGCGCGGCCGAACTGGACGGCGGGGAACCTCATCGACACGACGATCGCCCAGGTGCGCGAGAAGGTCGGCGAGGGACGAGTCATCTGCGCGCTGTCGGGCGGCGTGGACTCGGCCGTCGCGGCCACCCTCGTCCACCGCGCGATCGGCGACCAGCTGACCTGCATCTACGTCGATCACGGCCTCATGCGCAAGCGCGAGTCCGAGCTGCTGCGCACGACCTTCGAGGAGCATCTCGGCATGCGCCTCGTGATGGTCGACGCGCGGGACCGATTCCTCCGCCGCCTGGCCGGCGTCGATGATCCTGAGGAGAAGCGCCGCATCATCGGCGACGAGTTCATCCGGGTCTTCGAGGAGGAGGCGGCGAAGCTCGGCCAGATCGACTTCCTGGTGCAGGGCACGCTCTATCCCGATGTCATCGAGTCCACGACGGCCGAGACGAAGGCGGCGGCGAAGATCAAGACCCACCACAATGTCGGCGGCCTGCCGGCCGACCTGCGCTTCCAGCTCATCGAGCCGCTGCGCTACCTCTTCAAGGACGAGGTGCGGGTCGTCGGCGCCGAGCTCGGGCTGCCGGAGACGATGGTCCAGCGGCAGCCGTTTCCCGGGCCCGGGCTGGCGATCCGGATCATCGGCGAGGTGACCGCTGAGCGGCTCGAGACGCTCCGCGAGGCGGACTGGATCGTCATCGACGAGATCAAGGCCGCCGGCCTGTATCGGTCCCTGTGGCAGTCGTTCGCGATCCTCACCCCGGTGCGCAGCGTGGGCGTCATGGGCGACGGGCGCACGTACGCCAACGTGGTCGCGATTCGCGCCGTGACGAGCGACGACGGGATGACCGCCGACTGGGCGCGGCTGCCGTACGAGGTGCTCGCGAAGATCAGCTCGCGGATCGTGAACGAGGTGCGCGGCGTGAACCGCGTGGTCTACGACATCAGCTCGAAGCCGCCCGCCACTATCGAGTGGGAGTAGGCCCGGCGGAGCTCGCCATCCGGCTCCAGCCGCGCGCCGTTCACGACGAGGTGGTCGGGGAGCGGAACGGCCGGGTCGTGATCCGGGTGATGGCGCCGGCGGTGGACGGGCGGGCGAACACCGCCCTCGTCGCCCTGATCGCGGACCGCGCCGGCGCTCCGAAGGGAGCGGTCAGGATCGTCCGCGGCGAGGCATCGCGCGACAAGCTCATCCGGGTCGAGGGCATGTCCGAGGCGGCGCTGCGGGTCGCGCTCGGCCTCCCCGACTGACCCGGCGCCGGTAGCCGCGGACGCGCGACGCCGGCAGGGGATAGGATCAGCCCGCATGTCATCGTGGTTCGACAGGCTGCTGGAGGAGCTCCAGCGCCGCCAGCAGGAGGCCGATGCCGCTCGCGAGGGGCGGCCGGTCCCGTCGCGCCCGCGCACGACCGGGGATGACGACCCGCCACGCGACGTGCGCGACGAGCTGCGGCGACGGCGAGCCGCCCGCGGCGGAGAGAGCGGCAACGGCGGCGGCGCACCGTTCGGCGGACCGACCAGCGGCTGGGACGGGCGGCGCATCCGACGCTGGGTGCTCATCGGCCTGGCGGTGGTCGGCGTGCTCTTCGTGCTCGGCATCGCCGGCGGGCTGGTGAACCTCGTCACCGACCTCATGTGGTACGGCGCCCTCGGCCGCCGTGACGTCCTGACCACGCGCCTCACCGCGCAGGTCGTCCTGTTCGTGATCGGCTTCGCCGCGTTCGCCGTGCCGGCGATCGCCAGCATCCTCATCGCGCGCCGCGTGGCGCCGCAGGTGCCGCTGCGGCGCATCGGCCAGTTCGAGCTGCTCGACACGACCGGGGCGGCGCGCTGGGTCACGATCGCGATCGTCGGCGTGGCCCTGCTCCTGGCGCTCGGCTCGGCGGCCGCCTGGGCCGGGAACTGGGAGCCGATCCTGCTCGCCATCAACGGCGGCAGCTTCGGGAGCGTCGACCCGCACTTCGGGCGCGACATCGGCTTCTACATCTTCGACCTGCCGGTGCTGCGCTTCCTCCAGGGATTCGCGGTCACCACCCTGATCGGGGTCATCCTGCTGAGCGCAGCTGCCTACGCGGCAGGCGCGCTGCGCTGGCAGTTCCGCCTCACCGCGCCGGTGCGGGCGCACCTCTCGGTGCTCGGCGCACTGCTGCTGGCGGCGATCGCCATCGGCTTCCAGTTCGACATCGCCGAGCTCAGCTACTCGCGCAACGGCTACGAGGCGATGCAGGCGGTCAGCTATACCGATCTCAACGCTCAGGTGCCAGCCTACACGATCCTCACCGTGCTGGCGGTGATTGCGGCGCTCCTCCTGCTCGCGAACATCTGGTTCCGCACGCTGTGGCTGCTGGGCCTCACCGCCGCGGCGTGGGTCGCGGCCTCGATCCTGGTCGGCAACCTCTACCCGAGCTTCGTCCAGACGTTCCAGGTCAACCCGAACGAGCAGACGCTGGAGGTGCCATTCATCGCCGCGCACATCGGCGCCACGCAAGCGGCATTCGACCTGAACGCGATCGATGAACGGCGTTTCACCGGCCAGCAGGCGCTGACCGGGGCAGTGTTCAACAACGACGCCAGCACCGTCGGCAATCTCCGGCTATGGGACTACCGGCCGCTGCTCACGACGTTCGGTCAGCAGCAGGTCATCTACCGCTACTACGACTTCGGCGACGTCGACATCGATCGCTACGACATCGGCGGCCAGCAGCGTCAGATCATGCTGAGCGCGCGGGAGCTCAACCAGAGCAAGCTGCCCGACCAGGCGCGCACCTGGACGAACGAGCGCCTCGTCTTCACCCACGGCTACGGCATCACCGCGGTGGCGGTCAACGCGGTGACCCGGCAGGGGACGCCGGACTACCTGGTGAGCGGCATCAATCGCGAGCCGCAGCTCCCGGTGGGGGAGCCGCGGATCTATTTCGGCGAGGCGACCGACACGTACGTCGTGACCCAGACGACAACCGACGAGTTCGACTATCCCCTGACCGCCGGCTCGGACATCGGGGCGACGACCACCTGGAAGGGCACGACCGGGGTGGGGATCGGCAACTTCTTCACCCGCGCGCTGTTCGCGCTGCGCTTCGGCGACCTGAACCTGCTCATCAGCAACCAGCTCACCGATCAATCGCAGATCCTCTTCCGGCGGACGCTCGAGGAGCGCGTGCCGGAGATCGCGCCCTTCCTGCACTACGACCGCGACCCGTACCTGGTGAGTGCCGCCGGACGGCTCCTCTGGGTCTGGGACGCCTACACGACGAGCGACCGCTACCCCGACGCGCAGCCGCTCCCCGACGGCAGCACCTTCGCCGGCGCGAACTACGTGCGCAACAGCGTCAAGGTCGTGGTCGACGCCTACGACGGCACGGTCCGCTTCTTCCTCGCCGATCCCACCGAGCCGATCGTCGCTGCCTACGCCCGCATCTTCCCGAGCCTCTTCGAGTCGATGGACGCCATGCCGGCCGACCTGCGCGCCCACCTCCGCTACCCCGAGGACCTGTTCACCGCCCAGAACCAGACGTACCTGCTCTACCACCTGGCGGCGACCGATGGTGGCGCGACGACGTTCTACAACCAGGACAACCGCTGGGCGTTTCCCGAGGACGTGGCGAAGGCCACCGGCGAGCCGATGGAGCCCTACTACGTGATCATGCGGATCCCCGGCGACGAGAAGGCGGAGTTCGTCCTCATCCAGCCGCTCGTGCCGGAGGGGCGATCGAACATGATCGCGTGGGTCGCGGCGCGAATGGACCCGGGCGTGTACGGGCAGCGGATCGCGTTCCAGTTCCCCTCCGATACCTCGACCCAGGGACCCGCCCAGGTCGAGGCGCGGATCGACCAGGATGCGACCGTGAGCGCCCAGTTCAGCCTCTGGGATCGGTCCGGCTCGCGGGTGATCCGCGGCAATCTGCTCGTGCTGCCGATCGGCGAGGACGGGCTCGTCTACGTGGAGCCGATCTTCCTCCAGGCCGAGGGCGCGCCGTTCCCGGAGTTCGTGCGCGTCATCATGGTCAGCCAGGATCGGGTCGCCTTCGCCGCCGATGTGGCGGGCGCGCTGCGCCAGATCCTGGGCCAGGCCGGTCCGCCGCCCGTCGAGAACCCGTCGCCGTCGCCGTCGCCGTCCGGATCGCCGGGTGCCAGCGGCACGCCGACGCCGACCGCCTCACCGCCCGCCTCCGACGTTGCCGGCCTGGTGGCGCAGGCGCAGCAGCTCTATGCCGAGGCGCAGGCGGCGCTCGCCGATGGCGACCTGGGCACCTACCAGGCGAAGATCGACGCGCTGGCGGCCGTCATCGAGCGGCTCGTGGTGCTGACCGGCGGATCGCCGCCGCCCTCCGCTTCCCCGTAGGGAACGTGCCGGGTGGAGCTCCTCATTCTTGGCTCCGGTGGGCGCGAACACGCGCTGGCGTGGCGACTCGCGCGGGACGAGGGCGTGGCGCGGGTGCGGATCGCGCCCGGCAATGGAGGCACGCCAGCCTGCGCCGAGACAGTGCCCGACCTCGACCCGCTCGACCCGTCGGCGGTCGCACGCCACGTCTCGCGCGAGCGCTACGACCTCGTGGTGATCGGTCCGGAGGCGCCGCTGGCGGCCGGGGTGGCGGATGCCCTCGACGGGATCGCGCCGACCTTCGGGCCGAGTCGGGCAGCCGCGCGGCTCGAATCCTCGAAGGCCTTCGCCAAGGGCGTCATGGCCCGCGCCGGGGTGGCGACGGCGCGATCGGTCAGCGTGCGAAGCGCGGACGAGGCCGACCTCGATGCGTGGGACCGGCCGCCGGTCGTGAAGGCCGACTGGCTGGCGGCGGGGAAGGGAGTCGTGGTGTCGTCGACGCGCGAGGAGGCGGCCGACGCGCTGCGCGACCTGTTCGATGCGGCGCCCAAGGCTGGCACGGTGCTGCTCGAGGAGCGGCTCGTCGGACGCGAGGTGAGCGCGTTCGCGCTCGTGAGCGGCGAACACGTCGTCCCGCTGGCGGCGGCCTGCGACCACAAGCGGCTGCGCGACGGCGACGACGGGCCGAACACCGGCGGCATGGGCGCCTACACCCCGGTGTCGTGGTTCGGCCAGCGGGAGCTGGAGGACGCGGCGGAGCGCATCTTCGCGCCGATCGCCTGGCGCATGGCCCGCGACGGCACACCGTACCGCGGCGTCCTCTATGCGGGCCTCATGCTGACCAAGGATGGACCGATGGT
This sequence comes from Candidatus Limnocylindria bacterium, assembly GCA_038209995.1. Classification (GTDB taxonomy): domain Bacteria; phylum Chloroflexota; class Limnocylindria; order QHBO01; family QHBO01; genus JAICQM01. Next base: position 7,756 of record JBBQXD010000021.1, on the reverse strand, counting down.
CCTCGAGTTCAACGCCCGCTTCGGCGACCCGGAGGCGCAGGTCCTGCTGCCGATGCTCGACGGCGACCTGGCGGCGGCGCTGCTCGGCGTCGCCACCGGAGACCGGGACCGGCTGGAGGGCTCGCTCGGGATGCGCAGCGGCGCAGCGGTGGGCGTGGTGATCGCCGCCGAGGGGTATCCCGACGACCCGGTCCGCGGCCGCGCCGCCCGCGGCGTGGAGCCGTCGAGCCCCGCCGACGACGGCGAGCTGCTCTGCTTCCACGCCGGCACGCGACGGGCGGGGAGCGGCTACGAGACGACCGGGGGACGCGTGGTGACGATGGTGGGCCGTGGGGCGGACGTCACCCGGGCGCGCGACGCGGCCTATCGGGGAGTGGCCGGCGTCGAGCTCGAGGGCGGCCAGCATCGGTCCGACATCAGTCTGGCGGAGTCGAGCTCATGAGGCCGTTCCGCTTGGCCGTCGCGCCCGGCGCGCGGCGCCAGGCTTGGCTGCGGACCGCCGCCGGCGAGCGGTTCGCAGAGCTCGAGCTCAACGTCTACCCGTCGCGGGTCTCCCCACAGATCACCGACGACGGGCACGGCGCGTTGCGCGCGGCGTCCGACGGGCTCTTTGCGCGCAACGGCACGCGCATGTCGGAGGAGGAGCTGCGCCACTCCCCGCACATCTGGATCGGGTCGCTCGACGGGCTGGTCGAGAAGGCGGTGGAGCTGCGGGCGGAGCTCGGCATCACGTCGTTCATGACCGGTGAGGTCGACGAGCTGAGCGCGGTCGTCGAGCGCCTCGCCGGGACCTGACCGCCCCTTCCTGCCGAGAGACGCCAAGCCTACCCCGGCGGCAGCAGGTCCGTCATCGGCTGCGCCTTGCAGGCGTCGGCGAGGCACGGCAGGCCGTAGAGATCCTCGATCGTGCGCAAAAGGCTGGCATGGTCGTAGCGGCGTGCCGAGGTGACCGCCGCCGCGAGGCGGGGCGAGACGACGAGGGTCGCCACGTGATTCGGATCGCCCTTCGCCTCGTCGAAGGTGATGAACATGATCCCGTCGGCCATCGCCGGGCTGGCGATGATCGGGCCCAGGACCCGGCGCGCCCAGGCGTCGCCGGTGGCGATCGGGCAGTCGTGCATGTCGTTGCAGAGGTTCGGGACGATGAACGCCACGTTGGCGGCGGTCGGGTCGAGGTGCGAGAAGTCGGTGATGTTCGCGCAGCGGCTCGGATCACCGGCGATGGATTTGAAGCTGATGGCCGGGACGTGCTTGCGCTTGTAGACGCCGTCCCCGTCCGGCCCGCCCGTCGACGTCACGCCGGTGAAGCACTTGCCCGGGTAGTTCTCGGCGAAGATGCGCCACGTCAGGCCGGCAGCCTCGAGCTGATCGGCCAGGTTCGGGGCGGCGATGTCGTGCGACTTGTCGTCGGTCACTCCGTGCGTCGAGCCGCTGAAGAGCTCGAGGTAGTTCGGCTGCGACGGGTGCCCGACCCCGAAGTAGTTCGTCGCCAGGCCGTAGCGCGCGGCGAGCTCCGCCAGGTAGGGCGCCTGGGGCCCAACCCCGTCGGCAGCGGCGGTGTTCTCGAAGATCACCACGAAGACATGCGATGGATGATTCCCCGACGGCGGGGCCGTCGACGACGGGCTGATCGACGGCACCGAGCCGAGCGACGACAGGTCGATTCCGGTGGGTGTCGCGTTCGACTGGCACGCCGCGAGCAGCGTCACGGCGAGGAGTGCTGCGGCAGCGAGTGCGTAGCGCGATCCGGCGGCCCGGCACCAGGCGAGCGACATGGGGAATCCTCATCGGGAGATGCAGGGCGTGCTGCGCATCATAGCCATGCCCGCCGCCGCCGTCCGCGGGGTCACCAGCGAGCAGGATGCGGTTCGGCAACCGGTCCCGCTATCCTGCCGGGGTGACCGATGCTCCCCGCGCCGGCCTGGCGCCGCGCGTCGCCGTGATCTGCGGCTCTCGCTCCGACCTTCCCACCCTCAAGGGCTGCTTCGACGTGCTCGACTCGTACGGGATCGCCTGGGAGGCGAGCGTCATCAGCGCGCATCGCCAGCCGGAGACGCTCGGGACGTACGTCCACGACGCCGAGACGGCGGGGATCGACGTCTTCATCGGGGCCGCCGGGCTCGCGGCCCACCTCCCCGGGGTGCTCGCCTCGCTCACCGCACGGCCGGTGATCGGCATTCCGCTCGACGGCGGCGCGCTCGGCGGTGCCGATGCGCTCTACAGCGTCGTGCAGATGCCGCCCGGCGTCCCGGTGGCCAGCGTTGCCATCGGCTCCGCCGGCGCGAAGAACGCCGCCCACCTCGCCGCGCGCATCCTGGCGCTCGTCGACCCCGAGGTGGCCGCGCGGGTGGCCGCGTTTCGTGACGAGCAGGCGTCGAAGGCAGAGCTCCGGATCGACCCGCGCGGCTGACCGGTCGCGACCGGTCCCTCAGCGCGAGGGCCCGAGGCGCTCCATGATCCGCTGCTCGACGAGGAGGATCTGCTCCTCGAGCCGCTGCACGCGGGCGAGGATCTCGGTGTTTCCGCGGAGGAGCTCAACGTTCTGCTGCTCCTCGACATCGGCCTCGGCGGCGGCGTGCTCCAGGGTCAATCGGTCCCGGATCGCCGACCGGTTGCCCGCCAGCAGGATGAGCGGCGCCGCGTAGGCGGCCTGGGTCGAGAAGGCCAGGTTCAGGAGGATGAAGGGGTACGGGTCGAAATGGAGGAGGAGGACCACATTGCCGGCGACCCAGGCGATCACCACGAGCGTCTGGAGGACGATGAATCGCCAGCTCCCGAGGAACGAGGTCACCGCGTCGGCGATGCGCGCGCCGGTCGGCGCATTGTCGACCAGGACCCGGTTGACCGGATGACGGCTCCTTGGCATCGAGCCATTCCTCGTGCGATGGATCAGGCGGTCATCGTCGCACGACGACGGTCGCTGCCGGGGCGATCGGCGTTCGGCACGGAGTGACGAAGGCCCGACCGGCGGCTCGCTCTCGTACCATGGGCACGTGATCGACCGGTACGCGCTTCCCGAGCTGCGGCAGCTCTTCGGAGAGCGGCGCAAGCTCGAGCTGTGGCTCCGCATCGAGCTCCTCGCCGTTGAGGCGCTCCACGACGCGGGCCTCGTCCCGGACGCGGACTGGGAGCGGATCAGCACGGCGGCCGGCGAGGTCGACCCGGACCGGGCGCGCGAGATCGAGCGGGAGTCGCAGCACGACGTGATCGCCTTCCTGCGGAGCGTGACCGAGCGCCTCGGCCCGGAGGGGCGCTGGCTCCACTACGGCCTGACGAGCTCCGACGTCCTCGACACCGCGACCGCCGTCGTGCTGCGCGACGCCGCGGCGGTCGTGGAGGGGGAGCTCGAGCGGCTGACGCACGTCGCGGAGCGGCTCGCGCTCCAGCATCGCTCGACGCCGATGGTCGGTCGCAGCCACGGCATCCACGCCGAGCCGATGACCTTCGGCTTCAAGGCCGCCGGCTGGGTCGCCGAGCTGCGCCGCGATGCGGCACGGCTGGCGAGGGTCCGCGAGGAGATCGGGGTCGGCAAGATCTCAGGCGCGGTCGGCACTCACGCCAACGTGAGCGCGCGCGTCGAGGCGCACGTCTGCGAGGCGCTCGGGCTCACCCCCGACCCGGCCGCCACCCAGGTCATCAGCCGCGACCGGCATGCCGAGCTGCTGACCGCGCTCGCCATCCTGGGCGGCACGCTCGAGCGGATCGCCACCGAGGTGCGCCACCTCCAACGGACCGAGGTCGGCGAGGCGTTCGAGCCGTTCGGCGCCGGGCAGCAGGGGAGCAGCGCAATGCCGCACAAGCGGAATCCGATCCTCGCCGAGCGAGTGACCGGCATGGCGCGCCTGCTCCGCGGCGACGCTCTCATCGGGCTCGAGAACATGGTGCTGTGGCACGAGCGCGACATCAGCCATTCGAGCGCCGAGCGCTTCGTCTTCGAGCGTGCCGTCGGGGTGGCCGCCTATGCGACCCGCACGCTCGCCTCCATCCTCGACGGGCTGGAGGTGGACACCGGCCGCATGCGCGCCAACCTCGACCAGCTCGGTGGGATGGTCTACTCCGAGGCGCTCCTGCTGGCGATGATCCGCAAGGGGGCCGATCGCCAGGCCGCGTATCGGCTCGTCCAGGGCGCGGCGAAGCGGGCGTCGGCCGGCGAGGCGTCGTTCCGCGAGGCGCTGGGGGCCGATCCCGGCGTGGCCGAGTGGCTCAGCGCCAACGAGATCGACGCGGCGATGGACCTTGACCAACACCTCGCCGGGATCGCGGCCTCGTACGCCGCGCTCGGGCTCGAGTAGCGACCGATGCGCACCTGGCTGATGGCGGGCGGGAGGGCGGCACGACTGGCGGCGGATCGCGCCGAGCTCTGGATCCCCGGATCGCTCGCCGCCCTCGCCTTCCTCGGCTGGCTGCCGCTCGTGCTGGCCGTGGTGCCCCTCCCGAACACCGCCGGGCTCACCTTCTTCGGCGCCGATCTCGTCTCGTCGGGCAACTACCCGCTGAATCTCCTCCTGCTCAGCCTCGCCGGCCTCCTCGGCCTGCTGGCGCTCTGCCTGCTCGCCGCCCTCGGCGAGGCGGCGCTCCAGCAGGCGCTGCGCCCGCTCCTGGGGGAGCGGCGCGAGGAGCGCGACTCGCTCACCGGCGAGACCGCGGTCATCTTCGTCGTGATCCTCGTTGCCCTGGTGCCGGTGGCAGCGGCGCTGCTCGCGCTCGCGCTGTGGGTGGCGGCGGTTGCGCCGGCCGAGTTCATGTCGCCCGATATCGGCGGTACCCCGGTCGTGCGCGTCGTGATCGCCGTCCTGCCTGGGATCATCCTGGCCGTGGCGATCGCGATCGTGGCGCAGGCGTTCGGCGGCGCCGTCGAGCGCCGCGCGGTTGGCCCCGATGCGGAGCCGCTGGGACGGGCGATCCGACGCGCCGTCGGCGACCTCCTCCGGCGACCGGGCATCACCGCCGGCACGCTGCTGACGACCGTCGCCGTGCTCGTCCTGCAGCTGGTCCTGAGCACGCTCCTCCTTCGGGTGCTATGGGCGCCGATCGCGGCGGCGCTCCACGCTGGCGACCTGGCGACGCCGTCGACGATCCTGCTGCTGGTAGGCTTCACAGCGATCTGGCTCTGCCTCGTCCTCGCCGGCGGCGCCCTCCACGCGTGGGCATCGGCCTGGTGGTCGCTCGAGCTCCGCCGCTCATCCGCCACCGAGGGAAGGGCCGCCCCGTGAGCGATCCGCTCGCCATCAACCCGACGCTCAGCATCGGGACGCAGCTCGAGCTCGCGCTGCGGCTCACCGGCGGCCTCGTGCTCGGCGCGGTGACGGCTTCGAGCGCGAGCTTCAGCGACAGCCGGCGGGCTTTCGGACCCATGGCCTCGTGGCACTCGGGGCGGGCGCTGTTCGCGATCATCTCCGGCTATGGCTATACCGGTCCCAGCGCCGATCCGACGCGGATCAAGGCGCAGATCGTCTCGGGCATCGGCTTCCCCTGGTCGTCCTGTCGCTGCTCGACCGCGTCGAGTCGTTCGCGCGGCGGCGCTACAACCTCGCACCGCCGGGCTACAACGTCAAGGCGATCGACGCCGAGGACGCGCCGGAGGGCGACGCGCGGGACATGAGGCCATGATCGATCCGATCCGCGAGACGCATGTCGAGGGGCTGCCGCTCATCCATCGCGGCAAGGTGCGCGAGACGTACGCCGTCGGCGACGACCGGCTGCTCCTGGTGGCGACCGATCGCCTCTCGGCGTTCGACGTCGTCTTCGACCAGCCGATCCCCGACAAGGGGCGGCTCCTCACCCAGCTGTCGGCGTGGTGGTTCCGCCAGCTCGCGCATGTGGGGCCGACCCATTTCCTGTCGATCGACGTCGCGGACTTCCCCGAGGCCGCCCGCGCCTCGGAGCTGGCGGGACGGACGACGCTCGCCCGCCGCGCCGAGCGGGTCGATGCCGAGTGCGTCGTGCGCGGCTACCTCGCCGGCTCCGGATGGGCCGAGTACCGGCGGACCGGCGCCGTCTGCGGACACCTCCTGCCGCCGCGGATGAAGGAGGCCGGCAAGCTGCCCGAGGCGATCTTCACACCGTCGACGAAGGCGGAGGAGGGGCACGACGAGAACATCACCCGCGCCCAGCTCGCCGACCTGGTCGGCGACGAGCTGGCGCGGCAGCTCGAGGATCGCTCGCTCGCCCTCTATCGGGCCGGGGCCGAGATCGCCCAGCGCGCGGGCCTCATCCTGGCCGACACGAAGTTCGAGTTCGGCTGGATCGACGGCGAGCTCGCCCTCATCGACGAAGTCTTCACCCCCGACTCGTCCCGCTTCTGGGACGCCGCGCTCTACAGCCCCGGCGCATCGCCGCCGAGCTTCGACAAGCAGTACGTCCGCGACTTCGTCGCCGCCAGCGGCTGGGACAAGGAGCCGCCCGCCCCGACGCTGCCCGACGACGTCATCGCCGGGACCCGCGACCGCTACGTGACCGCCTACGAGCGGCTCACCGGGTTGCGGTGGGGCGCCGAGGAGACATCGGTCTAATGCGCTGGCTGGCCGAGGTGCAGGTGACCCTCCGTCCGGGGATCGCCGACCCGGAGGGCACGACGATCGCCGGCGGGCTGCGGTCGCTGGGATACGACGCGGTCGGCGAGGTCCGCGCCGGAAAGCTGCTCCGCATCACCTTCGACGCGCCGGACGCCACCCACGCCGAGACCGCGGTGGGTGAGATGTGTCGCCGGCTGCTCGCGAACCCGGTCATGGAGGTCGCCACCTGGCAGGTGCGCGCCGACGAGCAGGTGGATCTCGACGAGCTGGTCACCGGATGACCGCCCGATGAGCATGCCCCGGATCAGCGTGGTCGTCTTCCCGGGGACGTGGAGCGAGCGCGACTTCGCCCACGTCGCCGGCCTGTTGGGCTGGGACGCCCGGCTGGTGTGGCACGCCGATGCGGAGCTGCCGCCGAGCGACGCGGTCGTGCTTCCCGGAGGCTTCGCGCACGGCGACCACCTGCGCACCGGTGCCATCGCCCGCTTCTCGCCGGTCATGCGCGCGGTCGAGTCGTTCGCAGCCGCCGGGGGTCCGGTGCTGGGCTCGTGCAATGGCTTCCAGATCCTGTGCGAGGCCGGGCTCCTGCCCGGTGTGATGCTTCGCAACGACCATCTCGAGTTCCGCTGCGACTGGCAGGCGCTGCGCGTGGAGTCGAGCGCGGGACCCTGGCTCGGCGACCTGGCGGCGGGCGACGTCATCACCCTTCCCATCTCCCACGGCGAGGGCCGCTTCCATGCCGACGAGGCAACGCTGGATGCGCTCGAGGCCCGCGGGCTCGTCGCGCTGCGCTACGCGAACGCCGACGGCACGGTCCGCGAGGAGGCGAACCCGAATGGGTCGGCGCGGAGCATCGCGGGCATCACGAACGACCGCGGCAACGTGCTCGGCCTCATGCCGCACCCGGAGCGCGCAGCGGAGGCTGAGATCGGCGGGACCGATGGGCTGCGCCTCTTCCGATCGCTCGCAGCCTGGCTCGCCGGCCAGCCGGCGGCCGCCGAGCGTCGGCTATGATGCCAAGCGCCCCACCCGGCCGATGAGGGAGGCTATCGCCCGATGATGAACGACGAGCGGGACCCCCGCGACGAAGCGGCCGAGCCGGTCGCGAACCGACCGACCGACGACCCGACCCAGCCCATCCCCGACGAGCCCACGCCGCATGACGCGCCGACCAGCGACATGCCGACCAGCGACACGTCGACTCCCGACATGCCGACCAGCGACACGTCGACTCCCGACAT
>JBBQXD010000020.1:0-47927 GCA_038209995.1 Candidatus Limnocylindria bacterium | reverse complement strand
CATCAAGGAGGTCGCCTACGGCACCCTCGCCAAGCGCGATCGCCGGGCCCGCCACCTCGCTGCCGCTCGCTTCTTCGAGACCCTCGGCGACGACGAGCTCACCGGCGTGCTGGCCCAGCACTACGTCGAGGCCTATCGCGCCCAGCCCGATGGCGACGAGGGGGCGGCGGTCGCTGCCCAGGTCCGGGTCGCGCTGCGCGGCGCGGCCGCTCTGACCGCGATGGGCCTCATCGAGTGGCGCGTGCTGGGCACCCGCAACCTGCCGACCTCCGGCGTGGTGCAGGTGGGGGCGCTCTTCCTGGGTGGGCTCGTCATCTCGGTCGGCCTGATGGCGGGGGTTGAGCAGGCCGCGGGCGGCATCTACCTCCTCACTCAGCTCATCGCGGTGGTGCTGTTCGTCGTGCGCGTGTGGCCGCGCGCGCTTCGCCGCAGCTGGACGGCCGCCGACCGGCGCGCCACTTCGGCGCGGCGGCGATCTGGACCGTGGTGGCGCTGATCCTGTTCATGTACATCGTGTTCACCTTCATCTCGGCCAATGACCCCAACGCCCTGCCGGTGAACGTCCTCATCGCGAGCGACCACTCGGTCTACATCGGTGTCATCACCAACATCGTGATCGGCGTCGTCAGCCTCCTCGTCCTCGGCCGATCCGCGCCGGCCTGGGTGCGCCAGACCATCTTTTGGGGCGTCAACCTCGGGTTGGTGGTATTCGCCATCGGGCTCATCCTCGACACCGCCGAGATCAAGCGCATCGGGGCACCGGTGATGGGCATCACGCTGCTGATTGGCCTGTTCCTGCTCGCGAGCCGTGCGTGGTCCGGAGTCCTCGAGACCGCCGACCTGGAGGCGGGCGCGGCTCCGTAGCCCCGGCGCCGTCGTGGGTGCCGCGCGCCCGTGAGGCGGGTGGGCGACGCGTCCACGCCTCCGTGTGCCTTCATGCCATTCACCTGGTGGGTCATTCCGTCACCGCGATCGCTGCATAACCACCCGACGCATGCACCCGTCAACGGTGGCATGCCTGGGCGATCTTCTTAACCGCCTGGGCCTATATCTGGCCAATGCATCGACGATTTGACCCACTCCCGGGATTGGCCCCTCCGCCGCCAGGGCTGAAACTCGGTAAGCGCCGGCTAACGGCCCGATAAGCACTGCGTGCGACCATCGGCTCATGCCCGGCCGCACCCAGTTCGACGAGGCGCGCCGAGCGTGGGAGCGCACGCGCCGGGAGCTCGGCGACGAGCTGCGGGCGGCGCGGATGGCGCGCGGCCTCAGCCAGGCCGAGGTGGCGGCCGCGATCGGTACCTCGCAGGCGGAGATGTCGCGTCGCGAGGTCGGTCGCACCGATGGCGCACGCGGGGCGGCGCTGGCGGTCCACGCTGCTGCCGTGGGGCTGCAGCTCGTCATGCGCTGCCACCCCGCCGGGGACGGCTTGCGTGACGCCGGCCAGCTCCGCTGGATCCGCGCCTTCGCCGCACGCGTCGGTTCTGGCTGGCGCATCGCGCTCGAGGTGCCGGTGCCCATTGCCGGCGATCGGCGCGCGGTCGACATGATGCTCACCGCCGGAAACGCGCGAATCGCGGTCGAGGTGGTCACCCGCCTCACGGACGTTCAGGCTCAGCTGCGCCGGGCCCGCCTCAAGGCGCGCGACATCGGCGCCACACGGCTCATCCTCGTCATCGCCGGCAGCGCGCGGAATCGTCGCGCGGTGGCGGCTGCACGCGGATCGCTGGTCGCCTCGTTCATGCTCGACGCTCGGTCCGTGCTCGCGGAGCTCGCGGCCGGCCGCGACCCCGGTATCGATGCCTCATCCTGCTGCCGTATCCACGGGACGGGTCATTTGGTCATCGCGATCGCTACATAGCCGCGCCCTGGATGGAATCGTAAACGGCGGCGCCCTCCGATGACGCCTTCATCCGCCAGCGCGTATACCCTGGAATCGCGTTGACGAATTGACCCACCACCCGGATGCGGGCTGAGCCGGCGACGGCCGCGCGGGACCCAGCCACCCGGATGCCGGCCGGCGCCGGCGCCGAGGTGCCGCGGACCTCGCCACACGGCGTCCACTCCCCGTCCCCACTCCACCCACATTCCGTCCACACGTGTCGCACAGCCGACAGCCGACGCCCCATCATGTAGTGGTACAGGGCACAACCACACCACCAGATGTTGTGGTTTTGGGCTTGACTGGGCCCATGGCGCGTACTACAGTTATGGTCTTGTTGAACACGGCGCAGCGCAACGCGCCGGACCGAGCCGAGGGGCCATGCACCAGCACGGACACGGGAGCCGTGTGCGCCTCGTCATCGGCCGATTGCATGCAGAGGGACCCACCCGATCATGGCCCGCAACGCCGCCTCCACCAAGCCCGCGAACGGCACGACCAACGGCCACGGCACCACCGAAACAGGCCACGGAACCGAAACCGGCCACGGAACCGGCACCACCGGAACCGGTGCCCATGGCACCGGCACGAAGAAGCCGACCGGCTACCGGCAGCTGCGGGAGGGGGAGAAGGCGACCTGGCCGGGCCTGACGATCGAGCGCCGCTACACGCGGCCCGGCGTCCACCCGTACGACACGGTCGAGTGGGAGACGCGCGAGGCGGCGATCACCAACGAGCATGGCAAGGTCGTGTTCGAGCAGAAGGACCTCGACTTCCCCAAGAGCTGGAGCGCCCTCGCCACGAACGTGGTCGCCAGCAAGTACTTCCGCGGCCACCTGAACACCCCCGAGCGTGAGCGCAGCGTGCGCCAGATGCTCGACCGGGTGGCCAACACGATCACCGACTGGGGCATCAAGGACCGATACTTCGCGACCGACGAGGACGCCGACGCCTTCCGAGCCGAGCTGATCGACATCCTCCTCAAGCAGCGCGCGAGCTTCAACAGCCCCGTCTGGTTCAACGTGGGCATCGATGCGCACCCGCAGTGCAGCGCGTGCTTCATCAACAGCGTCGAGGACACGATGGAGAGCATCCTGGGCCTCGCCAAGACCGAGGGCATGCTCTTCAAGTTCGGCAGCGGCGCCGGCTCGAACCTGTCGACCATCCGCTCCTCCAAGGAGACGCTGCGCGGCGGCGGCGAGGCCAGCGGCCCGGTGAGCTTCATGAAGGGCTTCGACGCCTTCGCGGGCGTCATCAAGTCCGGCGGCAAGACCCGACGCGCCGCGAAGATGGTGATCCTCAACGTCGACCACCCCGACGTCGAGGAGTTCATCGACTGCAAGCTCGTCGAGGAGAAGAAGGCCTGGGCGCTCATCGACGCCGGGTACGACGGCAACTTCAACGGGGGAGCGGCCTACGCATCGGTCTTCTTCCAGAACTCCAACAACTCCGTTCGCGTCACGGACGCCTTCATGGAGGCGGTCGAGCAGGACGGGGACTGGACCACGCATGCCATCACCACCGGTGAGCCGATCGAGACGGTGAAGGCCCGCTACCTCCTCAACAAGATGGCGGAGGCGGCCTGGGTGTGCGGCGATCCGGGGATCCAGTACCACGACAACATCAACGTCTGGCACACGAGCGCCAACACCGCGCCCATCAACGCCAGCAATCCATGCAGCGAATATATGTTTTTAGATGACTCGGCCTGCAACCTCGCGAGCCTAAACCTCATGAAGTTCGTGCGCGACGACGGCGAGTTCGACACCGAGGCCTACCGGCACGCGGTGCGCATCGTGTTCACCGCGCAGGAGATCATCGTCGACAACGCGAGCTATCCCACGCCGCGCATCGGCGAGAACAGCCGCGACTTCCGGCCCATCGGTCTGGGGTACGCGAACCTCGGTGCGCTGCTCATGAACCGCGGCCTCGCCTACGACAGCGAGGACGGTCGCGCCTACTCAGCGGCCGTCACCGCGCTCATGCAGTCGGAGGCGGCCCTCCAGTCCGGCCGCATCGCCCGCGACCAGGGCGGCGCCTTCGCCGGCTACGCCATCAACCGCGAGCCGTACCTGAAGGTCATGCGCCAGCATCGCGACGCGGCGTACCGCATCGATCGGCAGCTCGTGCCGGCGGACCTCCTCGACTCCATCCTGACCGGCTGGGACGAGGTCGTGGCGCTCGGCGAGCAGTCCGGCTTTCGGAACGGGCAGCTGTCCGTCCTGGCGCCGACCGGCACCATCGCCTTCATGATGGATTGCGACACGACCGGCGTCGAGCCGGACATCGCGCTCATCAAGTACAAGCGCCTCGTCGGCGGCGGCTACCTGAAGATCGTCAACGGCACCGTGCCGCACGCGCTCAAGCGCCTCGGCTACAGCGCCCGCGACACGGAGGAGATCGTCGCCTACATCGACGAGCACGAGACGATCGAGGGCGCCCCGCACCTGCGCGACGAGCACCTGTCGGTCTTCGACTGCGCCTTCAAGCCGGCCAACGGCACCCGCAGCATCCACTACAACGGCCACCTCAAGATGATGGCGGCCGTCCAGCCGTTCATCTCCGGCGCCATCAGCAAGACGGTGAACATGCCGGAGGCCTCCACCCCGGAGGAGATCGCGAAGGTCTACATCGACGGCTGGAAGATGGGCCTCAAGGCGATCGCCGTCTATCGCGACAACTCGAAGCGCTCCCAGCCCCTCAATACCAAGCGCGAGGGTGGGACCGATATCTCAGCCGCTGCTGCCCCGGCGACTCAGACCGTGTACAAGCCGCTTCGCCGCCGGCTGCCCGATGAGCGGGCCGCGTTCACCCACAAGTTCGGCGTCGGCGGCCACGAGGGCTACCTGACCGTCGGCCTCTACGAGGACGGCACCCCGGGCGAGATCTTCCTGAAGATGGCCAAGGAGGGCTCCACGATCAGTGGCCTCATGGATAGCTTCGCGACCGCGGTGTCGGTGGCGCTCCAGTACGGCGTGCCGCTGAAGGACCTCGTCCACAAGTTCAGCCACATCCGCTTCGAGCCGGCGGGCTTCACCGGGAACCCGGAGATCCCCATGGCGAAGAGCCTGGTGGACTACGTGTTCCGATACCTGGCTTCCAAGTTCCTTTCCTCTGATGAGAAGGACGCGGTGGGGATCATCAGCCAGATGTCAGGGACCGATGTGAAGGCGAGTGGGGTGGCGTCTACCGGCACCCCTGCCTCGGCGGGCTCGGCAGCGGCGCCGCACGCCGCCTCCCCGTCGGTTGACTCAGGTCCGCGACGGTCCGAGGAGGAAGGATCCGCGGCTGCGTCGTCCGGGGAGCTCGCGGCCACTGATCAGGGAGGTGCACCAGCGCCGGAGGCGCAGGACGAGGCCCCTGCGAAGGGAGCCGGGATCCTGGATGGGCTGAAGGTCGTGGCGAAGAACGGGGAGGCGCAGGATCGGGCCGAGCGGCTGGCCGTGGGCCAGGCGCCGGTGGTCTTCGACACGGCGGACTCGCCGGCCTGCACGGACTGCGGCTCGATCATGGTCCGCAACGGGTCCTGCTACAAGTGCATCAACTGCGGCGCCACGAGCGGGTGCAGCTGACCGCCTGATTCAGAGGGGAGGTGAGTCATACATGCCGAAGCCGAAAGTAACGAGTCCGAAGGCCGCGAGTGCGGCGTCGGATGTGCTGAAGGACAAGCGTACCGGCAAGAAATCCAAGACTTCCGCAGGAAGCGCGCTGAGCCAGAAGCCCGGGAAGCAGAAGAAATAACATGAGGAGGCCGATCCACCTGGTCCGGCCTCCCTCACGTCTGGGTCCCTGGGCGGCCAATCAGCCGACGAGATTCAAGGCGCTGCTCGAGGACCCAAGATCACAGCGATCAAGTGGGTCATTCCGACGATGTCTCGGCTCCTGTCTGCAACATCACCGCGCGGGCCCATCCCTGGAATGTCCTGGCCGTACTCCATTGAATGGCACGAACCGGCGCGGGATGGCCATTCGTGAATATCTGGTTCGTTCGATCGATGACATGGCGACCGATCTTGCGGTATCGAACCCACGTCCGATGCGCAACTCAGGAGGACGTGGATTTCGTTCACCACCGCCACGCCGCCGGTCGCGAATGCCGGCATAGGCGAGGCCAAAGACGACGCCTGAGTCATCGTGCGAATTCCGCCCGACGCGAAGACCCGTCGCCTCTCTCCACCGAAAGCTTGGGGAGGCTCTGCAGATTCTCGCAGTACGCGCACCAGCCCTCAAAGCTGCGTGAGGAGGACAGGGTAGGTGCGATTCCTGAGGTCGGTGAAGCGCTCGAAGGAGCGCTTCACCATCGAGTCGTTAAGGTGGCTCGGTGGCGACCCCCGCACAGGTCAAGTGCCAGGTCCCGACCACGTGGGGGACGCGCGTGGCGCCGGGATAGAGCCTGCTCCATGGCCACCAGGAGTCGGCGGTTAGGCGGCAGGAGTGGCGCTTCTCGCTGCTCGGCGCATGCTCGCGAGCTCCGATCAACCTCTCAACCTCCCGGTAGGCACTTCCAAGATAGCAACGTCGAACGCAACGGCACGGGTCCGCACCCCGTTAATCGATCGCGGCTACTGGTAGAGGGCCGCTCCGTGCCTTGTTACTCGGCGAAGGGCGTCACGTACCTCGAAGAGCGCGTCGTCAGCTGTCATGTCCGGATCGCGCGTCAACACTTCTTGCGCGACTGCAACTGAGTATTGTGTGAAGGCGATTTCATACGACAGGCGACGGAAGCCGATGTCCGCCACTCCGCCATTGCCAATAGCCGCTGCGACCATCGGATGATCCAAGTTGATCACGATCTCCTTCGTTACCTGGTTGTAGACCGAGCGATCGGCTTCAACGCCAAGATGCTCGAATTTGACCGAGAGGCCGCCTTTTGGTCGCGGCGCGTCACCCTCGCCACCGCGCTGCGAGACGCGATCCGTGCCGTCCGGATCAGGATGACCTCGGCGCGCGATTTCGGGCGCTTCACGACCCTTGGGCTTAGCGATGCCCTGCGGATCATGGTCACGCACGTCTAACAGGCCCGGTTCGTCGGTCCCTTCGACCCACTGGTCGCCCTCGTTTCGGCCGCCAGTTGCCGCGGCCTCTGCAACAGCGCCCTTGCGCCGTCTCATTGCCCGGAGGTCCGCGAATCGCTCGGCGACTTCAGCCAGGTCCCTGTTGAGAAGATCCGCGATCCTACGGGCTTCCCTCTCAAGTTCGCGATACTCGCGTTCGGACTTCCGCTTCGCATGCTCGTCGACCAGGATCCGGCGTGCCCTATCAAGGCCGTAACCGACAAAGCCAATGATCGCAGCGGCGACCGGATGGGCTGGGTTCAACTGCAGGGAGCGGCTCATGTCGTAGGGCGCGAGGTCCGTATCGGCGGCATCGAGCGCGGGAACATCGATCTCGCCAAACAGATACGTTCCGAACTCCTTGGACTCTACGCCAGCAGATTCGATCGCGACCAGGTTGCCGGGACCGACAGTGATCGCAACGCCATAGAGCCCAGCATCTAGAGGCGCCTGAGCAATCGATATTTGAAGGCGGACATCGCCAAGGACGTCGGCCTGGCTAGCCGTCGGGGTCAGTTCGAGGGTCTGCACGACCGTAGGCTGCCAGGCTTCGCAACGATGTGAGCCTACGTAGACAATGGGCTCGACAGAGCGCCAGTAGGCAAGGTGGCGCTCCACGATTCGGATCAATGGCTCGGGATTCATGCGCGGCAGCATAACCTCACCTATGGTCACAACCGTTCCATTCGGCGAATCGGTAGGCTCTTCCTTCGTAATCCACCGAATAGGAATATCCGTTCCATCGCTAGCCGCAATGTCCGCTCCGGTGAGCTCAACCACGTTCCGGTAACCATTGCGGACCGTCGCGAGATGAAGCCGTTTGGCGATGCCGAACGCCGCGCTCTTGCCAGTCCCGAACTTTCCTCGACCACCCTTACCCAGGCGGCGATCAATGTTCTCTGCATGCATGGTGAAGTAGTGCCGCAGGCCGTCCACATCCATGCCCCTACCGTTGTCGGAAATGGAGATCGACTTTCGGGGTGGGTCAAGTTGCACTTCGACCTCTGGACGGGTGCCAAGGTCGACATACTCGATCGCGTTTGCGACGTACTCCCAAACAGCGGACTCGAGAGTCTTGAAAAGCTGCGAGGTCTGCTGGATATCCCTGCCGACATGCGTCCGGACCGAGAGATGATCATTCACCAGATTTCCCTCCTCCACTTCTTTGGGCTGCGATGTATCCCATATCACGCAGGAATTCATCCAACTCCGGGTCACCCGCGAACAGCGATTGAAGTTTCCTGATTTTGAGCAGGCGGGTTTGATCCGGCGTGTACTGATCTACCCGGAAGACACTCGCCGCCCCGACGGGGGAGATGGCCCGACCTGCCGTCCATGCCGCAAACACCTTCGACCGCACGAGGCGTGAGCGCTGATGGGCCTGCGCCCTTGGTTCCGGTTTCCTCACCCTGCTCGCGGTCTCATCCTCTGTCAATTGCACCCGGAGACGCTCACCCGTGGTGGCCATCCACCTGACGCCGGCGTCAGTCAAGACCCAGCCGCTTTTGCCGGATCCCTGTACTAGCCCACCGCCCTTGGTGCGGCCCGCGTCGACCAAGGCGACTCGAACGAGCTCCAGATTGATCTGATCAGGAAATTTGCGCCAGCGAAACGCGCCGGGAGCGAGACGATGAGCAGCCATTGCCACGTCCTCCGTGTCCACAGATTCGGACGTCCCGCCTGCCTCGGCAACAGCGATCGTGATTAGCTCCGGCTTTGGGATCATGCGTCTCATGCATCTATTATCGTCCGCACAGCAGTCTGGAGAGCGAGTGTGTCAGAGGGGACGCCGCAAACTGATCTGGCGACCACCGAGTACGTCGAGGATGTCCTGCTTGCTTGGATTGCGCGAGCCTCTCCGGTGATGCCCCGTGATCGCGCGGTCGTGATGGCTCGCCGACTCGGCTGGTGCGGAGAGGCCGAAATCACGCTGGAAGCGGCCGGAGATCTAATCGGCGTTACGCGAGAGCGCATCCGGCAGATCCAGAAGAAGCTCGAGGAAAGACTCGCCAGGACCCGGCCTCCCAGCCTCGCGTTCTTGCATGAGGCGGCGATTGCCATCGCGACATCATCGGACCGGATGAGCAGCCCAGGGGAGGTGCTACATGGGGCCGGGTTAGCGCGGAGCTCGCTGCCATCTATAGGTATTCATCGCGCTCTAGCACTTGCTCACCTCTCGCATGTGGCCGAGTGGGAACGCGTAATGCGTGAAATCGATGAGCGGCAGTCCGGGGTCTCGGGGATCATCCGTGAGGCGCGGCGCCTAGCAGGTGCGGTCGGCGTCGTCTCGGTCGACTGGCTGACCCACCCGCAACCGAGCGTCGAGGATCCGTCCGGGACGATCAGGCGTGCCCTGGAAGCAGCCGGGCTCTTTCGATTCCTGGACGACTCGTGGTTCTGGTCTCCCGCAATACCGCGTGGGCGAAACCGGCTCCGGAATCTCATTCGAAAAATGACCGCGGCATGCGGTCCTCTCACAGCGACCGACATTGCAGGCGGTCTGGACCGGCAGCGAAGGCAAGGACGCATGCCACGCGTGCCCAGCGAAGGCGCCATCCTCCTGTTTGCTGCTGCCCACCCCGAATTTGTGGTCGACCATGCCGGGCTCGTTAATTCACAGCAAATCTTGAATCCCATCGAGGAACTTGACACGACCGAAGAAACCCTCTACCTCATCCTCACCGAAGCCGAGGACGGCTTCATGGACCGCCGGGAGTTCCAGGAGCAGGCGATCGCCCAAGGATTGAACGCGAATACCTTTTCGGTCTACACCAGTTACAGCCCGATCCTGGACAATCCTGCGCCCGACCGTTGGTCACTGAGGGGAAAACGGATCTCTCCGGCCGTCCTCGCCGCCTACGGATCTAGTCGTCGACAGCGTAGATACGTGCGGTCGGAGTGGCTCGCGGACGGCACTCTGCGCATCGACCGTGAGCTCCACACCGTTCACAGCGCGGTCATCTCCATTCCCTCCGCGCTCGTCCGGTATGTTGCCGGCCGCGACTTCATGGCTTTCGATGCTGACGGCGGTTCTCTCGGGGCAATTCGCTTCAACGACAACGGCGGATCGTGGGGCTATTCACGATTCATCGAACAACGCGGAGTGGGCGCAGGAGAGGTGGTCCGTCTGGATCTAAATCTGGCTGCAGGGACCGTCCGCCTCTCCCGAACACAGCCGATCGGAGAATTAGGCTAGAGTCCAGATCGTGACCAGGCCAATCGCCAAGCTGCGCAAGACGAGCATCGTGGTTGCCAATAAGCCCGGGTGCATTCCACTTAAGGAGATGTACGCCCTGGCGGTCGCATCCAAGCCCCGCACCTGGACCGGAGTTGCGGACGGCTTTGTGCGCGCCATGGAGGGATTCGATCGCAACATAGTTACGGGTATTGCCGATATCGGTGACCTCCAGAACGGGAAAGGCGATTTCTTCAACGACCTGCTGGCGTTGTTGCTCGAGAACTGCGCCGGCGTCGACCTGTTCTCGCGGGGCGGTGTGCCGGGCTTGATCTTTCCCAACCACAATCTCGACGTGACGTATCCGAACACAGGATTGGTTGGGTTCACGCTCGAGGCTAAAGCAGTCGGTACGCCGCGGCATCCGCTCTCCCCGCGGCAGAAGGCCATCGGCCGACCCGGATCGGCCGATCTGGCCAAGCGGATCAAGGAGGTCGCGTTCAAGACCATCGACCTCAAGGCTGAATACGGGCGGCTGATGGCGATGCGCGGCGACTCACCCGGCGAGGTGCCTGGTGGGAACCTCACGACATGGCTCCGCCAGGTGCGCCCGATGGCATACCTGTTCATTGCAGCCCGGGTGGTGAGCGGCACCGACTTTGATGCCACTGTCGCGTTTGCCAGGACGGCGGCGCAGGTCGAGGACGGGGTGGGACTGTTCTGTTTCGGCCCGGCGGACGATGGAGACCCGACCTCATACAAGGCGATGTCGGTCCCTGTTGAGCTAGCCATGGACCGAGTTATGTACCGAGCCTGCCAAGACATCGTGGCACTGAAACGGGAGGTGCCTGTGGTGGCTCCTCAAGACGCCAAGGGGCCGGCGGCGTCGGCGGATGCGGTTGCGCACGAAGCCGAGAGGGACGCAGAGTAGCGCCTTCGACACGACAGCCGAGCTGTCATGAACATCATCGAGCGTGTCGGGCGAACGTCCGTGATCCGCAGGCCGTAGGATTCCGTCATGACCCCGGCGACCCCAGAAACCTCCGAACAGCTCAAGGCGCGGGGTGCGTTCTACACCCCGGCCGAACTCACTGAGTTCCTATCAAGTTGGGCCATCCGGACTTCGTCCGATCGGGTCCTGGAGCCATCCTGTGGCGACGGCGCATTCATCACCGCGATCGCGGACCGCTTCGCCATGCTGGGCCTGCGCGAACTCGGGCCTCGTCTGCTAGGCATCGAGCGGGAGCCGTCTGAGGCGGCCAAGGCGCGTGGGATGGCCCCCACCGCAGACATCCGGACGATCGACTTCTTCGACTTGGATCCCGCTCGGGTCGAAGCGGTCGATGTGGCAATCGGAAACCCTCCATACGTTCGATACCACGCGTTTAATGGCACAGACCGGCAGCGCGGCCTCGAACGTGCATTGGCACAGGGCGTCTCGCTCACACAGCTCGCGTCGTCATGGGCGCATTTCGTCGTCCACGCCTGCGGGTTTCTCAAGCCTTCAGGTCGCCTAGCGCTCGTGTTGCCAGCGGAGCTACTGCACACGGACTACGGGTCACCGGTTCGCGAGTATCTGACCCGTCGATTCTCGTCAGTCGTAGTCGTCGCCTTCGATCAGCTGGTGTTCCGCGACGCCCAGGTGGACGCGGTTCTGCTTCTTGCATCCCATGACGACGAGCACGGTCTGAGGATCATCCGCGCGTCGAGTGAGGCCGACCTCGCGGAATTGAAGCTCGTCGCGACTGCCAACGATGCTCCGACGGTGACGGATGGCCGGTGGAGTGCCGCCGTCGACCGCCGGGCCGGCCAGGTCTATGCGGAAGCAGTCGACACGCTTGCGCCGCTGCGGCTAGGCGAGTACGCATCCGTCGACATTGGCTTCGTATCTGGCGCAAACGACTTCTTTGTGCTTTCGCGTGAGCAGGTGGACGCGCTCGGACTACCCCAGGCGCTCCTGCTGCCCACAGTCGGGCGCCCCAGCGACATGCCCGGGCTCGCCGTTCGCGCCGAGGGTCTGCGCTGGCTGCTCGCGCTCAATGCCGATTCAGCCGAGCATCCTGCTGTTCGCGAGTATCTGGCTCATGGAGAAGAGCTTGGCGTTGCGACGCGCTACAAGCCGCGATCGCGCAAGCGTTGGTACGCGGTGCCTCTCCCGACAAAGCCCGCGCACGCCTTTATCCCGTATATGGCGCATCACGGTCCTCGTCTCATCGTGAATGGGCTTGGTGCGCGAAGTACGAACCTTCTCCATGGCGTGTCACTGCGGCCTCACGCGCCATCGCCGGCAGCGCTGGCGGTAGCAATGGCGAGCTCGCTGACGCTTCTCAGCGCGGAAATCGAGGGGCGGGCATACGGCGGCGGCGTCTTGAAGCTCGAGACAAAGGAGGCGGAGCGTCTCCAACTGCCGCGCTTGGAGCCGGGATATGTCGCCCGCATCGCAGCTGCATACGACGAAGCGGACTCACTAGTCAGAGATGGGCGGATACGCGATGCTGCGCGCTTGGCGGACAAGCTGCTCGGCGTCGACCACGATCTCCTTTGGCAGGCCTACTCGACGTTCCGCGATCGGCGACTTGTGCGGGCCAATAGTCGCCAACGCGTGCGATCAGTAATTTCCCGCCGGTCCTGTGGCGAGGCTGCAGCCTCCCCGTAGAAGACGCCATGGTTACGCCGACTCGTTGGTTTGCTCCTGCACGGCTGTCGCCAGAGCTCGCTCGATCGGCTCGGGCAGTTCGGCCGATTGGCCTTCGATCGGTGCTTCGCTCCGGAGTTTCGGAGCGCGTGGACGCCAGGCGGTGAGATTCTGGAACGTCGCGGTAGTGGAGCGTGACCGTGTCGACGACGCCATCGATGAATGACCCGCGGCCAGCGGCGCGGTTCATGCCGAGGTCCCGGGTCAGGGCGACGCGGAAGCCGCGGATGTCGCGTGACCGGTCCTGAGGTACCAGCGAACCCGTCGTCTTAAACGGCCTGGCGCTCTGCAAGCTCCACCACGCCGCGTATGACCGGCACTTCCTGACCGTGCGGCCCGACTACACGATCGAGGTTCGCCAGTCGATCCTCCACGAAGAGGACGGACCGATGCTCCTGCACGGCCTCAAGGGGATGCACGACCGCACGATCTACGTCCCGCCGGAGCTGACGCTGCAACCGAACCGCGATCGGCTCGCAGAGCGATACGCGGCGTTTCAGCGGGCGGCCAGCTGAGGATCGCGATCGGAGGCGCGACTCCGCCTCCCTAAGGCAACCCGGGCGAGCTGGCCATCCCATGTCCGAGGTCGCCCGCTAGCCGGCCGCCAACCCGGCGAACGGGCGCACCTCGATCGGCATGCCCACCGCTTCGCTCGTCTTCGAGGCCCAGTCCAGGGCGGCGTCCAGGTCGGGCGCCTCGATGATGTAGAAGCCGGCCATGATCTCCTTCGTTTCGACGTAGGGGCCGTCGGTCGTGGCCACCCGATCGCGCAGGCGACGAACCACGCGCGCCTCCTCTCGCTCGGTGAGCCGACCGCTGAAGACCAGCGCCTTGGCGGCGCGCATCTCGGTCTCCAGCGCGGCCATGCGCTCGTAGCCCTGGCGCATCTCCTCCTGGGACATCGATGGGGGCGCGCTCGTCGCGCTGTGGACGGACAGCAGGTAGTGGGTCATGTCGCGGGTCCTCGTGGTGGGCGGGAACCTCCCGCCGTCACCAGTACCACGAACGCCGACGGCGGGAATCGACTATTGCGCTGCGACCCGATCGCCGCAACAACCTGAATCCCGTCAGCCACCGGTCTGAGATCCCAGCGCCGCACCGGGATTGACCGATCGGCTACGCTTTACCGATGGATGGCAAGGTAAAGAACCAGGCGAGTCCACGCGGCGCGAAGATCAGTGCCAAGCACCAGATCACCATACCCATCCGGGCGATGGCGTCCGCGGGACTGCGTACCGGCGACCGGGTGCGCGCCGAGGCACGGGGCCGTGGCCGCGTGCTGCTGATCCGTGAGGAGGACCCGGTCGAGCGCCACGCGGGCGCGCTGACCGGGGCGTATCGCCGCGGAGAGCTCGACGAGCTGCGTGACGAGTGGGACTGACCATCATCGACGCGGGGGTCATCATCGGCGTGCTGGATCGTGCCGATGCGCATCACGCCTCGGCCCGGCGCCTGCTGTCGGCCGCGATGGCGGAGGGCGACGTCCTGGCGGTGCCGGCATCGGTCTATGCCGAGGTGCTTGTGGGCCCATCCCGGGGTGGGCCGGCAGGGAAGCGGGCCGTCGACGACTTCCTCGCTGATCTGGCGGCGGACATCGAGCCGATCACCCGCCAATCCGCGGCTCGGGCCGCCGAGCTCCGGGCGACCCATGGCCGTCGCCTCAGGCTCCCGGACGCGCTGGTGGTCGCGACAGCCCTCCATCTGAAGGCCGATCGGATCCTGACCACCGACCGTCAATGGCCGAAGCTTCCGGTCAGGGTCGAGGTTGCCCGTTGATGTGAGCACTCTGGGATAGCCTTCCCATGGGTCCCGGCGCGGCCTATGCTGCGCGAGCTGTTCGCCGACGGAGCTTCCGGAGGACCATCCATGGACGTGGCCATCCTGCGCCTGATCCACATCGCGGCCGGTGGCTTCTGGTTCGGCGGGCTGTACACCTTCTTCCTGCTGATCCAGCCGACGGCGATGGCGATCGGGCCCGATGGACAGCGGTTCACGTACCACTTCCTCCACCACCGCCGCTTCGGGGTGATCCTGCTCTCGTCGGCGATCACGACCGTGGTCGCCGGGATCCTGCTCCTCTGGCTCACGTCCGACGGATTCAACCCCGACGTGCTGTTCGACCCATCGCGGATCGGCTTCACGATCGGCGGCGTGGCGGGCATCCTCAGCCTGGGCCTCGGTGGCATGTACGTCTTCCCGCGGACGCTCATCGTGGAGCGGACGCTGGGTGCCGCGTTCGCGGCCGGGCGGCCGCCAAGCGACGAGGAGCGGGCGACGCTCATGCGGGCCGGCGGCGAGGGGCGCCGCGCCGGGGTATGGGTGCTGGTCGGGGTGGGGATCGCGGTCTTCTGCATGGCTACCGCGCGGTACTGGGGGCTCGTCCTCTAGCCCGGCGGCTTGATCACGGCCCATGACCTCGTTGCGGCGCTTCATCGACGAGGTCGTGCCGGCGGTTCGTCTCGAGCGCCGAGGCTGAATCTGCGGCGCTGCGGGGGCACGACCCGGCCGCCTCGTACCCACGTGGTGGGTCAAATTGCGACGCTGCTGACTGTTCATGCGTCTACGCGCGTAACGCAGCCACGCAGAGTCCATCCCGTTGCCGCTTTCACCCACTCGGTGGGTATTCGGCCACCGCGGCGTTTGGTTGATCCACCCCACGCATATAGCGCCCGGAAGCCACGCGCTGACGCTCAGACCTCCGGCTGGGACGGGCTCGGCATGCTCACCGGCAGGACCCAGTAGACCGCGTAGGCAAGGAACAGGGCGAGGCTGAGGAGCGGGCTCAGGAACGCGGTCAGGGTGATGAGCAGGTAGACGAGCGGCCCGTACTGGTAGCCGCGGGCGGCGGAGCCGTGAGAGCCGCTCTCGAGATCGGTGCGCAAGAGGTGGCCGCCGCGGCTGGCGGCGTAGAGCCACAGGCCGTTGAACATGATCGCGATGAGGACCATGGTGGCGCCGTAGAAGAAGGTCGCCAGCTGGGCGTCGACGCGGTTGCCGAGCCGCTCGGCGAGAAGGTCGGTGGGGTAGGGGATGAACGCGATGACCATCAGGAACACGACGTTGATGAACGCGAACGTCGTGTTCGACTGACCGATGACCTGGCACAGCCGGTGGTGGTTGATCCACATGATGCCGATCGTCAGGAAGCTGACCACGTAGGCGAGGAAGACCGGCCACTGGTTGAGCAGCGCCGGCCCCAGCGGGGCGTCGGGCGGCGGGACGTGGATGCCCAGCACGAGCACGTGATCGCGATGGCGAAGACGCCATCGGAGAAGGCCTCGAGGCGACTCAGGCTCGTCATGCCCATAGTCTTGGACCCGGGCGTGCGGATCGCAAGCGCGGCGCGAACGCATTGCCATGCGCCCCCTGCCGCCGCACACTCTCGCCTGCACGCGGACGGGAGCAGCAGCCGTCATGGTTCGCCGAGATTCGAACCCAGCCAATCGTTCGGCATGCCGCCAGCGCCTTCGACACACCTGCCCCGCGGGATGGTGGTGGTCTTCGCGCTGGCGATTGCCCTCACGGCGTGTCAGCCCACGCTGTCCCCATCGCCGTCCGGATCGACACGCCCCGCGGCCGGCGGCACCCTGCGTGTCGGCGTCGTGCACTGGGCCGAGAACTACTCCGTCGGCACTGCGCCGGGTCCCGTCTTCGACATTGGACTCGACCCGGCGGGGCTCCAGGGCGACCAATCGGGCTGGGGACGCCGGATATGTCCGAATCAGGGGCAGCTGATCGTGCCGCTCACGTGCTCCGGTCCCGGCAGGGGGGCGCCGGGCGTCTGGCCAGGAGACAATTCAGTGTCGATCTGGACGGAGTGGTGATCGGCCGATAGGATCGCCTTCCCATCTGCGGGGAGTCCGTAGGCGGTCTGGGCGTCGATGACCCATTTGATATCCACGTAGTCGCCGGACAGGTTGGCCATCGAGTAGCTCAGGCCGAGGCCGCGGTAATCCGCCTCGGTCGCCTCGAACCCGAAGCTCACGCTGCCGTCGCTCATCGTCAGGGTCCTGCAGCGGCCGGCCGAACCCTTGGCGACGAACGCCTTCGTTCCGGTGAAGACCAGGTCGACCACCGTCTCGGTTGGGGACCGCGATGCCGCCGGCGTCTGGGCGAGCTGGCTCGAGGTTGCCGTCGCGGCGCTGCCGCTGGCCGTCGCGGAGCTGCTCGCCGGTGTGCTGCTCACGCAGCCCGCTATCGCGGAGACGACGAGCACGGCCAACACGATCGCCCAGGATCGCCGATGTGTGTGCATATCCGGCTCTTCGCTTGGAGGGGCGCATGCTAGCATCCGGTCGGGTACATGCCCCGCCGCAATCGAATTGCGGGGACTGCGTGGTATCACTGGAAGGCCGCTCGCCCCTAGTGGCCGCGCAGCGTGACCCACACCCTGCCGGCACCCATCGCGATGCCCTCCGGGCTGACGCCTGCCGGCAGCTTGGTCGTGCTGATGATGTGGTCCCGCGCGGGGTCGATGCGCACCACTGACCTGCCGAGGCGATTTGCCACCCAGACCGATCCGCCCCCCGCGGCGACGCCGGCCGGCCCGTTGCCGACCGCGGGGATCGTGGTCGCCTGTCCATTCGGCGCCGGGTCGATGCGGATCACCGAGTCCGCGCTGGGGTTCGTCACCCAGACGAACCCTTCGCCGAAGGCGATCTGCTCGGGTGCGCCGGAGAGCACGTCGATCGTGCGGCGGACGGTGAGCGTCACCGGATCCCCTCGACGACGGCGCCTCGCAGCCGCTCCGCCACCCAGATCGCACCGGGAGCCACGGCGATCCCGGCGGGTCCGGCGCGTGGCAGCTCAAGGGTGCGCTGCTGGGTCGGGTCGTTCACGTCGAGGCGGACGAGCGTGTTGTCCTGGCTGTTCGTGATCCAGACGGCGCCCTCGCCGATGGCGATCGCGTCGATGCCGGACTGCGAGCCGAGGACCTCGTCGACCGCGTCATGCGAGTCCAGTGCGATGCGCACCAGCTGGCCGTTCGGGAAGCCGATCCCCACCCAGAGCGCGCCGTTCCCCGCCGCGCTGCAGATCGGATTCCCCGGAATTCCGCCCAGCGGAGCGCCGCCGCCGCGACCGTCCGCGTTGCTCGGCTGCACCGTCCGATCCTCGAAGTTGGCAACCCACGCGATGCCGTCGGCGTAGGTGATCGCGCCGGGATCGGTGCCAACCTGGACCGCGTCGCGCGGCTCGCCGGTGGCCGCATCAAGGACCAGCACGGCGTTCGGACCCGGCTCGACTGACGTGTGCTCCGGGGCGCGGAACACCGGGTAGCCCCCGAACGCAAGCGCCGCGAGCACCGTGATGCCTGCACCGAGCGCGACCCGTGGAACGCGCCGGCTCGACGTGCGCTCGGGCGTCGGCGCGGCTAAATCGCCGGGCATCGGCATTGTCGCCGACGTCTCGGGAGGCTCGAGCGCAGGATCCTGGTGCACACCCGATCGTGGAGAGCCTGGGAGCCCTGATCTCCCATTGGTCGCGTTCGGCCGATGTCGCGGGGGCATTGGGTCGCAACTACTCCTGTGCCGGTGGGGTGGATCGGTCTGCCACTGCCCGCGCACCGGGTGGGTATTCAGCCATCGCGTTGCCTGTTTGACTCACCCGATGCATGACCCACCGGATGGATGGCCCACGTGCAGGGTGGGCAGCTAACGGCGACGGCGGTGATCTCGAATCCCGCCTCGTCGCTGATGGCGGCGGTCAGCGGCTCAGACCGGAAGATCTCGGAGGGCGGCGTTGAAGGAGAGCCCCGCCGTCGCTGAGGAGCCAGGCGCCACCGCAGCCGCGGCCTCGCGATCGTTGAGGAGCTGGCGGGCAAGCATCGCGTACGTCCATGCCTTGTACCCCTCCACCGACCAGCCACTTTCGACGGTGAGGGCGAGAAACACCTCGTGCCGATTGATCGCCGACATGATGTCGACAGCGCGCGACGGTCCGAGGCCGGTGCGGAGCTCGCCACGGTTCTCCATGACGTCCATGAAGCGCCGCATCCCGGTGCGCCGGCCTCGACGATGCCATTCCACGCCTCGTCGACGTCGGGATCGACCGACGCCGCGGCGCTGACGGCCCGGAACATCGATGCCAGGCGTCGGTAGATCTCGGTGCCGTGCTCGACGATCAGCGCGAGGCGCCGACCACCGTCATCGGTGGCGATGGCGTCATGCATCCGCGCTCGGTCCATGACGTCGGCGTTGGCGCCGGCCGGGTTGCTCATCTCCGCCAGGCCCGAATTCGCGCGGCGGAAAGCCGTCCGGGGGCTTAGGATGGTCATCGAGGACCGCAGCTCTACCCAGAGAAGATGCAGCGAGGGACAACCGGCGAGCTCGTCGGGCGCGAGCTCATGTCGTGGACGGTGGGCCTCATCGTGGCGCTCACGGCCACGCTCGCGATTCTCGGGGTCATGACGATCTTGCCCCCGTCGCTCCGCCGCGGGATGGAGGTCGCCCTCGCGCTGGGACCGTGGATGGTGATCTGGCTGCTGCGCTCAGTGCCGCTGTTCGGGCTGCTCCTCTGGTCCCTTCCGGCCCTGTTCCTCATCGGTCTGGTGTACCTCACCGGACCTCCGCTGGCGTTCCACCTCGTGGTACTCCTCACCGGGTTGGCGGCAGCGTTGATCTGCGTATCACGGCGAGCGTTTCTGCGGTTCGACACGCCGCGCGCCGCGCTCCAGGGCTGGATCGTGTCGAACACGATGCGGGGAGCGGCGCGGCGCGCCTACAACGAGCTGCGGCGTGCATCGCGGCCGACGCGCGACGAACGCCGGGCGATGCACAAGCTGAACGATCCCACAACGATGGCGCGAGGGGTTCGCGCGCCGGCCGAACGCATCATGCGCATCGAGGCGCGCAACGACGAGTGGAGCCAGGTCCTGCGGGCGGTTGCGCAGCCGGGGCTCGCCTACGCGGACATGCTCGAGGGGGTTCGCGGCCTCGATTACGACGTCCTGGATGCGCTCATGCGGCAGCGCAACGCTGCCCTGGATGCGGTCCTTCAGCGCGACTCATGGGCCTATCGCTGGCTGACGTTCCCGCGCTCCACAGGGTGAGCCGTCGCTAGGGATGCACGGGCCGGTCGAGAACACCCACTACACGCTGCTCTGCCGTCTGCACCGGCTGGGCGATACCGATGCCGATGTGACCGAGGGGCTCCCCTTCACCTGGAGCCGGGAGCGCCACGACTGGTCGCAGCCCGGCGCCGTGACCCTCACGCAGCTCGATTCCAACGTCGCGCGCGACGGCACCATCCGCCATGAGATCCAGCCCGATGGGAGCGGCTCCCGGATCACGTGCGAGCGCCATCGCGAGTTCTTCGGCCTCCGGGGACGCATCGCTGGCTCGCTGATGGTGATGGCCGGTCAGTGGATCCTGAAGCGGCAGCTGCGCGCGGGCATCCTGAGGTCGACACGATGATCGTGCGGGAGGACACTCAGCCGATACGTTGCGCGGTCTTGGATCGGTGGGGTCCGCCACGTGACTCTGAGCAGGAGGCGTCCGTCATGGACACCGAGACGATGGAGCGTCAGCTCCGCGATCTCTTCTCAGCTGGCGATGTGCAGGAGCTGGGGCAACGGATCCCAGGCATGGCGACCGAGGACCTCGTCCAGGAATGGCCGCAGTCCGGGGAGCGGATTCGCGGTCGCGAGAATGTCATCGCCGTGAACGAGCATTACGAGGGCGCGACCGGATCGTCCCCCAAGCTGACCCTGCGGCGCATCGTGAAGCCCGGCCAGGCGTGGATTGCCGAGGCGACCATCGATTACGGCGACGGCACGCCGATCAGCCTGGTCGCGATTCTGGAGTGCGACGCGGACGGGAAGATCACGCGTGAGACCGACTACTTCGCGAGCCCCTTCGAGGCCCCTGAGTGGCGCCGACAGTGGGTGGAGCAGATGGAGCCCGTCGCCGCCGGCTGAGCCACGGCCGAGGAGTCATCATCGGTCGTCCGCCGCCCGAATAGCCGGGGTGGGGCGATGCCGCCTCAGCTTCGGGCCGGTGGGGTCAGGTTGAAGCGGGCAATGATCGCGGGCATGATCGCGTCGAGGTCGTGGCGGTTGAAGGCGGTGGCAATGTCGCGCAGGGTGTCCACGGTCGGTTCAGCCATGGGTGTTGACCTCCTTGTCGGCGGACGTTGAGCAGCCCGAGTCATCGTGGCTCGCCGGGGCCGGTCTCAACGACACCAGATGATGCTGGTGCCCGGAAGGTCGGATTCGACGGCGCGGAGCATCGGGCCGCCTTCGACGCGGCCTGGCCGGTCGGCAGTGGCACACTGCGGCCAATGAAGACGATCGGCATCGTCGGTGGGACGGGGCCCGACTCCACCGCGGAGTACTACCGAGCGCTGGTGGCGCTGTCGCGCGAGCGTCTCGGCGATGGCATTCCGCGGATCCTCGTCAACAGTCTCGATGGCGATCGCGCGGCCGAGCTCTTCGGTTTCGTCGGTGGGGGCCGTCACGACGAGCTGGCGGCGGCGCTCGTGGACGAGGTTGCGCTGCTCGCCACTGCCGGCGCTGATCTCGCCCTGCTGGCCTCGAACACGCTCCACGTCGTGTTCGACGAGGTTGGCGCAGGGTCGCCGATACCGTTGATCAGCATCGTCGAAGCGGCGTGCATGGCGGCTGTCGAGCAGGGGGTGCATCGGCCGGCCCTGTTGGCGACGACGTTCACCGTGCAGGCTGATCTCTATCGGCCTGTCTTCGGCCCCCGCGGAATTGACGTCATGCATCCCGGTACAGCGGATCAACACCTCATCCATGACATCTACGTGCGCGAGCTGCTCCACGCGCAGTTCGTACCGCAGAGCCGCGACGCCCTGCTGGGCGTCGTCGCGCGGATGCAGGCCGAGCAGAGAATTGACGGCGTCATCCTTGGTGGGACCGAGCTCCCGTTACTGCTGACCGGTGCGCGCTGGCACGGCATCCCGTTCCTGGACACGGGCCGCCTGCACGCGGCCGCGGCGCTCGATGCGGCGGTGCGCTCGACCTGATCGGCGCGGGCTCATGCTGGCGGTCGGTCGCACCGCCCGCGACTCTCGCGACATTCGGCCGATCATCCGAGGTGACCATGCCCGTCCTGCGACGATCGATCGCGCTCGTTGCCTCGGCTGCGTTGCTTGCCTCGTGCGCCGCCTCCAGCCCGTCATCCTCGGTGGACACCCCGACGCCCTCCCCGAGCCCCACCCCGAGCCCCACCCCGATCCCCACCGGTCCGTTCCAGTCGACGCTCTATGGCTACACCGTCACCTCGCCGGATTGGGCATTCAAGCCCGCCACCAGCGCCTGGGACGGCACGGGCGCGCCTGGCGACGGTGACCCGTTCGTCGACACCCTGATCGGACCGATCCCGCCGTGTTCGCGTTCGGTGAGGCGAAGACCGACACCCTCGCTGCGTTCGCCGACGCGCTGACCGCCACGAACGTCACCGCCCATGACTTCCCAGCGACGCCCGAGGAGACGACCGAAGCGACGATCGGTGGAGTCCCCGCCCGGGTCGACGTGGTCCACTGCCCGCCGGACGGCGGCGTGTTCTCGATGACCGCCTACACGGTGGTCGACGGCCAGGCGTACGTGTTCGTCACCTACGACCAGCCCGCGAACGAGGCGGCGGTGCGTGCGGCGTTCGGCTCGCTGCTCCAGGCGATCCAGCTGGGGGCATAGCCGTTGGGTGGCTGATCCGCTCGGCGGTCTACGGCTGGCTGATGGGATGCCAGCGCCGATATCATGAGCCCATGCCTGACCCATCGCCGATCGACACCTACCTGGCCAAGCTGCCGCCAGCCCAGCGGGCCCTGCTCGAGCAGGTCCGCGGCGTCATCGCTCGCGTCCTGCCGGATGCGGTCGAGACGATCAGCTACGGGATGCCGACCTTCAAGCTGCACGGCCGCGGGGTGATGTCGTACGCCGCCTGGAAGGCGCACTGCAGTCTCTATCCGCTGACCGACACGTTCCTGAAGGAGCACGAGGAAGCGCTGAAGGGCTACGGTCGCACGAAAGGGAGCGTGCATTTCACGCCGGAGCATCCCCTTCCGGACGTCGTCCTCGAGAATCTCGTCCGTGCGCGTGTCGCGGATCTCGAGGGCGGCGGGCAGTAGCAACGGCAGTGGCCCGGCATCCATTGCCGCAGGAGCCGCTTCTCCTTGGCCCGATCTCTGCGGCCATGATTGGCACGCCGGTTGCCGCAAGCCAGATCATGAATACCTTCAAGCTCTTGCTTTCCGCCCATCGGGGAGTCGTCCTCCTCGGCTGGACGCTCGTGCTCGTCGCGCTCGCGGCCTGCAACAACGGTGGCGGTGGAGGTCCCGGCTACTGACGCGCGCCCCACGCGACGCCCCTTCCGGCGCCATACTTCCGGGCATGACCGATTTGGCCGCGAGCGGGCCCGACGCTCTCACCGATGACCTCGCCGCCACGATCGTGGCGACCCGACGCGCGGAGCGCGACCTGTTCGGTGCGCTCGATGAGGCGGCGCTCCATCGGCCCATTCGCGAGGGCGACTGGAGCCCGAAGGACCACCAGGCGCACCTGACCGCGTGGAAGGGGCGGCAGGCGGATCGGTTCGCCGCCATCCGCGAGGGCCACGAGCTCCCCGCCGGACTTTCCCGCGAGGAGGAGGACCCGCTGAACGAGGAGCTCCGGGCGGCGCGTGGCGACTGGTCGTGGGACGACGTGGTCGAGGAGGCGGACTCGACCGCTGAGCGGCTGGTCGGCGAGTTACGCCGGTCGGACCCCGACGCGATCAAGACGTCCGGCAGGCTCATCGGCGGGACGTTCGGCAACGGCGTGCTCCACGCGCTCGTCCATCTGCGCTGGCTGCGCGAGGCGGGCGTGGCGCTCGACGAGGCTCGCCTGGCGGCATTTGCCGATGAGGCACAGAGCCTGGTGGGCGCCCCGAGCCTCCCGGATGCCGACCGCGGGACCGGACTCTACGACCTCGCCTGCTACCGGGCACTCACCGGCGAGACCGATGCTGCGCGCGGGCTGCTGCGCGATGCCTTCGCGCTGAGCCCGGAGCTCGTCGAGTTCAGCCACACCGATCCCGACCTGGCGTCGCTGCACGACGAGCTGGACGCCCTCGCCGGTCGCTAGGAGGGTTCCTCCCGCCACGGACCGATGCCGCCGACGCGGTCGATCCGAATCCGGGTCACATAGCCGGGCGGCGGGTTCGGCATGCCGGGAAAGACTGCCTCCGGACCGATGTAGACGTGCGCCAGGCGCTGGAGCAGCGCCGCGGCTCCGCCCTCGGTCACTCGAGCCGTGCCGTCGACCACCAGGTACTCCCGCAGGCCCCATTGGTTGATGCGCGGCCCCTGCACGCTGACCGCCACCCGCGGATTGCGGCGCAGATTGCGGAGCTTGCGCTGGTCGTCGAGCGTGCCGATGACGATCTCACCCTCCTCGAGCCCGATCCAGGCCTGGCTCAGCTGCGGTGAGCCATCGGCATTGACGGTGGCGATGGTCGCCACGGCGTTTGATTCGATCAGCTCGCGCGTGGCGCGGGATAGCTCCATTCCCTGTCCCGCCTAGCGCGTGGCTTCGTCCATCGCGGCCGCGAAGCGGGGGATGCCCGCCTCGACCATCTCGTCGGACGCCGTGAGGCTGATGCGGAACCAGCCGGGAACCTCGACGACCGTGCCGGGCAGCACCAGGACGCGGTGGCGGGCCAGCAGGTCGGCGAAGGCCCGATCGTCGGGGATCGGCGAGCGCGCCATCGTGTAGAAGGTCCCCTCCGGCATCGAGGCGTCATAGCCGAGCTCGCGCAGGGCGGGCACGAGCCGGTCGCGCCGCCGCTCGAGCGCGCCGATGTCGATTGACAGCTGCTCGAGGTCCGCGAGCGCATGCTGGAGCAGCGCGTTGGGGAACGCGTAGCCGCCCGCGAACTGCTGGAGGATGATCTCGTCTCGCACCTCGGCACGCTCCGGAAGCGTGGGCGGGACGGTCACGAAGCCGATCCGCTGACCGGGCGCGAGCAGCGTCTTGCCATACGAGTAGGTGATCATCGTGTGCGGGTACAGCTCCGCGGGGCTGTGATAGGCGCCCCCATCGAAGACGATCCGGTTGTACGGCTCATCGGAGACGATCCAGACCGGGTGACCGATGCGCGCTGACGCGTCCGTCAGCGCCGTGGCGAGCGCACTCAGTGCCTCCCGCGAATAGATGCGACCGCTCGGGTTGTGCGGGCTGTTGACGATGATCGCGCGCGTCTGCGAACCGATGGCCGCCGTGATCCGCTCGACGTCGAGGTCGAATGACGGCGGGTCGAGCCTGACGCGCACCGGCTCACCGCCGGCGGCGAGGATGAGCAGCTCGTAGAAGAACCATGGCGGCGACAGAAAGATCACCTCGTCGCCGGGATCGACGAGCGTCCGGAAGGCAACCGCCAGCGCGGCGAAGCCGCCGTTCGTCATCGCCACGTCGGCCGGATCCCAGGCCATGCCCGTTCGCCTGCTGAGCGTGGCGGCGACCGTGCGCTGGCTGGCCGGCTCCGACAGCTTATAGGCGAACCAGTCCTTGTCGAGCGGCTCGGCGTGGCGGCGCAGCGCCTCCACGTAGCTGCGGAGCGGCATCTCCTGCGGGTTGCCGACAGCGAAGTTCGCCACATCCGGCTGTTCGTTGAGCTGCGAGAAGGGGCCGTTGAAGAATGAGAGAAACGGCGCGATGCTCTCACGCAGCCGACCGCGGGGTCGCGCCGCGTCGGCGACCATCGGCTGGGACGCGGTTCGGGCAGTCATGGCCGGTAGCGTAGCCCGTGGCAGGCTCGGCGGGTAGTCCCCGCCGCCGCCGGCAGCTCCGGGAGCCAGCGCGGCTGTATAGGAGGTCCATCGGTCCGGACATTGGTGCGAGCGCAGCATCGCGCGGACGATAATCGGGGGCGTGCCGCAAGATGCCGCGTGGGGGCGCGATTTCGATCCTGACCGGCTCGCGCGCCTCGAGCTGCGCGCGTGGAGGGCCTACTACCGACGTCAGCCGGGGCGGCTCTTCGCGCTCCTCGTTCTTGCGAACCGTGCCCAGGCCGGTCGCGGTTGGATCTCCTCGCTCTTCGGCGCGTTCTGGCTCGCCCGTGCCGCATCCGGCTTCGCGCGAGCCAGCGGCGGGTACGACCGCTTCCTGACCGATATCGCACGCGGCTACCGCGCGCTCGGAGTGCCACCCGACCGGGTGGCCACGGTGGCCGAGCGTGAGCTGCGCTGGTGGGTCGTGCGACGCGAGATCGGCGTGTCGGCCGGCCATGCCGCGGGTGACGCGATCACCGTTCTCTACGCTGCCCTCTATGACGTGCCGGAGTCCGCCGTCGCGGATGCGGGCCGCCAGCGCGGTCTCGCGGCCGAGATCCGGGACCGGGGCGCGAACACGGACCCGGACGGCCCGGGCGGGCGCGGCACCGACTACTGGCCGAAGGTGGCGCGCCTCCTCCGCCAGGCGTACCGCAGCCTGCAGGCCGGTCTCGACAGGGCGTGAAGGACCGCCCCCTCGATGCAGCCAGCGGCCGTCAGGCCCGCGATGCCCGGATAAGAAGCCTTCACGGCGCCGCAACCGTCGATTCAGGCAGCCGTCCTATCCTGCTCCCGGCTCCGCGCCCCGGTCGTGTCGCGACCGTCTCGCGCGCCGCGCAGCGAAACTTCAGCAGTACGAGGTGGTGGCCGATGGGCAGCAGGTCGGGCGCGGGTCTCGGCGGTCGCGTGGGAGTCCTGGCGCTTGCGGCGGGCATCGCCCTCGCTGTCGCGGCACCGGCAGCGGCCCTGGGGGCGAGTCCCCCAACGATCACGACGCCGTTCCCATCGGTCTCGGTGCAGCCCGGAACGTCGGTGAGCCTGAAGGTCGACGTCAGTGCCCCGGCCAGCGAGCGCGTCGACCTCGCGGTCAGTGGCATCCCGAAGGGATGGCAGGTCAGCCTGTCGGGTGGTGGCAACGAGGTGCAGAGCGTCACCGCCGGCCCCGCGTCCACCGAGCTGTCGCTGGATGTCCGTGTGCCGGCCGACGCCCCAGACGGCGTGACGACGCTCGTCGTCACGGGGACGGTGAGCGACGCCCGATCGAGCCTGCACGTCGACCTGCACGTCGCCAAGGCGTCGGGTGGCACGGTCCAGCTCACCTCCGACATTCCGTCGCTGCGCGGCACCTCGAGCCAGACCTTCAGCTTCAGCCTCACGCTGGCGAACGACACGCCGCAGCAGCTGACCTTCTCGCTTCAGGCGCAGGGGCCCGGCGGCTGGGATGTGACCGCCGAACCGACCGGACAGACGACGGCCGCGAGCCTGGCGGTCGACGCGCGTGCGACGAAGGCCATCACGGTGACCGCGACGCCACCCACCGATGTCGCGGCGGGCACGTACCCGCTGGCGGTCCGCGCCGTCTCCGGCACCCAGACCGCGGACCTTCAGCTGTCGATCGAGGTCACCGGGAAGGTGGCGATGACACTCGCCACGCCGGACCAGCGGCTGAACACGAGCGCGACGGCGGGCGCCGCGCACGACTTCTCGGTGGTCGTCGAGAACACCGGCACCTCCCCGCTGCAGGGCGTGGCGCTGAGCGGCACCGCCCCGACCGACTGGACTGTGACCTTCGATCCGGCGTCGATCGACGCCGTCGCCGCGGGGCGATCGATCAGCGCGGTCGCCCACATCACGCCATCGGCGGACGCGATCGCCGGCGATTACGTCGTGACCCTCAAGGCGAGCGCGGGCGACACGACGAGCTCGATCGACATTCGCGTGACGGTCGAGACGCCGCCGATCTGGGGGATCGTTGGGCTCCTCCTCATCCTGGGCACGCTGGGCGCCATGGCGTGGGTCTTCCGCCGCTACGGTCGACGATGACCAGCGGCGTGCCGCTCGTCCGTGCCGATCGGCTGACCAAGCACTACGGCGAGCTCGTGGCGGTCGATGAGCTGACCCTCGAGCTGCACCACGGCGAGATCTACGGGCTGCTGGGTCCGAACGGGGCCGGCAAGACGACGACGATCCTCATGCTGCTGGGCCTCTCGGAACCAACCTCCGGCACGGCGACGGTGGTGGGGCTCGACCCGGCCCGGCGGCCCCTCGAGGTGAAGCGCCGCGTCGGCTACCTGCCGGACGCGGTGGGCTTCTACGGTCGCCTCACCGGTCGCGAGAACCTGCGCTACACCGCCCGCCTGAACGGCCTCGCGCCCGCCGAGGAGGCGGAACGGATCGACGGGGTGCTCGCCGACGTCGGGCTGACCGATGCCGCCGATCGCCCGACCGATGCCTATTCGCGCGGCATGCTCCAGCGGCTCGGCATCGCCGACGCGCTGGTCAAGGAGCCGGACGTGCTCATCCTCGACGAGCCGACGACCTCGATCGATCCGACCGGTGTGGCCGACCTGCTCGCGCTCGTCCGTCGGCTCGTGGCGGAGCGGGAAATCGGAGTGCTCCTATCAAGCCACCTGCTCAGCCAGGTCGAGCAACTGTGCGACCGGGTCGGCATCTTCTCGCGCGGCAAGCTCGTCGCCGAGGGCAGCGTCACCGAGCTTGCCGCGCAGGCGGGAGACGCCACGCTCGGCCTCGACGAGGTCTACCGTCGCCTGGCGCGCGGCCCGGAGGACGACCGTGACCGCGC
Organism: Candidatus Limnocylindria bacterium; assembly: GCA_038209995.1. Classification (GTDB taxonomy): domain Bacteria; phylum Chloroflexota; class Limnocylindria; order QHBO01; family QHBO01; genus JAICQM01. The sequence goes on along the minus strand of JBBQXD010000020.1, from coordinate 19,550 downwards.
AGCCTGACGCCACGCCGGCGCCGGCGCCGGCGCCCCGGGCGACGATCCGCGAGGAGGCGCCGGCATGGCTGCGCCGGCGCGGAGGCGGCTGGCGCGTCGTGGCCGCCAAGGAGCTGGCCGAATCGCTGACGAGCCTCCGCTTCGTGATCCTGCTGGCGATCCTGGGCCTCGCCGCGATCGCGCCCGTCTACGCGGCGTCGGGAACGATCCGCGGCGCGGCCGAGCAGGCGAGCGGCGCCTCGGCGGTCTTCCTCGCCCTGTTCACGATCGGTGCCGACCCGGTGCCGTCCTTCGTGGGCCTCGTCTCGCTGCTGGCGCCGCTGCTCGGCATTGCCTTCGGCTTCGACGCCATCAACGGTGAGCGGGCGCAGGGCACCCTGCCACGCCTGCTCTCGCAGCCGATCCATCGCGACGATGTCATCAACGGCAAGTTCGTCGCCGGGCTGGCGGTGATCGGGCTGTCGGTGACCGCGGTCATGCTCGTCGTCGCCGGCATCGGTCTGCTGCGACTGGGGATCGTCCCGACGGTGGGCGAGGTCGGACGCCTGCTCGTCTGGCTCGTCGTCGCGATCGTGTACATCGGTCTGTGGCTGGCGTTCGCCATCCTCTGCTCGGTCGTTCTCCGGCGCGCCGCGACCTCGGCGCTCGTCGCCATCGGCGTCTGGCTCGCGCTCAGCCTGTTCGGCATCCTGCTCGCCCGGCTGGTGGCCGGCGTTCTCGACCCGCAGACAGGACAGGCAACCGGCGCCGCGGCGCTCGCCCACGCTCAGCTCGAGCAGCAGCTGTCGTCGATCAGCCCTTCAACGATCTTTCGCGAGGTGACGACCGCGCTCCTGAATCCCGGCGCCACCGCCGTCGCGGTGCCGGGCCTGGCGCAGGTCATTCAGCTGAACCAGCAGCTGCCGACGGTCCTCTCCCTCCAGCAGAGCCTGCTCGTGGCGTGGCCCCAGCTCGTCCTGCTCGTGGCGATGATGGTCGCCCTCTTCGTGGCGGGATACGTCTCCTTCCTGCGGCAGGAGGTCCGCGCCTAGCGCCCCGCTGCCGTCGGATCAGGACCGATGAGGAGGCTCACGACCTCGGTCTGCTCGAGCTTGCCCTTGACGTCGACGTGCGTTCGCTCCAGCGACGGGTCGAGGTCGCGGAGCAGTCAATCTCCGACCGATGCCCGCGCCGTGCCGAGCCTCAGAAGAGCTCGCGATGCCACACGTTGCACCGCATCCAGGTTGTCGGTGACGTGGGCCAGCAGCTGAGCGGGCGCCGCCCCGACGTCGGCGCGTAGCATGGTGCGATGAGCGACGACGCAGGCCAAGCGGACCACGATCATCACGAGCACGAGTGGGAGATCGTCGGCGAGGCCGCGACGTGGCATCGGCTCCACACGCTGATCGATCGCATCACGCCCGCGGAGGCCGGGGTACCCGGGTACTTCGAGGAGGGCTGGACCGCGACGGACGCGATCGCCCACCTCGGGACGTGGATGGCGCAGGGCGCCGCCAACCTGCGACAGATCGCCGCCGGCACCTACCGCGAAGGCGAGCTCGACGTCGACGCGGCCAATGCCCGTTTCCTCGAGGCGATGCATGACGTCCCGCTCGACACCATCCACCTCCAGCTGGCAGCCGCGCACGGCGAGCTGATGGCCGCCTGGAGCCAGCTGCACGACATCACGCCAGCCGCTGCGTTCTGGGTCCGCAAGGCTGGACCCGAGCACATCGAGGAGCACCTCCCGCGCCTCGAGGCATGGATCGCCGAGCTCGAGCAGCGTCCGCGCGCCTGAGGCTCGCTCGACGTGCCTGCGTTCGCAGGGCGTGGCACGATGATCGCCAACGGGGCCAGAGCGCCTTCAACGACCAGGAGCACGATGATGCCGTCAGCGCAGCGCACGATCCACATCGATCGACCCCCAGCCGAGGTGTTCTCCTTCTTCACCGATCCCGCCAATGACCGGCGGTGGCGGCAACATGTCAGGGAGATCGCCGCCCGAGGTCCGATCAAGGTCGGCGCGACCATCCACCACGTCGTGAAGGGTCCGTTTGGGCGAGGCCATCCCGCAGACATCGAGGTGACCGGCCTCGAGCCGGGCGCCAGGTACGCCTTCAGGGTGATCGACGGCCCGGCGCGCCCGGTCGGCGAGTTCCGGTTCAGCCCGGCAGGCGCGGGCACGGAGGTGAGCTTCTCGTTGAGCGCCCGCCTCGACGGCCTCAGGGGGATGTTCCTATCGCGCCCCGTCCAGCGCTCGATGGACGGCGAGATGGCAGCGCTTGACCGGGCGAAGCAGATCATCGAGCAGGGCTGACCGACTTCACGGGGAGCGACCCTCGGGGGTACAGTGCGCGGCGTGATCTGCGCCACGTGTGGGACGGCGAACGAGGCCGGCCGGAAGTTCTGTGGCGAGTGCGGCGCCGCCCTCTCGGCGGCGTGTCCGCGGTGCGGCACGGCGAACCCGCCAGGGCTCAAGTTCTGCGGTGAATGCGGGCTCGACCTGCGCGCGACCGGGACCGATGTGGCGGCGGCTCCCACCGCAACCGACGTTGCCAGTCACGCCACGGAGCGGCGCCTGGTCTCGGTGCTGTTCGTGGATCTCGTCGGCTTCACGACCGCGTCCGAGCAGCGCGACGCGGAGGACACGCGTGAGTTCCTGGGCCGCTACTTCGAGGCCGCACGGACGATCATCGAGCGCTACGGAGGCACCGTCGAGAAGTTCATCGGTGATGCGGTGATGGCGGTGTGGGGCGCGCCAACGGCGCACGAGGACGACGCGGAGCGCGCCGTCCGGGCCGGGCTCGACCTAGTCGCCGCCGTGCCCGCCCTCGACGAGCACGGCACGCCACGGGCGCGGGCAGGGGTGCTCACCGGCGAGGCGGCGGTGACCGTCGGCGCGGTGGGGCAGGGGATCGTCACCGGCGACCTCGTCAACACCGCCTCGCGGCTCCAGTCGGCGGCGCCGCCCGGCGCGGTGTTCGTCGGCGAGGGAACGTACCGCGCCGCCGCGAAATCGATCACCTTCGAGCCGGTCGGCGAGCACGAGCTGAAGGGCAAGGCGGCGTCGGTCGCCATCTGGCGTGCCACAAGCGTCGCCTCGCGGCGCGGTGGGGACGGCCGCAGCTCCGGCCTCGAGCCGCCGTTCGTCGGCCGCGACGACGAGGTGCGGCTCCTCAAGGACCTCTTCCACGCCACCGAGCGCGAGCGGAAGGCGCGCCTCGTCAGCGTCATCGGCCAGGGCGGCATCGGCAAGACCAGGCTGGCCTGGGAGCTCGAGAAGTACCTCGACGGCGTGGTGGGGACGATCTACTGGCACGCGGGTCGCTCACCGGCGTACGGCGAAGGGATCAGCTACTGGGCGCTGGCCGAGATGGTCCGCCAACGTGCCACGATCGCGGAGACCGATGACGAGGAAGCGGCGCGCGCCAAGCTCCACGACGCGCTGATTCAATGGCTGCCGGACGCCGCCGAGCGCAGTTGGGTGGAGCCGCGGCTGGCCGGGCTGCTCGCGCTCGGCGAGATGCCCGACGGCTCCCGCGATGAGCTGTTCGCGGCCTGGCGGACCTTCTTCGAGCGCATCGCCGCCGCCGGCGCCACGGTTCTCCTGTTCGAGGATCTCCAGTGGGCCGATCAGGGGCAGCTCGACTTCGTCGAGCACCTGCTCGAGGCGGGACGCAACCTGCCGTTCTTCGTCATCACCCTCGCGCGGCCGGAGCTTGCCGATCGCCGCCCGGGATGGGGGAGCGCCGCGCGGAGCGCGACCACGATGCAGATCGAGCCGTTGGCGCGGGCCGACATCGAGACGATGATCCGCGGCCTCATTCCCGCGATCCCGAGCGGTGCACTGGCGGCGATCGTCGACCGCAGCGAGGGGATCCCGCTCTACGCGGTGGAGACGCTCCGCATGCTCGCCGACCGCGGAGGGCTCGTCCGGGTCGCTGGGGCCGATCACTGGGAGCTGCAGGGACCTCTCGAAGAGCTCGCCGTCCCGGAGACGCTCCAGGCGCTCATCGCGTCGCGCCTCGATGCGCTGGACGCTCCGGCACGAACCCTCCTCCAGCAGGCCGCGATCCTCGGTCAGAGCTTCACCCTCGCCGGGATCGCCGGCATCGCCGGCGAGCCGGAGGAGCCGCTCGTGCCGCGTCTCGCGGACCTCGTGCGACGCGACCTCCTCATCCACGAGATGAACCCACGATCCCCGGAGCGGGGCCAGTACCAGTTCGTGCAGGGCATCGTCCGCGAGGTCGCGCACGGCCTGCTCTCGAAGGCGGACCGCCGCGCGCTGCACCTCGCCGCGGCCCGCTACTTCGAGGCGCTCGGCGAGGACGAGCTGGCCGGCGTGCTGGCGAGCCACTACATGGATGCCCACGCCGCAACGGCACCCGGCGCCGAAGCAGACGCGCTCGCAGCCCAGGCTCGGATCGCCCTGCGCGCCGCGGCGGATCGGTCACTCGCGCTCCATTCGTACGAGGGCGCGCAGTCGTACCTCGAGCAGGCGATCGCCATCACGACCAGCGACGCGGACCGCGCGATCCTCGAGGAGCGAGCCGCCGAGGCCGCCATGCACAGCGGCCGCTACCAGCCGGCGGTCCAGCACGCCGACCACGCCGTGGAGCTCGTCCGCGCGCTCGGCGATCGTCAGGGACTGCTCCGCGTGCGGGCCCTCCGCGGTTCCGTCGAGATGTCGCAGCACCGCGATCGGCCGGCGGTCGCCATCCTTCGCGAGGCGCTCGAGGAGGCCGCCGACCTGCCGCCTTCGCGGGAGCGGGCGGAGGTCGAGGCGCAGATCGCGCGAGCGCTGATGATCCAGAACGTGCCCGAGGCCGTCGAGTGGGCCGACCGGGTGCTCGCCTCGCCTGCTGCGCTCGACGATCAGAAGCTGGTGCTCGAGACCCTCACCACGCGCGGCCCGGCCCTGCTGACGCTCGGTCGCTGGACCGAGATGGAGGTCACGCTGCGCGGCGCGATCGCGGTGGCGCAGCGGCAGGGCAACTTCCAGGCGGAGCTGCGAGCGCGGAACAACCTCATGGCCGCGCTCAGCGCCGAGGACCAGCGGCTGGCACTCGCGAACGCGCGCGAGGGGTACGAGCTCGCGTCGCGGCTCGGGGAGCGGACGTGGATCGGGCAGTTCCTCGGCGTGCTGCTCTCCACTTCGCTCGATCTCGGCGACCTCGACAGCTGGGTGGACGAAGCGACCGAGATCACGGGCGAGATGAGCGGCTTCTACCACGACTGGACGCTGGCCGAGCGGGCGACGCGGCAGGCGTTGCGTGGTCAGATCGACGAGGCGCGCGACCTGTTGGCCCGTTCCCGGGAGGGGCTGAGCGCGGAGAGCAACCAGGCGCAGGCGTGGTACGCCGGCGCCGAGGCCGTGCAGCGGATCGCCTCCGGTGCCTATCCCGATGCGGTCGACGTGACGCGCGGGACGTGGGCATCGGAGCAGGGCACGTGGACGATCCAGCAGGCGATGGCGGCCGCGATCCTCGGTCGCGACCCCGGTCGGCTGCGCGAGGTCGCCGATGCGCTGCCGGACGTGCCGGCCACTGGGGCGCAGCGCGCCGCGCTCGAGGCCGCTGCTCTCGCGGGCCTCCGGCTCCTGGGTGCCGATCCGCCGGCCTGGGCCGCCGACGACGAGTCCGGCCCGCCGGACCCGCGCAGCGCGGTCGTCGTGGCGCTCGAGCTCGCCGACCGGGCGGGCCTGCTTCTGTGGCGCGCCTACCTGTGCCTCGGGCTCGGAACGCTGGGGGGCGGCGGCTTCCCGGAGGCCGATGCCGCGGTCGCCGAGGGCGAGGCGTTCCTCCGCGAGCGCGGGATCGGCCCGGTCGTGGATCGGTTCCTTGCCAGCCTGTCGGCGGTGGACCCGGGCGTGCGAGCCACCGACGGGGCGGCGAAGCCGGCGCTCGCCGACGAGGTCCGCAGCGAGCGTTGACGAGCGTCGGGAGGGCCGTGCCGCCGGCCGCCGTGCGGTCCCGCCTCCTCAAAGGAAGGAGCGAGGCGCTCGACGTCGTCGAGATCTAGGACCTTCCGGCCACAAGGCCCCGGTGCTCGCCTACCGAAGGAGCTCGTCCCGCAGCCAGGCGATCGTGTCATCGACCACCTCGAGCCCTTCCGGCTCGTTGTGCGTCTCGTGCCGCAGCCCGGGGTAGACGCGGCGGGTCACGTTCGGGAGGCCCTCGAGGATGGCGGAGGCCCCCACGGGCACGAGACGGTCGTCGGCGCCGTGGATCACGTACGTCGGCATGGACGGACCGATGCCGGCCGCCAGCATGCGCCGCAGCCGCTCCTGCTCGGCGAACCCCTCCGCCCCCAGCCGGGCGGTCGAGGAGGTGACCATCAGTGGGTCGGTCCGATTTCGCGCGTCGACCGCCGGATCCCGCGAGAGGATCCCGGGCGTGATGCCGTTCGGCAGGCGGAGCCGCGGCGCGACGCGACCGAGCAGCGGAGCCAACCCCTTCTTCCAGCCCGCGATCGTCGAGTCGAGCGCCGGGGAGGTCAGGACCAGGCGGTCCGGCAGCCGGTCGAGCGCGGCGGAGAGGACGTAGCCGAGCGCGATGAGGCCGCCCATCGAATGGCCGTACAGGACCAGCGGCAGGTCAGGCGCCGCGGCCCGCGTGGCGGCGAGCTGGCCGGCGAGGTCGGCGTGCAGATCAGTCCAGCGGTCCACATGCCCACGAACGCCCGCCGATCCGCCGAAGCCGCGATGGTCGTAGCCGTGGACGCCGATCCCGGCCGCGGCCAGCCTGCGGCCCACGTGGTCATATCGGCCGATGTGCTCGCCGAGCCCGTGGACGAGGAGGAGCGTCGCCCACTGGGGCGCGGCGGCGGCCCAGTCCAGGGCCCGCAGGGCCGGCTCATCGATCGCGGGCATCAGACGGCGAACGCTAACACGCCGCCGCCGGGCTGACCCTCCTGCTGGGCGTCCTCCTCGATCGGCTCGGCCTGCGGGCCGCCGTGCTGTTCGGGGACGAGGAGTCGCTCCGCCAGCAGCTCACCGTCGCCTCGGCGGTGACGGCCGTCTCGCTGCCCCTGTGGCTCATCCACTGGACGCTCGCCGAGCGCAGCGTGCGGCCGGGGCACCCCGGAGCGGATGCGGAGCGGACCGCCGGCGTGCGCGGCCTCTACATCGGCCTCGCCATGGGCGCGCTGCTCATCGCCGGTGCGACGAGCCTCGCCTCGCTCATCCAGCTCGCCGTCGAGTCGCTGCTCGGCGCATCGACGTTCGGCCAGAGCATCAGCGGCAGTCTCGCGCTCGTCGTCGTTGCCGGGGCGGCGTGGGGCTACCACCTCTGGGTCCGCACCCGGGACTGGCGTCACGGACCGATGACCGGGGCAGGCGCCTGGCTGCCCCGGACCTACCTCTACGTTGCGGCGTTCGTCGGGCTGCTCGTGCTCATCGGCGGCGTCAACGGCCTCATCGAGCTCGTGGGCCGCGTGCTCCTCGACGAGCCAAGCCTTGCTTCGGGCGACGCGGCGCAGTGGTGGACGTATCCGCTGGCCAGCGCCCTGGCTGGCACGATCGTCGGGGGCGCGACCTGGTTCGGGCACTGGCTGTACGGCGAGGCGCTCATCCGGAATCCGGGCTGGCGCGGCGCCAGCGAGCGCCCCTCCCGTCTGCGTCTCACCTACTTCGTGGTAGCGCTCGTGGCGACGGGCGCCGCGGCGCTGTACTTCGCCGGAGATGGCATCGGCAACGCGCTGCGGGCTCTTCTCGACGTCGCTGATTCTGCGAACGCCCGGCAGACCGCCGGGCGCGTCATCCTGCCGCTCGCGAGCGCCATCCCGTACCTGCTCGCCTGGTGGACTCACCGGCGGCGCATGCGCCACGAGGCGCAGGCGCTGGGCCCGGACGCGCGGGTGCAGACGGCGGACCGCCGGGCACTCTACCCGACAGCCCTCATCGGGCTGGCCTTCGGCGCGGTCGGCGTCGCCTGGCTGGTGAGCATCCTGATCGAGTCGCTGGCCGGTGGGCGGACGCTGTCCGGCGGCGATGATCTGGGTCGCCAGCTCGCGCAGTTCCTGCCTTACGCGCTCATCGGGATCCTCGTCTGGCTGTGGCGCTGGCGCGAGGCAGCCGCGCGCAGGGCGGCCGACGCGGTCGGCGAGGCCACCTCGGCGACGCGGCGCGCGGCCCTGCTGCTGGGTCTCGGCGCCGGGGTCCTGGCCGGCATCGCGAGCCTCGGCTTCATCCTGTACCGCGCGTTCGGCAGCGTCTTCGGCGTGTCGCTGTCGGCGAACGCCCTTGCCGACCTGAGCCTGCCGATCGGTGCGCTCCTCGTCGCCGCCGCGGTCGCCGCCTTTCACGGCTCCGCTCTCCGTCGCGACCAGGCGGTCCGTGCCGAAGGAGCGATGCCCGCGGCAGCAACGCCGGCGACCGCGTCGCTCACGGTCCGCCTGACCGCGCCGGGAGATGCCGCCCTGGCTGATGCCGTCGCCGCCCTCCGACAGCGCCTGCCGTCCGGCGTTGCGATGGAGGTGATGGAGCCGGTGTCGGTCCCGCAACGCGAATCCCCAGTACTGGGTGAGGCGGGCTAGCCGCGTACCCTGAGGCGGTGGATGAGGTCGCTTCGGAGCCCCCGCGTCGCATCATTCTCATCGGCATGATGGGGAGCGGCAAGACCACGGTCGGGCGCCGTCTCGCGAACCGCACGGGCTGGCTGTATCACGACAACGACTCCAGGTTCGGTGCCGTGGCCGCACGCACGCCCCGCGAGCTGCTCGCGGCAAGCGACGAGGCTGCGCTGCTCGCGGCCGAGGTGGAGACCCTGGATCTCCTGCTGGCCGAGCCCCCGCCGTGCATCGTGGCGGCCGCGGGGGGCACCATCCTCGACCCCGGTGCTCGCCGCCGCATCTCCGCGGCGGGCTTCGTCGTCTGGCTCCGGGTGACCGTGGCAACGATCCTGGCGCGTGCCGCGGAGGCCGGCGATCGGCCCTGGCGGGCCGGCGATCGAGCGGCGTGGATCGAGCGGGCGGTGGTCGAGCGCGCCCCGCTCTACGCCTCGATCGCCGACCTGGTGCTCGATGCCGACAGCGCAGCGCCGGACCGCCTCGTCACCGCCATCGTCGGGCTCCTCCCCTGACGCTGCGTCGAAACGCTCGCGCGGCCGAGCAGGATGCCGGCCCCGCGGCGGGCCTCGTGCGGCGCGGCCTCCGCGGGGCGGCCTATTGCGGGGTGAGGAACTGCCAGCTGTCGGGGATCACCGTCGAGGCGGGGCGTGGGAGGGTCATGGGAACGCCCGGGGCCTATCGGCGACGCCACCCGTCGCGGTCGGGCGGCTGCCGTGTGGCTCCCAGCAGATTCCCAGAGCCGGCGGCGTAGCATGGCCGCCATGCATCTTCTGGTCGTCGAAGACGACCCACGGCTCGGCCGCTCGCTGAAGCGCCTGCTCGAGGGCGATCGGCACCTCGTCGAGCTGGTGACCACCGGCGACGAGGCGCTCGAGGTTGCCGAGAGCGACGGCATCGAGCTCGTGATCCTCGATATCGGCCTCCCCGACATCAGCGGCATCGAGGTCGCCCGGCGACTGCGCGACGAGGGCTCGAAGCTGCCGATCCTGATGCTCACCGCGCGCGACGCGATTCCCGACCGCGTGGCCGGGCTCAACGCCGGCGCCGATGACTACCTCGTCAAGCCATTCGCCTACGAGGAGCTCGTCGCGCGGCTGCGAGCCCTCGATCGCCGCTCGCACACCACCGTCGGCCGGCGCGGCGCCGTCCTCGCCAACGGCCCGCTGCGCCTCGACGAGGAGCGGCGGCTCGTGACCGTCGGCGGGAAGGCGGTCGACCTCTCACCCCGCGAGTTCAGCCTCCTCGAATGCCTCCTCCGGCACCCCGGCCAGGTCCTGTCCCGCGACCAGCTCCTCGAGCAGGCCTGGCCGTACGGCGACTTCCTGATGCGGAACACGGTCGACACGTACGTGCACTACCTGCGCGACAAGCTCGGGACCGATGCCGCGACGCGGATCCAGACCGTCCGCGGCATCGGCTACCGCATGGCGGCCGGCTGACCGGTGGGCCAGCGGCCCGCGACGCGCACGCCCGACGCGCCGCTCCTGCGGCAGACGCGCCTGCGCCTTGCCCTGTGGAGCGGTGGCGCCACCCTGGCCACTCTTCTGGCCCTCGGCGTGCTGCTCTACGTCGCCATCGACCGCTCGCTCGTCGCCGACAGCGAGCAGCGGCTCGCCCAGCGCGCCGACGCGGTCCAGACCGCCGTGCGTCGCTTCGGGCCTGATCCCCGGGTCCTCCTCGACAGTCAGGAGGGTCCGGGAGGGTCGCGGGTCGCCGGACCGGGCGCTGGCACGACGACGATCGTCATCCAGCCCAGCGGCAAAGCCTATGGCCGCGTGCCGCCGGATCTCGTCAGCCAGCTGCCCGTGGTGGCCGCCTTCCAGGAGGTGATGCGCTCCAGCCAGACCGATGTGCGGACGGTCACCCTCGCCGACACCTCGTTCCGGGTGCGCTCCGAGCCGATCCAGATCAACGGTGCATCGTGGGTGCTCCAGATCCTCGACAGCCGCGCCGCGGAGCTGCGGACCCTCGTGACCGCCATCCGCGTGCTCGTGATCGGTGGCGTCGTGGTGCTCATCGCCGCCTTCGCGTTCGGCTTTCTCTACGCCGGCCGCGCGCTCATCCCGATCCGCGACTCGCTGCGGCGGCAGCGCGAGTTCGCCGCCGATGCGTCGCACGAGCTGCGCACGCCTATCTCCGTGATTCGCAGCAGCGCCGACTACCTGCGCCGCCAGCCGTCTTTCGCCGACCCCACGATCGCGAGCGCGGTCGAGGACATCGCCGCCGAGGGCGAGCGGATGACGCGCCTGGTCGATGAGCTGCTCCTCCTCGCGCGGGCCGACTCGGACGCGGTCGAGGTCCGCTCGGAGCGCCTCGACCTCACCGATGTGACCGGCGACGCGCTGCGTGGGCTCGCCCGCCTCGCCGAGGAGCGCGGCGTCGGGGTGGCGCTGCAGGGGGAGCCGGTCATCGTGAACGGCGACCCGGACCGGTTGAGCCAGCTGGTCGCGATCCTCGTCGACAACGCCGTCCGCCACTCGCCGCGCGGCGGCACGGTGCGGCTGCTCGTCGGCCGTGACGGCAATGGCGCGCAGGTCACCGTCGCCGACCAGGGCCCCGGCATCCGGCCCGAGGACATGCCGCGCCTCTTCGACCGCTTCTTCCGGGCGCCAGGCGCGCCCGCTGGGGGGAGCGGGCTCGGCCTGTCGATCGCGCGCTGGATCGCGGAGCGTCACCACGGCCGGCTCACCGCTGCGAACGCGGCCGAGGGCGGCGCGCTCTTCACGCTCGTCCTCCCCGCGGCCTGACGCCGCGCCTCAGTCCGCCTTCGTGAAGAGGAGCTGGAGCTCGGGCGTGCCGCGATCGGCTCATTGACCGACGGGCGACAATCCGGGCATGCCCGACGACCCGCATCGCGCCTCCGACCGTGGCCCGCTGCCCAGCCACGATGGCATGACGCTGTCGGTCGGGACGTTCCTCGCCGGTCTCGAGCAGAAGATCCTCCACGATCGTCCGCCACCGGCCGCGATCGTCGAGGAAGAGGCGCGCTCCAACCCCCTCAGCGCGAGCGGGCTCGTCGTCCAGATGCCGGAGCCGGAAGAGCGACCTGAGCCGCCCGACACCACCGGCGCCGTCCTGTAGGGGTCGGCTCAGCGCAAGAGCGCCAGCTGCTCCGGCACGTGGCGCGCATGGGCACCGAGGATAGAACATCCGATCGCATTGGGGATGCGATAGTACCGGTCAAGGCCGCCCCATCTCTCCACCGCCTCTCCATTGGGCGTTCACATCGCGCGCACATCCGGGCCGCAGCCTGTGGGGCATCGCATCTCGCGGAGATGCTGCGCGGCGACTGACGATGGAGTGCAACAGACAACAGCCATGAACCGATTCGGATTCGGTCGCGTGCTGGCCGTGATCGCCCTGCTGGTGATCTTCGGCGGCATCGGGATCGGCGGGCGGCCGACGCCGCCACGCTGACCGTCAGCGACACCGGATCGGGGATGGACCCCGAGCTCGCAAACCGGGCATTCGAGCGTTTCAGTCGCGCGCCCGGCTCACCGGGAAGCGGCCTCGGCCTGCCGATCGTCCGCGAGCTCGTGCGCCCCCACGGCGGGGATGTGGAGCTCGCGTCACGGCCTGGTGCCGGGACGACCGTCACCGTGCGAATGCCGCTCTGAGCCATCTCCGGGGCCGAGGAGGGCTTGCCAACCTGCGTATCCTTGGCGAGCCGCCGTATGCCCTTCGGTCTGGCGTGGGGTTCGACCTGCTCGGAGGATCGGCGAGATGACGCTCATCATGGGGCGTGAGCTGCTGGTGGTGGCGCTGCTCATCGTGGCCATCATCGGCGTGATCTGGTTCCTGTCCGCGACCCGGATCCACTGACGACTGCTTGACGCGCCCGGATCGGGCCGTGACCTTCTCCTCGAAGCAGGGTTCCTAGGCGCCGGACGCTCCGCACGCCGCGAGCCAGGCCACGACCCGCGCGTGGGCCTCGGCCGGATACTCACAGCCCACGAGCGGCGCCAGCTCGCCGCCCAGCAGCGCGGTCAGCTCGCAGGCGGCGGCCAGCGACGCCATGATGGCGCCCCGGTCGCTGGTCGTCATCGCGCGTCGCAGCCCTTCCACCGCCCGCGGATCGGCCCAGCGCTCGAGGAAGCGGCCCGCGTGCCAGGTGTCGCCCGCACCTCCCACCACCGCCGCGTGCCAGCTCGTCAACGTCAGGAGCCTTCCCTGCATGTGCGCGTTGAGGCACTCGGCCGCCACCCACAGCTCGCCACGCGCCGCCTTCCGCGCCGTCCAGACCACGTGGTAGAGCAGGTCACCGACGACGTTCTCGACCTCGGCCGCCGACGGCCGCTCGACGCGCTCCTCGCGGGGTGCAGTGTCGGCCGCTTCGACAGCCCGCGCCAAGAAGCCGTCGGGGTCGTGGAGGACCTGGGCGCCGCGCTGGAGCGTCAGCCGCATGTGCGCGAGCAGCCCTGCATCGGCCCCACGGGCGTCCGCGGGCGGAACGAGGCTGAAGTCGACGTCGACGCCGCTCGCGAACAGGACCCGGCGCTCCACCATGTGGCCGATCCCGCTGCCCTGCACGAAGGTGATCCACGGCTCGCCGATCTCGCGCACCCATGCCGCGGCATCCACCCATGGCGCCGGGTCCTCGACGAAGAGGATGACGTCGAGGTCGCTGTGCTCGTCGGCGGGCGTCGCGGTGCGCGCGGCGGATCCGACCAGCAGCACCCCCCGCAGCTCCTCGTGGGTCGGTGCCCAGGCGCGGATCCGTTCGAGCAGCGCATCGCGGTCAGTCATGCGGCGCCCATTGTCGCGGTCGGTCGCCGGCGATCGCCGCGCCGAATGACAATGCTCGGCGATGAGAAGCTCGATGTCGTGGCGTCAAATGAGGATCGCCACGCTCGCGCCGCTGGCTCTGGCGGTCGCCGGGTGCTCGACGCAGGCTCGCGGGACGCCTTCGCAGATCTGGCGCCAAGTGCCCGCGAGTTAGGGGATACAGACCAGGAGGGCTAGCGGATCCTTATCGTCCGGTCGATATCGACCTCCGCCACGCTGGCCTGACCTCCCTCAGAGACCGATGCGACCGCCGAGCTCCTGCTTGATCGCCCTCTCATTTCCCGAACGCATCGGACGGCGTACAGCGGCAGCCACGCAGCGAGGGCCGAAACCTGCGAGCGCCTAGACCTGCTCCATCGGCTGCGCGGCGGTGCCGGCGCTCACCCCGAGTCCGATCGCGCACGAGACGCCGGTCGAGTGGTCCGGGCAGTGGCCGAACGGGTTCTCTGGGTGGGACCAACTGCTGCGTGTCAGTCAAGCCGTCGTTCGGGTGGCGGGCGCCAAGCCACCATAGGAAGAGGGAGTCCGGCGTCTCGTGGGCCGCGTCGCTAAGTCCCGCCGCCCGACGGATCAGATCGCGACGACCGCTTCGAGGTCGCCCTCGCCGGCTGAGCGCTCACCGCTGCTCGTACCAGCGCAGCACCCGCCTGCCGCGCAGGGTGTTCCATCGGCTCGGCTTGCCCCCGCGCTCGTCCATCTCGATGTCCAGCTGGTCGGGATGCGGGTTCTCGAGGGGCCATCGGCCGTCAGCGTCGCGCCTGGACTCGATGAGGCTGATCGCCTCGCCGACCCGCTGGTCCGGCTCAACCTCGGCGACGCGCAGGTAGTCGAGCCCCCGCAACACGTCGTAGTGGTAGCCGGTCGGAAACGAGAAGTGGGTGAAGGCCGGATCGACGATCTCGCCGCTGGATAGTCGGCGGAGCAGTCGGCGCTTGAGCAGGTACTCCTGTCCGCGCAGCTGCGCGGCCTTCAGCTCCCCGGTACCTCCGGTGGCTCGCTCGTGCTCCAGCAGGCCCTCGAGCACGTTGATCGTCGTGTGAAACGACCCACGCGTGGAGCCATGCTCCTGCTCGCAGTTCCACCCGCCATCGGCCATCTGCTCGCCCAGGAGCCGGTCGACGACGCTCTGCACGTCCTGGCCGAAGTAGGCGCCAATCGCCACCACCCTGCCGTTGATGCACGGCTCGACCTCGCCGACGAAGAATGGGTTGTTGTCCACCAGTGCCACGTCACGTTGTCACGGGCAAGGGCCACCGCGCGGCGAGCCTCGTTACTCTGCGGATCCAGGCCCATGTCGCGCAACCACAGCAGAGTTAGCAGGCAGTTCCACTCGGGGTTGGAGGGATCGCCGCCCCAATGACCATCAGGTGTTTGGAGGGCGAGCAACTGCGCCCCCCATCCGACAGTCCCGACCTTCGAACGCTCGCTTGCGACGAGGTCGGCGGGCGGACCTGGGCGAGTACGGCCTCGTCGCGGGCGTCGAGGTTGTCGTCCGTCGCGGTCCCGAAGCTGGCGATCCAGGCGGCTCCCTGGGCCTCCGCTTCGGGGGTCGACGGCGTAGCCGGCTTGAGCTCGCCGGCGTCCCCAGCGTCGCGCTGGTAGCGGTGAAGGGTGATCCGGAGGTCGAGGTGCTCGACCAGTCGCCGCCTTCGCTCCGGGGTCAGCCCCTTCCTCGCCTCGTCGATCGGGTTCGGCTTCGTCTGCTCCTCCGCCTCGGCCTGTTCGGCGTCACGCCGCTGCTCGCGGCGGGCGATGAGGGCGGAGTACCTCGCATTGCGGGCCGATACCCCGGCGGCGGTGAGGGTGGCGACGAGGCCGGAGGTGGTTCCCTTCGCCCCATCTCGGTCGCCTTCGCCAGGAAGAGGGCTTCGAGGGCGGCCCACTGGTCGCTCGGGATCTCGATGACCTCGAGCCAGTCGCGCACCGTCGACTCGGAGATGCCGAGCAGCGTCGCGGCCACCGGCGGCGATGAGACCCGCGCCAGGTGGACGGCTGCGAGCTTCTCCGCCGTGGTGTAGTTCTTACGGCTCATCGAATGACCGGTGAGCAATGTTGCATTGGTCCAGGTGCTCGCGGATTGCCGCCCTGCTGGCCTCATCCGAAAGGGAATGATAAGTCGCCGATAAGCGGTGGCGTGCCACGCTAGACGAGCCGGGGTGACGTAGTTGACGGTCGCCGATCCGCGCAGGATCGAGGCGATGCAGGGCCGCCCCGGCGCCGTATTCTCGCGGCGACCGCGGCGCCTCTGTTTCACCGCCATAACATCGGCCGTTTCGCTATCCCTCCCACGCTCACCGGTACTACGCTGGGACGGGAATACTTGACATGCATCCGAGAGTAGGCCCAAGGCTGCCGGGCGTGGGGCAATGAGCGAATCGGCATAACTATGTGAACATCGCTCCGCCAGCCCGACGCGCGCCTGCCTCGAAGGCCTCGTGCCGCTGACCCGTGTCGTAATGCCGCTCGCACGCTCGCACGGACAAGCGCCGCCAGAAAGGGGCTCGCAAGGCTCGGCTCACATTGTTGGGCGGGCTTGGGCGAAGGTCCAGCGGTGGCCTTCGCGGTCTTCGGCGACATAGGCGCGATAGCCGTGTTGGTGGATGCCTTCGACGATTTTGGCGCCCTTGGCCTGCGCGTTGGCGAAGTGGGCGTCGAGGTCGTCGACGAACACCCACGCCACGTGGGTCGCCGGCGTGTGCTCGGGGAACGCGTCCTCCTGCTTGAAGGCCATGAGCGCGCAGTTGCCGACCCGGAACTCGATCCAGTCGCTGCTTTCGTCACCTTCCTCGGGCAGGTTGGTGGCGGTCTCAAAGCCGAAGGCATCGTGCAACCACCGCGCCGCGGTGCCGGGCTTGGCGTAGTAAACGGCCAGCGCCAGCCGAGCGGTGTCGCGCAGGTCGTGGGGCACGTGGTCGCGCTTGGCGCACCATGCCCCGAACCACAGCGGCGTCATCCGCACGAAGCTGGTGCCGCCAGCGTCCTTGCCGCCTGCCGGGATCGTCGCTTCCACGCGCACTCGGGTGCCGTGGCCGACAGCCTCGAAGTGCACCTCGATCTGGACGTCGTCGACCGAGCTCTCCCACACCAGCCGAACCCCCGGCTCCCATGCGGTGATGCGCGCCAGCTCGAGGGCATCGCCCGCCGCCTCGTCGTAGATCTCCAGCAAGCGGCCGCCGATGCCCGGCTCACAGCGCAGTTCAACGATTCGGGCGGAATCCCAGTTGTTAATCGGGCCGCGGAGCCACCAGAGGTTGATCTCATCGGTGAAGGCGGTGAACGCCGTCGCCGGATCAGCCGCGACCTCAACTTCCGATGTGATTGACACGTCGGTCACTTGTGGCCCTCCACGTGGAGTTGGAACGATGCGAGCTGCTCGTTCCAATGCGCTTGCAATTGATCGATCCAGGTCTGGAGTCCGACCAACCCCTCGGGACGGAGACGAAACACGCGCAGCCGGGCGTCCTCCTGGCGCCGTTCGTCGGCGACCACGCCGGCGTGGAGCAGCACCCGCAGGTGGCGGCTCATGGCGGGTGCGGAGCGACCGGCTGCATCGGCCAGTTCGCCGGCGCGCATGGGCCGGCGGCCAAGGAGCTGGACGACTTGGCGACGCGTGGGATCCGCCAGGGCGCTGAAGAGTCCGTCGACATTCATTGCCACTGCGCAATAGTTAATGAAAGCGTTAACGACTGTCAAGCCCTCTGGGGATCGCGGCGACGGGCGGGCCAGACGGGCTCCTGCCGCACGCCGTGTTCCATCCGGTGTACATCATGTTCTTGGTGGGCGCCATTCTCGTCCTCGTGCGCCTCCGCGCCGCGACCGGCTCGCGGATGCTGCGCGCCCTCGCCCTGGCCCTCCTCGTTGCGCAGGCAGTGGCGATCGTCGGCCATATCGGCGAGGAGATTGCCGTCCTGCAGCACGGCGGTCTGTCGGCCGGCAAGGACGTGTTCGAGGAGCCACTACACTTTTGGTCTGCGAACTTGACCGTTCCCGGTCTCCTGGCCAGTCAGCTTCTGCTCATCGTGATCACCATCGCAGCGATCTTGGCCCGGCGGCGTGAGCGACCTCACCCTGTCTCAAGCACCTGATGAGGCGCCGCGAGGCGGGGTCGGGCGCCCCGGGCAGAGCTCGCTTGGGTGGCGACGGTCGGTGTTCTCGCTAGGATCGTGGCGGCTCGCCGAAGTCAAGCAGGCGGGTTAGTAGCGAAGGCGCGTACTCGCCGTGCAGCCCAGATGCGCGGGGGCGCGTCCCAGGCGTCTTAGACTGTTATCGATGACAATCGCCAATCTCGACCAGACCGCCGCCCAGCCCACGACGATCGACGTCCGGACAATCGCCGCGATCTCCCGCGATGAGTCCACCCAGCTGGCAACGACCGAGTACGCCCGCTTCACCGAACTTGTCCGCCAGCTCCAGACCGACGACTTCAGCAAACCCACCGATTGCACCGAATGGGACGTACGGACGATAATCGTCCACCAGGTCGGCGCCGGTGAAGGCCACGCGCGCTGGCCTGAGTTCTTCCGTCAGGGCATCATGGGCATGCGCCTGGCCAAGGGGCGAGAGCCCGTCGATGGGCTCAACGATTTCCACCTCAAGGAGCGGGCTGATTGGACCGCCGAGAAAGCCGTCGCCGAGCTCTCGGACGTCCAGGCTCGTGCGGTACGTGGCCGTCGCCGCTTCCCGGCTCCGCTGAGGCTGATCCCGTCCTCGTCGCCGGGCATCCGGCGCATCTCGCTGGGTTTCCTGTTCGACGTGGTCCTGACCCGCGACACCTGGATGCACCGGGTCGACATTTCTCGGGCTACCGGTCGCGAGATGGTCCTCACGTCGGACCACGACGGCCGCATCATCGCCGACGTTGTGTCCGATTGGGCACGGCAGCACGGCACGCCTTTCCAGCTCAATCTCTCCGGCCCCGCCGGAGGAAGCTACAGACAGGGATCCGGGGGAGAACAGATCAACTTGGCAGCGGTGGAGTTCTGCCGGACGATCTCCGGGCGGGAGAAGGGCACCGGTCTGCTGGCACAGTTGGTCCTCTGGTAGCTATGGTCAACCAGGACCGCACCGGAGAGTTAGGGGTCTCATGGTGACGACGGGCGCCATACGAGGCACCTGCTCCATCGGCCGCTCGGCGGTCATTTTGAGCCGGCGGGTCAGCTAGACCCGCTCCATCGGCTGCGCGGCGGTGCCGGCGCTCACCCCGAGTCCGATCGGGCACGCCACGCCGGTCGCGTGTGGCAGGTTATAGCCGCTTGGGTACTGGCATGGTAAAGCGGCAGCGCCGAGGAGGCGCGATCGAGCATGCGTGGGCTCGATGGCGCCGCGGCGGTTGGCCGGATGGATGACCAGTACCCTGAGATGCTGTCGGCCCTGGGCTGGTACCTCGACGGGGAGTAGACTCTCGTGGCGCGAACGACCACCACTCACCGTGTTGGTTGTCAGACGACGGAGGCCGAACGATGGAGCATGATCTGGCCGCGGTCGTGCGCCGGTACGACGAGGTCTGGGCTGAACGAGACGTGGCCCGCCGTCGAGACATCCTCGCCGCGATCTGGACCGAGGACACCCTCTACGTCGACCCGGATGTCCCGGATGGACTCGTTGGTCCGGACGCCCTGGTGGACTTCATCGAGGCGTCTTTCGAGCAGTATCCGGGCCTCGCGATCACGGCTACCAGCGAGGTCGCCGTGCTGCACGATCGCGCTTGGTATCGGTGGCGACAGACCTCCGCCAACGGCCAGGTCGTCGACGGGACGGACTTCATCGAGTTCGACGCCGAGGGCCGCATCGAGCGCTTGACGGGCTTCTACGACTCGTAGTCGAAATTCGGTCCCGTTCATTTCGCCGCGAGCGACCAGCGGTCCGGGTGATGGTCCCCACTTGGTGCCTGCCCTTGCTGGTGATGCTGGTGTCGTAGCTAGACCTGCTCGACCTCGACGACCTCACCGGCTGGGACTCCGAGCCCGCCGATGGGGCATGCCACGCCGGTTGCGTGCGACGGTCCATAGCCGTTTGTGTTCCTTGACAGATAGTTCGGGCGCATGAGCTGGTGGCCGGCGAGGCGGTGGAGTTGACGCGTGCCGCCATGGCTCAGTCCTCCTCGTCGTCCTCGAAGTCCGGCCAAGCCGCGATGTCGACACCGTGGTTCTCGGGCGACGCGAGTGTCCACCAATGGGGCACATGCGTACCGTCCGCCAGGCGTCCGCCAGCTTCGAGTG
>JBBQXD010000019.1:0-48384 GCA_038209995.1 Candidatus Limnocylindria bacterium | reverse complement strand
GAGCAGGTAGACGAGCAGCCAGCCGATGAGTGCCACGACGGCCGCGACATCCAGCGTGGCCGCGCCGGCCTGGACCTCGTTGAACTGGAAGATGCCGCGGAACGGGGCGACGAACGGCTCCGTCACGCCGAACACGAAGTCGACGATGGCATTCCCCTGGTTCGCGACGAGCAGCAGGAGCAGGATGCGCAGCCCGAGCAGCACGGCGAGGATGCCGAACGCCAGCGAGAGGACGCGCCGGACGTAGTAGAGCGGTCCGGGACCGTCGTCCACGTAGGCGTCGCGAGAAGAGTTGACGTTCACCTGCGAGCCGGCGGGCTGGGCTGGGTCTGGATCGGCCACGGGGCGCTCGCGCTCGACATAGGTCTGGCGCTCGACCACGCGGGTCTCGTTATCGACAGGAGCGTCCGGATCCACGGGATTGCCCGCGGCATCGGTCCGTCGGTCGTCATAGGTCATGTTCAGGTTCCCTCCGCAAAGGAATACGGGAGTACGGCTAGGCGTTGCACGCGACGTGCCAGCCGCTAGGTCGCCGAGTGACCATGCTCGCCGATGAGCGGCACGAACACCACCGGTCCCAGGTCGCTGTGACGGTAGTCGTTCGAGTGCCGCTCGACGAGGCTCAGATGCTGCTTTTCCCGTCCACCCACCGGCATCACGAGCCGTCCGCCATCCGGGTCGAGTTGCTCAAGGAGAGGTTCCGGGATGGTGGGTCCTGCTGCCGTGACCAGGATGGCCCGATACGGAGCGCCGTCCGGCCAGCCATGCGTCCCATCGGCGGCGTGGACGGTCACGCGATCGGCATATCCGGTCTCGTCCAACCGCTGGCGAGCCGATGCGGCCAGCGACTCGTGCCGCTCGATGCTCACCACCCGCGCACCGAGCTCGGCGAGAATCGCCGCCTGGTAGCCGGATCCGGTGCCGATCTCGAGGACCTCCGCATCCCGCCAGCCATCCGGCGGCCGAGCCGCCACGGTCATGAGCGCGACCACGTACGGCTGGGAGATCGTCTGGCCGGAGGTCAGGGGGAGCGCATGGTCGCCATATGGCTCGTCGCCCTCGACGAACCGATGCCGCTCAACCGTGCCGAGCGCCTCGAGCACCTCGGAATCGGTGATTCCGCGCGACCGAAGCTGCTCGGCCACCATGCGCTCACGGGCATCACCGGCTGCCGCGTCCTTGGCCGGGGCGTGGTCGTCAAATGGGCACGGCCGCGAGCGACGCAGCCAGCGCATCGGTCCGGGGGCGTGGGCCGGTCAGCCGGCCGCGGCGCCCGTGCCCGCGCTGGTGCTGGCCGCGCGGCCGCGGGTCGAGCGCGTGGAGGTCGTGCTCGAACCCGAGTTCGAGGCGCGGGTCGTGCGCCGGGGGGCTTCGGCCTCATCGGCCGGGATCCGGTCGCCGGTGTCGACGGTGCCGAGCGTTGCGGCGTCGAGGACGTCGTTGAGGATCCGATCGGCTCGCTCGCGAACGAGGCGGCGCGTCTCCACGCCGCTCCGTGGAGCCAGGAGCACGCCGACGGCCAGGCCCACGAAGAAGAATCTGATCGCGATTTTCACGCGGCTGAACATGGGGAAATCTCGTCCCTTCGTATGGTGATTCGTGCCTGCTTGTGTGGCAAGAAGGATACCACCGGGGGATTGTTGGTCCGGCGCTCGGTCCTCGACTCGAAATAGCGAGTGGTCTTCACCGGCGCCCGATCCTGGACGCGAAATAGCGAGTGAACTTCACCGGAAGGGCGCGTGGGGTGTCGTGTGCTCGATAATTCGAGCACCGGTGAGCGTGAGGCGCGCGCCTGTGGGCATCTCCCGAGGGCCCCTGCTCGATATATCGCGGGATCCGCACGCCGGACCCACCCCGCGCGAACATCACTCGATCTATCGAGTTCGGTGCCGCCGGTCCGTTGGTCGGATCCAGAGCAGACCGTCCTTTCCGAGGACCGCGCCGCCTCGGAGCGACCGCAGGATTTCACGGGACCCAGCCGGCAAGACTCCCCGGATGAGGTCGAGGTGCGGCTCGATCGCTCGGCGGTTTCGCCGCGTGTCCTCGACGACCATCACCAGGCGAACCGGCCGCCGATGCCGATCGGCGAGCATCTCGCGCTTTCGATCGGCGCGCCGGTGTTGCGCCTGGTAGTCCGCGGCCATTCGTTCAATCTCGACCGCCCAGATCTCGTGCGCTCCGAAGATCACCATGTCGATCGCCTCTCCGTGCGGCCCGACCTGCATCTCGATCGCCGTTCGCCACGACGCGGCCGCCTGGGAGCCGATTCGTTCGGCGATGGCGAGCTGGCCCGTGTCGCGGAGACTCGGCGTCGCTCCGGGATAGACCCGCAGGACGAGGTCCAGCCCGACGGACTCCGCCACGGCACACATCGTGGACACGCTTACGCCCGGATCGCCGAGCTCCACGCGGTTGACGGTGGACCATGACACCCCGGCCCGAGCGGCAGCGTGCTGGCCGGACAACGCCAGCGTCGTTCGCGCGACGTGCACCTCGGCGCCGATTCGGGTGGCCTGCTCATGGGCTCGGCGTCGGCTGCTGCTGGATCGGGTCATGTGCACAGCATGCGACCCGGGAATTTCGCGCCGCTTACTGCTCGATTTATCGGGTGGAGTTCACGCCCGGGTGGCTCTGAGAGTCAGATGCTCGATATTTCGAGTGCCCATGAGCGTGAAGCGTACCCACGCGAGCACCTCACGAGGTCCACCGCTCGATATATCGCGGGAACCGCACCCCGAAGAGGGCTGCGGTGAAGACCACTCGGAATTTCGAGCACTCAGGGCCCCGGCACGAGCCCGGCCGTGCCGGCTACTCCCCGAGCCCGTACTCCTTGATCTTGGCGTACAGCAGGCGCCGATAGATTCCGAGCTCCTCGGCGGCCTTGGTGCGATTGCCATCCGCCCGATCGAGGGCCTCCTTGATCAGCGCGCGCTCGAACGTCGCCACCCGGTCCTTGAACGAGCCGTCGGCCCTGTCCCCCGGGCCGTTGGCATGACCGTTCCTGCGGTGACCCACCACGACCGCATCGGCCGCGTCGGCCGCGTCGGCGGCTTCGGCATCGGCTTCATCCGAGTCAAGCTGGTCACGCCGGCCGGAGAGCTCCGCCTCGTCGCCCTCGAGCTTCGTGCGACGCTCCGCCAGGCGAACCCGGTCCCGAGCCTCGGGCGAGTTTCCGAACGGCAGGTGATCGAGCATGATCGGCAGGCCACGCGACAGCACGACCGCCCGCTCGATCGCGTTCTCGAGCTCCCGCACGTTCCCCGGCCAGTCGTAGTCGATCAGGCGCTGGAGCGCCTCCTCGGTGATGGCCGTGGGGATCGCGCCGGGCGCGTGGCGGAACTTCACAAGGAAATGCTCCACCAGCAGCGGGATGTCGTCCTTCCGTTCGCGCAGCGGCGGCATGTGGATGTGGATGACATTGAGCCGGTAGTAGAGGTCCTCGCGGAACTTCGTCTTCTTCACCTCGTCCGCGAGATCGCGGTTCGTGGCGGTGATCACCCGGATGTCGATCTTGATCGGCGTGTTGGAGCCGATCCGTTCGAACTCGCGCTCCTGGAGGATGCGCAGCAGCTTCGTCTGGGTGCCCAGCGTCATCTCGCCGATCTCGTCGAGGAAGATCGTGCCCTTGTTCGCCATCTCGAAGCGGCCCTTGCGCATGGCCATCGCCCCGGTGAACGAGCCCTTCTCGTGGCCGAACAGCTCGGTCTCGAGCAGCGACTCCGGCAGGGCGGCGCAGGACACCTTCACCATCGGATGGGGATTGCGCTTGCTGGCCCGATGGAGTGCCTCGGCCACCAGCTCCTTGCCGGTTCCGCTCTCGCCGGTGATCAGCACCGTTGCCTCCGAGGAGGCCACCTTGCCGATGAGCTTGTAGACCTCGAGCATCGGCCTGGAGGAGCCAACGATCCGCTCTCGCTCAGCGGCGCTCTTCCCCAGCTCGAGGCGCAGCGCCGAGACCTCGGACGCCATGTCGGCGTGCTCGAAGACGCGGCGCAGGGTCGCGAGCAGGTCGTCGACCTCGAACGGCTTCGTGACGTAGTCGTAGGCGCCGTGCTCCATGGCCCTGATGGCGGTCGAGCTGCCGCCGAAGGCGGTCATGACGATCACTTCCAGCTCGCCGTGCGCCCTCTTCAGCTGCTTCAGGACCGCGAGGCCGTCCTGGTCGGGGAGCTTGACGTCCATCATCACGAGGTCCGGGACGCGCTTCTCGACCTCGGCCAGCGCGGCCTCGCCGCTGGCGGCGAGCTTCACGCCGTAGCCCTCATCGGTCAGGAGGTCCTTGAGCAGCGAGCGGATGTCGGCGTCGTCATCGACGATGAGCACGGAGCGTGCGTCGGCCAACGTGTTCCTCGGGTGCGGGCGGCTGGATGGGCTCAGAACGGGTCGCCGTAGCCGCCGCAGTATACGAAGCGTCCGCTAACCGAACAAGCGGCGGCCGTGGTGGTCGTTGCGCTACGGACGCGTCAGCAACCGGCGCTGGCCGACCTACCGACCAAATGACGAAGCGGCGGCCACGCCAAACCGTAGCGCCGGGGCCGGCGGCTACGACGCCGACTGCACCACGCTGGCCGGCACCGCCGAGCCCGATGCGGACGGGAATGGGATCGACGGCAGGGGACCGACGCTGGGCGTCGGGATGAGCTTGCTCGGGATCCCGATCCCCGCCAGGACGATCATCAGGACGAACGCGGCGAGGACGGTGATGACCCATGGCCGCGCCAGGTGATCCTGGCGGGGCGGCAGCGCGCCGCGGTAGCCAGGCGCGCGCGTGGGACGCGGGTCCCGGCGCTCCTGGCCCGTCTCACCCCTGTCCTGCTGGTCGGTCATCGGTCTCCCTTCGGTCGCATCCGGTCATTCATGTCGCGCAACCTTGCGCCGGCCCTCGCGAGTCGCTCGCGCATCGTCGCCTCGGTCGACGCCAGGCTGGCCCGGGCGGCGGCCACGCGCGCCCGCTCGGCGCGAACGGCGTCTCGCCCGTTGAACGCCAGCGTCCACGCCAGGAGAACGAGGGACCCGCTGACGAGCAGGGCGAGCAGGATGACGGCTGCGTCGAGCAGTACTCCCACGGCGCCGCGAAGGGTAGCCGATCAGCGCGCCTGGCGCATGGCGGGCACGAACGCTCCCGCCAGCCCGGCAAGCGCGCAGATGACCCCACCGACCACGAGCACCGTGGCCGGGCCAACGATCCCGGCCAGCCATCCCGACACCCCCATGGCACCGGCCATGACACCGAACACGAGCGCCTGGCGGGTGCTCACCACGCGGCCCATGAGCCGCTGCGGGGTGCGCTCCTGGAAGAGGGTGATGGTCGGGATCAGCCAGACCATGTTCGTCGCGCCGATGAGGAAGAAGAACGCAATCGCCAGGTACGGGCTGCTCACCATGCCGGCGAGGATGAAGGTGATTCCCATGCCGATGAAGCCGATGATCGTCATGGGACCCTTGCGCAGCTCGTTCCCCACCTGGCCGATGACGACGCCGCCCAGGACGCTGCCGAGCGCGATGGCCGCCATGAGCAGAGAGTAGTTCTGCGGATACGGCAGCGTGTGCCGGTCGAGGACGTCCTTCGCGTAGAGGATGCTGCACACGATCTCGACGCCCACCGCGATCTGGGCGGCGCTGCTGACAATGGTGTTCGCGAACAGGTCGGCCTGGCGGGTGAGGAATCGCCAACCCTCGGCCATCTCGCCCCAGATGACCGCGGGGCGGAAGGGCGCTGTCTCTGGCCACTCGGCCGGCAGCGTCATGCCCAGGAGCAGGAGCGCCGACACGACGTACGTCGCGCCATCGATGACGAACGCCGCCCCCACGAGCCCCGACAGCGACGCGACGAGGACGCCGGCCAGCGGATACCCCAGTAGGTCGGCGATCGTCTCGTTCACGGTCGAGGCCGAGTTGGCGGTGACCAGCTCGTTCTCGTCCACGATGCGCGGCACGATCGCGGTCTTCGCCGGCCGGAACAGGATGCTCACCGTCGCCACCAGGAACGCGAGGAGGTAGACGAGCAGGATGTTGACCATGAGCGCGAGCGGAACGAGGACGACAAGGCCGGCGCGCACGACGTCGCAGACGATCATCGTCACCCGGCGGTCCCAGCGGTCGACGAGCGCACCGGCGAGCGGGCCGAGGAACACGTTCGGCAGCACGGTCGCCAGGAAGGTGAAGCCGAGCTGGAGGCCGCCGTAGGGCGCGACGATGAACGCCAGCGCCAGCTGGTGGACGCGATCGCCGAAGAACGACACGAGCTGCGCCATCCAGAGGAGCGAGAAGTTCCGATTGCGCGCGAGCGCCAGGTAGGGCGATTGGGCGCGACCGTGCCCGGCGCGCGGCATGGGCTGCGAGGCAGAGGCGGCATCGGTCTGGGCATACCCGACGCCGGACTGGAACTGGTCGGCGGGTGTGGCGCGGATCGGGGTGGTGCCGAGCTGGACCCCAGCGCGCACCGGCGCGTCGACGCGGGTCATGGCATACACGATGGCCCACATGATCCCGAGCGCGAGCAGCACGTCACCGATGCTCATCACGTCCCGGATGAAGGGGATCGGGATCGGGATGACGTCGCCGAACAGGCCGCCCCGGGCGATGAAGGTGCTCACCGATCCGGTCGCCAGCAGCTCGTGGAAGGGGTCGCTGGCGAGCGCCGACAGGTCGAAGCCGGCCGCGTTGAATGCCCCCGACCAGACCGGCATCATGCCGCCGTTGAGGATGACGGCGAGCGCGTTCAGACCGATGCCGACCGACGCGACCTGGAGGCCCGGGACGCGCCAATTACCCCAGAGCCAGGCGAAGAGGAGGAAGTACACGCCCACGAACGCGATGCCGGCGATCGTCGAGCGTCCGCCGTCGGGGTCATGGAGGTTGACCGCGGCGATGCGAACCGCCAGCGCGAGGCCGAGCAGCCACAGCCAGCGAAGCTTGAGATCGCCGATGCGGGGAATGCCGCCCCCCGCCAGCGCGCCGGCGATGATCGCCAGCGCGATGGCGCTAAGGAACATCGTCAGAGGCGAGCACTGGTCGTGGCGCGGCGGGCATGTCGCGCGGGTCTTCCTGGTGGAGCATCGTCGGCAGGGCGTCCTCGGCCGATCCCGGGCGATCCAGCGTCTCGCGGTCAAGGCCCACCAGGATCGGCACGATGGCCGGGTCGAACTGGATGCCAGAGGACTTCTCGAGCTGCTCGACCGCCTGCTCGTGGGTGAGCGGCGTCTTGCGGTACGGGCGCGAGCTCGTCATCGCCTCGTAGGCATCGGCGATGGTGAGGATCCGGGCGCCGCGCGGGATGTCGAGCGCCTCGAGGCCGTCGGGATAGCCGGAACCGTTGATCCACTCGTGGTGCGCCCTGATGAGCGGCGCCTCCGCGGAGAGCTGGCTCGCGGGCGCGACGATCTCAGCCCCGATCGTCGGGTGCTGGTTCATGAGGACCCGCTCCTCGCGGGTGAGCGGCCCCTCCTTCAGCAGGATGTTGTCGCGGATGCCGATCTTCCCGATGTCGTGGAGGAGCCCGGCCCACTTGATCCGTTCCACCTCGTCCTCGGGGAGGTGCATGACGCGGCACATCGCCTCCGAGATGTGGCTCACCCGGTTGCTGTGACCACGCGTATACCGATCCCGTGCGTCCACCGCGTTCGCCAGCGCCGCGATCGTCTGCTCGAAGAGTTCCCGGGTCTCGACATAGCGGCTGTATGCCAGGCGCGTCGTGAACAGCGGTACCACGAAGAGCGGCGTCGCCCACCAGCCCACGCCGTTGGGCAACTGGAAGATCTGCGCCATGAGCCACGCAAGGGGTGCGAGCGCAAAGAGGCTTGCGGTGATCCCTCTGATGTCTTGAAGCCAGATCGTGGTGAATGAGACGCCGGTCCGCAGGTGGACCACTGCGACTGCAAGGACCGTGTTGATGGCGTAGTAGACGCCGCATGCCACCAAGAAGACGATGAAGTCGAATATCGGATTGGGACCGAAGATCTGATCCCAAGTCTGGCGCGCGGCCACAAAGAAGAGCCCCGCGGTGAACGCGGCGATGGCGAAGATCGAGTGGTCATTCAGCATCCCGTACCAAGGGACGCGTCCGCGAAGCTCGCGCGTATCGAAGGTGCCGACGATCGCGACGACCACAGCAGCCAGCGGCCCACCAAGGAGAAGCGAAGCCATGAGCGTCGCGAAGCTTGATGACAGGAGCGTCCCCCGCGGCATGCGGACGGGGAGGGCGCTCGCGACGAACGTCATCGCACTCCAGAACGCCAGCCCCCGCCAGTCGACGATGACCGGACCAAGGGGGAAGAACAGAATGGCCGTCGCGACACAAATAGTCGCGACGGCCGCGGTTGCGAGGATGAAGAGGCGGAGGCGTGCGGTCAACGCGGCGTCATGTCAGATTCGACCTACGTCGCGATGGTAGCACGCGTGCCTACCAAGCTCGGACTGATGCTCCTCCCGCCAACGCCAGCAAAGCCAGGCCAGCGAGCGAGGTCAGAAGAGCCAGTAGACGGGACCCATGACTTCTCACGGGAAGCCTCCTATCCCTGGGACTACCAGCCCCGAGCTGAGTTCTTGCTCATCAGAAGGTGCCCTCTTCTAATAGCAGACATGGATACAACCGACACACTCCGGTTGCGGAACGGTCGGTTGCACTACATGCTCCCCTGCCGGCCCAAGTGCCCACGTTCAGCCGGAGGATCGACGCTTCCCACGTATTGATGACTAGCGCCCTGGTGGGACCAAAGTACTAGTACGTTGGCCAACTCTACGGCGGGAGTCGCTCGAAGTCAATAGGGGCGCGCCTGCAAGTGCTGGCTAGTCAAATATGAATAGATATCGGCACTCCTAGTTGCTTGAGAGCGCCCGACAGATCGGCCGACGGGGGCTCGTCCAGTTCGTCGTGAAGCTTCCTCGCGTAGCGAGTAATCACCTCGCGGGCGGCGACGCGGCGCCCCGACGACGAGAGCCGCTCGGCTATCGCGAGGTACGCCTGCTCGTCGAATTCATCCAGGGCGATCAACGCTGAGGCCGCTCGGATCGCGAGATCATCGCCAATACTCGGACTTGGACGCGTGGCCACAGGCAGAAGCACGTGACGTATCTCAGCATGCACCGATGGCTGAATTCTGGTCACCCAATCCTCGTAGCGGAGATCGGCCAGGAATTCGCCACGGATCAGCCCGACCATCCGTTCGATCGCATCTCTGATGATGTGGGGCGAGATTGAGTCGCGAATCCGGGCTGCTAGTCGGCGAAATTCGTCTAGATCTGTGGCCACCAAGTTCGGTTGAAGCGAAACGAGTTCGGCGGTCGATAGGACATAGGGTGGTGTCTCCCCGTCTTTGTACGCGGGCTCAAATGCCCGTCTGAGCATGTACACCGTCTGGTTGAGGCTGTTGGTGGCTGCGCTGGCCGACGAGTCGGGCCACAGAACCTCGAGCACGGCATCGCGAGTCAGCGAACGGCCTTCGTATGCGATCAAGAGTCCCAAGAGCATCCGGCTGCGCTGTCGGCTAATTGGGTCGGACGGGGCCTCCCACGAACCACGATGGAACTGCATGCGGCCGAGCGTGCGTACATAGACCCGGGCTGCTTGCGCGTGGATAAGAGCCCGACGCAGGTCGGCCACATCCTCCCCGTCTACTTCGGCGAGCACCCCGACAAGCGACTTTGAGGGGAATCGGCCTAGTTGGCTAATCGTCCGCTCGCGGCTGACCGCGTCCATGGACGGAAGCACACGTGCCAAATGCTCGCGCCAGTACTCGGGGTCGGCGTCGAGGAGGCGGCCAGCCTGGGCAACGCCCGAGTCCGACTGAGCGAGATAGCCGAGTACGGGCAGCAGGCGCCGAATCCAGTGACGCAAGTACCTCAAGGTTGGGCTGTCTGGCAGACCCTGCAATGCCGAAATGGCCCGCGCCGCGGCTGCGGCCGGGTCATGTTCCGCTTGCAGCACAGCGATGCGAAGGTCGGCGACCTGCTTATCTCTCACGGCTCCCCGCGAGCCCCAAAACGCGATTCGCGCATCAGCACGGCTGCACCCGCCGCGACATCTGCCGAAGAGATGGCCGACGATGGCATCGGTGACGACATTCGCAGGCTCGTCTCGCGGGTCAGAGGGCAATTGGCTAAGGACTCTTTCGGCCTGCTCTACTTCGGCCCGAGAGGTACCGCCCAAGTAGTAGGCCTCGATAAGACATGCGCGGGCAGTGCCGGACAGTGCTCCCATCCAGTCGGGGTCATCCAGTAGTGGCTCTAATCGTTGTCTGGCCGCTGAGAAATCGCCCCGGTGAAGATCAATTGCCGCCCTGGAAATCACCGCTTCGGCGTGGGGCCGCTGCCATGGCGCGGTGTTTCTCAGCGCACGCTCAGCGTATGTCTCCGCCAAGTCCACCTCGTTGAGACCCAGCAAGGTCTGCACGAGCTCGGCATTGTCCGAATGCGGATTCTTCCCCAATTCCTCCCAGAATCTGGCTGCCAGTTCTAGGTTCACACGACTCTCGACGAGGTGTCCCATGCGACGGTCGAGCAATCCAACGTTGTGGCGAGCGATCGCGACGAAGTGCTCCCAACCTTTCCGTCCCGCTTGGATGGCGATGCGCCGGCAGACGCGCGCTACCTCGGGAAGTCCCACATCTAGCCAAGTGCGCGTAACGGCGAGGTTTCCCTCCAAGCGCAGGCAAACGTCGTCGGCGTCCTCCGGAACGAGGCTCAACCCCTCGTGCGCAATCCCAGCTGCCTTGTCTAGGTCCCCGTGAGCGGTTAGGACATTGCTCAGCTTCACGCAGCTGAGCGCCTCCATTCGGGCGTCGCCCTTGCGATGGAAGAACTTCCGCGCGCGCTCGAGGGTCACGAGCGCGGGCTTCCAGTCGCCGCGCATGCCGAGCGCCTCGCCCCACAGGAGGGAGAGCCGGGCATTCGAGCGGATCGCGTCCTGCGGGATCTGCTGGAGCCACTCGTCGACGAGGCCCAGCCGGCCACCAGCAACGACGTCCTCGCCGTAGCGTGCGATGAGCCGCGACGCCTGCGAGGTGAGGCCGGCGGCCAGGTAGTGGTGGATGGCATCGGGCCATTGCGACGTCGTCTCGTAGTAGGAGGCGGCATGGATGTGAAGCCCCACGACCTCCGCATCGGTCCGTTCGTGCTTCAGGCAGCGCTCGAGGAAGTCGCGGAAGAGGCCGTGGTACCGATAGCGGATCGTCTCGGGGTCAAGGCGATACGTGAAAAGGCCGCGCTGCTCGAGGTCGTTGAGGAGCTTTCGGCCATCGAGGACGCCCGTCATCCGCTCCGCGAGCTCGGGGGTGATCTGGGTGAGGATCGAGGTCGAGAGCAGGAAGTTCCGGGTCTGGTCGGCCTGCTGGTCGAGCACCTCCTCGGCGAGGAAGTTGAACAGGTCGCTGTCGCGCGTGGCGGTGATCGACTCGATGAAGGCGCGCCGCTCCTCGCGCGTCTTCCGCTCCCGCAGCGAGACCTCGATGAGCTGCAGGCTGGCCGCCCAGCCCTCGGTCCGCCGCTCGATCTCGGCGAGCTCCTGGGGATCGAGCGGATCCCGGTAGACCTCCTCGAACAGGAGCCGGATCTCCTCCTCGTTGAAGCGGAGGGCATCGGTCCGGAGCTCCGCGTAGCCGGCATGCGTGGTGAACCGCGCGAACTGGAGCTGCGGCTTGGCCCGGGCGAGGAACACGAAGCGGCAGTTCGTCGGCGCGTCGCGGAGCACCTGGTTCCAGAAGGCGCGGACCTCGGTGACGCTCGCCACGAACTGCCAATCGTCGATGATGAAGGTCGCGGGCTCGCGCAGCCGCTCGTTCAGCTCGCTGATGAGGTACGCGGTGACCGTCGCGCGACCGGTTGCCGAGGCGGCGCCGATCTGCTGAAGTATCGAGTTCGTCCTCCGCCCGAAGCCCTCGTGCCGCTGGCTGACCGCCTCGATCAGGTAGCTGATCTGCAGCGACCAGTCGCGGTCGTTGCGGTCGAGCTTGTACCAGTAGCAGTCGAAGGGCACCTCGCGCTCCCACTGCCAGAGGAGCGTCGTCTTCCCGTAGCCGGCATCCGCCGCCACGACCATCGCGCGGCAGCCGGCGTGCTCGCTGAGCCAGTCGAGCAGGCGGCCACGGCGCAGGGTGGGGTTGACGAAATGCGGCGAGAGAACCTTGTTGTGAACGAGCGGGTAGACGTTCTGGATCTCTGGCTCGGGCACGCTCGGATCCCTCCTCCCCGCGCTGGTGATGGATGGCGCGCCAGTCTAGGTGGAGGGCGATTATCGGCTGCTTATCGGGCGCCTGGCTACATCCGCGGGTCATCCGTCGTTAGACCGATGCGGACGCCGTCGACCGCCGTCCAACCGGTAGCATGCGCGGAGCATGCGCGCCTTCATCGGTCTGGGTGGCAACGTTGGGGACTCGCGGGCGACGTTTGCCTCCGCCGCGCGCCAGCTGCGGACGATCGGCGACCTGCTCCGCGCCTCCAGCCTGTATGCGTCCGCGCCGCGGGACCTCGTCGATCAGCCGGAGTTCACGAATGCCGCCGTGGAGCTGCAGACCGATCTGACGGCCGCGCAGCTCCTCTTCGAGCTCAAGCGCGTGGAGCTGGCACTCGGCCGGGATCCGCATGGTCGGCGGTTCGGGCCGCGGGCGCTCGACCTCGACATCCTCTCCCTCGACGGGCGATGCGTCGAGGACGGGGAGCTCCCGCTCATCGTGCCGCATCCCCGGCTCCACGAGCGCCGGTTCGCGCTCGAGCCGCTCGCCGAGCTCGATCCGGGGCTCCGCCCGTGGCGCGGCTGTGCCGACGTCCGGCGCGACGTCACCGTGGCCGACCTGCTCGCCACGGTCGCGGATCAGGATGTCCGGCGGATCGGCGAAGCGGACTGGGCGGACTGGGCACCTTCGGCCGGCGCCCCGTGATGGGTGGACTAAGTCCGCGGACTAAGCTGACCTCCGCAGATGGCCCGCATCGTCAACGTCCACGAAGCCAAGACGAACCTCTCGCGGCTGCTGGTCGAGGTTGCTGAGGGCAACGAGATCGTCATCGCGCGGGCTGGAGAGCCGGTCGCGCGCCTCGTGCCGGTGCAGCCATCGCAGCGCGAGACTGGGTTCGCGAGCAGCCTCGTATGGATCGCCGACGACTTCGACGAGACGCCCGCCGAGGTCACCGAGAGCTTTTACCAGTGAGGCTGCTGCTCGACACCCAGGCGTGGCTGTGGATGGTGAGCGCTCCCGAACGCATGGACGCGGAAGCTCGGTCCGCGGTGGAGGATCCCTCCACAGAGCTGTGGCTCTCCAGCGCCGCCGTGTGGGAGATGGCGATCAAGATCTCGCTCGGCAAGCTGCGCCTCGCCGGGGATCTGACGCAGGTCGTTCCGAGGTGGCTCGATAGGACGGGGGTGCCGGTGCTGGACGTCGGCGTCCGGCATGCGTTGACGGCTGCCCAGCTTCCGACGCATCACCGTGATCCGTTCGACCGCATGATGGTCGCCCAGGCCCAGGCGGAGGGATTGGCGATCCTGACGGCTGACACGCGGCTCAGGGCCTACGACGTCGAGATTCTGAGGGCCTAGAGGCGCACCTTCGGCGGGTTGTGGTGGTCCCACATATGGACGGTGTCCAGGAAGCGGACCATGCCCCGGCTGTAGCTCATCACCACCGAATGGGTCCGCGCGCCACCCCCGAAGAAGCGCACGCCGCGGAGCAGCTCACCGTCGGTGACGCCGGTCGCGCAGAAGACGACGTTCTCGCCGGGCGCGAGGTCGTCCGTGAAGTAGACGCGCTCGGTGTCGTCGACGTCGACGCCCATCCGCCGCGCCCGCTCCCGCTCCTCGTCGGAGCGCCAGGCGAACTTTCCCTGGATCTCGCCGCCCAGGCACTTGAGGGCGGCGGCCGCCAGCACGCCCTCCGGCGCGCCGCCGGTGCCCATCACCGCGTGAATGCCGGTTCCGGAGACCGAGGCATTGATGCCGGCCGTCAGGTCGCCGTCGCTGATGAGCTTGATTCGCGCGCCGGCGGCCCGAACCGCGGTGATCAGCGACTCGTGCCGCGGGCGGTCGAGGATGACGATCGTGATGTCCCACACGTTGCGGCCGAGCGAGTCGGCGATCGTCTGGACGGTCTTCGCGACCGGGTCGTCGATGCTCACCTTGCCGGCGGCCGAGGCACCGACGATGAGCTTGCGGAGGTACGTGTCCGGAGCATGCATCAGGCCACCGGGCTCGGCCGCGGCGAGGACGGCGGTGGCGTTCGGTGAGCCGGTGGCCACGAGGTTCGTGCCCTCGAGCGGGTCGACCGCGATGTCCACCTGCAGCGCCGCCTCGGGGTTGCCGACCTTCTCACCGATGTAGAGCATCGGCGCCTCGTCCCGCTCGCCCTCGCCGATGACGATGGTGCCGCTGATGTCCGACTCCACCATGGCGCGGCGCATCGCCTCGACCGCGGCCTGGTCGGCTCCGTCGCGGTCGCCGCGGCCCATGAGCCGCGCAGCGGCGATGGCGCCGGCCTCGGTGGCGGCGACGGCTTCGACGCTGATCAGCTTGTCCATCGGTCTCTCCAGGGCTCCATCGGTCTAGTGGCGGAAATGACGACGCCCGGTGAAGACCATCGCCATGTGGTGACGGTCCGCGACCTCGATCGCCATCTCGTCGCGGATGCTGCCGCCCGGCTGGATGATGGCCGTCACCCCGGCCTGGGCCGCGATCTGGATGCCGTCGGGGAACGGGAAGTAGGCGTCCGACGCC
This sequence comes from Candidatus Limnocylindria bacterium, assembly GCA_038209995.1. GTDB lineage: Bacteria > Chloroflexota > Limnocylindria > QHBO01 > QHBO01 > JAICQM01. The sequence continues at coordinate 33,689 of JBBQXD010000019.1, read as the reverse complement.
ATGACCGAGAGCGGCGCCCGCTCGCCGGCCTTGCGCAGCGCGACCTCGACGCTCACCACGCGTGACGGCTGCCCCGCGCCCATCCCGATCATGGCGTGCTTCTTGGCGAGCACGATCGCGTTCGACTTCACGTGGCGTACCGCGCGCCAGGCGAAGAGGAGGTCGGTCAGCTCCTCGAGGGTGGGGCGGCGCTGGGTCACGACCTGGAGCTTGTTGCGGTCCTCCTCGAGGTTGTCGAACGTCTGCACCAGGAGCCCGCCGCCGATCCGCTTGAAGTCGAAGTTGCCGATCCCCATCTCCGGACCGTCCGCGTCGTTCGGCGGCACCTCGATGATCTCGAAGCCCTTCTTGGTGCGCAGGATCTCGAGCGCCTCGGGGGTGTAAGCGGGAGCCACGATCGCCTCGAAGAAGCCGGGCCTGATCGCGCGCGCCGCCTGCTCGTCGACGGTCCGGTTGGCGCCGATGATCCCGCCGTACGCGCTGACGCTGTCGCCCTCGAGCGCCAGGCGGAACGCCTCGGCGAGGTCGACGACGCTCGCCAGGCCGCAGGGATTGCCGTGCTTCACGATGCACACCGTCGGCGTCTTGAAGTCGCTCGCGATCGCCCACGCCGCGTCGAGGTCGAGGAGGTTGTTGAACGAGAGGTCCTTGCCCGCGATCTGGTGCGCGCGGCTGATCGACGTGCGGCGCTGGCCCGGATCGGCGTAGAAGGCGCCGACCTGGTGCGGATTCTCGCCGTAGCGCAGGTCCGCCTTCTTCTCGACCACCATCGTGAGGCGGCTCGGGAAGAGCATCCCGGCCTGCGCATTGAGGTAGCTGGCGATCTGCGCGTCGTAGGCGGCGGTCAGTGCGAACGCCTCGGCCGCCAGCTTCTGGCGCGTCTCGGGGCTGACCGACCCGGTGGCCTTGAGGTCCCGCAGGACCGATGCGTACTGAGTCGGGCTGCTCACCGCGGCCACGCCCGGGAAGTTCTTGGCCGCGGCCCGCAGGAGGGCGACGCCGCCGATGTCGACCTGCTCGAGCGCGGCATCGAGCGTGGTGCCCGTCTGGGCCACCGTGTCGGCGAAGGGATAGAGATTGACGACCACGATGTCGATCGCATCGATCCCATGCTCGGCGAGCTGGGCGAGATGGTCGGGCTGGTCGCGACGGGCCAGGAGGCCGGCGAAGATGGCGGGATGGAGGGTCTTGACGCGGCCGCCCAGGATCTCGTTCGTCTCGGTGAGGTCGGTGACCGGCCGCACGCCGGCGATGCCCTGCTCGGTGAGATGTGCGCGCGTGCCATCGGTGGCGAAACACTCGATCTTCGCGTCGACGAGCCCGCGTGCCAGCTCCACGATCCCTTCACGGTCCGAGACGGAGAGGAGGGCGCGCAATCGACAACCTCGCTGCGGTTCGAGTGAGTTGGAGCGGGTCCGGGGTGGGTAGCGTCGGGGTGTCGATTATAGGCACGCCGCACGAACGGAAACCACGACGACGAGCGCGGCACCGTCCGTGGCAACAAGCCCGGCCGCGACGCCTGCGGCAGGATCGGCCGCTATACTCCGCGCGCTATGGGGATGCTCTTCCAGTCCGTCGATACCTTCAACTTCCCCGACCTGTTCACGCTGCTGTGGGTCGGGGCGCTGCTCATCGTGGCCGGGGCGATCGTCGTCTACAACACGGCCCAGCGGCGCTATCGCCGCTACCCGACGATCCTGGCCCTCCACGAGTGGGTCTTCTGGGCGCTGGTGGCGACGTGGGGGATCGTCCCGCTGCTGGTGATCATCCACGTGCCGCTGATGCTCATCCTGCTCATCATCGTGCCCGGCATGGTAGCGGCGGCCTACGCCGCCTTCGTGCGCTTCCCGCCGCTCATCGCCGAGTCGAATGACGAGATCCGGCGCCAGCGCTACGTGCCGCCCCCGCGCCGCGAGACGCGCGAGCGGTCACGTCCGACGCCTGCGGGGCGACGCCGCAAGCATCGCTGACCCCGTCGGCCGGGGGAACGTCGGTCAGTTGACCGTGGTCGAACCGCCGGGCGTCGGCAGCGTGCGCGGCGCGCGCGCCGCCTCCGACACCCCGTTGAAGGTCAGCGCGCCGTCCACGGCGTCGACAACGACCGTCGAGCCCGGCAGGAAGTCACCGCCCAGGATGCGGCGCGCGAGCGGGTTCTCGAGCTCGCGCTGGATGGCACGTCGCAGCGGCCGGGCCCCGTACAGCGGGTCGTAGCCCTCGCGCGCGATGAGCCCGAGCGCGGTATCGGTCACCTCGAGAGTGAGTCCCGCCTCGCCGACGCGTCGCGCCAGGCCCGCGACGAGCAGCCCGACGATCTCGCGCAGCTGCACCTCGTCGAGCGGACGGAAGACGATGACCTCGTCGATCCGGTTGAGGAACTCGAGGCGGAAGTGGTCGCGGAGTTGGTCGCGAACGCGGGCGGCCGCCTCATCGAAGGCATCGGTCCCGCGCTCGGCCGCATCGATGAGCGCCGCCGAGCCGATGTTGCTGGTCATGATGATGACCGTGTTCTTGAAGTCGACCGTGCGACCCTGGGCATCGGTCAGGCGTCCGTCGTCGAGAAGCTGCAGCAGGACGTTGAAGACATCCGGGTGCGCCTTCTCGATCTCGTCGAAGAGCACGACCTGGTACGGCCGGCGGCGGACCGCCTCGGTGAGCTGCCCGCCCTCCTCGTAGCCGACGTAGCCCGGAGGCGCACCGACGAGGCGGCTGACGGCGAACTTCTCCATGTACTCGCTCATGTCGATGCGCACCATCGCGTTCTCGTCGTCGAACAGGAACTCGGCCAGCGCCCGCGCCAGCTCCGTCTTCCCGACCCCGGTGGGGCCGAGGAAGATGAACGAGCCGATCGGCCGCTTGGGGTCCTTGAGGCCGGCACGGGCGCGCCGGATGGCGTCGGAGACGGCCATCACTGCCTCGTCCTGGCCGATGAGCTGCGCGTGGAGGCGGTCCTCCATGTGCAGCAGCTTCTCGGTCTCGCCCTCCATAAGGCGTGAGACGGGGACGCCGGTCCAGCGCGCGACGACGTCCGCGATGTCGTCGGCGTCGACCTCCTCCTTGAGCAGCAGCGAGCCGCCGGCCTTCAGCTCGCGGAGCCGTTGCTGCTGCTCGGTGAGGTTCGCCGTCAGCTCGTTGGCGCGGCCGTACTTGAGCTCCGCAGCGCGCGCGTAGTCGGCGGCTCGCTCGGCCGCCTCGATCTCCGGGGTGAGTCGCTCGAGCTCCTCGCGGGTGGTGCGGATGCCGGCCACGACCTCCTTCTCGCGCTCCCAGGTGGACTTCATGGCGTCGCCGCGCTCGCGCAGGTCGGCGAGCTCGCGCTCGAGCGCCTCGAGTCGTGCCTTGCTCGCCTCGTCCTTCTCCTTGCGCAGCGCCTCGCGCTCGATCTCGAGCTGCATGCGCCGGCGCTCGATCTCGTCGAGCTCGGCCGGCATCGAGTCCATCTCCATCCGGAGGCGGGAGGCGCCCTCGTCGACGAGGTCGATGGCCTTGTCGGGCAGGAAGCGCTCGGTGATGTACCGGTTGCTGAGCACCGCTGCGGCCACGAGGGCCGAGTCGGTGATCCGGACGCCGTGGTGCACCTCGTAGCGCTCGCGCAGGCCGCGCAGGATGCTGATCGTGTCCTCGACGTTCGGCTGGTCGACGATGATCGGCTGGAAGCGGCGCTCCAGCGCGGCGTCCTTCTCAATGTGCTTGCGGTACTCGTCGAGCGTGGTCGCGCCGATGCAGTGCAGCTCCCCGCGCGCGAGCATCGGCTTCAGGAGGTTCGAGGCATCCATGGCGCCCTCGCTGGCCCCGGCGCCGACGACGGTGTGCAGCTCGTCGATGAACAGGATGATCTGGCCGTCCGACTCGGTGACCTCCTTGAGGACAGCCTTCAGGCGCTCCTCGAACTCGCCGCGGTACTTCGCCCCGGCGATGAGCGCGCCGAGATCGAGCGCCACCACGCGGTGGTCGCGCAGGCCGTCGGGGACGTCGCCGCGCACGATGCGCTGCGCCAGCCCCTCGGCAATGGCGGTCTTGCCGACTCCCGGCTCGCCGATGAGCACCGGGTTGTTCTTCGTGCGGCGGCTGAGCACCTGGATGACGCGGCGGATCTCCTCGTCGCGGCCGATGACCGGGTCGAGGACGCCGCGCCGCGCCAGGTCGGTCAGGTCGCGGCCGTACTTGTCGAGGGCCTCGTAGGTCGCCTCCGGGTTCTCAGTGGTCACGCGTTGGTTCCCTCGAATCTGGGCCAGCGCCTCCAGGACGCCGGTCGGTTTCACACCCGCGGCCGCGAGCGCCTTCGCGGCGTCCGAGTCGCCGGCCTCGAGCATGGCGAGCAGGAGGTGCTCGGTCGATACGTAGTCGTCACGCATCCGCTCGGCGAGCGGGTGGGCGTCGGAGAGGACGCGGCGTGCCTCGTTGCCGAGCGTGAGCTGCGCCGCTGATCCCTCCACCTTGGGGAGCTTCGCGAGCTCGGCCCGCAGGGCGGCGGCGGCCGTTGCCCGGTCGATCCCCATCCGCTCGAGCACCGCCGGCACCACGCCGTCGGGCTGCTCGACGAGGACGAGCGCCAAATGCGCGACCTCCAGCTGCGGGTGGCCCTCGCGCTCGGCGAGCGCCTGGGCCTCGACGATCGCCTCGCGGGCGCGGGTCGTGAAGCGTTCGATGCGCATCGCTCGGCTACCGCGACGGCTCGGGCTGCGGATGCGCGGCGGCGAACTCGACGAAGTCCGCCTGCCCTGCCTCGTCGAGGCTGGGCAGCACCACGCGCGCGGTGACGACCATGTCGCCCTTCTCGCCCCCGCGCTTCGGCATGCCGCGCCCCCGCACGTGGATCTGCTGCCCGTTCTGCGTGTTTGGCCTGATCCGAAGCTTCACGCGGCCGGTCGGCGTCGCCACCGGCACCTCGGCCCCCAGCAGGGCCTCGGAGAGGCTGAGCGGCAGCACGGTGTGGAGGTCCGAACCGCGGCGTTCGAAGCGCTTGTCGGCTGCGATGCGGACCGTGATCAGCAGGTCGCCGGCCGCGCCGCCATCCGCCCGCAGCCCGCCACCGCGGAGCTTGATCTTCGCCCCGTCGGAGACGCTGGCGGGGATCTTCACCTCCAGGCGGCGACCACCGACGTCGACCATGCGGGTCGTGCCGCTCATCGCCTCGGCGAGCGTGATCTCCGCTTCCCCGGTCGCGCGAGATGCCCGTGCGGATCGGCTACCACCCGTCGCCCCGCCGAAGTCGTACAGCTCCTCGAAGCCGCCGCCGGAGCCGGCGCGCCCGGTGGTCGCGAAGCCACCCGCATCGGACCCGAAGAAAACGCGGAAGAAGTCGCTGAAGCCGCCCATCTCGTCGGGTGAGACGGTGCGGTACGTCCAGCGCGTGCCGCCCGGCGCACCACCGAACCCGCCCCAGCTCGAGGCCTGGTGGGGGTCGAAGCCGGCCTGCTGGTAGGCCCCCCAGTTGGAGCCCAGCTCGTCGTACTGCTTCCGCTTCTCCGGATCGGAGAGGACGGCGTTCGCCTCATTCGCCTCCTTGAAGCGGCGCTCCGCATCGGCATCCGGGTTCGTGTCCGGATGGAGCTCACGGGCCAGCTTGCGATAGGCCTTCTTGATCTCGGCCTGCGTCCCCGTCTTCGGGACGCCCAGGATCGCGTAATAGTCCTTGTACTCCATCCGGACTCCGGCTCGACCGATCGGCTATGCGGTGCCGGCCGGCGGCTGGGGCTGGCGGCGGCTCACCGGCTTGGCGGCCACCGGCGCCTCCTCGGCCGGCTTGCGCGGGCGACGCGGTCGCGCGGTCGCGCGGCGCTGCCGCTGATCGCGCTCCGCCTTGATGCGGGCCGCCGGCCGCGGCGCGTCGATGAGCGCCTCGGCCAGGACCTGGTCCATCGTCTCCACCGGCACGATCCGCAGCTGCGTCCGCACCTCCTCCGGCACGTCGACGAGATCCTTCTCGTTGCGCTGCGGGATGAGGACGGTCTTCACGCCGGCGAGGTGCGCGGCGAGGAGCTTCGACTTCAGGCCGCCGATCGCCAGGACGCGACCACGGAGCGTGATCTCGCCGGTCATCGCCAGGTCACGCCGCACCGGCCGGTTCGAGAAGAGGCTGGCCATGGCGGTCGCCATCGTCACACCCGCGCTCGGGCCGTCCTTCGGGGTCGCCCCCGCCGGCACGTGGATGTGGATCGTCTGCTTCTCGAAGGAGGCAGGGTCGATCCCCAGCTCCCGCGCCCGGGCGCGCACGTAGCTGAGGCCGGCACGCGCCGACTCCTGCATGACGCTGCCGAGCTGGCCGGTCAGGATGAAGTCGTCCTTGCCGGCCATGCGCGTCGCCTCGACCTGGACGATGTCGCCGCCCGCGTCGCTGACGACCAGGCCGGTCACCATCCCGATCGTGTCCTCGGCCTCGAGCTCGCCGTACTCGAAGCGAGCCGGCCCGAGGTAGTCCTCGAGCGCCTCGGGCATGACGGTCACCTGCACGGTGGCGTCATCGGCCACCTTGCGTGCCACCTTGCGGGCGATGTTCGCGATCTCGCGCTCGAGGTTGCGGACCCCGGCCTCCTTGGTGAAGGCCTGGATCAGGCGGATGAGCGCCTCCTCGGTGAGCGTGAGGTTCGCATCGGTCAGCCCGTGCGCCTCGACCTGCTTGGGGACGAGGAAGCGCTGCGCGATGCCGAGCTTCTCGAGCTGCGTGTAGCCGGGGAGCTGGATGACCTCCATCCGGTCGCGGAGGGCCGGTGGAATCGTGTCGAGCATGTTGGCGGTGGCGATGAAGAGCACCTTGGACAGGTCGAAGGGCACCTCCAGGTAGTTGTCCTGGAACGTGTTGTTCTGCTCCGGATCGAGCACCTCGAGCAGCGCGCTCGAGGGATCACCGCGGAAGTCCATCCCGACCTTGTCGATCTCGTCGAGCATGAACACCGGGTTCGCGCTGCCCGCGGTCTTGATGCTCTGGATGACGCGACCCGGCAGGGCACCGATGTACGTGCGCCGATGGCCGCGGATCTCCGCCTCGTCGTGGATGCCGCCGAGGCTCATGCGGACGAACTTGCGGCCCATCGCCCTCGCGATGCTCTTGCCGAGGCTCGTCTTGCCGACGCCGGGGGGTCCGACGAAGAGCAGGATCGGGCTGCGGATCTTGTCGGCCAGCTTGCGCACGGCCATGTACTCGGTGATCCGCTCCTTCGGCTTTTCGAGGCCGTAGTGATCCTCGTTGAGGATCCGCTCGGCATCGGTCAGGTCGAGGTTGTCATCGGTGTTGACGCCCCACGGCAGGCTCACGAGCCAGTCGACGTAGGTGCGGATGACGCCCTGCTCGGGCGAGGCCGACGGGATGCGGGCCATGCGGTCCACCTCCTTGAGTGCCTTCTCCTTCACCTCGTCGGGCATCGCCGACTCCTCGACCCGTGTGCGGAGCTCGCTGGCCTCGGCGACCGCGGGGTCGTCCTCGCCGAGCTCCTTCTGGATCGCCTTCATCTGCTCGCGCAGGATGTACTCGCGCTGGGTCTTGTCCATCTCGGACTTGACCTCGGACTGGATGCGTCCCTTCAGCTCGAGGACCTCGATCTGCTTGGCGAGGAAGGCACCGACCTTGCGGAGTCGCTCCGGGACGTCGATCGTCTCGAGCAGGTCCTGCCGCAGCTCGGTGTCCATGTCGGGCGAGTAGGCGACCATGTCGGCCAGCAGCCCGCCCTCGCTGATGTTGCGGGCCGCGACCGCCACCTCCGGTGGGACCGATGCGCCCGAGCTCACGTAGGTCTCGATCTGCGCCTGGACCGAGGCCATGAGCGCCTCGACCTCGAGCGTCTTCTGATGGGCGTCGTCGACGACTTCGACGCGCGCCTCGAGGTACGGCTCGATCTGGAGCAGGTCGAGCAGCCGGATCCGCTTCTGGCCCTGGACGATCGCGCGCAGCGACCCATCCTGCGAGCGGATGACCTGGGCGATCTTCGCCAGCGTGCCGATGCTGTGAAGCTCGTCGGCCTCGTCGACCTCCTCGGTCTCCGAGCTGCGCTGGGTGATGAGCGCGATCGACGAGCCGTTGCGCACGGCACGGTCGAGCGCCTTGACGCTCCGGTCGCGCCCGACGTTCAGCGGCACGATCATCTCCGGGAAGATGACGGTGTCGCGGAGCGCGACGAGCGGCAGGACCTGGACCGCGTCGACGCGGTCGTCGTCCTTCGTCTCTTGCTCGTTCGCGGCGACGGGCTCGATCGGCTCGATCGGCTCGATCGGCTCGTTCGCCTCGTCGGGCTGGTCGTTGCGATTCTGGGGATCCACGGTGTTCACGTCCTCAAGGCTACTCGTCAGGATCGGCCGCAGCCGGCTCGCTCTCGACGAATCGTTCGACGTCGGCTTCATCGAACAGGTCGAACACCCGGATCTTGCCGAGCTCCTCGAGCTGAAGGATGACCTTGACGCCCGCCAGGTTCACTCCCTGGCGTCGGGTGAGAAAGCGGATGATGCGCACCCGCCGGATATCGGCCTCCGAGTAGAGGCGCAGGTTGTTGCGGCGGTGGGGACAGACGAGGCCCTCCTCCTCGTAAATGCGAAGCGTCCGGGGATGAACGCTTGCGAGTTCAGCGGCGATGCTGATGAAGTAGCGCGGCCTCAAGGGGTCGCGGACCGAGCTCAACGCCCGCTCCCCGGGACCGGCCTTCCGGCTGCTCGGGCGGGGCTGAGCGTCGAGCTCACGCGGTCGGGGTGCCAAGGTGGCGTCAGCATCGCGCTGAGGGGGTGGAATCGGGAGATGCTTGCCATGCTGGGAACTCCTTCCGGAACTCCGTCAAAGCCCTGAGGCCGGAACGTCGCGTTACCCTAATCCTTGACAATGGCGTTGTCAAGAGTCGTGGCTGCGACTGAGCCAGAGACGGAGCGCCTCGAACCGTGCCCGAGCGCGCCTGGTTTCGCGCGATGAGATCGGGCGCGGGCCATACCGCGCCAGCTGGTACGCGGTCGCCAGGCGCCCGAAGGACTGGCTGCGCAGGCCCTCGGCGCGGGCGCGCACGAGATGCGCCGCCGGCGTCTCGTGCTCCCGACGGGGCCAACGCCCATCCACCGCCAGCGCGTCCAGCGCCGAGAGGTAGGCGCCGGTCGCGTCATCCGCGGTGGCGACGCCGCGTGAGCGGGCCGCGACGCGCCGCCTGGCCGCGCCAGGCTCGGGAGGATGGACGACGATCGCGCGCTCCTCGAATGCCGCGTCCGCCAGATCTTGCCGCCGCCGCCGTTCCCGGACCGCGATCCAGACCATGGCACCCAGCACCAGAAGCTCGAACAGGAATATGGCGGCAACGGCGGCGGTGAGGATGATGGCCGGAAGGTCCGAGCCCGGCTCCGCGCGGCCAGTGAGTGAGGGCAGCGCCCAGTGAAAACGCAGTCCCTCGGGCAGCACCGGCTTCAGCAGGTCGACGATGATCGCCGCCAGGATGAAGATCGGCGCGGTTACGACGACGAGGACGAGGATGAACGTCTGAAGGGGGACCACCATGCCCCCCAACAGGCTGTGCGCCGGGATGCGCAGAAGGGCGGCAACGGGAACGCTGACGGCGGTCAGCGCGACAGCCAGGCCCAGGACCATGAACAGCCACGATCGATCGCCGCGCCAGTCGCTGCCGGTGGAGACGCGCAATGCCTCGAGCCGAGCCAGGCCGAGCGCGGAGAATGCGGAGCCGACGAAAAAGAGGGTGCCCAGGAACGCGGCCGCCGCAAAGTCGTCCTCCACCGGTCCGCTGGCTGCCGCATAGCCGATCAGCCACGGGATGGCCAATCCCGGCAGCGCCCAGCGCATCAGCCGATCCTCGATCACCGCGTCGTCTTCCGCACGCCGCGCCGCGCCACGCCAGAATGCCAGCGCCGCCAGCCAGCCCGGCGTGTGCAGGCTCAGCGCCCCGATGAGGTTGCCTCCGAGCAGCGCGGCTCGAACGTGCGCATCGAGCAGCCAGCCGCCAAGGCCCGCCAGCAGCGCCAGCAACAGCAGCCCCAGCGCCGTACCCGTCGGTGATGTCCAGCGTCGGCGGTGGCCCCACGCGTTCCCAGCCAGGACCAGCACGCCGAGCTCGATCGGACCCAGGTGGGCGATATCGCCGCCGGCGGCCTGAAGCGCGGCATACAGCACCGCCAGCCAGCTGCCCTCGGCGACCGACCGCGCCGCGGGCAGGACCCTAACCGACCAGGGAGATCGCATGCGCCTCATCCCAGCTGGGCTCCAACGAGCCCGCCACCACCGGCAGCCCCGCCAGGCGCGCCGCCCGGGCGCTGGCCGCCCTGTCGCGCCCGACCATCACCAGCTCCACGCCGTACCCCAGGCGTTGCATGCGGCGCAGCGGGACGAGGAGCCGCTCGGCGTGGCGCGCGGTGACGAGGATGATGGCGGTGCCGACCGGTACCCGCCGGGTCAGCCAGCCAAGCATGGCGGTCAGCGGCCCCGAGGGCACGGGTCCGATGCGCGCCAGCAGCTCACCGGCTCGGGGCAGCTGCGCGAGTGAGGCGCGTGGCGCGAGCCATGCAAATCTCTGCGGGGAGCCGGCGAAGGTCGCGGCCGCCAGGCCGACCGAGGCGCCGTCCGCCAGCAGGCGTCGCACGAGCGAGGCGGCGACCACGGCGAGGCCCTCGAAGGCGTCCTGGTCCCAGGCGAGCCAGTACGGTCCGTCCACGGTCTGCACGTCGACCACCAGCACCACCTCTCGACCGCGCGCCGGATCAAACCGGCGGCTGACCGGGATGCCGACCCGCGCCGTTGCCCGCCAGTGGATACGGCGCAGCGAGTCGCCGGCCTGGAACGGGCGAACGCCGGCATACAGCGCCGGGTCGACCGACAGCGAGTGGCGCGCGCGCCGCTCGCCGAGCGGCGACATCACGCGTTCGACGTTCCGCACCTCGACCATTCTGGGCGCGACGACGAGGGTGTCGGGCATCTCGAGCCGGTCGTCGGCGGCCAGGCGGCCGAGGACGTCGCGGATGCGAAGCTGGACGGGGCCGAAGCGGTGGCTGCCACGCGGGAGGTCATCGAGGTGGAAGTGGCGCACGACGCGCTCGTGCCAGGCCAGCGCCCAGTCGTTGCGAAGCAGGAGCGTTCCCTGGCGCTCATGGTCGCGGTCCATCTGCGGACGCTCGCGCACGCCCAGCCCCTCGCTCACTCGATCCTCGGCGGTGACCCAAGGGAGCGGCAGTCGCTTGCGGTTCCAGATGGTGATGTCAAGCCCCACGCTGTCCTGTGCGACGGCGCGGACGGTCCCCAATCGCCGGCTGTATTCGACCTGCCGCATTCCGTAGCGCGACCAGACGGTCGTCAGCGATCCGTAGCCGATCGTCAGCGCGGCGATGAGCAGCACGCCCGGCGCGTCGGCCAGGGTGGCCACCACGACCATCGCTCCGGCGAGCGCCAGCCAACTGCTCAAGGCCTACGCCTTCCGGGGTCGATCGTCGGCCATCGGCAGCGGCACGCTGTCGAGGACCTCCTGGACGACGACGGTCACCGTCGCCCCGCGCAGCTCGCGGTCGACCTCGAGCAGGAGCCGATGGTCCAGCACCGCGTGCGCCACGCTGCGGACGTCATCTGGCAGCACGAAGCCGCGCCCATCAAGCAACGCCCAGGCCTGGGCCGCCCGGTACAGCGCCACGCTGCCCCGTGGCGATGCCCCCAGCCGAACGTCGGCGTGCTCCCGCGTGGCGCGCACCAGGGCGACGGCATGGCGTTCCACATCCTCCGAGACGTGGACGGTGCGGGCGAGCGCGCGCAGCTCCAGCGCCTGCTCCGGCTGGATCACGGTGGGGACTCCATCCAGTGGCTCGGCTGATGCCTGGTAGCGACGTGCGATGCGCCGCTCCGCATCCTCGTCGGGATAGCCCATCGCGATGCGCAGCAGGAATCGGTCGAGCTGTGCCTCGGGCAGCGCGAAGGTGCCCTCGAGCTCGATCGGGTTCTGGGTGGCCAGCACCAGGAACGGGTCCGGCAGCGGCCTGGTCTGGCCCTCGGCGCTGACCTGTCCCTCCTGCATCGCCTCGAGCAGGGCCGACTGCGTCCGCGGGGTGGCGCGATTGATCTCGTCAACCAGCAGCACGTTGGCGAACACCGGGCCCGGGATGAAGCGGAACTCGCCGCTGTCGAACACACTCGAGCCGGTGACGTCGGTCGGCAGCAGGTCGGGAGTGCCCTGGACGCGCGCGAACGTCAGACCAAGCGCACGAGCAAAGGCCCGCGCCAGCAGCGTCTTGCCGACCCCCGGCACGTCCTCGACGAGGACATGGCCGCCGGCCAGGAGCGCGGTGGCCATCAGGCGCAGTGGCAGCTCCGAGCCGACGACCGCACCGGAAACGGCCCCTTGGACCGATGCCAGGAAGCGTGCACCACGCTGCTCCGAAGCCATCGGTAGCGGCTCATGAGCGCCCGGCGGCGCGGGTGCGTCCGACACGCGCACGATCCTCCTCAGCGCACCGAGGCGTTCACGATCGTCCAGCGCCGGGCGCCCAGGGCGGCTGGCCGCGCGGCGAGGTCCAGCCGCAGAATCTGCTCCAGCGCCACCGGCACCAGCTCGCTAGCGTCGAAGATGCCCAGGAAGCGCGTCGGGCGGCGCTCGAAGCGCACGAGCTCGGCGACGGCGACGGCGCTGCCGGCGCCCGAGTCCCGCACTCGGAAGCGGATATCGCGCAACGGGTTATCGGGCGCATCGGCGCAGTCGGCGGTGAGGGCGCCGCCGGCGCACAGCGCCTGCAGGCGCGCGAGGGCGGCCGATGCCGCCGCCCACAGCGCAGTCGGATCCTCGGACAGCGACTCGTCGCGCGCAGCGCCGGCCGACGAAGAGCCGGCTCGTTCCGCCCAGCTCGTCACGAAGCGGTCGAGCACGGCGGCCGGGGTGGCGGCGGTGGCGGCCACGAGCCAGAAGCCGGTCCCCCACATGAGGAGCGGAACGGCGAGCCAGACGGTGGCGGCGGCCGCCGAGCCGCGGGGGGTGGGCGGGATGGCGCCGGCACGCCGCTGCGCCGCGCGGTACGCGAGGACCGCCTGTGCCGTCCAGGCCACGAGAAACGCGCTGCCGAGCACGAAGGGGACGAGATACCAGGTCGTGTCCGCCAGGGTCGCGACCGATGCCCCCACGAGCGCCAGACCAATGAGCTCGGCGGCGAGGAGGGCGGCCCCGAGCTCGCGCCTGCCGATCATCGCGTGGCCGAGCCCCCAGCCGATGATGGCGCGCCGCAGGACGCGGCCCGGGTCGACCGAGGTCGTCATTCCCCGATGAGCAGCCCGCGCAGCTCCGCCTCGTGCTCCGCGGAGGTGACCGCGAGGAGCTTGTCGCCGGCGAGCAGGCGGGTCTCCGGCCGGGTGAAGATCGCCCGCCCGTCACGCACCAGGACGGCGATCGTGCTGCCCTCGGGAATGGTCAGATCGCGGAGCTCGCGGCCGACCGCCGGCGCGTCGGCGTCGAGCTGGGCCTCGACGATCTGGAGCTCGCCGCCCTCCAGCTCCGCAAGGTGGAGGAGGTCGTGGATCGGGATCTCGTGCTCGATGACGCCGAGGATCGCCTTGGTGGGGCTCACGGTGTCGTCGATCGCGAGCTGGCGGAAGAGCTTCTCGTTCTTCGGATCGCTGACCCGGGCGATGGCGCGCGGGACGTTGAAGCGCATCTTCGCGACCTGGCAGGCGACGAGGTTGTCCTCGTCATCGCCGGTCACCGCGGCGATCACGTCCGCGCGGCCCATGCCGGCCTCGCCCTGGTAGCGCCCCTCGCATCCGTCGTTCGGGATCACGATGCTGCCGAGCTCATCGGCGATCGTCCGCGCCCGCGCGGGGTCCTTCTCGATCATCACCACCTCGTGGCCGGCCGCGAGCAGCTCCTTGGTGAGGTGATAGCCGACGTTCCCGCCCCCGACGACGACGACGTACATCAGGCCTTCTTCTGCTCGGTCGGCGCGACGCTGTCCGTCGGCGCCAGGGTGGTGTCGCCCGCGACGGGAGCGTGGTCGTGGTCGTGGGCGTCCGGGGCGGCCGGGGGGCGCGACGAACGCGCCATCGGCTCGGCGGTGGGCGCCCCGACCTGTCCATTCGTGGCTTCGGGCCCGTCGTGGGCGGCGACGACGAGGGCGCCCGACAGGATGACGGTGCGGCAGATCGTCTCGAGGCCCAGCGACCGAAAGGCCTCCGCACGCAGCGGGTCGTTGATCTTGGCGATGACGCGCGGGACCCCGAACGTGTGCTTCGCCATCTGCGCCGCGAGCGCGTTGCGGTTGTCGCCCTCCGTCAGGGCCATGACGAGGTCAGTCAGCTCCGCTCCGGCGCCACGGAGGATGTCCTCCGACGTGCCGTTGCCGCGAACCGTGGCGCCCGCGAACGACTGCGGCAGGCGGTTGAAGGAGCGCTGGTCGAGGTCGATCACGGTCACGTGATCGCCCTGCTCGTCGAGCTCGGCCGCCGTGCGGGCGCCGACGCGGCCGCATCCGATGATGATCACCCTCATGGTGTCTTGGCCAACTCCTCGGTCTCGACGCGCAGGCACCAGACCGGAGCGGTCGAGTTGCGCATCACGTACGGGACGGTCCGCCCGGCGTCCCACTGGCCGCCGAACCGCATCTTGTAGCGTAGCCCCATGACGATGAGGTCGGCACGCTGCTCGACCGCCTCATCGACGATCGCGGGCCCGGCCGAGCGGGCCTGGACGACGCTGCTCGTGACCTGGACCTCCTGGCCGCGCAGGAAGTCCTCGGCGTGGCTCGTCACCTCGTCGGCGATCGCACCGGCGCGGTCGTCCTCGGCGTCGAGGTTGCGCGCGAACGGGACCTCGATGACGTGGATCAGGACCGCCGAACCGGACGTCGCGGCGAGGAACGTCGCCGCCAGCCGCAGCGCCGGCTCATCGGCCTCCGTCCCGGCGACCGGCACGAGCACGCGCTCGTAGCGCAGCAGCATGGGGCGCTCCTTCTTGGAGCGGAGGAAGCTCATGGCGACCGCTATCCTACGCCGCGCGCTAGCGGGCCGGCACCTGCACGACGGCGTCGACGATGAACGCGTCGCTCGTGGTGTCGTCGGCCCGCACCGTCAGCTGACCGATGGGCAGCACGGTGCGGTCGATGACCGCGCAGTCCGCCGGGTAGGTGAACCCCTCGGTGACGCCGACGCCGGGCGGCGGCTCGACCTCGCTGGCGAGGACCCTCATCGCGGGGCCCTCGAGGCTGATCGACTGGATCGCGAGCGACCAGCCACCGGTCGGGCGCTCACCGGCGTGGAGGCAGAGGAGCGCCTGGGTCGCGAAGTCCAGGCTCGGGGGCGCCACCACCATGGCGGCCACGGCGGCGGCGTCGAAGCCGATGAGGATCGTCGCTTCGGTGCGCTGGATGGCCCGGACAGCGGTCAGGCGCGACAGGCTCACGTCGAGGACCCCGCTCGATGGGCCCATCGACGCGGCCGACCCGCTCGGGGAGGTCGGGGTGGTCGGGGTGGAGCTCGACCCGCCGCTGCCGCAGGCCGCGGTGAGCAGCGCGATGACGAGGAGCACGGTGATCCGTCGAGCCAGGCGCCCGCTCATCGTCCGTAGCCCAGGCGCTCGGCGAGGCGTGGCGGCAGCCCCACCTCCAGCATCTGGTGCTGGGTCGTCTCGATGTCGTAGGCGACCCGGCGATAGGCGGCGCGGCGGGTCTCGGTGTCGAGGACCAGATAGGCCGCGGCCGGGTTGCCATCTCGCGGTTGTCCGACGCTGCCCGGGTTGATGAGCGCGCGGTGCTCGCCGAGCGCGACCTCCTCGCCGTCCACGCCCGGCACGCCCTCGACGCCGACCTCCCCGTCGAGGAAGACGATCGGGTAGTGGGTGTGGCCGAAGAGGCACCAGCGCGTGTCGAACGCGTGGAGGTTCGCGGCGGCGATGGCGGTGGACAGGATGTACTCCCAGATCGGATCGCGCGGCGAGCCGTGGACCGCCGTGAGGTCACCGTCGCGCCGGATCTCCGGCAGCGCCGCGAGGTAGGCCCGCGCGTTGTCGTCGAGCACCTCGGCAGTCCAGCGGATCGCGGCGTGGGCATCGGGATTGAAGTCGCCGGGGTCGACGGTGCCGATCGCGGCGCCGTCGTGGTTGCCGAGGACGCTCCGCGCCCCCATCGCCTGCAGCGCGGCGATCACCTCGTTCGGCCGCGGACCGTAGCCGACGATGTCGCCGAGCACCCACACCTCGTCGACGGCGGGAAAATCGGCGCGCACCGCGTCGAGCGCGGCGAGGTTGGCATGGATGTCCGAAAGGACGGCGAGGCGCATGGGTTGCGCGAGTATACCGATGGCCCGCCGACGTCTCAGCCGAGCGGGCGGCGGGCAGGCTCGCCCACGCGTCGCGGGAAGCGTGCCGGTGTGGGCTGCACCTTGCCGATCGTGACGAGCGTCCGGCCGCCGAGCGCCGGATGGCCGGTCGGCTCGATGGCCATCGGTCCGCCGCCGAGCCGGGCGGCGGCCGCGGCTCCCCGTCGCGCCTCGTCATCGCTCGCGACGAGCGGGCCCTTCCAGGCGAGGAGGGCGCCGCCGACCCGCACCAGCGGCAGCGCCAGCTCGGCGAGCACCGGCAGCGGTGCGCACGCGCGCGCGATGGCCAGGTCGTGCTGCTCGCGATGCGCGGCCTCCCGCCCGAGGGTTTCGGCGCGCTCAGCCAGGACGGTGACGCGGTCGAGCCCGAGCGCGGCCACCGCCTCGCGGAGGAACGCCGCCTTCCCGCCGACCGACTCGACCAGCGTCCAGCGCACGGTCGGCCGCGCGAGCGCCAGGGGCAGGGCCGGGACGCCGCCGCCCGAGCCGAGGTCCACGACCCGCTCCGGATCCAGGGCGTCGAGGCGCGGCAGCGCGGCGAGCGCGTCGAGCAGGTGGTCGCGGGCGACCGCCGCCGGCTCGGTGACGCGGGTGAGGTTGCGCCGCTCGTTGGCATCGAGCAGGAGCGCGACGAACGCGGCGGCACGGTCCTCCCATGCGCTCGGGAGGGTTGCGGCGAGCGCCGGGTCCGCCGCGAGGAGCGGCCTGAGCGCGTCGATCGCGGCGCGTGCGCTGTCGGTGGCGAGGGACAAGGGGAAATGCTCCGGGCTGGTCGCCGTTCAGTCTTCCCGATGCCGGGCGGTGTCGTCGACCGGCTTTCGCATCGGTCCCGCATCGGCTCCGGTTACCGTACTTGGCGGCCATCCAGAAGCAGGAGCGCGACCGTACGCCACGGGCGACGTGGAGAACAAGGGGAGCTGTCCACATTCGCTCGCGGCGGGGACGGATTGTGGATAAGTCTCGCGGGCTATACTCGGTTCCCATGATCCGGACGGCGCGAGCAGCGCGTACGATCGAGGAGCGGTGGCGGTCACGCTGACCGAGGGCCAGCCCCCGCGTTTCGCCCACGCGAGCGAGGCGGAGCTGGCAAGAATCCTCGACTTCTACGGGGTCGCATGGCACTACGAACCCGACGTCTTCCCCATCTCCTGGACGCCGGACGGCGTCGTCATCGAGTGTTTCGCGCCGGACTTCTACCTGCTGGAGATCGACTGCTACGTGGAGCTGACGACACTGAAGCAGTCCCTGGTCCGCAAGAAGAATCGCAAGCTGCGCTGGATGCGGCAGCTCTACCCCGAGGTACGCGTGAAGCTCTTCTACGCCCGTGACTTCCGGGCGCTCATGGTGAAGTACGGCCGCCTCTCCTTCCTGTCGGAAATCGTGGCCGCCAACGGCGCCTCGAACGGGGCGGGCACGACCGGGACCGATGGCGCCATCCCGGCGCGGGGGGCCGCGTGACCGCCGCGGTGAGCCCGTCGATCCACGACGACGTCAGCGAGATCCTCCTCTCCGAGGACCAGATCCGGGAGCGTGTCGGCGAGCTCGGGCGCCAGCTGGTGACCGGCTTCGCGGACCGTGACCCGGTCCTCGTGAGCGTGCTGAAGGGCTCGCTGATCTTCCTCGCCGACCTCATTCGGGCGATGGAGATGCCGGTCAGCATTGACCTCATGGAGGTCAGCAGCTACGGCGCCGGCACCGAGTCGAGCGGGCAGGTGCGGATCATCAAGGACCTCGCGCAGCCGATCGCCGGCCGCCACGTGATCGTCGTCGAGGACATCATCGACACCGGCCTGACGCTGAACTACCTGCTGAAGTACCTCGCCGACAAGGGGCCGGCCTCGGTCAGCATCGTCTGCCTCCTCGACAAGCCCGCGCGCCGCCTCGCCGAGGTGCCGATCGACTTCCGCGGCTTCACCATCCCGGACCGCTTCGTCATCGGCTACGGGCTCGACTACGACGAGCGCTACCGGAACCTGCCGTACATCGGCGTTCTGAAGCCCTCGGTCTACGGCGGCACCGAGCCGGGCGCCTAGCCGCCCGGCCCCGCGCGCATGGCCGACGGAGCCGACCGCCGGTATCGGACCCCCATCCTGCTGGGCTGCCTGGCGATGATCGCCTCCGGCTTCCTGCCGTGGTGGCACGCGGGCGGGGAGTCGGTGAACGGGGTCGCCATCCCGCCCCAGACCGGGATCGGGCTGGAAGGGGCAGGGATCGTGATCTTCATCGTTGCGATCGCGGCGCTCGTGGTGCTCGACATCGGCTACATCCGCGGTCGGTGGGGATTCGTGCTCGACACCCCGTGGGCCTACCTGCTGCTCGGCCTGGTGGCGACCGCCGCGCTGGGGTATCGGGCGTGGGAGCTGTGGCACGTCGGCTTCCTGCCGCTGCCGCAGGAGTCACCGGGCCTCGCGCTCGCCGCCGTCGGGGTGGCGCTCGTCCTGTTCGGGGCAGGCAACGGCTTCGGGGCGCGCCCGCGCCGCTGACCGTGGCGCCGTCGTCAGGTGGTGGCGGGCAGGATGAGCGGCGATAGGAAGAGCCAGCCGATGAGAACGGCCACGAGCAGCACGATGAGGAGGAGCAGCGGCCGCAGGTCGGGGCGGTAGTCGCGCGGCCGGCGCGGCGGCAGCCCGGAGCCGTCGGTCATCGGGCTGCCGCGGGTCAGATCTCGCCGAGGTACGCCTGGCGCACCTGCGGGTTGGAGGTGAGGGCCGCGGCGGTGTCGGCGAGGATGATGCGCCCGGTCTGGAGTACATAGCCGCGGTGCGCGACGTTGAGGGCCATGAGCGCGTTCTGCTCGACGAGCAGCACCGTCGTGCCCTGGGTGTTGATGTCGGTGATGATCTGGAAGATCTGCTGGACGAGGATGGGCGACAGCCCAAGTGACGGCTCGTCCAGAAGGAGCAGCTTGGGCCGCGACATCAGCGCGCGACCGATGGCGAGCATCTGCTGCTCACCCCCCGAGAGCGTGCCGCCCTTCTGGTGCGCGCGCTCCCGGAGGCGCGGGAAGAGGTCGAAGACCCGCGCCGTGTCATCGCGGATCTCTGCGGAGTTCCGGGTGTAGCCGCCCATCTGCAGGTTCTCAGTGACGGTGAGCCTGGAGAAGATCCGGCGACCCTCGGGAGCATGCCCGACGCCGCGGCTCACCAGCCTGAATGCGTCGGCCCGCGTGATCTCCTCTCCGTCGAAGCTGACCGTCCCCTCTCGCGCATGCAGCAGACCCGAGATGGTGCGCAGCGTCGTCGTCTTGCCGGCGCCGTTCGCGCCGATGAGGGTGACGATCTCGCGGGGGTTCACGCTCAGGCTGATGCCCTTCAGCGCGTGGATGTTGCCGTAGTACGTGTGGACGTCGTTGAGGACGAGCAGCGCGCCGGCCTCGGGCTCGTCCGCCGCCGTTGCCGGCGTCGTCAGGTCGCCGGTCACGTGACCGGCTTCCCGAGGTATGCCTCGACGACATTCGGATCGGCGCGGATTGCCGCCGGCTCGCCTTCGGCGATTCGCTCCCCGTGATCGAGGACCGTGATGCGATCGCTGATGCCCATGACCACCCGCATGTCGTGCTCGATGAGCAGCACGGCGATCCCGAGCTCGTCCCGCAGGCGCGCGATGAGCCTGGTCATCTCGGCGGTCTCGTTCGGATTCATGCCGGCCGTCGGCTCATCGAGCAGGAGGAGCTTCGGCTCGCACGCCAGGGCGCGCGCGATCTCGAGGCGTCGCTGGTCACCGTATGGGAGGTTGCGTGCCAACTCATCGTGGCGCCCCGGCAGGCCCACGAGGGCCATGAGCTCGCGAGCGCGCACCCGACCTGCCATCTCCTCGCGACTCTGCCGTCGCGACGCCAAGAGGGCGTCCACCGGGGAGGCGTGCATGCGGGTGTGCATCCCGACCAGCACGTTCTCCATCGCGGTCATGTTCTGGAAGAGCCGGATGTTCTGGAACGTGCGGCCCACGCCGGCAAGGACGATGTCGTTCGGGCGACCGCTCTTGAAGATGCCCATCCGAGGGAGGAGCCGCTGGTACCAGAAGGGCCGCACGATCGCCAGCAGGAGGGTCGCGACCAGGCAGGCGACCGCGATCGGGATGCCGATCTCGAAGATCGCCGGGCTGCTCAAGGCCCGCGCCAGGCCGAGCGCCACGAGGGCGACGATGACCGCGGGGCTCACCCACAGGACCGATTCGAGGGATGCCCGCGTCGGAGGCGCGATGAGCTGGAGCCCATTGATCTCGACCGAGCCGGAGGTCGGCTCGATGAGCCCGGCGACGACGTTGAAGAAGGTGGTCTTCCCCGCGCCATTCGGACCGATGAGGCTGACGACCGACCGGTCGGGGATCACCAGGTCGACGCTCTGGAGGGCTCGCAGGCCGCCGAAATGCTTCGTCAGGGACTGGGCTCGCAGCACGGTTCCCGGGGAGGCGCGCTCGTCCGAGGGCATCGAGGTCGCGCTCATTCGTCCATCACCCCGGCCGCATCGGTGGGCTCGGTGATCTCGATCACCTCGAGCTCATCCTCGTGCAGCTCCTGTTTGCGCCGCCGATTCGGGAACAGGCCCTCGGGACGCAGCAGCATCATGAGGACAAGGGCAAGGCCGTAGAGCAGGAACTGGTACTTGATGAAGTCGATGTCGCTCAGGATCGGCACCTTCAGGGTGTCGAAGACCTGGTTGAGCTGCTTGAGGAACACGTTCTGAATCATGAAGAGGATGAACGCGCCAAGGGCCACGCCCCAGACGTTCCCCATGCCGCCTAGTACGACCATGGCCAGCACGGTGAACGAGACGGCGAAGATGAACTGGTCCGGCCCTGCAAATGTGAGCTTGCTGGCCGAGAAGACGCCTGCGAGGCCCGCCGTCGTGGCGCCGAGCGCGAACGCGAGCAGCTTGGTG
Source organism: Candidatus Limnocylindria bacterium (assembly GCA_038209995.1). Lineage (GTDB taxonomy): Bacteria > Chloroflexota > Limnocylindria > QHBO01 > QHBO01 > JAICQM01. Next base: position 12,566 of record JBBQXD010000019.1, on the reverse strand, counting down.
GTGACGGTGTTGATGCCATTGCTGGCCGCGGCGAGCTCATCCTCCCGGATCGCCATCCAGGCCCGGCCCAGGCGTGACTCCTGGAGGCGATAGACCAACACCATCGTGAACGCAACCAGGAAGAGCATCACGACGTAGAAAGGGAGGATGTTGAGAGTCGTGAACTGGATGCCGAATACGTTCGGCGCGTCGATCCCGCTCACCCCATTCGTCCCGCCGGTGAACTCGTCGGAGTTCTTGAACACGATCGGGACGATCTCGCCGAAGCCGAGGGTCACGATCGCCAGGTAATCGCCGCGCAGCCGCAGCGTGGGGGCGCCGAGGAGGACGCCGAACACCGCCGCCATGAGCGCGCCGACGAGCAGCATCGGCAGGAAGGGCAGGTGGATGCCGTAGTACGGCGACGCGCCGAAGGCGTACGTGTACGAGCCGATGGCAAAGAAGGCGGCGTAGCCGAGGTCCAGCAGCCCCGACAGACCGACGACGATGTTGAGCCCGAGGGCGAGGAGCACGAAGACCCCGGCCAGCGTGAACACGTTGAGCCACGAGCTCAGCGGCTGGAACGTCCGGAGCGGCGGGACCTGCGCGATGAGCGGCAGGAAGGCGCCCGCGAGCGCCACGCCCACCAGGACCGCCAGCGACCGATGCCGACCGAGGAACCCGGTAACGGCGTGCAGGATGCCAGGCGACTCGTTGTTGACGGGGCGGCGTGGGTCGGCTGCCGCCTGCTGCTGATCGGTCACGCACGTTCACCGAGCGCCTGTCCGAGCAGGCCGGACGGACGAAAGACGAGCACGATGATGAGGACCGCGAAGACGAGCGCCTCTCCCCACCGCGCGAGGCCGAACTGCCCGGCATACACCTCGACGAAGCCGATGATGAACCCGCCCAGCGCGGCGCCCGGGATGTTGCCGATTCCGCCGAGGACGGCCGCTGTGAACGCCTTCAGACCGGCCGAGAAGCCGAGGTTGAACTGCACCTGCCCGAAGTAGAGGCCAGCGACGACGCCGCCCGCGCCGGCAAGTGCGGAGCCGATGAAGAACGTCAGCGCGATGGTCCGGTTGATGTCGACGCCCATGAGCTGCGCGGCATCGCGATCCTGGGCGGTGGATCGCATCGCGCGTCCAAGCCGGGTTCGCCCGATGAACGCCTGGAGGACGACGAGCAGGACGATCGCCAGCACGAAGATGAAGACCGTCAGGTACGAGATCGAGGCTCCGAAGAGATCAAACCGCCCGCTCGAGCTGATGAGCTTCGGGAACGTCTTCGGCGAGGGCCCGAAGATGGTCTGGATGATGTTCTGCAGGATGAACGAGACGCCGATCGCGGTGAGCAGCGGCGCCAGCCGGGGTGCGTTACGCAGCCGCCGGTAGGCGAAGCGCTCGATGAGGACGCCCACGACGCCCATCACGATCATCGTCACGACGAAGACCAGGAGCAGGACCCCGATCAGCAGGAAGGGGTCCTTGATGCCCCCGTGCTGTCCCAGCGGGACGGTCAGCACCCACATCGCCACGAAGGCGCCGACCATGAACACGTCGCCATGGGCGAAGTTGATGAGCTCGATGATCCCGTAGACCATCGTGTAGCCGAGCGCGACGAGCGCGTAGATCCCGCCCAGCGCGAGGGCATTGAAGAACTGCTGGATGAGGACGGAGGGGTCCATGCGGCACCAGCTCCTCGTTCAATAGGACAGAGGGACCGATGCCACTGGCTCGGCCCCTCTGTCGTTCACGTCGCTGGGCTCAGCCGCCCTGACCGAAGTCCTTCTGGCTGTCGAATACCCAGTTGGCGCCGCCGTCCGCGTTCAGATCGGCCTTGTAGTACGAGATCGTGTGCTGGCTCGTGTCACCGTTCTCGTCGAACGAGAGGCTGCCGAGCACCGTGTCGAAGCTGTTGCCACCTTCGGCCACGTAGGCGCGGACCTTCTCCCGGAGGTCGCTCATGCCGGTCGCCTGGTCGGCCACAGCGTTGATCGCCGCGATGATGACCTGTGCGCACGCATAGCCGGGGGCGCTGTAGGCCCCGGGCGCCTTGGTGTACTCGGCCTGGTAGGAGTTCGCGAACGCGTCCGGATTCGGGATGTCGTGGATGGCCGCCACGCTCCCGAACGAGTTCGCGGCCGCATCTCCAGCCAGGTTGACGAACGAGCCATCGACGCTGCCGGGGCCGTCGACGATGCCATCGCCGCCGCCGAACGGCAGATCACCCATGCCGACGTCGGCCATCTGCGAGCGGAGCTTCGCGCCGCCGGTGGTTGTCACGCCGCCGTAGAAGACCGCGGCCGGGTTCGCACCCTTGGCCGAGGTCAGGATGCTCGTGTAATCAGCGGAGCCATCCGGATTCGGGACGCCCTGGCGATCCGTGACCGTGCCACCGAGCGCCTCGAACTTCTTCTGGAACTCGTCGGCGAGGCCCTTGCCGTAGGTCTCGGTGTCGTCGACGATGAAGATCGTGTGGGCGCCGAGCTTCGTGTACATGTAGTCGGCCATCGCCGGGCCCTGCACGTCATCCGTGGTCGCCACGCGAACGTAGCTGACCGGGTTGTCGCCGCGAAGCAGGGTGCCGTCTGCCGCTTTCTTGGTGATGTCGACCGCGGTGTTCGCCGGGCTGCACTGCAGCAGGCCTGCCGGAGCCGTGATCGGGATCTGGGCGCGCGCGACGTTGGAGTTGAACGGACCGATCATGCCGACGACGGCCTCGTCAGCGACGAGCGCCTGCGCGTTGGTCGCGCCCTGGTCCGGGTTGTGGACACCGGCCACCGCGTCGTCGCGGACGTCGAGCTCGACCGTGTAGCCCCCGGCCACGCCGCCCGCATCCTTGAGGGCCAGCTTGGCGCCGTTCGTGGTGGGCTCGCCGTTCGTCGCCTCGCCGCCCGACAGGGGCAGGTCGACGCCGATCTTGATCGTGCCCTTGCTCCCGCCGCCGCCGCTGCCGCCCGCCGAGGCGGATGGACTTGTCGACCCGCCGCTCTGGCAGGCGGACAAGAGAAGCAGCGCGAGCGCCATGACGGCGCTCGAACGCCTGAGGTGATGCATCCGGTCCTCCTCACGTACTCGGGACGGCGAGTGTGCCTGCCCGGAAGGTGGCGCGCATCATAGCCGCACCACAGGACGAGGTGCAATACCCCGACGGCCGGTTGACGGTTCAACGTGCTTGCGGCCGGCCCAGCCTGCGATCTGCTATCCTTCTCCGGGAACGTTACGCAGTTGCCTGCGCGCGCTGCCTTCCCGTCCCGAGGGCCACCGGTGGAGTTCATCGTCCGCAGCGCCCGACTCACCGACATCGATGCCGCGATCCGCGTGCTCGCACGCTCCGCACATTGGGCCGGCGCCGGGCGCGACGACGCCGATCGGTTGCGAAGCCTCCTCTATGTTCCGGCCGCCACCGTCGTGGTCGCCGAACGGGAGCATCGCATCGTCGGCGCGGGCGTCCTCAGCCTCAGGCCCGCGGTGAGATCGGGCCCGTTCGTCGGATGTATCGACGAGCTGGGCGCGATGACGGGTATGGACGCCGCGCGCGACAGTGAGCCTGACCCCCCGCTCCGTACGGAGATCGGCCGCTCGATCATCGAGCAGCTCGTCACGTCGGCGCGCAATAAAGGATGCTCGCGCGTGGAGGTCGTCGACCCCCTGGCCAGTGCCGAGGCGCCGCTGCTGAATGCGGCAGGCTTCGCCGATCAGGGGACGCTCCTGAGCCGCGCCATCGGCTGACGCCGCTGGCGCGCCGGAGCCGGCGCACCACGGGCCCGCATCAACCCATTCAAACTCCTCAGGAGAACAGCTCACCGTGAGCAAGAACGTGGCGATGTTCGTTGATGTCGCCAACATGTATTACGCCGCGCGCGGCCAGGATGTCGACGTCGACTACGTCGCCCTGCTGAAGCACGCGACGAAGGGCCGCGACCTCATTCGCGCCTATGCCTACTCCGGGCTCGACCCGGAGAACGAGAACCAGCGGAAGTTTCTCGACTTCCTCAACAAGAACGGCTACAAGGTCGTTCACAAAGACATCCGCAAGTTCGGCGACGGGCGGGTCAAGGCGAACCTCGATATCGAGCTCGTCGTCGACCTGTTCCGACTCGGCGACCGGATGGACATCGCCGTCATCGTCTCCGGCGACGGCGATTTCGCCTCTGCCATCCGCGCCCTCCAGGACAAGGGCGTCCGCTGCGAGGTGATCAGCTTCCGTCCGAACACCTCGAGCGACCTCATCGCCGTCGCCGACGAGTTCATCGACATCATGAAGGTGGCGTCCATCGAGCGCGGCAAGGCGAGCCGGACCATGGGCGCCCCGGAGATGCCCGCCAAGGAGGTCAACCCCGAGTTCGGCTTCCGCGAGGCGTCGCGCACGGTCGCCGCAGCGGCACTCGCCGCGCTGCGCACCGGCGAGGCTCCGGCCCGCGGCCGCGGTCGGGGACGCGGCACCAGCTCGCCCGCTGCGGAAGCTCCGGCCGCAGTCCCGGCGGCGGCGGCAGCGGCCGCGCCCGCGAACGGAGACACGATCGCCATCGACGGTGATGGCAGCCGCCGCCGCCGCCGGCGCCGTGGCGGCCGTGGCCGTGGCCGGCGCCCGGGTGACGAAGGCGTTCCGGCCGACGTCGGCGGCGGCGAGATGGGCGACCCGAACACCGAGGTCGGCTGGGAGGAGTTCGACGACCTTTCCCAGCTCGACGCCGGCCCCCTGACGAGCGACGAGGATCTCGACGCCGTTGAAGGGATCGATGCCGCCGAGGAGGCCGATGCAGGCGAGATCAGCTTCGAGGAGGTCGACGCGGCCACGCTCGCCGAACTGGGCATCAGCCCGACCGCAGCGAGCGGCGATGCCCCTGCAGCGGAGGCGGCTCCGGCCGAGGACGTGGCAGGAGATCGCAAGGCGGTTGGAAGCACCGGGCGCTCCCGGACAACGCGCGGGCGAGCCTCGGCCGCAGCCCCCAGCGATGCGGCCGAGGCAGCCACGGCACCCAGGCGGAGCCGCGGCACGCGCGCCGCGAAGTCCGGCACGGAGCCGGAGTCGGCGGCCGCCACCACGGACGAGGCCAAGCCGAAGCGTGCGACCCGCAGCCGCGCCACCAAGGCGGCCGCAGACGAGGCGCACGTCGAGGCGGAGCCGAAGGGGACCACATCCCGCAGCCGCACCGCGAAGGCGGCCGGCGGCGATGCGGCAGCTCCCGGCGAGGGCGCTGCTCCGGAAGGGATCTGGCAGCGCTTCCGAGCGGGCCGCGGCTCAAGCTGAGCCTCGCGCCGCGGACATGAAGAACGGGCCGGCCCTCGAGGGCCGGCCCGTTCGGTGTCGCGCGATTCGCCTGCTCAGGCGGGCTCGTCCACCTCGTGGGCGACGGCATCGGACATCTCGTCCGGCGTCTCGTTGGGGGCGAGAAGCTCGTCAGTCACGCTGATGGGTCCATCCGCGGCAGTATCGGGCGCCTCGGACAGCTCGGTGTCGAGCGTGAGCCCGGCAGCCGAGTCGATGCCAGTCGTGACCGTCGCATCCGAGGACTCGCCCAGCCCATCCGGCGGCGCCGCCTCGACGTCATCGCGCTGGAAAAGTGGCACCCAGTCGCCGGCGACGGCCTGCGCCCGCTCCCCGACGACCTCCACGGCCTGCTGTGCCTTCTGGCCGGCGACCTCGGCCGCGGCCTGCGCCCTGACGGCCAGCTCGTCGCGCAGCTCGCTGCCGCGCTTCGGGGCGGTGAGCAGGGCGGCGATGACGCCGGCCGCGGCGCCGAGCAGCATCCCGAGGAAGAACGATCCCCAGTGGCGCTTCTCGCGCTGCTTCAGGCCGATGCGCTGTGCGGCGGTGTCGACGAGGCCGCGCCCCGCCGGGATCGCGGCGCCGGCGGCGCCGATCGCCACCGTCCGGCGCTTCCAGAGATCCTTGACGAGTGGCCGCAGCTCGCGCCGCCAGGTCCTGGAGCCCCAGCGAGCCGCGTCATCGCTGGCGCGCATCACGGTCTTCACTGCGTCAGCGCGCATCGGCGCGGTGTCCTGCCAGGTCTCGCTGGCGCGGTCGACGGCCACTCCGGTCGCGTCGCCGACGGCGGCCGCGATCTCCTTGCCGCGCTTGGCCAGCGTGTCGGCCACCTGCGCGTCGAGAAGCTTGTCGACGAATGATTTGACGTTGGTCGAGATATCTTCGGCCGATGTGGTCGGCCGGCTGCGAATGCGCACGAACACCTCCTGTGGCTCGGGGCTGGTGGGGTGCACGAAGTATGCCACCGGACCGCGCCGATGGCGCCCCGCGGGCCACGGTCGAGGGCGAGTCCGGTTGCCGGCCGGTCGCCAGCGCCTGTGCCCCGGTGGCCCGCAGGGCATGCCGCGCCATCATGCGGCGGCCCCGCGTATCGGTCCGTTAGTCCGCCCTTACGCCGCCTCAACCTATACTCGGCAGCGTGGTGATCTTGCAGCCGCCAGGGTTTCTCGGGCTCGGGCAGGCCACCGCGCGCGACCTCCTCGTCGGCGCGGTGCGCGGGGGCCGGCTGGGTGCGACGCTGCTCGTCCACGGCCCGCGCGGCGTTGACCTCGACGCCTTCACCGACGACCTGCTCGCGATCCTGCTGTGCGCGGATGCCGACCCCATGGCACGTCCGTGCAACGCCTGCCGCGGCTGCCGCGACGCGCGCTCGCGCTCCCATCCCGATCTCGTCATCGGCTCGCCGGCAGCCTGGCGCGACGGGCGATCCGGCGGGGAGAGCATCGTGGCCGCGGCTCGTCGGTGGCTGGCCGCCGCCTCCGGCGCGCCGATCGTCGCCGAGCGACGCGTCGTCCTCATCGAGTGCGCTGACGCGGCGAACGAGCAGATCCAGAACGCGCTCCTCAAGGCGCTCGAAGAGCCGAATCGCCGGCAGCTCTTCATCCTCACCGCGCACGACGCGAGCCTCCTGCTCCCGACCATCCGCTCGCGCTGCCAGTCCATTCGGCTCGGGCCCGTCGCCCGTGACGCCCTCGTAACGTCGCTCATCGAGGACGAGCACCTGCCGGCCGACCAGGCGCGCTCCGTGGCGCGCATCGCCGACGGCCTCGCCGGGGACGCGATCGGCTATGCGCGGATGCCGGCGCTCCTCGATTGGCGGCGACGGACGCAGGGCGAGCTGCTCGGGCTCCTGGGCCGCGGCCGCGCGGCGCGCCTGGCGGCCGTCCGCGAGCTCGTGGACGGGGCGGCGGGCCTCGTCGACCCGGCCGCGGACGAGGGTGTCGGCGCCGAGGCTGAGCCCGGGACGAGGCCGACCTCGTCCGCCCAGCAGCGCGCGGCGGCACTGCTCGTGGTCCGCGCATGGTCCGATCTGGCCCGCGACCTCGCGGTGGCCGCGAGCGGCCGACCGGAGCTGGCGCCGAGCGGCGAGCTCCTCCCCGAGGTCGTCGCGATCGCTCCCCGGCTGTCGCCCGAGGACCTCGCCGCCCACGCGCGCCTCCTGGAGCACGTCCGCGAGGGGCTGATCGCCAACGCCGCCCCGCGCCTGGCAATGGCGGTCGCAGCGCTCAGCTGGCCGTCCCTGCGCCCGACGCCGTGAGCGGCGACGAGGCGACGCGCGAGCGCGTGGATGCGCGTGTCGTCGGACGGGTGCAGGGCGTCGGCTTTCGCTGGTGGGTCGTCGAGCGCGCGAAGGCGCTCGGCGTCACGGGCTGGGTGATGAACGAGCCTGACGAGCGCGCGATCCGCGTCGTCGCCGAGGGGCCGTCGTCGGCGCTCGACGCGCTCGTCGACGCGCTCCATCGCGGCCCGTCCGCGGCGTGGGTCGAAGCGGTGGAGGCGCGGCGCGCGGCGGCGAGTGGCGAGCACCACGACTTCGAGATGCGTCGCCGGTGAACTGGCGCGCCATCGGCTGCCTCGGGATCGGGATCGTCACATTCGTGGGCGTCGGCATCCTGGGCCTCTCGCTCGCCACGGGGCGCGCCGGCTGTCCCGCGCGGCTCGTGTGGCAGGACGCGACGTGGGAGCCGGACCGGCCGGCCACCAGCTCGCCCGCCGTCGGCCGTGCCGGGGAGGCCCCGGTCGAGATCGGCACCATCCTGGTCGGCCTCTCATCGCGCCGCGCCTACGGCCCCGCGGGCAGCGCGCCGAGCGCCTCGGCATCCACGGCCCTGCCGGCGCAGGTGGCCATCGAATGCGGCGACGGCACGTTTCAGACCTACCGCAGCGCGACGAACCGCGGCGCACCACCGTCGCTCGGCGGGTGACCGAGCGGCGGCCGATCCTCCTGCTCGTGAACCCGGTCGCCGGCGGCAAGCCTGGATCCGGCCCTGACCTCTCGGACGATGGCGACCCGCTCGAGCCCAACGCCCTGGCGGCCGCGCTTCGGGAGCACGGCCTCGAGGTGACCCTTCATGTCCTGGCCGAGGACGACGACGCGGCGAAGCTCGCGCTCGGCGCGGCGCGCGACGGCCATGACATCGTGATCGCCGGCGGCGACGGCACCGTCGGCGCGGTCGCCGCGGCGCTGTGCGGCGGCGAGGCGACGCTCGGGATCCTGGCGCGCGGCAGCTTCAACAACCTCGCGACCGGGTTCGGCGTCCCGCTCGAGCTCGAGCCGGCGCTCGAGGCGGTTGGCCGCGGCACAGCTGTGTCGATGGACGCCGGGATCGCGATCATCGACGAGCGGGAGGAGCGGTTCTTCGAGGCGGCCGGCGTGGGCCTCGACGCGGAGGGATTCGGCGCCGTGGCAGCTGGCGATGGCGCCGGGATCGTGAGCCTGCTGCGGCGAGTGTGGCGCGCGCTGCGTCGTCGTCGGACGCCGATGCGGATCGTGCTCGACGGAGCGCGCCACCGAACCGGGGCTCCGGCGGTCACGATCAGCAACGGGCCCTACCACGGGTTCGGCTTCGCCCTCAGCCCCGACGCGGACCCGCAGGACGGCCTGCTCGACGTCGCCATCTTCGCCGGCATGAGCCGGCTCGCCGTCGTCGCCCATTTCGTGCGCGTCGCGCGCCACCGGCCGGTGCGCGAGCCCCGCGTGATCGTCCGGCGCGCGGCCGAGATCACGATCGAGGGCACACGGGCGCCGCTCCCGGTCCACGTGGACGGGCAGCCCGCGGGCAGCACCCCGGTGCGCTTCCGCGTCGACCGGGGGGCGCTCCGCCTCTTCCGCTGAGCGTCAGCTGCCCCGCTGAGCGTCAGCCACGCGGCGAGACCCGCTCGGCGTGGACGCGGAGGGCGTAGCGGTCGGTCATGCCGGCCACGTAATCGGTCACCTGCACGATCCGCGGCGCCTCGTGCTCGCGATAGGTGTCGGGGATCTCGTCGGGGTGGTCGAGGTGCCAGTCGACGAGATCGCGAAGGACGCCGATCGCCTCGAGCTGCTGGGCTCGCTGGCCGGGCGCCTGGTAGACGCGGGCGAACATGAAGTCGCGGAGCTCGTGCATGACCGCCAGCGTCGGGGTATCCATCTCGACCCGCCCGCCCCGCACCGACGTCTCGACCACCGCCTCGATCATGCGACCGATCCAGCCCCTCCCCGGCGCCCCGAAGCGCTCGACGACGCGAGGTGGGAGCTCATCGGGCGTGAGGACCCCGGCCCGGATGGCGTCGAGGGCGTCATGGGACAGGTAGGCGATGCGATCGGCATACCTGACCGTGAACCCTTCCGGTGTGGCCGGTGGTGGCTCGATGCGCCACGAGTGGGCGCGGATGCCGTCGCGGACCTCCCAGGTCAGGTTGAGATCCTCGAGCACCTCGAGGATGCGGACGCTCTGCGCGGCATGGTGCCAGCCGTCGGGCGGGAAGTACGGGTCGAGGGCCTCCTCGCCAGTGTGCCCGAAGGCCGTGTGGCCGACGTCATGGCCGAGCGCGATCGCCTCGGCGAGCGGCTCGTTGAGCGACAGTGCGCTGGCGAGGCCGCGCGCGATCTGGGCGACCTGGAGGGTGTGGGTCAGGCGGGTGACGAAGTGGTCGCCCTCCGGGTTGAGGAAGACCTGGGTCTTGTGCTTCAGGCGGCGGAACGCCTTGGCGTGGATGATCCGGTCACGGTCGCGCTCGAAGGCGGTGCGCAACGCATCCGGCTCCTCCGCCCGCTCGCGACCGCGGGTCAGGCTCGAGCGGCTCGCGATCGGCGACAGGCGGGCCTCGTCCGTCTCGCGGGCATGCCGGTCGCGCCGTTTCAGCATCAGGGGGTCGTCCTGCACGGACCGATGATGCCCGATTCGGAGCTGGTGGCGGGAAGAGAAGGCTGGCGCGCCGACAGGATGCGAGCGCGCGGATGCCATAAATATCCGGATCCCGATCGAGGGGGCGGGAGAGGCTCGGGATGTCGAGGGAGAGCGCGTGATCCAGAGTCTGTTGCCCGTCCGAAGAGCCTGAGGATCGGCTGCTCATCTGGACGCCCCGATTGTGCCGCGGCTCGCATGGCGACTCAACCGCCGGCAGGCCCGGCTGGGTCAGGATCTCAGCGGGTTCGCTGCCCACGGCAGGCGGCCACCTGCTATCTTTCCGTGACACCGGCGTAACGTAACTCCGCGCTGGAACGATCGCATCTGGAGCTGGCCATGGTCGGGCGGATGGTGATGACTGGAGCAACCGGACAGATCGGCCGGCCGCTGAGCGAGCGCCTCGTCGCAGCGGGCTGCGATCTCATCGTCCTGTCGCGCGACCCGCAGCACGCTCGCTCGGTCCTCCCGGGGGCGCTCGACCACCTCGCCTGGCAACCGGGGGAGCCCGGACCGTGGTTCGAAGCGGTCGATGGGGCAGACGCGGTGATCGGGCTCGCGGATGCACCCTTCTTCCGGAAATGGAAGACGACGGGGTCGTGGAGAGACCGGTCTGGCTGCGCGTCCCGGGCGTGTTCATCCGGCTGGCCCTGGGTGACGTGGCCGACTCGGTCCTCCCCAACCGCCGGAATGGTCCCGCGCAAGGCCCTCGACCTCGGATACGCCTTCGAGTTCCGCTCGCTCGAACCCGCCCTGCGGGACCTGCTGCTGCCATGAGCCGCGTCGTCGTTGAACAGCCAGGCGCGATCGCCGAGCCGCCGAAGGTGAGCCGCGGGCGCCCGCGCAGCTCGGCAGCCGACCAGGCGATCCTCGCTGCCACGCTTCGCGTCCTCGCGACCGACGGCTACCAGGCGCTGACGATCGAGTCAGTGGCCGCCGCCGCCGGCGTCGGGCGGCCGACCGTCTACCGGCGCTATCGGTCCAAGGCCGAGATGGTCAGTGACGCGCTCCTGGCGCTCGACGCCGGGCCCGACCCGGAGCTCCAAGCCACGACCCGTGATGCGCTGCTCGAGATGCTCCACTGCGCGGCGGCGTCGCTTGCGATGACCGGCAGCCTGATCGTGCTCGGTTCGCTCCTCGGCGAAGCCGGACGCGATCCGGCCCTGCTTGCGACGTTCCGGGCGCGTGTCTTTGGCCCGCGCATAGCGGCGGTCGCGATGATCCTCGACCGCGGGGTCGCGGCTGCCGAGCTGGCGCCGGGGACTGACGTGGAAGCGACAATTGACCTGCTCTTCGGCGCGCTCCTCGCCCGCTCCCTGATCGGCGAGCCCCTCGACGAGGCCTGGCTGGCGCGCGTGGTCGAGTGTCTCTACGTAGGTATCGCCATGGAGCCATCCCGATGACTGCCCCGAGCTTTGACGCCAGCGCATCTAGGCCGATCCTGGTGACCGGCGCGCCCGGCAACGTCGGCACGCCCCTCGTCGGGGAGCTGCTCGCCCTTGGGGCACGGGTCCGTGTCGCGGCGTGGGACGTCGATGCGGCGCGGGCCGCGTTCGGCGAGACCGTCGAGATCGTCCGGTTCGACTTCGCCGATCCATCGACCTTCGCCGCGTTCGACGGCGTGGAGCGCATGTTCCTGCTCCGGCCGCCGCAGATCGCCGACGTGAAGCGCGTCATCGGGCCCGCCCTCGAGGCGGCGAAGGCCCGCGGCGTCCAACATGTGGTCTTCCTGTCGATCCAGGGCGCCGAGCGCAACCGGATCGTGCCCCATCGCCGGATCGAGGACCGCCTCCGCGGCTCCGGGCTGGACTGGACGTTCATCCGGGCCGCCTACTTCATGCAGAACCTCTCGACCACGCACGCCCCGGACATCCGCGATCGCGACGAGATCTACATCCCGGCCGGCCGAAAATCGCGGACGGCCCACGTCGATGTCCGCGACGTGGCGGCGGTGGCCGCCCGGGCCCTGGTCGAGCTCGGGCACGCGGGTCGGGCGTACACGCCGACCGGACCAGCGGCGCTGACCTGCGACGAGTGCGCGGCAATCCTGACCGACGTGCTCGGGCGGCCCATCCGCTATGCCGACCCGACGCCTTGGCGCTACTGGCGGCGGATGCACCGACGCGGGATGCCAGCGGCGATGATCGCGGTGACGCTCGGCATCTACACGGCCGCCCGGTTCGGTCTCGCCGCGGGGCTGACCGACGACGTCGAACGAGTGACCGGCCGCCCGCCCATCGACTTCGCGACGTTCGCCCGCGACCACAGCGCCGCGTGGGCGCCGAGGCGGCCGGCGCGACGCACCGCGCGACCGCCGCCGGTCGACCGATGATGGGGAGTGCGAGATGCAGGTGACGATCCTCGGCGCCACGGGGCGGATCGGCTCCCTGGCGATGACGGAGGCCCTGGCCCGGGGCCACGACCTCG
>JBBQXD010000018.1:0-49728 GCA_038209995.1 Candidatus Limnocylindria bacterium | reverse complement strand
CGAGGCGCTCGACCCCGAGACGATGGCGACCCTCGCGGCCCGCTATGGCGCGCAGGTGGATTTCGAGCGCACGTTCCCGATCATCGAGCGGCACGGGCTGAAGTTCTAGCGGACTCGCTGGGGCCGACCTGGGCACCGTGCTGTGAGATGGGCGGGCCGCCTCTACGAGAGCGCGGCCGAAGGCCGCTACTGGCCGGTTGAAGTCGGTGACGATCACGGCGTGGGGGCGCCGTACGCCGATGCCCGGCCCATGACGTCCGCTGTTCGCCGCGTACCGCATTGCGACACCACTCCTCTCCTAGCACCGGCGGGCTACCGGGGGCCATCTCTGGTCGTGCGCTGTGCCCACGCCAAGCACCCTTATCAGCACCCTTATGGGATCGCGTCATGCTTCCCACAGCGACTCAACGTGCTCAATCGACCCAGACTGGGACGCATGACACGGTTATCCTGCGCATCCGGTATGCGGTACCACTCCACCACCATATCTGGTGGTGTCGAGGACAGTTGACCGCCAGATGCTGTGGTTTTCACCCGATTCGCATGGCTGCGACCTCTACCGACGCGCCCTCGAGTCGGCGCCTGCGGGCTCGGTCTACCTTGGTGCAATTCTCGAGGATCAGCTCAAACTGCCTCGCACGCGACCTGCCGTCCGATCCACTGGCAGGAGTGGCGCCGGACTGTGCATGATCAGGGGCGTGGCGCGCGATCTTCCCACGGGCACGGTCACCTTCCTGTTCACCGACGTGGAGGGCTCGACGAAGCTGCTTCACGCCCTAGGCGCGGAGGCCTATGCCGAGGCGCTGGCCACCCACCGCCGCATCCTGCGCGAGGCCTTCACCCGCCACGGCGGGGTCGAGGTCGACGCCCAGGGCGACGCCTTCTTCGTGGCCTTCTCCACCGCCCCCGGTGCGCTGGCCGCCGCAACCGAGGCGCGCGAGGCCCTGGCCGCCGGACCGATCCGGGTGCGGATGGGGCTGCACACCGGCAGCCCGCACCTGACCGACGAGGGCTACGTCGACGCCGACGTGCACCGCGCCGCCCGCGAGCGCCGGAGAACCTTGCATTGTGGCGTGGCGACCTCCACACTTGCGCCATGCCTCGAACGGCTCCAGAGCGATATCTGACCACCGTCCTCATGACAGATATCGTCGGTTCGACCAGGCATGCCGCCGAGCTTGGAGATCGCGACTGGCGCGAGCTCGTGCAGAGCCACCATCAGCTCGTCCGCGCCGCGCTGCGCGAACACGGCGGACGCGAGATGGACACCGCCGGCGATGGCTTCTTCGCCATCTTCGACGCCCCTGCGGCCGCGGTGGCGTGCGCGATGAGTGTCGCCGACCGAGTCCGGCAGCTGGGGATCGAGGTCCGCGCCGGCGTCCACGTCGGTGAGGTCGAGCAGCTCGACCGCAAGGTCGCCGGGATCACCGTGCCGATCGCTTCGCGAATCATGTCGCTGGCTGGCCCCAGCGAGGTGCTCGTCTCCACGACCGTCCGCGACATGGCGGCCGGCGCCGGGCTGCGCTTCGCGGACCGTGGCGTTCACGAGCTCAAAGGCGTGACCGGCACCTGGCAGGTCTTGGCCGTGAGCCGAGCCGATGCAGCAGGCGCCGAAGGAGCACCTTCGGGTGAGACCGCTGTCGCGGGCCGCCGTGCAACCGCCGTGCGCCGGGCGCGGTCGCGGCCGATCTGGCAACGCTCCCCCCGCGCAAGCGGCGTGGGGGCGGCGATCGTCATCGTCGCGGTGATCACCGGGGCATTGCTCGTCACGAAGCCGTGGCAGCCGCCAGCCCTGGACCGGCTCGACGAGCAGGCACTGGGCATGATCGACGGGGGTCGTCGCGAGATCGTGGCTTCCGTCCCGATTGGTGGGGCGCCCAGTGCCATCGCTGTCGGTGATGGCGAGCTATGGATCGCCACCGCGGCTGCGGACACCGTCGTTCGCTTCGACCTCGAGACTCACCAGGTGACAAGAGAGATCGACGTCGGCCACAGTCCAGCGGGGGTTGCGGTCGCGGGCGGATCGGTATGGGTCACCAACAGTGGCGAGCGCACGATCTCACGCATCAATATCGGCACTGCGCGGGTGGTCGACACACTGACCGTCGGCAACAGCCCAACGGTCATCGCCGCCGGCGCGGGCGGCGTATGGGTGGCCAATGCCGGCGACAGCACCGTTGTTCGCATCGATCCCGAATCGGGCGCGCTCTGAGCCCCCATCTCGGTCGGCGCCAAGCCGGTGGCCCTGGCCGTCGACGAGACGGGCGTGTGGGTCGCCAGCGCTGATGCCGCGGTAATCACCCACCTCGACCCAGCCAGCGGCGTGACGCTCGCGGCACCCGTCGTGCTGCCGTCGCGGCCGGCAGGCATCGCCGTGGCGGAGGGATCGGTCTGGGTTGCCAACGCGGACGGCACCGTCACCCGCATCGATGCAGCTTCGAATCGCGTCACCGCCACGGTCGATGTTGGCGGCAGCCTGTCGGCCATCGCCGCCACGACGTCCGCCGTGTGGGTGGCCGATCGGGCTGGGCATGTTCTGCGCCTCGACCCGGTCGACCCGGCCGCGCCCCCCACCCGCATCGCCACTGTCTCAGCGCCGGCCACGCTCGCCCTGGTGGGCGCCGACGTGTGGGTCGGCGCGGGCGCGTCCATTGCCAGCCATCGTGGCGGCACCTTGCGCATCGTCTCCGACTCGCCCACCTCGATCGACCCCCTGGGGATCCCGATCGGCAACGCCACGACACTCGAGGCGGACGGGCTCGTGGCATATCGGCGCGTGGGCGGAAGCCTGGGATCCGAACTCCTGCCAGACCTGGCGGTGGCGTTGCCACGCCCCACTGACGGCGGACGGACCTATACCTTCCAGCTGCGGCCGGACGTCGTTTACTCCAGCGGCGACCCGGTCATGGCGGGGGACTTCCGCCGCGCGATCGAGCGAAGCTTCCAGGTCGCGGCCGGGCCGTTCGGCGCAGTCGGCAACTTCTTCTTCGTCACGATCGCGGGTGCCGACGCATGCACGCGTCCCGATGCGGCGCCGGTCGAGCGCTGCGACCTATCGAGCGGGATCGTGACCGATGACGCAGCGCGTACGGTGGCCTTCCATCTGGTCACTCCCGATCCCGAGTTCCTGGACAAGCTTGCTCTCACGTACGCCTATCCGGTGCCCGACGGGGTGCCGATGAACGGCGCGCTGGACGGCGCTTTCCCCGGCACCGGCCCATATACCGTCGCATCAGTCAGCGAGAACGAGCTGCGGCTCACGCGCAACCCGCACTTCGACGTGTGGGACGCCGAGGTGCGGCCCGATGGCTTCCCGGACGAGATCGTATGGACCTACGGGCTGGCCGTGGAGGAGCGCATCTCGCGTATCGAGTCGGGCGCGGCGGACTTCATGCCCTCGCGCGGCCCTAATCGGGTGTCACCCGAGGCTCTCGCCCAGCTGGGCGTCGAGTTCCCCGCACAGCTGCGCTTCGGCTCAATCGCGACCCAGGGCCTGCTCATGAACACTGCACTCCCGCCGTTCGAGACCGTGGAGGCGCGCCAAGCGCTCAGCTTGGCCATTGACCGCACACGCGTTGCCGACCTGTACGGCGCGACGCCCGGGGTCGCGATCAGCTGCCAGTTCCTGCCGTCGGCCACTACCGGGTACGCACCGTACTGTCCGTACACCGCCGATCCGGACGCCGGCGGCCAGTGGCACGCCCCTGACCTGGCTGCCGCACTGCGCCTCGTCGACGCGTCCGGCACGGCGGGCGCCGCCGTTGTAGTGGGGCCTGTCTCGCGCGAGGAGCAGGTGCCTCTGCGCGACTACGTTGCCGAGGTGCTGGGACAGCTGGGGTACGACGTCACCGTGGACCCCGCAATCGACGAGGCGGCACTCTCCGCTGCCAACGAGGAGTCCCGGATGCAGGTGACAGTCGGCGGCTGGCTCCCGGACTTCGACGCACCCAGCAACTTCTTCGGCTGGATGACCTGCGCCCAGAGCGGTCCGCCAATGAACCACTGCGACCCCGAATTCGATGCCCTCTACGCCGAGGCCTTCGACCTCCAGGGCACCGACCCCGTGGCCGCTATCCCGAAATCTGGCTTCCCCTGGTCCTCACCGGCAGCGACTTCATCTCAGCCCGCGTCGGTAACTACCAGTTCCACCCCGCATACGTCTTTCTGTTCGACCAGCTCTGGATTAAGTAGCCGGAGCCCGAATGGGTGGCAGCTCACCGGTGCTCGGAGCGGCGTGCAGCCGCACGCGACGAGCCGCCTCCGGATGGTCACCTCCGCTGCACCCGCTGGTGCTACCGCAGTTCATGCACTTGTAGCAGGACCCGTTGCGGACCATGATCGAGCCGCAGTCCGTGCACGCCGGCGAGTCCGCGGTGTCGAAGATCACCGGCGCCCGAGGTTCCTGGCTGGCTGGGTGACCCACGCCGAGTCGGGGTACGCGGTGACGCCCGCCAGCTGCACTCGCCGGGTCGAGAGTTCGATGAAGAACAGGACGTAGATGGTCTTCAGCCTGATCGTCTCGACGGTGAAGAAGTCGGTCGCGAGGATCCCCGACGCCTGTGACCGGAGGAACTCGGTCCACGTTGGGCCGGCCCGGCGGGGAGCAGGGTCCAGGCCGTGTCGCAGGAGGATCGTGCGGACCGTCGTCGCGGAGATCCTGATCTCGAGCTTCATCAGCTCCCCGCGGATCCGCTGGTACCCCACCGTGGGTTTTCCCTGCCGAGGCGGACGACGAGGTCTCGGACTTGGGGATCGATCGGTGGCCGGCCAGGGTGACCCGACCTCCTCTGTGTCCACTTCTTCCTGACGAGTTCCCGATGCCAGCGGAGCAGGGTCTCGGGCTTCACCACGAACGAGGACCAGCTGATCCTCGTCATCGCCCTGCTCGCCGCCGCCAACAGGACCCGGTCGAGACGGTTGAGTCGAGGGCGCTTCACCTGCGGCAGTGAGCGGTATCGTCGAAACGGTTGAGGTCACGGTCCGCAAGCACCCTTATCAGCACCCTTATGGAATCGCACCATGCGTCCCAAAGCGGGTCATTGAGCATGATTCGCGTCAGGTTGGCACGATTGACGCGGATTTCACGCGCATCCGGTATGCGGTACCAAAACGCCTCCCTCGTGCTCAGATCCGGTCGTTCTGGGCGGATTTGACCCCTGAGTTGGCCCCTCAACTGCAGGAGTGGTAGGGAAGCTGGCACGGCGCCGGCGATGGAGCAACGCCCGTAGAGCGATTGCAGGCCCGTCGCGAGGACGGAGCGGGACCGGATCGTCGCTCCGTCCCAGGCGACGACGCGAGTTGTCGTTCCGATGCATACTGACCCGACAAATCGGGGAGTTCGCGAGGAGGGTGAACGTGCGCGCCATCGATCTTCGGTTACGAGTCTTTGCGAGCGCCCTCGCCGGGGTGGCCCTCGTGGCCTGCCAGGCAGCGGGAAGCTCCCCGCCAGGCGGCAGCCCGTCCGGCGGCGCATCGCAGTCGGCAGCGTCGGCTGGCGGCGAGGCAAAGACCCTGATCATCGGCTTCACCACCTCGCAGACCGGCAAGCTGAACATTGAGTCGACCCGCCAGCAGGACGGCCTGCAGCTCTGGATGAACGACGTGAACAGGGCCGGCGGGATCAAGCTGTCCGATGGCACCACGGTTAGCTTCGAGGCAAAGACCTACGACGACGAGAGCAACCCCGATCGCATCCAGGAGCTGTACACCAAACTGATAAACGACGACAAGGCCGATTTCCTGATCAGTCCCTACTCGAGTGGCCTGGCTGACACGGCGGCCGTCATCGCCGAGCAGTACGGCACGATCATGATCACCACCGGTGCGGCATCGGACGGCACCTACCAGAAGGGCTTCACGCACGTATATCAGACCTACACGCCAGCCAGCCGGTACCTGACCGGGGCGGCTGACCTGCTGAAGAAGCTCGATGGCAACGCCAAGAAGATTGCGATCGTCCACGAGAACGACAAATTCTCCAGCGACGTCGCTGCCGCGCTCAACGCCTACGCCACCCAGCAGGGCTATGAGATCGTCGTCAACGAGGGCTACGATTCAGGCGCGACCGACTTCGCGGTCATCATCGACAAGGTCATCGACGCGGACGCCGTCATGGGCGGCGGCCACTTCGCCGATACGAGCACCTTCGCGAAGCAGCTGTACGAGAAGGGGGTCAAGGCCAAGATGATTGCCCTCCTCGTTGCGCCGCCGGAGCCTACGTTCGCCGACATCGGCGATGCGGCGACCGGTGTGATCGGGCCGAGCCAATGGGAGCCGACCGTCAAGTTCTCTGAGGAGGCGGCGGGAAGCGCCGGCGCGACGTGGCTCGGGCCGACGGTCGACGACTTCGTGTCGAGCTACACGGCCGCCTACGGCGAGGGTCCCTCATACCACAGCGCGGGCGGCTACGCGGCCGGGCTGATCCTGCAGGCTGCCATCGAGGCGGCCGATTCCACGGACCCCGATAAGGTCAATGGGGCCATGGATGGCCTCGACTTGATGACCTTCTTCGGCCTGACCAAGTTCGACACGAGCGCCGAGGCTCACGGCCTGCAGGTGGCGCACGAGATGGTCTACATCCAATGGCAGGTGTCGTCCGGCAAGCTTGGCAAGCAGGTCGTCTGGCCTGACGAGGTCAAGACGGCCGACGCGGTGTACCCGATCCGCTAGGTCGGTGATCGCCCAACGGCAACCCGTCGGGGGTGGCGCTCATGCTTAACCATCTGCTGGCCTCCCTCGTCGACGGGTTGCTGGTCGGATTCGTCTACGGCGTCGCTGCGATGGGCCTTACGCTGATTTGGGGCGTGGTGCGCATCATCAACCTCGCCCACGGCGCGATCATCGCCATGGCGATGTTCGGGCTCTACTTCCTGGTTAGTGGGGTTGGCCTCAACCCGTATCTCGCCCTGCCGGTCGTTGCGGTCGGCGGCCTGCTTGCCGGCTACCTCATCTACACCGTCGCCGTCCAGCGGGTGATCAACGCCCCGCCGCTCGCATCGCTGCTCGCCACGTTCGCGGTCAACATGCTGATCATCGGCACGGCGACCACGGTCTTCACTACCAGCCCTTACAGCGTCAACTTCGACCTCGGCCGGGTGACGGCCGGCCCATTCACCGTGCCCGGCACCCGGATCGTGGCGACCATCGCGGCGATCGCGGTCAGCGCTGGCCTGTACCTCTTCCTGTACCGATCCGGTACCGGCCGCGCGATGCGCGCTGTGGCCAACAACCGGGATGCGGCCGAGCTGATGGGCATCCCGTCGGGGCGGATTCTGGCGCTCTCGTTTGGCCTGGGCACGATGGTCGCCGCGGTCGCCGGGGGGCTGATCGCGACCTTCTTCCCGTTCACCGTCCTCTCGGGCGATGCCTACCAGCTCAAGAGCTTCGTCATCGTCGTGCTGGGCGGCCTCGGCAACCCGCTCGGCGCGCTGGTCGGCGGCCTCGTGCTCGGAAGCCTCGAGGGGCTGGTGCCGGTGTTCATGGCGTCCTCGTGGGTCCCGGTCATCGAGTTCGGCCTGTTCGTCGTGATCCTGGTGGCGCTGCCGAATGGTCTCTTCGGAGGACGAAGGTGAGTCGCCTGCTGGTACGGCCGGGGCTATGGATCCCCATCGTCCTGGTCGTCGTGATCGGTGCGTTGCCGGCGCTCACCGGATCGGCCACGCTACGCGAGGGCATCTTCGTCCTGCTCATGTACGTGGCGCTCGCCTCGAGCCTCAACATCCTGCTTGGCTACACCGGATACGTGAGTTTTGGGCACATCGTCTTCTTCGGGATCGGGGGCTACGTTGGCTTCTACTGCCTGAGCGCGCTCCACTGGCCGTTGCCCCTCGCCGGGGTGGCGGGCGCCCTGGCGGCGGGCCTGCTGGCGCTGGGGATCGGCGCATCGGCCCTGCGACTGCGCGGCGCCTATTTCGCCCTGGCCACGCTCGGGATCAACGAGGCGATGCGCGCCTTCGTCAGCAACTTCGGCCCGTTCGGCGGGCCGACGGGAATGTCGGTCGACTTCTCGATCTACCGCGAATATGGCGGCCCCGGGCAGGCGCTATGGCTCGCCTACTTCGCGCTGCTTGCCTTGACGGTGCTGACTGTGGGGATGAGCTACGCCGTGAAGAGCTCCAAGTTCGGACTCGGGCTGCTCTCGATCCGGGAGGACGAGGAGGCAGCGGTGGTGATGGGTATCCGTGCCCCCTCGGCGAAGACGTACGCGCTGATCCTGTCGGCGATCGTGCCGGGCGTGATCGGTGTCCTCTTCTTCTTCAAGAACGGGAACATCGAGCCGGGCGCCGCCTTCCGCCTGCAGTCATCGATCGAGATCATCGTGATGGTCATGCTCGGCGGCTTCGGGACCGTCCTCGGTCCGGTGGTCGGTGGAGCCGGCTACGAGCGACTGCGCAGCTTCCTGCTGACCAGCGATCCGTTCAAGTCGCTGCAGCTCACGATCGCCGGCTTCGTCCTGCTGCTGATCATCCTCTTCATTCCGAACGGCCTGGTCGGCTGGCTCCGCGCCCGCCTGCCACGGCTACGCAGGACCCTCGAATGACAATCGTGCTCAGTGCCGAGGGGATCAGCAAGCGATTCGGCGGCCTGCATGCCCTGGCGGGCGTGACGTTTACCGTCGAGGAGGGCGAGATTCTGGGACTTATTGGTCCGAACGGGGCCGGCAAGACGACGCTTTTCAACGTCCTCAACGCGGTGCATCGTCCGGATGCCGGGCGGATTGTCTTCCGCGATCGTGACACCGCCGGGCTGCGGCCGTACGACATGGCTCGGCTGGGGATGGCTCGCACCCATCAGATCGTCCGCCCCCTCAACGATCTCACGGTCCGGGAGAACGTGATGGTCGGCGCCTGCTTCGGTCGGAGGAATCTCGGCCTGCAGGGCGCGAGGGCGCGGTCAGAGGAGGTCCTTGAGCGGGTTGGCCTGCTGAGCCGTGCCGACCAGCCGGCGTCCACGCTCAACGTGGCCCAGAAGAAGCGGCTCGAGCTCGCTCGTGCTCTCGCCGCCGATCCCGACCTGCTTCTCCTCGACGAGGTGCTGGCGGGACTCAATCCGGCGGAGATCTCCGTCATGCTCGAGACCATCCGGCTCGTCCGCGACGGCGGCGTGACGATCGTAATCATCGAACACCTGATGCAGGCCCTGATGAACGTGTCCGACCGCGTCTTGGTCCTTGACTACGGCCGGCAGATCGCCGAGGGCACGCCGGCCGAGGTGGTCAAGGATCCGGCGGTGATCGAGGCCTACCTGGGCGACCCCAAGCTGGCGGCGGGGCTGGTGCGTCGGTCATGACCGATCACCCTCGGGTCGAGCCGATGGCGGCTGAGGTGCCTCTCCTGGAGGTTCGCGACCTGACCTCCGGCTACGGCGAGGTGCAGATCCTGTGGGCCGCCTCGCTGGTGCTGCAGCCGGGCCGGCTCACGTCGCTGATCGGATCCAACGGGGCCGGCAAGACGACGCTGCTGCGGACCATCATGGGCCTTGTGCGCCCCTGGAGCGGCTCGGTGCTCTTCGAGGGACGCGACATCCGCGCCCTCGCGCCGCATGCCAAGCCGGACCTGGGGCTGGTGCTCGTTCCGGAAGGCCGCCAGCTGTTCACCGACATGACTGTCATCGAGAACTTGGAGCTGGGCGCCGTCAACCAACGAGCCCGGGACCGGCTCGCTCACAACCTCGATCGCGTGCTCGAGCTCTTCCCCCTGCTCAGGGAGCGCCGAGACCAACGGACCGCGACATTGAGCGGCGGCGAGCAGCAGATGGTGGCGGTCGGTCGGGGGATCATGGCCGAGCCCAAGCTGCTCATGCTCGACGAGCTCTCACTGGGTCTCTCGCCGCTCCTCACGATCAAGCTGTTCGAGGGACTCCAAAAGCTCCACGCGGCCGGGCTGACGATGCTCCTGGTGGAGCAGAACGTTCGGCTCGCGCTGGCGGTGAGTGACTATGCCTATGTGCTCAGCGAGGGCCGGACGGTGCTGGAGGGACCGGCCGCTGAGATCGAGCGCAGCGACGAGGTGCAACGTGCGTACCTGGGACTCTGAGTCTTTATACAACGGCGGTCGACGCGGCTGGTCGACGCGGCTGAAGGATCGGATCGCCATGTGCGCGGGTATCTGAACTACGAGCATGGGGACACGAGCGAAAGCGGCATAGTTATCGACTGAGAGCGGCAACCCTCAAGCCACCAGCGCGCCATGTCGCCGCGCGCGCCTTGTTGGCGCCAGGGTACGCTCGATTCCCACCCACGAGACTGCAGCGCGCCTGCGGTATAGTTGCATCATCAACGACAGGCGGGCGCCAAAGCATGCTACGTGAGGCGGGCCTTGCCGTCCTTCGGATCACCATCGGTCTGATCTTTGCCGCGCACGGCGCGCAGAAGGCGTTCGGCTGGTGGAATGGACCCGGCTACGCCGGCTGGACCAGCGTCATCACAAAGATGGGCTTCCGTCCGACGGCCTTCTGGACATGGGGAGCGGGTCTTGGCCAGCGCGACGGTCAGTCCGCGTCCCACGGCGTCGGGAGTGAACTGCCCGGAGTACTACGCTGGCCAGAGCGGCTGATTGCACACTATCTGCACACTATCGCGACGCCCACAGCCCGCACGAATGGCCGATTCGTGCCTCGGGTGAAGACGTATGGGACGCCTTCTGAAGCCCACGTCGAATCCGGTATGCGGTACCACGACATTTGTGAGCCTCGATTCTGAGCACGAAACGGTCAGCAACCGCGGGTCTAGCGCTGGCCGGAGGCCCAGAAGGGCGCCAGCGACACTGAGACCGCGATAGCCGTGCTGATCAGCTGTACGGCTAGTTTCGTGCGCGCCCGTCAGGCTGGCTCAGGGGGCGGCTGTTCCGCCTCCACCTCGCGGGCGGCTGCGGTCGGCCGGAACGTGGATCCAGCACGCGGCCCCGGCGCAGCTTCGTCCCAGCTGTGCGCGCCGCGGCTCCACCCGGCCGCGTAACAGAGCAGGCGAAGACGCCTTTCGCGCCGGCCACAATGAAGATCGGACGATCGGGGGATCCTCGCGGCTACGGCGTCAACAGGTAGAAACGGAGCATGTCGAGCGCCGGCTCGTCAAGGCGCTCGACGTTCTGGAACCCCGCCTCGGATCCGAGACGCTTCATCATGTCGGCGCGCATGACCGTCCCGGTCGCGGCCGTCGGCCTCTCGGTCATGGCCGCCGGAAGGCAGGTGAAGGCGCTGAAGCCGTAGTACATCCGCTCGATCTCATAAGCCGCTCCCACTGACGCTGTGGTTCCGCTCGTGGAGCACTGAGCGAGTCGCGCGAAGTTCAGTGGTCGATCGCTAGGCCCGCATGCGGTGCACTGCCGCCATCACCCGCGTGCTGTCATCCCTCGAGCGCCTCGAGCGCCTCGAGCGCGTCGGCGACGCGCGCGCGGGCAGACTCCACCCGGCGCAGGCCCGCGAACCCGACCTCCTCCACCGAGCGGCGAACCGCCGCCTCGGTGCGCTGCGCGACCTGGCGTCCGGCGCGGCGACCCACGAGCCCCGCGTGCAGACCGGTGAGCCAGCCGAGCAGCGCGCTCGCCACCACGGAACCGACCAGCAGGCCCAACGGGACCGGCACCGGCCCGAGCAGTGGGAGATCGAAGGTGCCGACCGGCACCTGCCCGCCGCCGACCAGGAGCGTCAGGTACCACGTAACCGCGAGCAGAAAGACCGCGCCGATGGCCAGCTGGATGGCGCCCACCACCGGCCAGATCCAGGATTGCGGGATCCGCAGGTCGGCGGCCGCCTCCTCGGCGCTGGTGTCGAGCGTCCGGCTCACCGTCGCCTCGACCGCTTCGGCACCCAGCGCGCCGAGAATGGCGCCGCGCGAGCCGGCCGGGACCCCGGCAGCACCCTCGACCAGCACCGCGCGCATCGGGTTGAGCACTCGTCCCAGCGACCCGCGCCGCCGCCAGTCGAGCAGGTAGGCGTGCGGGTCGGCAGTCCTTCGCTGCTGGCCGGTCATCCACGCCAGGAGCGCCAGCGCGCGGCCGAGAAGCGATCCGCCACGGTGCCGTGCCCCGGCGAGAACTGCGGCGCGCACCTGGCGCGCGACGCCCGCCGGGTCGACCACGGCCAACGCGCCGTCGGCCGAGGCGTCGATCGCCGCCGCGAGGCGCTCCGGCGCGACGAGGGGCTCGCGCCGTGCGTTGAGGCGTACGCCGGTGGCCGCCGCCAAGGCCAGCGTGGCGTCTCGCAGGTCGGCGGCAGCCTTCGCGGCCCGCACCGCCTTCGCGTCCGCCGCCTGGGCGATGGATGCCCGCAACTCGGGGATGCCGGCCAGCGTGGTGCTCGACACGACATCCACGGACGGATCGGGGATGCCGTCTTCCGACAGCCGGCGCATCCAATCTGCCTCCAGCGCGTCGGCCTCGTCGGCGGTGAGGCGGTCCGCCTTGTTGAGCACGAAGCGCATCCGATCGGCATGTCCGGCCAGTGAACGGAGATAGGCGTGTAGGCGCTGGTCGTCATACTTCTCCGGGTCTGCGACCCAGGTCAGCGCATCGATCCGCGGCAGGATCTCGTCGACCGTGGCGCGATGCCTGCTGCGGACGCTGTCCACATCCGGCAGGTCGAGGATGACGACGGACGCAAGGTCCGCGTCGGCGTGCCCCACCGCGTGGCGGACCCCGAGCCAGGCGAGCAGCGGCGCCGCCTCGTCACGCGCCGCATCGGCAAGCCAGGCCAGCGGTTCATCCGTGGTCGGCCGAATGGCCCGCACCGCGCTCACCGTGTGACCGGCCAGCGCGTTGAGCAGCGACGACTTGCCCACTCCCGTCCCACCGGCCAGCGCCATCACGTACGCCGAGCCGCCGAATCCCGCCCGCTGGTCGATTCGATCGGCTGCCGCCTCGGCGGCTCTCGCGGCGTCGTTCAGCTGGATCGAACGGGTCGCGGCGGCGGCTGTGCGCAGGCTCGCGAGGCGCGCCTCGAGCGGATCGATCACGGCGCCGCGGTCGTGTTCCACGCCGCCGTCCGCAGCACGTCGGCCAGCGCGGGGTCGGCGGCGGTGCCGAGCGCGGCGTCGAACCGTGCCCGCTCATCGGCGAAGACCCCGTCCAGGATGCCGGTCAAGCGGCCGCGCGCACGGGACACGAAAGCCGCGACATTCGCCTCCCCGAAGAGCGCCTCGAGCAGCTTCTGATTGATCACCGCCGTCGCCGCCGTGATTCCCACCTCCGCGCCGGTCAGGCCACCGGTGTGGACAAATACCGCCAGCACCGCCGACGTGCCCAGCGCATTGACCCCGATGCTCGCCACCCGCGCCCAGCCGCGGCGCTGCCCACCCAGCTCGCGGATCTCGCGTCCGATCTCGGCAGCCCACCCGTCCAGATCGCCGGCGAGGCGCTCGCCAAGGGTCGGCGAGGCGCCCCACAGGCTGGCGTCGGCGGCGAGGGCCGCCGCGCCGTAGCGA
The DNA here is from genome assembly GCA_038209995.1 of Candidatus Limnocylindria bacterium. Lineage (GTDB taxonomy): Bacteria > Chloroflexota > Limnocylindria > QHBO01 > QHBO01 > JAICQM01. The sequence goes on along the minus strand of JBBQXD010000018.1, from coordinate 36,311 downwards.
TCCTCCGCCCAGGTCACGGCGGCGCGCTGGGCGGCCGCATCCGCGTGCTGGGTCGCGAGCGCCATGAGGTCGGCGAACGCCGCGTCGCGCACCTCGACGGCGGGCGCCGGCGGGCCGGGACTGACGAGGCTGCGCAGCGTGGCGCCGATCCGGCCGACGCCCTGCGCCAGCACTCGTGCCACCTGACCGGCGCCGACGAAGTCGTGCCATTGGCGGAGCACTTCGGCGCGCATGAACGCGCCGCGTGCGATCTCCTCGCCGAGGGTCGTGCGCCGCTCGCGGTACGCCCCGTCGGCCGCTGCCAGCAGCTCGGCGACCGCCCCCTGCTCATCGTCGACCTCGGCGGCGATCTCGGCTACCGCCTCGGGCAGTCCGGCCAGCGCCGCCGCCAGGCTCCGCTTCGCCATCGCTCGCCGAGCCGCGTCGTCCGCCACCAGTCGGTCGAAGGCGTCGCGCAGCGGGGCGACGGCGGTGGCGTCCAGGGCATCCGCGGCCGGGTCGATCGCCCCTTCCAGCACCGGCACCACCTCCAGCGGCCCGAAGGCGCCGGCCTCGTCGAGCTGGCCGCGCTCGAGCAGGTGCCGGTAGTCGGCGAGCACGGCCGCCGCATCATCGGCATCGGGCGGGAGGCGGTTGAGGACGGCCAGGAGTGGGACCCCGCGCTGGCGGACGCGATCGAGGATCGTCCACGGCACCTGGTCGGCGTAGCGCGTGGCGGTCGACACGAAGACGACCATGTCGGCCGCCTCGAGGAGCTCCACGGCCAGGGCGCGGTTCCCGAGCTCCACGCTGTCGAAGTCGGGAGCGTCCACAAACACGAGCCCCGGCCGCGCGTTGGCGTCGGAGCGGATGTCGAGCGCATCGCGCGCGGTCAGGCCCGGCAGCAGCGCCCCGCCGGCGTCGTCGGGATGGGCGAGTACCACCGGCCGCCGGGTGGTGGGCCGGAGGACGCCGGAGGGGCTGATTGCGCGCTCGGCCAGGGAGTTGAAGAGGCTGGATTTGCCGCTGCCAGTGGAGCCGAGCAGCACGACCACCAGCGGTGCGTCGAGGCTGGCCGCCCGGGGGAGCAGGTAGTCCACCACGTGCCTGCGCAGGCGCTCGGCGCGCGCGGCGCGATTCGGCCCCGGAGCGGCCGCCGCGCGCCGTTCGAGCGCAGCGGCGAGATCTTTCAGGCTATCGGTCAGCATGCATCCGGAGTGTGCACGTCGCGGACCGACCGCGCGCCTTCCCCCGAACCAAGGCCACCACACGCGACCTGGCTCAGGTCCCCTGAAGCTGGGTGATCACGTTGTCCGAGATGATCGTTGGACCACCGAGGACCGTGATGCTGGCCGGGTTCAGGCGTGTCGCCTCGGCGGCGTCGCTCTTGAACGGCGCCGGCGCGGAGCCCGTAGGGAGCGCATCCGGCTTCGTCAGCAGGAGTGGCTCGCCGCGTGGCGCCGCCGCGAGCGCATCTGGGAACATGAGGCCGGTCGCCACGAACATGTGGAGGTGGCCACCCGCCGTGAAGAACTTTTCCGAGATCGCGACCCCGGTCTCGTATCGATCGTCGCCCGCGAGGCGGATGACGGTCGGCGAGTTGCCGCGCGCCTTGAGCTGGTTCTCGATCGAGGTCGAGACGGACACCGTCCCACCCAGGATGTAGATCGTCGAGGGATTTAGCCGGTTGAGCTGGGCCGTGGTTTCCGCAGCCAGCGAGGTCGGCGCGGTGAGCAGCATCGGGATTCCGTTCGCAGCGGCCGCCGCCCCGCCCGCAAGTGCGTCCGGGAAGTTCGTGCCGTTGGCGATGATTACCGACGTGGCCCCGGCCGGGAACGCGTGGACGACGATCGCGCCGGCGGTCCCGTATCGGTTCGCGCCGGAGAGGCGCTGCACGCCACCCCCACGGTCGTAGCCATCGAGCGCGGTCGCGATCGCATTCGAGATGACCGCGGAGCCGCCGAGGACGTAGATCTTGAGCGGCTTGAGCCGCGTCAGCTCCGCCTTCGTCTCATTGGGGATGAGGTTCTGCTGCACGAGCAGGATCGAGGCGTTGTCACCGTGTGCGGCGGGTGCACCCGCAAGCGCGTCGGGGAACTGCAGGCCGGTCGCGATGTAGACGGCCGCCACGCCGACGCCGGGGGTCGGTGTCTTCTGCTGCGAGAGCTTGGCGGCGGTGTCGTAGCGGTTGGCGCCAACGAGGCGGGTGACGGTCGGCCCGGACCCGGCCGGTCCGTGGCAGGTACCGCTAAAGGAATCGGTAAACGATCCCGAAGCATGCAGGAACTGCCCGGTGTAGCCGGCAGCGGACAGCGACAGGCTGATCACGCCCCAGCTCGACGCGTCTCGCACCTCGCTGTTCGGACGGATGGCTGAGAATCCGCGCTCAGCCGCGCCACCGGTGCCCACCACGACCTCGCGGATACCGGTCGCGGACACCGCGCCCGCGGGCGTCTGGGGTGCAAATCGCTCGTAGTCGTGGTCATGGCCGTTGATGATCAGCTCGGCCCCGGCGCTGTACAGCGCATCCCAAAATGGCTTGACGATGGCGTCGTTGCCGTGCTGGCCGGAGCTGAACAGTGGATGGTGCCAGTAGGCCATGACACACAGCGCCGGATTTGCCGCCAGATCGTTCTTGAGCCAGGTGAGTTCGCCGCTGCTCACGATCTCGCTGTTGAGGCTGTAGATGCGCCACGTCCCCAGGGTGTAGGCGTAGTAGCCGAGCCCGGACGGACCGGCAGCGGTGCCGAAGTAGGCGAAGTAGGCGGGCGCACCGGGGGTGTGGTACTCGTGATTGCCGGGCGCCGGTCGGGTGCGCGACTTGAAGGCGCCCCAGGTCGGGTTGTAGCAGTTCGCGTAGTCGGTGGTGCCGCCGTCGTTGTAGGCGTTGTCACCCGCCGTGAATACCGTCCCGCTCAAGCCACTGATGAGGTTGGCGGTGGCAGTGTCGCCGGTGCTGCCGCAGGTGGAGATGTCGCCCGCGCCGACAAGAGTGACGGTCGCGCCGCTCGCGACCGGAACTACCGGCGCGGTGCTGATGACGATGGCGACAGCGGCCAGGAAGGTGAGGATTCGACGGTGGGTGTGCGAGCGCACCAAGACCTCTCTTAGCGGACGGAGTCGCGGCTGGCGGGTGGCGCGCTTGCTAGATGTATCGCCTCCCCACGCCGATGTCAATGAGGGAAGGCGATCGCCCCCGCGGCCAGGTGGCCGAGACCCTGCGCGCGGTGCTGGCCTTTTCCGCCATCCGCGTCGTCGACGCCGAGCTCCTGCAGCGGGCGGTCGAGGTCTACGATGCGCATCGGCTCGACTTCGCCGATGCGTACCTAGTAGCCAGTGCTGAGCGGACCGGCGTCGCCGAGATCGCCTCACTTGATCGCGCCATCGACCGCGTCGGGACGGTCCTTCGCGTCGAACCGGAGTAGCCGCGACGATCGTTGAAGGGCCAGCCATGTGCGGGATGAGGTGACATGGCAGGCCAGCAAGCTCTTGGTGTGGGCTTCGCGATCACCCTCTCCGTACATGGATCGCGCCCCGCTTGGCGCCCGGCGCGTCCTCTGCGCGGAGGCGACCGCCGTCGCGGCGGACGGCGGGCGCGCCGCTCCCTCTGAGGCTTGCTGGACGGCTGACCGCACAAACGATCAAGAGCCGCTGGAAAGGTCCCGCGAGTGACGGATTAGAGATAACTCTCGGGAACCGGACCGATCACCTCCATGCCATGCCCCAGGGCGATCTGATCAAGGCGCTCCGGGTCGGCATCGCCGCTCTCGATCGCCGCGCTCAGCGGGTGCGTCGATCGTTCGGGCGGGCTCTTGCTCGAGCCTCGGCGCGCACTCTCCGGGGACGCCTCCTTCCATCGGCCAGCAGTACATAGGGCGTGCCCGCCCGAGGTGCCGAGCAGCCCGCTAGTTCGGCAGCGTGCTGGGTCCCCACTCCCGCGACTACCTGCGGAAGCGTCCGCGCCCGAAGTAGCCGAGCAGCGCGAGCACGACGAGTACGATCACGATGATCCAGATCAGGTTCATGACACTCTCCTTTCACAATCGGTCTAGCGGGGATCAGCTCCGCGGTGCTGGCTAGTCTACGCGCCACCCCGCAAAAGGTGAGTACAGCGTGACGGCGAAATCGGAGCCGGCACGCCGACCACGCGACCGAGCACGAGACTGAGTGGCAGCGTCTCGGATCAAGCCTGCTGGTGGGCAGGGACCGGTGGGCGGCCGGGAGTGCGCGCAACACCGCGATGAGGACAGCGCCGATGAACGCCACCACGACGCTGCCCAGGAATCCGGCGCTGCCACCGGTGATCAGGTTGAGAAGAAGCCGCCAATGAGGGTGCCCACCAAGCCTCGACGACGATGTCCTGACGACGCCGTACCTGCCGCCCTTCATCACGTCTTTGGCGAGCCAACCGGCAGTAAGCCCCATCACGATCCACGCGATGATGCTCTCCAGATGCCTCTCCTGACCGCGGCCGCCGCGCGCGGCATGGTTCCTGCTGCGCATGCGATCGAGCTGCATCCGCGCTGCACCGGGCAGCCCGAACATCGAGGAGAACAACACCAATGACTCTGAGGGACGATCCGCAGCGCGAGGGCGACATGCCCAAGCCCCGCGCTGAGCCGGGTGGCGACAGGCCCAAGCCGAGCGCTGAGCCGGGTGGGGGCATGGGTCAGGCGGGTGGCGGCTCCGGTGGCGGCATGGACGAGCCGACCGCTGAGCCGGGTGGGGGCATGGGTCAGCCGGGTGGCGGCTCCGGTGGCGGCATGGACGAGCCTGGGAAGCAGGACGATCAGGGCTCGATGTAGTTTGGTATTGGTACAAGATTCCCAAGGACGTCTGCAAATGGCGGCGAACCGGCGAACGGTGACCCGTAAGGCCGGCGGCGGCTGGGCTGTCGATGGCGGCAGCGGTGGGCAGACCCACAAGACCCAGACCGCAGCGGCCAAGGCCGCACGAGCGGATCTCCTGCGCGCGGGCGGTGGGGAGCTTCAGATCAAGCGCCGGGACGGCATGTGGCATGGTGCGCAAGGGGCGCATCTCGATTGAGCCTGAGGGCGATGTCACCATCAGCCAAATGAGCTGATCGGCCTTCAGTTAAGGGCATAGGAGCACAAGGAGATTCGCATGGCAATCGACACCGCCCAGATCCGCCCGGGCATGGATGTATACGGCAGCGACGAGCAGAAGATCGGTTCGATGGCGTTTGTCGAGCCCGCCTACTTTGTCATTCAGAAGGGCTCCCTACTCGAGACCAACATCTACGTACCGTTGTCGGCGGTCACCAACATTCAAGACGACCAAGTTCGCCTCAACGCGAGCAAGGACCAGGTCGAGAATCAAGGCTGGGATGTGCCGCCCCCGGAGGATGCACTCGAGGCCAGTGGTGTGACGACCCAGAGTACCGCGCAGCCCATCCAGCGAGCCGAAGAGCGGCTCAAGGTCGACAAGAAGGCCGTGCAGACCGGCGAGGTCCGTATCAGCAAGGAGCTGAACGAGGAGGAGCAGTCGGTCGACGTCCCAGTCAAGCATGACGAGGTGCGTGTTACAAGCCAAGCCGTGGACCGCCCGGCCGGCCGCGAAGCGTTCGCGGACCAGGACATTTCGATCCCGGTCAATGAGGAGCAGGTCGATGTGACCAAGGAGGCACGCGACGTCGAGGAGCTCCGCGTCGACAAGCGGGCCGTCGAGGATACCGAGCGCGTCAGCGGCACCGCGCGGCGTGAGAACCTCCGCGTCGAGGCGGACGTCGACCCGAGCGAGAAGCGCGATGGCTAACGGCATACCAAGCCTACGACCACCGACGCCCTGAAACCACGGGTGCCAGGCGTTCTAAAACGGAGCCCCTTGGCTGGATCGGACGCGCCTGGAGGCGCACCCCGCGGTGAGTTCACCGTGGGGCCGCGGTGGGGAGAGCTACGTGCCGCCTTCGCGCGCTTTGCGAAAGGCCGAGCCGACCTGTTGAAGGCCATTGATGTAGGCGCCTCTAATCGAAACCCGCTCGCAGAGTTCAGCGAGCGCGTGGTTGCGATGCTTTGCATCGCGGCTGGGACGTGCGAGCGGCGGCTCCGCGCGTTCAGGTGATGTATCTCGCGAATCCCTCCGGGTCATTGGATCAACGAACACCACATCCGTTAATTCAGTCGAGGAGCGAAAGGCCCGCACCCATCACGATGGAGGACCCTTGGATCATGAGTGGTGAATCTGCGACCAAGCTCCTGCCGATGCTCTCGCTGCGGGACGCGACGCGAGCGGTCGACTTCTACCAGACGGCGTTCGGCGCAAGGGAACTGTCGCGCGTTACGGACCCGGAGGGGAGGATCGTGGCACTTCTTGCGATCGAGGACGCGGAGTTCGGCGTTGTGGACGAGGCTCCCTCGGTGGGGAACCTGAGCCCTGACACGCTGGGCGGTACGTCAGTCCGGATCAGCCTCTACGTCGCGGACCCAGACCGCGTGGCGCAACGAGCAGTCGATGCCGGTGCCGAGTTGATCTTCCCTGTGGAGGACCAGCCCTACGGCCTGCGTCAGGGGCGAGTGCGGGATCCGTTCGGTCATCACTGGTTGATCGGCCGACCAATCGTCGATCCGCCGTCCACGGCCCAGTCCGCACCTTGACCTCCGTGCTCGTGGAGTCCATCGACCTGCTCCGAGCAGTGGACAGCGCCGTAATCAGCGAGGTCCGAGCGCCATCATGACGGGACCTGGGCACTGCGTCTGACCCCCTAGCTGACCCCTTATCGCAGCCCCGCCTTGCCTATTCCAGCGGTCTGCAACGGCGGTGCTGCGCTCGCGGCCATCCGCAGCAGCCCTTTGTGGCGAATCCGGTATGCGGTACCACGCGCGGCGCCGGCGGGTAAACCCTCGTGCGAACCGACCGATGGCCGATCGCTCCAGGCAATCCGCTGACCGAGCGGATCTCACATGGGCTCGCCATCGCTGCGTGCCTGTCGCCGTGTACCGGCAGAGTGTGGGCGACCGGCCAGGCGCCGAGATTTGTGGTGACCCGCAATGCGCTGCGAGTGGGAGTGCCTGGCCGGAGGCCCGTCGATCAAGGGATCGACACGGAGACGAGCACGAGCTTCTCGACCGGGCCCCTGACCGAGATCTCCTCGACCTCGCCGATGCCGCGGACCCAGTACTTGTTGTCGAGAACCGCGGGCTCGAGCGCGGTCTTCTCTTCCGTGCGTAGCGCGTGCCGAAAGGAACCGAACGGGACGCTGATCATGGTCGAGCGGTCGACGAGCCGAAACGTATCCTCCGCCTCGCCCTTGAACCACTCCTGACGGAACCAGCGTCCGAGCTCCGGCTGCGCTTCCATGAAGACACCCGGCTGCGCGCCAGCCACGCCGGCTCGGAAGCTTCCCGAGGTGTCCGTGAGGTTACCCTGATCGTCGGCCGAAACGGTGTCTTCGCCGAAGTACCAGACGTTGCCATCGTCGTCCTGCGCGTAGTAGTCGTAGGTCCGTTCGGCCAGCGTGCCGTCAAGGAAGAGCTGATCGAAGACCACCCGACACGTCACGCCGTCGATCACCTTGGTCCGCGACGTCACATGGAACGAGTTGCGGGCGTTCTTGCCGTCCTTGGTGCCCGTGTAGATGAGCGTCGTGCCGGGCTTCAGTGGGAACCACGGATTCGTGACGTTCGGGCTGAAGTCCGCCGGCTCGATGACAGGGTGGTACGAGCTGCCCGGGCCGAAAACGGGTAGATCGTCTCCACCACTATCACCCGACCTCGCCGCGACGATCGAGGTCCCCAGAAGCCCGACCGTCAGGGCCAGGCCGAGCGCTCCGAGCACTGATCTCTTGCGCTGTTGCATCGTTGCATCTCCTATGCGCGGTCAGCGGGGCTCAGCGCGCCCGCCGCACCGTCACTCGGCACCCTAGCGAGCGGACGATGAAGAGACGGTGAGAGCTGAGGAATGATGACGCGCCAATCGCCGGCCCGAACCCTTCCGAACCCTCCTGACCTTGATCAGCGGCCGAAGGCGTGCTGCCATGGAGGCTGACCGTTGTGCCAGGGTGCCAACGCTCATCCGACGCGAAGCGGCCCGGCGTCGACGGACCGGCGCATGGTGTCCGGGTCGCCGGGCGGAATCCACTCCTTCCACCAGGTCGCCCCCGCCGCTGCCATCGCGGTGATGTGGGCTCGCTCGGCATCGACATCCCGGCCGCGCGGCGGGCCGCCGACGGCGATGTCGAACGGGCGGTCGCCAGCCAGCTGGCGCAGCCGCCGCACGTCGTCGGGAGTCATTACGCCCTCCTCGGCCCCGTCATCGCCATGTTTCGCCGTCCGTGCCTTGTAGAGGAGCGAGCCGTCCCATGCCAGCGCCCGTCGCGTGGGGCCCGGAAGTGGGTAGCCGCCACCGACCCAGATGGGGATCCGCGGCTGCTGCACCGGGCGGGGCAGGAAGGTGACCTCGTCGATCAGGTAATGCTTGCCCTGGAAGCGCATCGGCTCACCGCGCCACAGGGCGTCGATGATCGCCAGTCCCTCGTCGAGCATCTCCGCCCGCAAGCGGCGGTCGAGCACCTCACCGAAGTGCGTGAAGCTCGCATCGGCGACGACGTGCTCACCGGCGTCACCGATCCCCACGCCGAGCACGAACCGACCGCCGGAGAGCTGGTCGATCACGGCCGCTTCCCGCGCGACATTCCATGGCCGGCGCCGCGGCACCGGGGTCACCGAGGTACCCAGGACCACATGCTGGGTGCGAACCGCGATCGCGGCGAGCGTCGTCCAGACGTCGCAGGTCGGCGCGTGGGGATCGCCCTGGTAGCTGACGTAATCCTCCAGGAAGATGCCATCCCAGCCGGCCGCCTCGCCCCGCTGAGCCAGCTCGAGCAGGAAGCGGGGATCGCCGCACTCGCCGCCGTTCGGCAGGCTGAGCGCGTATCGCAGCATGCGTCCACCATAGCCAGTCCAACGAGCCGATCGTCGGTTGCCGCCGCCTGATTTCGCCGGTCGGTGCGTGCGCCGTGTGCGACAATCGGAGATCCATCAAGCCGTAGCCACCGGAGGTCTCGCCATGCGTTTCGGCCGTCGATCACGCATCGTGTCTGCTGTGCTGAGCGCCGTGGCGGCGCTGGCACTGATCGGAGCGCCGGTGGGGGCCGCATCGCCATCGGTCTGGGTCGTCGCCTCCGGCCTCGACAACGCGAGGGGCATCGCCGTCGGGCCCGAGGGACGTGTCTTCGTCGCCCAGGCAGGGCGCGGGGGCCCGGGCGGCTACGGCACGACCGGGCGGATCTCGGTCATCGATCACGGTCGGATACGCGACGTTGCGTCGGGCCTCCCGTCAGCCATCTCGCCAGAGGGTGAAGTCACCGGGCCGGTCAACGTGGCGTTTCTCGATGACGCAACCGTCGCCATCGTGGGCGCCGGACCGCAGACGCTCAACCCGCGCTTCGACAGCGTGGTGCGCGCCAGGTCCGGGACGGTGGTCGCGAACATCCAGGCCTACGTGAATGCGCACCCGGACACGACCGATGTGGACCAGCCGCCGAACCCGACCGACTCCAACGCCTACGGCGTGGCCTCGCTGGGCGACGGCCGCCTGCTCGTGACCGACGCCGGCAACAACACCCTCCTGCTGGTCGGGCCGCGCGGCACGATCCAGACCGTCGCGAAGTTCCCGAATGAGGTGATCTCGACCGCCCACCTGCCGCTCGCACTGCCAACGAGGCTGCCGGCGGAAGCGGTCCCCACCAGCGTGGCGGTCGGACCGGACGGCTATTGGTACGTCGGCGAGCTGAAGGGCTTCCCGTTCACCCCGGGCGAGTCCCGGATCTGGCGAATCGCCCCCTGGGCACGCAATGCCAGCTGTACCGAAGCGCGCCCGCGTGGCGGCTGCTCGCTGTGGATGGATGGCTTCACCTCGATCACCGGGCTCACCTTCGGCCCCGACGGCGCGCTGTACGTCGTCGAGATCGTGAAGGGCGGAGTCTTCGGTCTCTTCAGTGGTACCGATATGGTCGGCGCCCTCTACCGCGTCTGGCGCGGCCACCGCACCGAGCTCGTGCCTGGACGGCTCACCGTTCCGGCTGACGTCGCGGTCGCGAGCAACGGGACGATCTACGTCACCAACAAGAGCGTGTTCGTGGGTGGGGGAGAGGTGCTCGCCATCCGGCGATAACCCCAGCCGGCGCCGGTCCGGGCGGGCCGGCGCCAGTGCCACGATGCCGTCGAGCTCGCCGGGGTCAGCCAGGGTGTCGCCCTTCGCCAGCGGCGCCTCGCTACACTCCGCCGATGGGTGGGCGGTACGACGCGATCGTCATCGGCCTGGGTGGGATGGGAACCGCCACGGCGTTCCACCTCGCGCGCCGCGGGAAGCGCGTGCTGGGGCTCGAGCAGTTCGAGCTCGCCCACGAGCGCGGCTCGTCGCACGGCCTGACGCGGATCATTCGCCTCGCCTATCACGAGGACCCGTCGTACGTGCCGCTCCTGCGCCGCAGCTACGAGCTGTGGCACGAGCTCGAGCGGATCGCCGGCGAGGAGCTGCTCATCACGACCGGGAGCCTCGAGGGTGGGCCGGAGGATGGGCCGATGTTCCGCGGCGCGCTCGTGGCGGCCCAGCTCCACCACCTGCCGCACGAGGTCCTCGACCTCCACGAGCTCATGGCCCGCTACCCGGTCTACGCCAACCTCGACCCCACGACGAAGATCGTGCATCAGCCCGATGGCGGCTTCCTGCTCTCGGAGGCGACGATGCGCGCGCACGCCGAGGCCGCCACCGCGCATGGCGCCGAGCTGCGCTTCGAGGAGCCGGTGACCGGGTGGGAGGCCACGCCGGACGGCGGGGCGCGGGTCAGCACCGCCGTTGCCACGTACCAGGCGGAGCGAGTGGTCATCTGTGCCGGGGCCTGGGCGCGGCAGCTCGTGCCGCGCCTCGAGCGCCTGGCCGTCCCCGAGCGTCAGGCGCTCAGCTGGTTCACGCCACTCCGCCACGCCGATGCGTTCAGCGTGGAGCGCTTCCCGGTGTTCGTCCTCGACGTCGAGAGCGGCAGCTGGTACGGGTTCCCCGCGCACGACGGACATGGGGTGAAGATCGGGTGGTATCACCACTTCCGTGAGGCGATCGACCCCGACGACCCGGACCGATCGACCAACGAGCGCGATGAGGCGGCGCTGCGCGGCTTCGTCGAGCGCCACCTCCCGTCCGCCGCAGGACCGAACGAGATGCTCACGGCGTGCATGTTCACGAACTCGCCGGACGAGCACTTCATCATCGACCGCCTGCCCGACGCGCCGCAGGTGACGATCGCGGCCGGCTTCTCTGGCCACGGCTACAAGTTCTGCTCAGTCGTCGGTGAGATCTGCGCCGACCTGGCGCTCGACGGCGCGACGCGCCACGACATCGGTCTCTTCCGGCTCGACCGCTTCGCCGCCGTCTGACATCGGTCGCAGGCCGGAAGTCCACCGTTTCAGCCGCCGATCCGGGGTGGTGTCCACCGATCCCGCCGCTGTGGAAAGGAATGTGGACAACTTGGTGGATGAACCCCCTTCCGGTGGTCGCATCGGCCCTCTACCATGGCCCGCCGGTGTCCCATCATTTGCCATCGCGATCCAAGCAACACCGCATTGGAATCATCGATTGCCCGATTCTCACGGAGGCCCGCCGCACATGTCCGAGCGGTCTGGCACGCCCAGCGTGCACCCGCCCTCAGCGCCGGCCCGGCGCGAGGTCCCACCGGCCGATGTGGCCGAGTTCATTCGGTTCTGCCACCACCGACGCCCGATCGGCTGGCCCGAGCTCTACGACGAGATGTGCTCGGTTGCCGCACGCCGCGAGTTCCACGGCTGGGGCCATGACCAGCTCGCGGCCCGCGGGATCACGTTCGCGCTTCCCGAGATGCCGCGCCTCGCGGCCTGGGTCCGCGCCGTCATCTCACCCACCCCGGAGACGCTGAGCGAGCCGCTCCTGGGGCTGGCTCCCGCCTGATTCGGCGGCGCTCGTGCCGGGTCGCACCGGTCGAGCGCCGCAGGTTGCGCCACGGCCGAACGACGCCTCCAGGGTGCGTCCGGCGCCCGGATGGAGTTTTCCACACGGGTAGGCCGGGGCAAACCCGGATGTCCACATTCGGGGCCGTGGGACCCTTGTCGGGCGTGCCGCTAGTACGTGTGGCGGCGGGCCATCTCGCGCTCGATCATGCGCTCCATGACGAGGTACTTCTCGATGCGGCGGCGGAGCTCGTTCGCCTCCGGGGTGTAGAGGTGGACGTACTGCTGGAGCTGGAGCGAAAGCTTGCGGCTCGTGATCCGCGCGTGGTCGAGGTTGCGGCGCAGGAGGACCTGGTCCATGCGGCGCAGGTGCTCCTCGTTGAGGAGATCCTCGTCGCGCATGAGCCCCTGGTCGGACTCGATCTGCGGCGTCTGGAGCTGCGTGATGATGCGGTCGTCGTCAGCCATCGGTCCGGCGAGTCTAGCCGGTTGGCATCGGCCTCGCGAGGCCGATGGGCTCAGCGAGTGCCGGTCGGCAGCTCGAGCCAGCCCTCGCGCAGGGCTCGGGTCGCGAGCTCGGTGCGGCTCGCCGCCGCGTGGCGCTCGAAGAGGCGCCGCAGGTGGGACTCGACGGTCTTCGGGGCGATTCCCAACCGTCCGCCGATCTCGTCGTTGGAGAGGCCGTCGACCACCGCCGCGACGACGTCACGCTCCCGCGCGGTGAGCGGTGGCACCTGCGCCCCGGGGCGCAGACCGAAGGCGAGCTTGCCATCCGCGGCGCGACGGATCGCATCGAGCAGCTCGGCGATCGGAGCGGTCTTGAGGACGTAGCCGGCGGCACCGAGGCGCAGCGCGGCATCGACGTACTGCGGGTAGTCGTACGAGGTGACGACGACCACCGCCGGCAGGTTGGCGCTTCGTTCCTGGAGGGCGCGCAGGCCGAAATCGGTCCCCAGGCGCAGATCGAGGAGGAGGACGTCCACCGCGGCGGCATCGAGGAGTGGCGCCGCCTCATCGAGGTCGCCGGCGGTGCCGACCAGCTCCATCGCCTGGGCGCGTTCGATGATCGCAGCCGTGCCTGCCCGCACGACCGGGTGATCGTCGACGATGGCCACGCGGATGGGGCGCATCCCCTCCGTCATTGCGGTCGCCACTCGAGCCCCACGTGCGTGCCGCCGGACGGCCAGGCGCGGACGTTGAGGAGCGCCCCGATCTGCTCGGCGCGCTGCTGCATGTTCGCCATCCCGAGGTGACCGCTGGCGAGCGCGCTCTCCGCCGCCTTGAGATCAATCCCTGGTCCGGCGTCATCGACGGTGAGCGAGACGTGGCCTGCCTCGTCGACGTGGTAGCGGACGGTGATCGGCGTCTTGCCGTGCTTCACCGCGTTGGCGAGCGCCTCCTGCGCGACGCGGAACACCGCGAGCTCCACCGCGCTTGGCGGACGCGACGGGTCGGTGCGCTCGAGGCGCACCTCGCCGCCGGCCATGGGGCGTACCCGCGCGACGAGCCACTCGAGCGCGGGCCCGGCGCCAAGGTCGTCGAGCAGGGGAAGCCGCAGGTCCGAGGTGATGCCGCGCAGCCGCTCGGCGACGCCACGCGCCATCTCGGCGCCCTCGGCGTCGCCCGCCTCGTCGAGGCGGCGGACGAGGCCGGTCAGCGCCTGGAGCGCGTCGTCGTGAAGGTCGGCCGCGAGGCGGGCCCGCTCCTGCTCGGCAGCGGCCACGGCGAGGTCGAGCTGCTGTTGGCTGCGCTGCGCGATGCCGAGCAGCGGGGCGAGCGTGAAGCGGCGCCAGACGAGCACCACCCCGAGCCATCCGAGGAGGATGAGGACGCTCGGGCCGTTGACCATCGCGAGCATGCCGATGCCGGGCGTCAGGGCGACGACGAGGGTCTCGAGTCGATCGGCCATGCCCGGCGCCCCGCCGGGCCGCGCGCCGAAGGCGAGCGATAATCCCGGCACGAGCGGCACCAGCGCACTGACGATGAGCGCGCCACCGCCCCAGTCGGAGCGCACCTGGACGAGGGCGAAGGCCGCCAGCACCGCGGCGGCGGCGAAGTGCCGGCCGCGCCAACCCGGGTCGGGGTGGTGCCAGGCGATGAGGTGCGCCACCACGAGCGCGGCGACGGTCGGCAGGACGATGCCGGTGATGGTGTCCACGTACCCGAACCCGCTGAAGATGATCGGCACTGCGATGGCGACGCCGATGGGAGCGGCGGCATCGGTCCAGGCAGGGCCCAGGACACCCTGCCGGAGCCCGAACCCGACGAGCGCGCCCAGCCCAAGGCCGATGAGGAGTGCCCAGGCATTGACCCCGGTGGTGGCGAGTAGGACGGCCAGGCCACCGACGAGGTAGGCCACGATGTCCCGACGCTCGGTAAGCTGCGGGTCGGACGCGAAGGCCGCGACGCCGCCGGTCGAGGCCGCGGATACCCACCCTGCAGTGCCGCGCATGAGCGCGGCACCGCGCTGGAGGGGCACGAACCGCACCGCCAGCTGCCAGGCGAGGAGGGCCATCAGCAGCCAGAACGGGATGAGGCTCGCCGAGCTCGGACCGATGATCGTGGCCGCCGTTCCGGGCAGCAGGCCCACCGAGAGGAACGAGGCCCGATCGCGGAAGCTCGTGGCGGCGACCGCGGCCATGATCGCCGGCACGAGCGCGATGGCGGCGAGCAAGGCCAGGATCTGGAAGCGGTCGTCGGGGGCGAGGGTCGGGGAGGCGAGGTAACGCGCCAGGATCAGGACCGTCAGTGCCGCCACGATCGCCGTGGCCACCAGCGCAGCCCGACGCCATTCGGGCTCGCGGAGGTGGCGCGCCAGCGCGCTCGCCGCCACCAGCGCCGTGGCGGTCGGGACCAGGTACCCGATCGCGATCCCCGTCGCGGTGCCGGCGTAGACCACGGGCAGCGCCAAGAACGGCGCCGCGGCGGCGGCCGCGAAAACGAGCGCCTCCTGACGCCCGACCGGGCCGGCCAGTCCGCAGCGCAGCGCCAGCCAGACCGCGGCTCCCAGGACAAGACCGAGGGCCATCAGCCAGGGGCTGTCGGCGAGCGCCGCCTCGCCCTCCTGCCGATCCAGGGCGTTGCCCAGATAGACGTCAGCAGTGGCGCCGTCGTCGTAGCCGAACTCGAGGCTGGCAATCGCCGGCTCCTCGATTGCCACGGTGGGAAGGCGGATGGTCGTGCTGCCGCTCCCGTCCGGTTCCCCGGTGAGCAGATGCCGAACCGGGCCATCGCCCACGGGGCGGCCGTCCGTCGTCTCGAGGCGGATCACCAGTGACCCCGGCTGGACAAACTGGTGGGCGGCAATCCCATCCGGGGTGACATCGGCGACCCGCACCACTCCGCTGGAGTCATCCAGCCGCAGCCCGAGGTCGACGCGCCCGTTCGCCCACACGGCAACGCCCGTGACGGCGGCGCCGGCGGCGATGAGCAAGGCCATGAGGGCGTGGCGCGAGAGCGACATGCGTCGAAGGTAGCAGAGGCGGCGGTGAGATCGGTATGCGGGGAATCCCGCAACGGGTGCGCGGGAGGTGACCGATGGCAGGCCCACCGGCGCGTGCCGAGCATCGGCATCACTTGCAGTGAGGCAACCCTGATGCACACCCTCCGCGCATCCGCCATCGCGCTGCCGTTCATCGGCCTGGCGGCGATGGTCTGGGCGCTCTCCATGCTCATCGGTCCGGTCAGGTGACGGTCCTCGAAGCCCGCGGGCTCGCCAAGCGCTACCGGCGCGGGGTCTGGGCCCTGGGGGGCATCGACCTCGCCATCCCCGGCGGTGGCGTCACGGCCCTCGTGGGGCCGAACGCGGCCGGCAAATCGACGCTCATCAAGACCTGGGTCGGCTTCGAGCGCCCCACGCGCGGCACCGCGAACGTCATGGGCCTCGACCCGTGGCGCGACCGCTCACGGGCGCTCGCCAACGTGGGGTACGTGCCGCAATCGCCGGCCCTGTACGACGGCCTGTCGGTCGAAGACCACCTCGACTTGGCGGTCCAGCTGCGGCGCGGCTTCGATCGCGCGGCGGCGCGGGCGCGGCTGGATCAGCTGGGGATCCCGCGGTCCTCGGGTGCTCGCAGCCTCTCCGGCGGGCAGCAGGCACAGGTCGCGCTGGCGCTCGCCCTCGGCACACGCGCCCCGGTCCTTCTCTTGGACGAGCCGCTCGCCTCGCTCGACCCGCTGGCACGGCGCGAGTTCCTCCACGTCGTGACCGATGCGGTGCGCACCGACGGCACGACCGTGCTCCTCTCTTCGCACATCGTCACCGACGTCGAGCAGGCGTGCGACCGGCTCATCGTGCTGGGCGTGGGCAGGGTGCTGCTCCACGAGACGGTGGCGGAGGCGCTCGGACGGCATGGCATCACCGCCGGCGCCGTCGTCGGCGGGTTCTCGACGTTCCGCGGCCCCGATGGCGAACCGATCTCGCTGGTGGCGGGCGCCGGGGAGCGGCCGGCGACCCTCGAGGAGCTCGTGCTCGGCTACCTGGCCTCGGGCCGTTCGACCGCCGAGGTGGCGGCATGAGCGCCGCGCTGACATGGGCACGGGTGTCGTATCGGCAGCAACGCTGGGAGCTCCTGCTCGTCGTGCTCGGCACCGCTCTCACGGCGGCCGCCATGCTGTGGTTCGCCGCCGAGCTGCGCTCGCTGGCCGCGGCGCACCCGGGCTGCGTGGACGGGAGCGTGACCGGCTGCAAGGGGATCGCGGACCGGCTGGATGGGCTGCAGGCGATCGGCATGCGGCTCCTCTACCTGTCCTTCGTGGCGCCGTTCGGGATGGGCGTCCTGCTCGGCGCGCCGCTCGTGGCGCGCGAGATCGACGGCGGCACCGCGCAATTGGCCTGGACGCTCTCTCGCTCGCGCATGAGCTGGCTGCTGCGGCGCATCGCGTTCGTGGCGCTCGTCACGCTCGTCCTGTTGGGCGTGCTCGCGGTGACGAGCGAGATCCTGGCCGCCGCGCTTCAGCCGACCGCCGACCTGGGGCATGACTTCACCTGGATCGGGCGGCGCGGCTGGCTGATCGGGGCGCGCGGGGCGGCGGCGCTCATGATCGGTCTGCTGGTGGGCGCCCTCATCGGTCGCGTGCTGCCCGCCATCCTGGCCGCAATCCTGGTCATCGGTCTGACCTTCACCGGCGTCAGCCTGGTTCAGGACCGATGGCTGGCTGCCGAAGCGGAGGTCGCCCGATTCGGCTTCGAGGGCACGACGAGCCTGCCGGCTGGCTCGCTGCTCCTCGATTCGGGCCTCCAGACGCCGGAAGGCACCAATTACACGTGGCAGGAGGCGCAGGCGCGCGGGCTCGAGGTCCGGGTCGTCGACGAGCAAGGGCGCCAGTACGCCTCGAACGCGGACCTCGCCGCGGGCCGCGTGCTGGGGGTGGACATCCAGTTCTTCGTTCCCGGCTCTCGCTACCCGGTGGCGGTGGCGCGCGAGGGGGCGGTTGGTGCCGGGCTGGGGCTGGCGGCGCTGGGCCTGGCGGCGCTCGTCGTCCGTCGACGGCGACCGCTCTGATGGGGGCCTGGCTGCGCCTCGCGTGGCGGCTCCAGCGCTGGGAGGTGGCATTCGCGGCAATCGGCTGCCTCGGGCTGGCGGGACTCGCGGCGTGGCAGGCGATCGAGATGCGGTCGATGCTCACCGCCTGCGGCACCCCACAGGCGGCAGCAGCGTGCGGCTTCGTCTACCCGTTCCAGGAGACGAACGGCACCGCGGTCCAGCTCATCAAGCTGGGGATGGGGCTGGCGCCGTTTGCCGTGGGGCTGGTCCTGGGCGTGCCGCTCGTCGCGCGGGAGATCGAGCGCGGGACGGCGCAGGTCGCCTGGCCGCTGGCTCGGTCCCGCGTCCGCTGGCTGGCGTGGCGTGGTCTGCCCGTTCTCGCGCTGACCGTGGCGGTCCTGTCGATCGCGGCGCTCGCCAGCGACACGATGGTCCAGGCGTACCAGCCGAAGACCGAGATCGGCTTCCTGGACTACGGGGCGCGCGGCGTCCCGATGGTGCTGCGCGGCCTGACGGTGATGCTTCTCAGCGTGGCGGTCGGGGCTGCGCTCGGTCGCATCCTTCCGGCGCTGCTGGTGGGGATCGCGCTGGCGATCGGCCTCCAGGCGGGCCTCGATGCCGCCCTCGTCCACTGGCTCGAGCCCATCCGCATCGCCAGCACTCCGGACGAGACGTACGACGGGGCGCTCGTCACCGACGTCCGCTACCGCACGCCGGAGGGGTTGCTCATCAGCGAAATGGAGGCCGGACGGATCTGGCAGGCGAATGAGACCGTCGCGCCCGCTGACCAGGTGACGCTCGAGGTGGTGCCGTACGGGATTGGCCCGGATCGGTACTGGGAGGTCGTGCTGCGCGAGAGCGCGATGCTCGCGGGTGTGGCGATCTTGACGGTTGGGGCTAGCGTCATCCTCGCGCGTCGGCGGCGACCGGTCTGATTGACCGGGCCCGTTCGGCGACCGACGATGCAGCCCATGCCTTCACGATGGGACCCGGAGATGCTCGCCTTCCTGGCAGGCACCCGCGAGGTGGAGATCGAGACGCTCCGGACGACCGGTGACGCGCGGCGGACGGTGATCTGGGTCGTGGTCGTAAACGGCGACGCCTACGTGCGGTCCGTTCGCGGCGAGCGCGGTGCGTGGTTCCGCGAGCTGCGGCAGCAGGGTGTTGGAATGCTGCGACTCGCGGGCCACGCGATCGCCGTGCGTGCCGAGCCGGCGACGGACGACGCGAGCGTGCAGCAGGTCAGCGCCGCGCTCGTCGCGAAGTACCGCCGCGGCTCGGCCGCCTCGACGGCCTCGATGCTGCGCGACGAAACGCTCGGGACGACGCTTCGCCTGATCCCGACCGCATGATCGCCTTCGTCACCGGCGCGGGCGGCTTCATCGGGACCGCCGTGGTTCGCCAGCTGCGAGCGCGTGGCGACTCCGTGCGGGCGTTGGTCCGGGACCGACCGCGGGCCGCCGTGCTCGCTGCCCTCGGCTGCGAGCTGATCGACGGAGACCTGGCCGATGTGGCGCGGCTCACCGACGCGATGGACGGCGCCGACGCCGTCTTCCACCTGGCGGGCATCTACCGGGTGGGGATCGCCGCCGCCCAGCGGCCCGCGATGTATGCGGCGAACGTGACCGGCACCGAGCACGCGCTCGACGCGGCACTCGCCGCGGGTGTGCGGCGCATCGTGTACGTCTCAACGATCAATGCCTTCGGCGATACCGGGGGCCGGGTGGTGGACGAGACGTACGAGCGACCCAGGCCGTATCGGTACGTCAGCTACTACGACGAGACGAAGCACCTCGGGCATCTCGCGGCGCAGGCGCGGCAGCGCGACGGCGCACCGATCGTCATCGTCCAGCCCGGCGGCGTCTATGGGCCGGGCGACCCGTCGCAGCTGGGCGGTGAGATCCGGCGCGCGATGGCGGACCGGCTGCCGAGCATCACGTTCGGGAGCCTCGGCCTGAACCTCGTGCACGTCGACGACGTCGCCACCGGAATCGGCCTGGCGCACGCGAAGGGGCAGATCGGGAAGTCGTACGTCCTTGGTGGCGAGCTCGTGCGAATGACCGATGCCATCCGGCGCGCGGCGCGGGCGGCCGGCGCCCGTCCGCCACGCATGGCGACGCCCACCTGGCTGGTGCGCGTCGCGGCACCGCTCCTCTCCGGCCGCTTCGGGCTGGCGGCGAACCTCCGCGAGGTGATCTCCGCGTCGGATGGCGCGACCTATTGGGCGACCGATGCGAAGGCGCGCCGCGACCTGGGGTACGCGCCACGCGGCCTCGACGAGGGGTTGGGCGACCTGGCGGCGAGCCTCGGGCGGTGACTGGCGCCCCCTCCGGGCGGCTGCTACCTTCTCGTTGGGTCCCCGTAGCTCAGTGGATCAGAGCAGCGGTTTTCTAAACCGCCGGTCGCAGGTTCGAATCCTGCCGGGGACGCCATAACAAACGAATCAGGCAGAGCGAGCGCGAGACCTAGCTCCCGAGCGTCAGTGGTCAGGCGCGCTCTGACGAAAGCGGACCCCTCGACCTCAACTCGTGTCTATACGTTCCGCAGCATCTCGGCCCGCTCGGCCTCGGAACGGGAGGACCCCGGCTGCCAAGGATCGGCTGCGGCGCGGTCGACCGATGTGCGAGTCCGGCCGCCTCGCCGGAACCGGGCGATACGACGATGCCAGCGGCCCTGCGACGTTCGGGCGTGAGATGTGCTTGTAGAACGTTGCAGGGGACGACCCGGCAGCGGGTCGAACAGGGTGCCGGGGCGGCCTAGCGTTACGCTACCCGCGATCGGTCCCTTAGCCGTTTCGCTGAACGGATGTTCACTCACGGCATCATAGGCCGCGCGCGGGATACTGTCCAAGGTCGAGTTGACACCGCTGACCTGCGCTTGGAGGTCACCGATATCGCGCTCGATGCCAGGCCATGCGGCTGCCGGCATGGTGGGCACGCTCACCGTGACGCCCTAGCTCCTGGCTGAGGTCACGCGTGGGTGGCCCGTGATTCGCCACGCCGGGACCAGTCGAATGAGCACCGGCGCGACGCCTGGCTGATGGGGAGATGAACGGGGTGATCGTCCGCGAAGAGCACCTCGTCCACCGCACCGAAGGCTGACCGATGCGGGGGACGTGGACGCACTGCGCGACTTCCACGACGCGATTGCCGGCGCGGGGATGCTGCCGATCGCGCGATCCCGGGCGGCACGCTTGGCGTCCTCCTTGATGCCGACCAGAACCGGCAGCCCGATGAGGCCGACGAGCACGGTCATCATCAGCAGCAGCTACCACGCCCGGCGTTGAAGCTACGTCATCCTTCCCTCCGCAAGCCGTGGGGGATAGTCTAGGCCGGCGGAGCTTTAACAGGAGGTGGTGGTGGAACCCAAGGTTGTTCCGGCCGGAGGCGGCGAGACCCTCGACTTCGGCGACTGGGCGGCGGTGATTAAAGTTGCGGCCGAGGAATCCGAAGGCACGGTGACGGTGCTCGAGACGCGGCACGACGCTGGCAACGGTGCAAGCGCGCACATCCACAGTCGCGAGAGCGAGATCTTCCTAGTGGTAGAGGGCCGTGTGACCTTTCAAGTTGGTGACGTTCGGCACGAGGTGAATCCGGGCGGCCTCGTCTTCGGCCCGATGGGCACGGCCCACGGGTTCGAAGTTGGCCCCGGAGGTGGTCGCATTCTCCACGTGTTCGTCCCCTCCGGCGTGGAGGGCTACTTTCGCGACCAGCACGCTGCTGAGGCGGCAGGCGGCGCCGATTACATCGAGATCCGGCGGCAATACGGCATGACGACCACGGGATCCTGATCGGCGGGACGCCGCGGCCCGCAACCGGTCCATGTCGAGCTGGAGGACGGGCAGGTGCTTGCCGTCGATGACGAGATGCGGATCGACCTCGGCCGCGAGGCGATGCGCGAGCGTGCCGCCTTCGTCACTGCGGCCATCGCGCGCTACCGCGGGGAGGAATGATGGTCCGCCGCTACTTTGGGCGGGCTGGGAACCCTGCTCACCGGACGAGGTGGCGTCACCTGTTACGGTTAGGCCGTGAATAAGCCCGTATCCGTCCGCGCCCGCCTCCAGTACCTTCGTTGACGTCCACCGTCTTCTCAGTCGTAGCAGATTCACTCGAGCCGCAGCGCAGGACCGAACAAATCGATTCCATGGCGAGACAGGCCGATTGGCTCCGACGAGTTGATCGGGAATCCCGCCTGTCCGACGTGCTTTGCATGAACCAACCAATCGCGAGCGCTGTCGGCACTCACGCCGAAGATGATCCAGTCGTCTTCGTTCAAGGGCTACCGCCCAATGAGCGGCGGCGGGGTTCTCTCGCGCATGGCGTCAAGTAGCGATCCCCAGCATAGATCATGGGCTGCCTATGCCATCCGTAGGCTGTCGGCAACAGACAATGCGGACTTGGCGGACCGTCTTGCGCGCGACCGCAACGCGGATGTCCGCGGTGAAGCCCTCGCCGCGCTGATTGCAATTGCCCCGAATCGCATGCAGAGCCATCTGCCCAGGCTCCGTAGGGAGCTTCGCTCGCCGGATTACCTTGCCCCGGCGCACGCTATGTGGCTGCTGGCTGAGTCCGGAGACCGTGACGCGCTGGCGTCCATCGAGCGGCTCGCAACAGATGAGACTCGAGATCCATGGTTCCGCAAGACCGCATCGGTTGTCCTCCTCCTCATAAGGGGCCAGGTGGACACTGTGCTTCAACTGTTCCGGGAGCATGATCACGACCGTATGCCGCAATTGGCGCGGGCCGCATACCTCATCGGGAGTCAGGCTTCCGATGACGTCCTCGAGGAATGTGCTCGAAGAGCGCCGGACACTGAATGCCGTGATGCATGCGGGGAGTTCTGGATCCGCGCCCAGACGAGGGCGAGTGGATCGTCGTAGCCCTGACCGGGGGCTAATGCACGCTGCAAATGGGCAGGGGCTGGAGACTCCGAGCAAGGTCCTGACGCGAAGCTGTGGGATAGAGACGCAAGCAGCTCATCCATCGATTGTCCAAACGGTGTCGAAACAAACTCGCAATCATCGTCGCGGTCAACGCCACCACCGCCTCCACCTATGACCTCGGCCACCGGCTGCTTAGCATCACCCCACCCGGCGCCAGCGCCGTGCGGGGGCCGCTTCGCACCGCGGCAAAGCCATTGGAATCCGCGACAGGCAACCGATTCTTGGCGGTCACCACGTAAATCCGCCCGGCTCGCCCAGACGTCGACGGGCAGGCCGAACGTTTGCTGGTCAAGATTCATTCGAATCTGGCCGCGCCGGAAGAGCCGAAGGAGAGCCACGGCCTCCGAACCTTATTCCGAGCTTCTTCGTGGCCGATGGCGACCACTTGGGCGGGGCCCGCGGGGGTGATTCCGGCGACGCCCCATGCTTTGGTCACCTCCAGATTGGCGAGCACCCGCACCCCCGCTAGGGCGAATAGTGTTATCGACCATCGCGCCAGCGCCGCTCTCCGAGCGCGCCCCTGCGCTTGGGGTCAGAGCAGTCTGGAGTCTGTCGTTGTCACACATGATCTCCCAGGATTCCGCGCCTATGGGCGGCTGAAGTCCGATCGGCATGAGGACTGGACGGCTGCGCGGTTCGGCCTTGCCAGGCGTCACGGAGCGCCAGCGCCAGGCCCTCGCAGCTTTCGTCGAGAGCGGTGGATCCGTCTCCGGCGCCGCCGCGAATCTGGGCATTCGGCCGAGCACCAAAGCGTCACCTCGCCGACCTGCGGGCGCGATCAGGCCTCAGCACCGAACAGTTGATCTACAGCGGTCGTGCCGACGGCTGGCTGATCGTTCCGGGTCTGAAAACCTCCGACCACCAGGCCCGCAGCGTTTCTCGCGCGTCGCCGGATTGAGGGCCCGTCGCTGAATTTCAGCTCTCGATGCGCTACGATCCGGCGACGATGCACCGTCCGAGACTCCTCCGACTCCCGATCGGGCTCTAGCCGAAAAGCGTCGGCACCGCCGACACGGCTAGAGCCGCTGGCCACGATCGCCCCAGACTCGAGGAGCTCTCCCGATGCCCGCGCCCGCGTCCGACTCTTCCCGCGCATCCCGATCGGCCGACTTCGGCCAGTGGTACCTCGACGTCGTCCGCGACGCCAAGCTCGCGTCCTATGCGCCGGTCCGGGGCTGCATCGTGGTTCGCCCGTATGGCTTTGCGCTGTGGGAGCACGTGCGCGACGCGCTCGATCGGCGGATCAAGGAGACGGGCCACGAGAATATCTACTTGCCGCTGCTCGTACCCGAGAGCCTCCTGGAGACCGAGGCGGAGCACGTCGAAGGGTTCAGCCCGCAGGTCGCCTGGGTCACCCACGGCGGCGCCGACGAGCTCGCCGAGCGCCTCGCGATCCGACCCACCTCGGAGGCAATGGTCGGCGCCGTCTACCGCGACCTGATTCAGAGCTATCGCGACCTGCCCGTGCTCGTGAACCAGTGGGCGAATGTGGTCCGCTGGGAGCTTCGCACCCGGCCGTTCCTGCGCACGGCCGAGTTTCTGTGGCAGGAGGGTCACACGTTTCATGCCAGCGCGGCCGAGGCCCGCGAGGAAGCGCAGCGGATGCTCGGCGTGTACCGCGAGATCTGGCACGACTGGCTGGCGATCCCGACGATCATGGGCCGCAAGAGCGAAGCCGAGAAGTTCCCGGGCGCCGAGGTGACGCTGACCGGCGAGGCGCTGATGGGCGATCGGCGCGCGCTGCAGATGGGGACCAGCCACGACCTCGGCTCCAATTTCGCCCGGGCGTTCGACATCCGCTTTCTCGATCGCGACAACGAGCGGCGGCACCCGTTCGGGACGTCGTGGGGCTTCTCGTGGCGGACGATCGGCGCGGTGATCATGGTCCACGGCGATGAACGCGGCCTCGTCGTGCCACCACGGATTGCGCCGATCCACGTCGTGGTCGTGCCGATCTGGCGAACGGTGGAAGAGCGGGCGGCTGTGGAAGCGGCAATCTCCCCGGTCGAAGCCGGGCTGCGGGCACAGGCCGTCTTCGGCGACCAACGCATCAGCGTGCGGGTCGATCGGCGCGACGACGTGACGCCCGGCTACAAGTTCAACGATTGGGAGCTGCGTGGGGTCCCGATCCGGCTCGAGGTCGGGCCCCGGGATGTGGCGGCGGGCACGGTCGTGGTGGCCGAGCGGTTGCCGGCGACGGACGGCACGAGCGCGAAGGAGTCGGTCTCGGTCGATCACCTTGCGGGCGATGTCGCGGCGAGGCTCGAACGGCTTCAGATGCGCCTGCTGGAGCGGGCGATCACGTTCCAGCGCGCCAACACGCACCGGGTCTTCGGCTGGGAAGAGCTCGTCGCCGTGAACGTCGCGCAGGGCGGCTTCCTCGTTACCGGCTGGTGCGGTTCGGCCGCCTGCGAACGCGAGGTCCAGGCCAGAACCGGCGCGACGCTGCGCGTTCTCCCATTCGAGGGTGAGCTCGAGGAGCTGGAACCCCCGACCGCCTGTGCCCGCTGTGGCGCGCCGGCTTCGGAGACGGCGGTGTTCGCTCGCGCATACTGACCGGCGATGAGGACGCGAGCGGGCCCATGGGCCGCCCGTCCGCCGGCCGGCTATGTCAACCCATGAGACTTCACGATGGCGAAGGCGTCGGTGGCGCTGTCGCAACTGCGATCAACAACCCGCCAAAGGTGCTCCCGTTCCTCCAGACGTTGATGTAGGCCTGGTTGGGCGTACCCACCAATGAAATCAAGGCGTGCCCAATCCATTGCCCGCCCGAGGTGGGTGGGATGGAGGGGCGCCGCACAGGCGGCGAGCATCAAGGCAAAGCCGATGATCAGAGGCTTTCGCACTCGCGCCGCCCAACGATCGCTATGGTTGCTAATACGGCCCCGACACCTGCCGGGGACGCCATAACAACCGAGACTCGCTCGGGCAGCGCGACGGTGAGCCCGAGTTCGGCGGCGTGGGGAGTCAGATGGGCGGCCACGAAGGTGCGGCCAGTGACCTCGACTCGCGCGAGACCTCGCGAAGCATCTCAGCCCGTTGGGTCTCCGTCCGAGAGGCCCACAGGCTGGCGAAGTCGCGCAGTCGGTGTGCCGCCGTCGCGGCGTCGACCGCCGGGCGGCGGGCTGGCGCCTCGGCCTCAGCTTCGCGCTCTGCGGTGACGGCCGCGATGTACTGCGCATCGCCGACGTCAGCGTGTAGGGTGACCAAGTCTTCCCGCGATACGCCCGATCCCCGAATCAGTCACACACCGGGAGAACGAATTGATGCTTGCCCCCCACCGAATCCTTGTCGTGACCGCCGTGGTGCTCCTGGCCGCCTGTTCGAGCGGTACCAGTCAATCTCCCGGCGCCACGTCCTCGGGCCCACGCACCATCGCCCTCGGGATGACCGATGAGCTGCGTTTCAAGCCTGCCGAGATCACCGTGCGCGCAGGGGAGACCGTGCGCTTCGAGGTGACCAACGGCGGCCAGATGATCCATGACTTCTTCATCGGCGATGAGGATGCCCAGGACGACCACGAGGCGGAGATGGGCGGCATGAGCGGCATGGGCGATGACACGCCGAGCAGCCTCAGCCTTGACCCTGGTGCGATGAAGACGCTCGACTTCACCTTCCCCGCCGACCCAGGCGCGCTCTTGATCGGGTGCCACGAGCCGGGCCACTACGCCGCGGGCATGGTGGCGACGGTCACGATCGAGGGGTGATGCTTGGGGCGCAGGGCCCCACATGCGACGCGTTCGTCAGCGATTGGCGACGAGACCGTCTGGCGTCGTCCCGCCAACCTGGCTGTTCATGGGTGGAGCGCGGGCTCGTCGGCATGCTGGATCGGCTCGCCCCAGCGCGCCGGGTCGCCCCGGAATGTGTCCCGGCAGGCGACGTCGCAGAAGCGATACTCGCGTCCCTCCCACAGCAAGGGTATCCCCGCTGGCGGCTCAACCGCCATGCCGCACACCGGATCGATCTGCACCGCGTGGCTGGTGATCACCGAAATTCCTCCTTGCGTGGCTTGTGGCCTGCGGTTTCGGGCGGATCGTCTGTTTCGTCATGGCTGGCGCTGACCGCCTGCGCCACGGCGGCGGTCACGAGGATTCGCTGCAGGAGATCGTTCGCCTCCACGTAGCGCAACCGGCCAGCCTCGAACACCAGTGCGAAGCCGAACCGATTCAGAGGGGCCAGGGCGGTGACTGCCGGTGCGTCGGACCGGAGCGGCTCCACGTGCCCGAGCGCGACCATCACATCTACGCAGCGCGTTCCTGGCTCGGTGTGTGAGATGAGCGCCGCCTGTCGCGGACCGATGGCGCCCAGGATGGTGTCGCCCTCCCGGACGGCGATCACCTCGCTGTCCGTGCGTCGGTGCGCGACCGTCGCCCGGGCCAGCTCCTGTGGACCGGCGAGGGTAGCGAAGTCACGGGCGACGTCGCCGAGTCGCCGAGTCGCGAGGTAGCGACCAATCAGGTCGTCCGCTTTGGCAACGGTGGTCTGCATCCAGCCTTGTCCGATGAAAAGCGCGGCAACGAGCAGCAACATCCCGTCCCCGCTGCTGATGGCCAACGCGGCAACGGCGGCGGCCTCGGCCGCGATCACGCCGCGGGCTAGCGGCACCGCGCGATCGACGCGCAGCTCGCCACCGCCACGGCGACCTTGCAGGAGCGCCAGCAGCAGCGTCCAGCCAGGCCAGGGAGGCATCGGCACGACGTTCGACAGCAGCAGGGCGACGTTGGCGTACAGGGCGACAAGCAGCACCGCGTGACCCGCCGTGAGCGGGTCACCTGTCAGGAGCAGCATCGCGGTCAACCCGGTTCCGGCGGCCGAAACGAGTGCCCCCACCGCAACGGCTGCAATGCGCCCGCGAACCGACACCTCTAGCTCTGCCTGCCGGAGCGGCTGCGAACCGATGACCGCCAGGTTTCCTCCGCGACCGAGCACGGCAGCTCGGGCCCAGCGCGGCGCCGCCAGGCTGACGGCGACCAGTCCCAGGGCGGCAATCGTCGCGGCCAGCACATCGACGAGCCGCGTGACACCGTGGGCAGGCAGGTACGAGCCTGCCAGGATGAGGCCGAGCAGGAGGGCGGGCAGCACCCATCCACGTCCCAGCGTGAACGTCTGTGGCCTAGCGGGGGTAGGTGGTCGGGTCTGCATTGGGCCACCCTGGCCCGTCTGCATGAGCATCGGCTGAGAGGCCGTTGAGCAGGCCCTGTGAAACGTGAAGGGGACTTCCCGTTGTTCTTGGTCTACGCTCAGGCGTCTCTCATCTTCCCCTCAGCCTCGGCGGCCACGGTTGCGTGGACAAGCCACCGGTTCGAGGTTTCCGGCACGTGATGTCGAAGGCGCCTGCGCAGATCCTCTCCCTGGTGCTGCTCGCCGGACTCCTGCTCGAGGTTTCCGCACAATGACGTCGAAGTCGCCGACCCTGATCCTCTCCTTTGTGTTGCTCGCCGCAGTCCTGCTCGGTGTCGGTGGCATCGTCGGGGCCTACGCCCACGACCTGATCTCACCGCCCCGGACCCATGAGAGCGCATCATCGGTCGTGGATCGTGCCTCCCTTGAGCAGGTCCTGGCTGAGGCGCAGGTGCCGCCCACGGGTGAGACACGCCGCTTCGAGCTCGCGATCCAGGCGACCAGCTGGGAGCTCTTGCCGGGCGTGGAGACCGAGGCGATCACCTTCAACGGCACGGTCCCAGGTCCCACCATCCGGGTCACCGAGGGCGATCGCGTCGAGATCGTAGTCCGCAACGAGCTCGACCAGACAACGTCCATCCACTGGCATGGCCTGCATGTGCCGAACGACCAGGACGGAGTGGCCGGCGTGACGCAGGACCCGATCCAGCCGGGTGAGACGTACACCTATCGCTTCGTGGCGCCCCACGCCGGTACTTTCATGTACCACGCCCACGGCCCCGCCAGCCGCGAGCAGATCGACGCCGGCCTGTACGCGCCGTTCATCATCGACCCGCAGGGCGCCGACCCGATCGCCGCCGATGCCGAATACATCCTGGCCATCGGCAACTGGATGGCCGGGGATCAGATGGCGGGCATGGACACGATGAGCATGGAGTACAACTACTTCACGATCAACGGGAAGTCATTCCCGGCCACCGAGACGATCGACGTCAATGAGGGCGACCTGGTGCGGCTGCGGTTCATCAACCCCAGCCAGACGATCCATCCCATGCACTTGCACGGCACCGATATGGCGCTCTTTGCCAAGGACGGCGAGCCGCTGCCGAATGTGCAGCGTCTCAACACGCTCTCGATCGATCCGGGCGAGACGTACGACGTCGTCTTCCGCGCCGACAACCCCGGCACCTGGTTGCTGCACTGCCATGATCTGCACCACGCCTCGAACGACGGGCAGGAGCCCGGCGGCCTGATCGTGGTCGTCAACGTGCGGGGCGCCGACGGGGCCGGCGCGCCGGGTGCCACCGGGTCGCCGGCACCGAGCCAGGCTCCGAAGTCTACGATGGCCCCCGACATGAGCCCCATGCCGGGCATGGATCACTGAGGGAGGCCCATCGCTGTGAGCGAGGCCATGCGCGTCCTGGTCGTCGACGATGACCCCAAGATCCGGGCCGTTGTCCGCCGCGGCCTGGCCTACGAGGGTTACCGCGTGGTCGAAGCGGGCAGCGGCGAAGAGGGACTGGAGAAGGCGCGTGAGCACCTGCCGGACCTCGTCGTGCTGGACATCATGCTGCCCGGCATCGACGGGCTGGAGGTGACGCGCCGGCTGCGGTCGGCCGGCGACCAGGTCACGATCCTGATGCTGACCGCGCGCGATGAGGTCAGCGACCGGGTGGAGGGCCTCGAGACCGGCGCCGACGACTACCTGGTCAAGCCCTTCAGCTTCGAGGAGCTGCTGGCGCGAGTCCACGCCCTGCTGCGGCGGCGCACCAGCTCGGCCGGGGAGGTCCTGCGGTTCGCTGATCTGGAGCTGGATGTGGACGCGCGAGAGGCGCGCCGCGGGGAACGCACGATCGAGCTGACCACCACCGAGTTCAACCTGCTGCTGCTGATCCTCCGCCATCCGCGCAAGGTGCTGACCCGCGACATCATCATGGAGCACGTCTGGAACTACGACTTCGAGGGTGAGTCGAACGTGCTGGAGGTCTATGTCCGCTACCTTCGCAACAAGTTGGAAGCGAACGGCGAGGCTCGCCTGATCCACACCGTCCGCGGGGCCGGCTACGTCCTCAAGGAGTGAGACTCTCGCGGCGGCGGCCGTCCATCCGGACCCGCTTGGCGCTCATCTACACCGGGCTCCTGGCCGGCGCGCTCATCGCCTTCGGTGCCGGGGTGTTCGTGGTGCTGCGTGACGAGCTCGAGCGCTCGTTCGACGCGGCGCTGATCGCCAACGCCGAACACGCCGCCGGCGCCTTCGCCCAGGACGTCGACGCAGCGGGTCGGCTGCGCCCGTCCGAGCGGCTCGTTAAGCAGTTCGCCGCGACCGGCGGTCGCATCCTGGTCGTCGATCCGAGCGGGATCGTGCTCGCCGATTCGGCGCCACCAGCGACCCAAGAGCTGCCGCTCGCCGCCGATGACTTCGTGGCGGCCGACGCCCACGCCCACGCCGTCCGTGAGCTTGGGGTGGGGGGCGATATCCTCCGCCTCACTCTCGAACCGGTCGTCCCGGCGGGCAAGCAACGAGCTGGCTATGTCGTCTGGGCGGACTCGACGCAGCCGTTACGCGACCTCCTCGGCACCGTCAGCCTCGCGCTGTTGCTGGGAGGTGGCTTCGTTGCCGGCCTGGCGCTGATCGGGGGCCTGGTCCTCGCCCGTCGAGCCCTGGCACCCGTCGCCGACGTGACCGAAACGGCGCGTGCGATCTCGCTGTCGGGTGACTTCGCCGCCCGCGTCGAGGCGGGCGGAGCAGGCGACGAGGTCGGCGAGTTGGCGGTCGCCTTCAACGAGATGCTCGCCTCACTGGAACAGAACCATCAAGCCCTCCAGCGGTTCCTGGGGGACGCGTCACACCAACTGCGCACGCCGCTCACCACCATCCGCGCCAACCTCGACCTCGCCCAGCGGCAACAGCTGCCGGATGATGAGCGCCAGGCCATTCTGGCCGACGCCCGCGACGAGGCCGAGCGCATGGGGCGCCTCATCGGTGACCTGCTTGCTTTGGCGCGCGCCGAGTCCGGCGCTCGCCTCGAGTTCGGCCAGGTGGAGCTCGATGCACTGCTGGTCGAGTCGGTGCGCCGCCAGCGCGATGCGGCACCCCACGTGCGCATGAGCGTGTCCGGCGTCGAGCCGGCCGTGGTGGACGGCGATCCTGACCGCCTGCGAGACCTGATCGGGATCCTGCTCGACAACGCGGCGCGATACACCCCATCCGGGGGCAGCGTGGCAGCCGGGCTGGAGGTACACGACGGCCACGCGCTGGTCCGGGTCGAGGACACTGGCATCGGTCTCGACGCCCAGGACCGCGATCGTGTTTTCGAGCGGCTGTACCGCGGAGCGCGCGCACGCGAGCTGCGGCCTTCGGGCACTGGCCTGGGCCTGGCGATCGCGCGCTGGATAGTGGAGTCGCACGCCGGCACAATCGAGCTCACCGATCGCGAGGGCGGCGGGACGGTCGCGCTCGTCACGCTCCCGGTGCGCGCGCCGTGACCGCGCCTCGGGTGCTGGTCGTCGACGACGAGGCGCCAATCGTCGACCTGGTCAGACGCTACCTGGAGCGGGAGGGGATGCAGGTGAGGTCCGCCTATGATGGTCCGGCCGCTCTGGAGCTCATCCGGAAGTGGGCTCCCGACGTCGTCGTCCTCGACGTCATGCTTCCCGGCCTGGATGGGTTCGAGGTCCTGCGTCGCGCCCGCACCATGACCGACGCCTACATCATCATGCTCACCGCCCGAGCCGAGGAGATCGACCGCATCGTCGGCCTGTCGGTGGGGGCCGATGACTATCAGGTGAAGCCCTTCTCTCCTCGTGAGCTTGCCGCACGAGTGCAGGCGCTCCTGAGACGTCCACGGATGGGTGTTGCATCCGACGCAGACGCTTGGCGGATTGACGAACTCAGCGTCGACCCACGACGCAGGTCTGTGACTCTGCGCGGCATGCCGGTGACTCTGACGGTGATCGAGTTCGACCTGCTGGCGGCGCTCATCCGCGAGCCTGGCGTCGTCCAGACCCGGCAGCAGCTCCTCGACCGGGTGTGGGGCATGGACTACGTAGGCGATGAGCATGTTGTCGACGTGCACCTCGCGAACCTGCGCCGCAAGCTCGGCGACGACGCCTCGCGCCCGAGCTATGTGGAGACCGTGCGGGGCGTCGGCTACCGACTGAAAGAGCCAAGCTGACCATGCCTCACCTCCGCCTCCGAGGTCGGTTCCTGCTCAGCCATCTCGCCGTCGTGGCAGTCGGGATGGCCACCGTTTTCGGCGCGGTTGGCCTGGTCGCGCCGGGGGCCTTCGAGGCGGCAATGGGTCACTCCATGCCCGGGATGGACGACATGATGTCCGGCCTCGTGCGGGCTGCGTTCCAGGACGCGGTCCAGACCGCCCTGCTCATCGCCGTCCTGGCTGCGGCGATCGCTGCGGTAGTGATCAGCGTTGCTCTCACGGTGCGCCTTCTGCGCCCGATCGCCCGGCTGGCCGCTGCGAGCCGCCGCATCGCCGAGGGCCGATTTGCTGAGCGCGTCCCGGTCGCGTCAACCGACGAGATCGCCGAGCTTGCCATCTCGTTCAACCAGATGGCCGACTCGCTCGAGTCGACCGAGCGTCGCCGGCTGCAGCTCGTCGGTGATGTGGCCCACGAGTTGCGCACCCCCCTCGCGACGCTCGACGGCTACCTCGAGGGGCTGGAGGATGGCGTCGTCAAAGCCGGCAGGCCGACGTGGCAGCTTTTGAGGCGCGAGACGGCCCGGCTGTCGCACCTTATCGATGATCTGCAGCAGCTGTGGCGCGCAGAGGCCAACCAGTTGCCGCTGTCGATGACAAGCGTCGACGTCGGCACGTTGCTGCGGGCCGTCCTGGTGCGATTTGCGGCGCGTGCCGAAGAGCATCGCAGCGAGCTTCGATTGGCGGCTCCCGAGGGCAAGCTCGCGGTGCGTGCGGACGGGGAGCGGCTCGCCCAGGTGGTCGACAACCTGGTCAGCAACGCGATCCGCTACTCGGCCGAGGGGGCGCCGGTGGACCTCGAAACCAGAACCGAGGGAGACGAGGTGGTGATCAGCGTGTTGGATCAAGGACCCGGCCTGAATGCCGAGCAGCGGGAGCGCGTGTTCGAGCGTTTCTATCGCGTCGATCCCTCGCGAGCCCGAGCGCTGGGCGGATCGGGGATCGGCCTCGCGATCGCCCGGGCGCTGACCGAGGCGATGGGCGGCCGGATCTGGGCCGAAAGCGAGGGCCTCGGCCACGGCTCCAGGTTCTCGATCGCCTTGCCACGAGTGCCTGATGAGGCCGCCGCGATTTGATCGAAGCTTGATCGGCGCGGG
This sequence comes from Candidatus Limnocylindria bacterium, assembly GCA_038209995.1. Classification (GTDB taxonomy): domain Bacteria; phylum Chloroflexota; class Limnocylindria; order QHBO01; family QHBO01; genus JAICQM01. Next base: position 3,536 of record JBBQXD010000018.1, on the reverse strand, counting down.
CATCGGGGCTTCAGACGGTGCCCATAGCCTTCATCTCAGCGAGCACCGAAAGGCGAGATGCACTGAGCGGAGGCAACGACATGATGAACGGCGCCGGATGGACCATGGGCCTTGGCGGCTGGCTGTGGATGACCCTGGTTCTTGTGGTCGGCGTCGCGATCGTGGTGGCTCTCGTTTGGCTGGCCCTGTCCGCCGTGGCGGGCCGACGTGGCTCCGCCACTCAGGAGGCCGCGCAGATCCTCAAGGCGCGGTTCGCCCGCGGCGACATCTCGGAACAGGAATACGAACAGGCGCGGCGGCTGCTCGGAGTCAGCTGACCAGCGCAGATAGCCTCAAAAGGGAACGACCGATGATCACCAAGCGCGTAAACCTCATTGCCGGGAGCATCCTGGGCGGAGCCCTTCTGCTCGGCACCGCCGGGCTGGTGCTGGCCCAGGACCCAACGTCCACGCCTACGCCCGCCGCCACCTCCAGCACCTGCGGCGAAGTGGGCGGCCAGGGCATGATGGGCGGCCAAGGCATGATGGGCGGCACCGATGTGATGCAGACCATGCATGAGGCGCACCACTCGTCTCGGTGAAGCAACCTCGCCTTTGAGCGACGCCGGACCTGCACGGGCCCGGCGTCGTCGTGACCCTCCGTCGCCGCTCCGCGGGGTCCACATACAGGTTCTGTGCGGGATCTCAGGCCGTTCTCAGCCGACCCTCACGTCGCTCGCCCACGCTTGATCGCATGGACCGCCAGAACGTGCGCATTCCGATCTTCGGCCTGACCTGCGGTGCGGGAGGCCTCAGCGCTGTTGAGCGAGACCTGGCGCGTGTCCCCGGCGTTGTAGAGGCGTATGGCAACCCGGCGACCAAAGCGGCCTCCGTGACGTACGGCCCGATGCTCGTGACCGTCATTGAGCTGCGGCGTGCGATTGAGCGCGCCGGCTACACGCCCGGTCCGGCCAGCCCAGGGAGCTGAGCGATGCTCCTGGCGCGCCGCAATCTGTTTCGCGACCGGACGCGGTTCGCGTTGAGCGTCCTCGGCGTGGCGGTCTCGATCGGGATGATCCTGCTGCTGTCGGGGTATCGGTCTGGCGTGTACACGCAGGCATCGGCCTACCTCGACAACACGCCAGGGCCGGTGATGGTGGCCGAGCGCGGGATCCGCGCTTCCTGGGCACCAGCTCCGCCCTTCCGGGGGGTGCTGAGCAGGCGGCTCGGCAGACACTCGGCGTCGCGCGCGTCATCCCGGTCATCAGCCAGTTCGTGATCTTCGAGCGCCATGAGCGCAAGGATGGCTTCTTCCTGATCGGCTACGAGCCCGCGGCGGGCGGCGGGCCATGGCGCCTGGTCGAAGGGCGCGAACCGGCAACTGACGATGAGCTGGTCATCGACCGGACCACGGCGAATGACCACGAGATCGGGATCGGCGACCAGGTCGGGCTGCTCGACCGCAAGGCGACCGTGGTCGGATTGTCCGATGAGACGACCTTCTGGGCCGGCTCGGTGGCCTTCGCCCGAATCACGACCCTCGAGTCCATCCTGCGCGCGTCAGGGCTGCGGAGCTTCCTGATCGTTAGCCCGGCCGCGGGAGTGAGCCCCGAAGCGCTCCGCGATCGGCTCGACATCGCCGGCACCGAGGTCCTGCTCAAGGCCGATGTCATCGCCAACGATCGCAAGCTAATGGCGCGCGTCTACGACGCGCCGATCGGGCTCATGGTCGGTATCGCCTTTGTTGTGGGGGTCCTGGTGGTGGGGCTGGTGATCTATACCGCCACCATCGAGCGCCGGCGCGAGTACGGCGCGGTCAAGGCGATCGGTGCTCGCAACCGGACGCTGTACGGAGTGGTCGTAACGCAGGCACTCATCGCCGCCGCGGTGGGTGCCCTCGTCGGCGTCGCGCTCGCCTACGGCGGCGGTGCCGCGCTCATGGCCTGGCGTCCACAGTTCCTGGTCGAGATCGAGCCATCGACCGTCGGCATCGTCCTCGGCAGCAGCCTGCTGATGGCCTCGCTTGCGGCCCTCATTCCGGCCCGGAGCATTGCGCGCCTGGAGCCGGCGGAGGTCTTCCGCGGATGAGCGCCATCTGGCTCCTTGCCCGTCGCAACCTCGGCGGCAACCGAATGCGGCTGCTCACCTCGGTGGGTGGCATTGCCCTCGCCCTCTCCCTGACCCTGGCCCTCGACGCCATCTACGCCGGGGTTGCCAACCAGCTACAACGTACATCGATGCGGCGGGAGCGAACGTGTGGGTCAGCCAGTCTGGCGTGCGCAACCTGCACATGGTTGCCTCGTGGCTGCCCGACAACGTGACCGACCAGGTGCGGGCGGTGGACGGGGTGGCAGATGTGACCCCCATCCTGTACTCGACCGACACGATCGCCGCCGGCGACGAGCGAGCGGTGGCCTACGTCATCGGCTTGCCCCCTGACGCGGCTATGGGCCGGCCTTGGAAGATCGTCGAGGGGTCGGACGTGCCCGGCCCGGGCGAGGTGGTCGTCGACGTCGGCTTCGCCGACAGGGCCGGTGTCTCCCTCGGCGACCGCATCACCGTCCTCGGCGGCGAGGCACGGGTAGTGGGCCTGTCGGAGGGGACCGCCAGCCTCGTGAACTCGGTCGCCTTCGTGTCGCTTGACGACTTCCGGGCGATGCGCGGCGGTGCGCCCCTCGTCAGCTTTGTGCTCGCAAGGGTCAGTTCCGGGGCGGCACCCGACGCGGTCGCGGCGGCGATCGAACGGCAGGTCTCCGGCGTCACTGCCCAGTCGAGCGCCGCCTTCTCGATCGAGGAGCGGCGGCTGGTGATGGACATGAGCGCGGACGTCATCTCGATCATGAACGTGGTCGGCTTCGTCGTCGGGCTGGCGGTGGTGGCGCTGACGGTGTACGTGGCGACGTTGGCCCGGCGCCGGGAGTATGGAGCGCTCAAGGCGCTTGGTGCGCCGAACCGCTACCTGTACGGGGTGGTGCTCGGCCAGGCGTTTCTGAGCGTGGCCATCGGCTTCATGGTTGGCCTCGCGTTCACTGCCCTGCTCAGCCTCGGAGTGGCCCAGACCAGCCTCAACCTCGAGCTTGCCCTCAGTCCCACCTCGATCGCCAGGGTCGGTGTCCTGGCAGCCATCATCGCCGGCCTCGCCGCCATCCTGCCAATTCGGCAGATCGCAGGGCTCGACCCGGCAGTCGTCTTCCGAAAAGGAGCAGCATCATGACCACCATGACACTTGACGTGCGCGACGTCTCCAAGCGCTTCGGCGAGAGCGACACCGCGGTTGCGGCCGTACGCGGGGTCAGCCTGGCCGTCGAGCCCGGCGAGGTGGTCCTGATCATGGGTCCATCGGGCTCCGGCAAGACGACGCTGCTGTCAATGTTGGGGGCCCTGCTCAAGCCGACGACCGGCTCGATCCACCTCAAGGGGACCGAGCTGAGCGCGCTATCAGAGGCTCGCCTGCCGGACATCCGGCTCCGGCAGTTCGGGTTTATCTTCCAGGATTTCAACCTCCTCTCCGCCCTGTCCGTGCGCGAGAACGTCGCGTTGGTCGCGGAGCTCGCCGGG
>JBBQXD010000017.1:0-55340 GCA_038209995.1 Candidatus Limnocylindria bacterium | reverse complement strand
TCCGGAGGTCCTTCCCCTCCCGAATCTGATCCAGACCCAGACGATCTCGTTCCATTGGTTCGTCGAGAACGGCCTCCGTGAGCTGCTCGACGAGATCACCCCGATCACCGACTTCACCGGCAAGAACCTCGAGCTCCACTTTCGCGACTACTACTTCGAGGACGCGAAGTTCAGCGAGGAGGAGTGCCGTACCCGCGATCTCACGTACGCCAAGCCGCTCAAGGTCGAGGTCGACCTGGTCATCAAGGAGACGGACGAGGTCAAGCACCAGACCGTCTTCATGGGCGACTTCCCGTGGATGACCGAGCAGGGGACGTTCATCATCAACGGCGCCGAGCGCGTCGTGGTCAGCCAGCTCGTCCGCTCGCCGGGCGTCTACTACACCGCTGCCGAGGATCCCGCCACCGGCCGCCCGCTGCATGCGGCGAAGGTGATCCCGAACCGCGGCGCATGGCTCGAATTCGAGACGAGCAACAAGGACCTGCTGTCGGTCAAGGTCGACCGCAAGCGGAAGATCCCGGTCACCACGCTCCTTCGCGCGGTCGGCTTCACCGACAATGCGGAGATCGAGGCGCTCTTCCGTGCGGTCGACGACAACCCGGAGCACCCGTTCATCGCGCTGACCCTCGAGAAGGACCCTGCGCAGACGCAGGACGAGGCGCTCATCGAGGTCTACAAGAAGCTGCGCCCCGGTGATCCGCCGACGGTGGACAACGCCCGCGCCCTCGTCACCAGCCTGTTCTTCAACTTCCGGCGCTACGACCTCGGTCGCGTCGGGCGCTACAAGTTGAACAAGGCGCTCGGCGACGTCGCCGCCAAGCTGAAGATCGAGCTGCCGCGCGAGGGCGGGGAGCATCCCCGCGAGAGCCGCGTGATCAGCAAGCACGACATCGTCGCGATCATCGGCAAGCTCATCGAGCTCAACAACGGCCGCGGCGAGCCCGACGACATCGACCATCTCGGCAACCGGCGCATCCGCGCCAATGGCGAGCTGATCCAGAACCAGTTCCGCATCGGCCTGCTTCGCATGGAGCGCGTCGTCAAGGAGCGGATGACGATCACCGATGCCGAGCAGGCGACCCCGAACGCGCTCATCAACATTCGGCCCGTGGTGGCCGCGATGAAGGAGTTCTTCGGCGGCAGCCAGCTCAGCCAGTTCATGGACCAGACGAATCCGCTCGCCGAGCTCACGAACAAGCGCCGCCTCTCGGCCCTCGGGCCGGGTGGCCTGTCGCGTGAGCGCGCCGGGTTCGACGTCCGCGACGTGCATCCCAGCCACTACGGCCGGATGTGCCCGATCGAGACGCCGGAGGGGCCGAACATCGGTCTCATCGGCTCCCTGGCGACCTACGGCCGGATCAACAGCTACGGCTTCATCGAGACGCCGTACCGCAAGGTGCGGCGCACGGTTGGATACCGCGACAAGGGCGCCGAGGCGGTCGGCCAGACGCTCGCCGAGGACCTCGTCCCGTCGAGCGGCGCGAAGCCGATCGCGAAGGCGGGCACCGTCATCGACGAGAAGGCATGGGCCGCGATCAAGGAGCACAAGCTGCCCGCGGTCCGCATCGTGCCGCTCGTCACCGCCGAGATCGAGTACCTCGATGCCTCGGAGGAGGAGAAGTTCCACGTCGCGCAGGCCAACGCCGCGCTCGACGCGGGCGGTCACTTCACCGAGGACCGCGTCCTCGTCCGCTGGCGGGACAAGTTCCTCGAGGAGCGCCCCGACACGGTCGACTACATGGACGTCAGCCCGAAGCAGATCGTCAGCGTCGCCACCGCGCTCATCCCGTTCCTCGAGCACGACGACGCGAACCGCGCCCTGATGGGCTCGAACATGATGCGGCAGTCGGTGCCACTCCTCTCCCCGGAGTCACCGGTGGTGGGGACCGGGGTCGAGTTCCGCGCGGCCTTCGATTCGCAGCAGGTCGTGGTCGCCAGGGCGGCCGGCACGGTGGTCAGCGTGACCGCGGACCACATCCAGGTCGAGCGCGATGAGGGGAACGAGCGCGACACCTATCGGCTCAAGAAGTTCCTGCGCAGCAACCAGGGCACGTGCATCAACCAGCGCCCGATCGTCGACGTCGGCGACCGGGTGGCCACCGACCAGGTGCTCGCCGACTCGAGCAGCACCGAGGCGGGCGAGCTCGCGCTGGGCCAGAACATCCTGGTTGCCTTCCTCCCCTGGGAGGGCGGCAACTACGAGGATGCGATCGTCATCAGCGAGCGGCTCGTCAAGGACGACCTGTTCACGAGCATCCACATCGAGAAGCACGAGATCGAGGCCCGCGACACGAAGCTCGGCCCCGAGGAGATCACGCGCGACATCCCGAATGTCGGCGAGGAGAGCCTCCGCAACCTCGACGAGGACGGGATCATCTACGAGGGCGCCGAGGTGAAGCCCGGCGACATCCTGGTGGGCAAGATCACCCCTAAGGGCGAGACCGAGCTGACCGCCGAGGAGCGCCTCCTGCGCGCGATCTTCGGCGAGAAGGCGCGCGAGGTGAAGGACTCGAGCCTGCGCCTGCCGCACGGCGAGCGCGGGATCGTGGTCGACGTCCGGCAGTTCAGCCGCGAGAACGGTGATGAGCTGCTTCCCGGCGTCAACCGCCTCGTCCGCGTCAGCGTGGCCCAGAAGCGGAAGATCGCCGTGGGCGACAAGATGGCCGGTCGGCACGGCAACAAGGGCGTGATCGCCAAGATCCTGCCCATGGAGGACATGCCGTTCATGCCGGACGGCACGCCGGTCGACATCGTGCTCAACCCGCTCGGCGTCCCGAGCCGGATGAACATCGGTCAGATCCTCGAGACCCACCTCGGGTGGGCGATGAAGGTGCTCGGCCTGAAGGCCGAGACGCCGGTCTTCGACGGGGCGACCGAGGAGCACATCCGCAGCTCGCTGGCGCGCGCCGGCCTCGCCGAGGACGGCAAGAGCGAGCTGTTCGACGGCCGCACCGGCGATCCGTTCGACCAGCGCGTCACCGTCGGCTACATCTACATGCTCAAGCTCCACCACCTGGTGGAGGACAAGATCCACGCTCGGAGCACCGGCCCGTACAGCCTCATCACCCAGCAGCCGCTGGGCGGCAAGGCGCAGTTCGGCGGCCAGCGCTTCGGCGAGATGGAGGTGTGGGCGCTCGAGGCCTATGGCGCGGCGAACATCCTCCAGGAGATCCTCACCGTCAAGAGCGACGATGTCATGGGTCGCGTCCAGACCTATGAGGCGATCGTGAAGGGCGAGGAGATCCAGTCGCCGGGCGTCCCGGAGTCGTTCAAGGTGCTGGTCAAGGAGCTCCAGGCCCTCGGCCTCAACGTCGAGATCCTCAATGAGAACGAAGAGGAGATCCGGTTCATCGAGGACACCGGCAGCTATCCGCTCCCGGACCTCGGCGGGATCAACCTCCAGGGCTTTGAGGAATAGCACGGGGAGCGGCGCCATCGCGGCGCCGCGACCCGCACCCATCGGCACACCGAACGCCGGGGTACGGTCAGCCCTGGCGCAGCGCGCCACACGCGGCGATCAGCCGCAGGAGTCGTAGCAGCTCATGCTGGAAGTCAACAATTTCGACGCGATCCGGATCAGCCTGGCGTCGCCCGAGCAGATCAAGAGCTGGTCGTCTGGCGAGGTCACCAAGCCTGAGACGATCAACTACCGCACGCTCAAGCCGGAGAAGGATGGCCTCTTCGACGAGCGCATCTTCGGTCCCACCAAGGACTGGGAGTGCTACTGCGGCAAGTACAAGCGCATCCGCTACAAGGGCATCATCTGCGACAAGTGCGGCGTCGAGGTCACGCGCTCGAAGGTGCGTCGCGAGCGGATGGGTCACATCAAGCTCGCCTCGCCGGTGAGCCACATCTGGTACTTCAAGGGCACGCCCAGCCGCCTGGGCATCCTGCTCGACATCAGCCCGCGCAACCTCGAGCGGATCCTGTACTTCGCGCTCTACGTCGTGAACCGCGTCGATGAGCACGAGCGCGATCGGGCGTCGCAGCGCGTCGACGAGGAGCTCAAGGAGCGCATCGCGCGCGCCCAGGCCGTCGTCGACGAGAAGCGCGCCGAGCTCGAGGCGACGATCGCCGACAAGAAGGCCGAGGTCGAGGCGGGATTCGCGTCCGAGAAGGCGCGGATCGAGGAGCAGCAGGCGACGCGCACCGAGGAGCTCGCCACCGCCGCCAAGGAGCTCGAGGCCGCCATCAGGGCGGGTGGCAAGGAGATCGCCGAGGACGTCGTCTTCGCCGCCACCGGCGAGGTCATTGCGCGCGCCGGCGGCACGTCGAAGGAGGCGCTCGCCAAGCTGCGCGAGGTCGCCAAGGCCGAGGTGAACGCGGTCGACAAGGACGCCAAGGCCGCCCTTGCGGGGGCCCAGGAGAAGCACGGCACCGCGATCGCCGACCTCACCGCGGGAATCGACGAGGCGCTCGCCAGCGAGCGCGAGCAGGTTGCCCGCGAGACCGACGACGCCCGTCTCTGGGCGCGCGGCGAGCGGCAGGCGATCGACGCCATCAAGGTCATGCAGACGCTGACCGAGTCGGAGTACCGCAGCCTGACCGATCGGCACGGCCGCCTCTTCGACGCCGGGATGGGCGCCGAGGCGGTGAAGAAGATCATCGAGCAGCTCGACATGGACGACCTCGCCCAGAAGCTGCACGTCGAGATGCGGCAGACCTCCGGTCAGCGGCGCAAGAAGGCGATCAAGCGGCTCCGCCTGATCGAGGCGTTCCGCAAGAGCGGCGCGCGCCCCGAGTGGATGATCCTGACCACCCTGCCGGTCATTCCGCCCGACCTGCGACCGATGGTCCAGCTCGACGGCGGCCGCTTCGCGACCTCGGATCTCAACGATCTCTACCGTCGCGTCATCAACCGCAACAACCGCCTGAGCCGGCTCCTCGACCTCGAGGCGCCCGAGATCATCATCCGCAACGAGAAGCGGATGCTCCAGGAGGCGTGCGACGCCCTGATCGACAACGGTCGCCGCGGCCGCGCGATCGCCGGCACCGGCAACCATCGGCTCAAGAGCCTGTCGGACATGCTGAAGGGCAAGCAGGGCCGGTTCCGCCAGAATCTGCTCGGCAAGCGCGTCGACTATTCGGGACGCTCGGTGATCGTCGTCGGTCCCGAGCTCAAGCTGCACCAGTGCGGGCTGCCCAAGAAGATGGCGCTCGAGCTCTTCAAGCCGTTCGTGATGCGCCAGCTCGTCGAGAAGGGCTTCGCGCACAACATCAAGAGCGCCAAGCGCATCGTGGAGCGCGTGCGACCCGAGGTGTGGGACGTGCTCGAGGAGGTCATCGAGGACCACCCGGTCCTGCTGAACCGCGCCCCGACCCTCCACCGCCTCGGCATCCAGGCCTTCATGCCGATCCTCGTCGAGGGCTCGGCGATCCAGATCCACCCGCTCGTCTGCTTCGCGTTCAACGCGGACTTCGATGGCGACCAGATGGCGGTCCACGTGCCGCTCTCGACGTCTGCGCAGCGCGAGGCGAAGGAGCTCATGCTCTCGACCCAGAACCTGCTCAGCGCGGCCGATGGCGCACCGGTCGTCAGCCCCACCCATGACATGGTTCTCGGCTGCTACTACCTGACCGTCGGCATCGACGAGCTGACGAACCCGGGCACGAAGGTGAGCAAGAAGGACGCGGCCGCGGCCGCCGCCCCGGCGCACGCCTTCGTCGACGACAACGAGGTCTTCATGGCGCTCCAGGCGGGCGCCATCGGGCTCCACGATCGGATCCAGGTGCAGACCGACACCTGGGAGGGGACCGTCGAGGAGGGCACCGTCGTCCACCAGCTGCTCCAGACGACCGCGGGGCGGGTCGTGTTCAACACCGTCCTGCCGCCGCCGCTGCGGTTCGCGAACCGGGTGATGGACCGCAAGGGGCTGCGAGCCCTCATCGCGGACTGCCATCGCCGGCTCGGTCCCGAGGCCACGGTGAGCCTCGTCGACGGCATCAAGGCGGTTGGCTTCCACTACGCGACGCTGGCCGGGATCACGATCAGCATCGACGACGTGAAGATCCCCGAGTCGAAGGCCGTGCGCCTCGGCGAGGCGGACACCGCGGTCGGCGAGATCGATCGCGAGTTCCGGCGCGGCTTCATCACCGAGGACGAGCGCTATGCCCAGACCGTCGAGGTCTGGCGTAAGACGACCGACAAGGTGACCGAGGAGATGCTCGCCGGCCTCGACCGCAACGGCTCGGTCTGGATGATCACCCACTCCGGCGCGCGTGGCAACGTGACCCAGGTCCACCAGCTGGCTGGGATGCGTGGCCTCATGGCCGACCCGTCGGGGCGCATCATCGACCTGCCGATCCGCAGCAACCTGCGCGAGGGGATGAGCGTGCTCGAGTACTTCATCTCGAGCCACGGGGCCCGCAAGGGGCTCGCCGACACCGCGCTGCGCACCGCCGACTCCGGGTATCTCACCCGGCGCCTCGTGGACGTGGCGCAGGACGTCATCACCCGCGAGGACGACTGCGGGACCGATATCGGGACCTGGATCACGGTCGAGGAGTCCCGGCAGATTCCCGAGCCGTTCGAGGATCGCCTCGTCGGCCGCATGGCGGCGCTCGACGTCGTCGACGAGAAGAGCGGCGAGACGATCGTCGCCCGCAACGAGGAGCTCGGCGAGGCCGCCATCGCGCGGATCATCGCCGCCGGCATCGAGCGGGTCAGCGTTCGCGCGCCGCTCGCCTGCGCCGCACGCCACGGCGTGTGCCGCATGTGCTACGGGCGTGACCTCGCCACGGGCCGGCTCGTGGAGCTTGGCCAGGCGGTCGGGATCATCGCCGCGCAGTCGATCGGCGAGCCGGGCACGCAGCTCACGATGCGCACGTTCCACACCGGCGGCGTCGCCGGCGAGGACATCACGCAGGGTCTGCCGCGCGTCGAGGAGCTGTTCGAGGCCCGCATCCCGAAGGGGCAGGCCATCATCAGCGAGATCGATGGCACCGCCGAGGTCGTGCGAGCCGGCGCCGAGCAGCCGATCACGGTGCGGGTCACCCACCGCGAGACGTTCGACACGCCGCTCAAGCTGACCCCGCAGCACGAGCTGCTCGTCGCCTCGGGCGACGAGGTGACCGAGGGCCAGCTGCTTGCCCGCCTCGAGGCGGACGGCGAGGTGGCCGAGGTCAAGGCGCCGGCCGCCGGACGCGTCACGAAAAAGGGCAACACCCTCACCCTCCACTCGGAGGACGTGGACACCCGCGAGTACGCGGTCAGCCACTCGGCCCGCGTGCGGGTCGACACCGGCGACGCCGTCCTTGCGGGCCACGCGCTCACCGAGGGCTCGCTCAACCCGAAGGACCTGCTGGCCATCAAGGGCGTCGACGCGGTGCAGCGCTTCCTCGTCAACGAGGTGCAGAAGGTGTACCGCTCGCAGGGCGTGTCGATCAACGACAAGCACGTCGAGATCATCGTGCGGCAGATGCTGCGCAAGGTGATGGTCGACTCCGCGGGCGACACCGAGCTGCTGCCGTCGGAGCTCATCGACCGCTTCGAGTTCGAGGAGACGAACAACCGGATCCTCGCCGAGGGCGGCGAGCCGGCAACGGCGCAGACGGTCCTGCTGGGCGTCACGAAGGCGTCGCTCAACACGAGCTCGTTCCTGGCCGCGGCAAGCTTCCAGGAGACGACGCGGGTGCTCACCGAGGCGGCGATCAACGGCGCCAAGGACCATCTGCTGGGGCTCAAGGAGAACGTCATCATCGGCAAGCTCATCCCGGCCGGGACCGGGGCCGAGGCGCGGCGCATCGCCGCCGAGAAGGCCATGGCCGCGCCCGAGGAGGACGAGGCACTTCGCGAGCGGGAGGCCGCCCGGGCCTTCCTGACCGGCGAGCCGGATGCCGATGGCGATGGCGTCATCCAGACGGACGAGGCCGAGGCCGCCGCCGCCGAGGCGGGGGACACCGTCGCCGAGCTGATGGGCGCCGACAACGACGCCGAGGTCGAGGAGCAGGTCTTCGACGAGCTCACCGAAGAGGCCGAGCCGGCCGCGGAGGACGCCACCGCCTGACCACGGCGGCGCTCGTCCGCGTCCCTCACCAGGCCGATGGCGGCCCGCTCGTCGCGGGCCGCCTACGCCGTCTCCACGGGGGTCCGGCGCCACCGTCCGTCGAGCTCCCGCTCGGTTGACAGTTGACCTCCGCGACCCCTATACTCCGCCTTCGGTGTCCCGTGAATCGGGACGCTTTGTGTGTGCCCTCCCGGGCATGCGCCGATCCATCCACCGACATCATTGCCACGCGCCGTCGTGGGCCCGTGCTCATCGGTCCGGATCGGTTCATTCGAGCACTGAACAACAGTCGTACGCGAACGCGCGAGGAACGTAGTTGCCAACCATCAGCCAGCTGGTCCGCAAGGGCCGGCAGCCGGTTCACAAGAAGGTCAAGGCGCCGGCACTGCGCCGGACCTTCAATACGCTGAAGCAGACCGCGTCCGAGGGACGTGGTGCGCCCCAGCGTCGCGGCGTCTGCCTGCAGGTGATGACCCGCACCCCGAAGAAGCCGAACTCGGCCCTTCGCAAGGTCGCGCGCGTCCGTCTGACGAACCAGATGGAGGTCACCGCCTACATCCCCGGCATCGGGCATAACCTCCAGGAGCATTCCGTGGTCCTGGTGCGCGGCGGCCGGGTGAAGGACCTCCCGGCGGTGAAGTACCACATCGTGCGCGGGACGCTCGACGCGGCCGGCGTGCGTGACCGCAAGCAGAGCCGCAGCAAGTACGGCGCGAAGTCGGCTGGGAAGGCCTAGGCCATGCCTCGTCGTACCACCGTCGCCCGCAAGGAGAAGTACGCCGCCCAGCTGGCGGGTACTGCCCTCACCATGGATCAGCTCACGAACAAGCTGATGCGTGGCGGCAAGCGCGCCCTGGCCGGCCGCATCCTGGAGAACGCGCTGACGCGGATCGAGTCGTCCGCCGGCCGTTCTGGGGTCGAGGTCATGGAGCAGGCGCTCCGCAACGCGATGCCGCTCATCGAGGTCAAGCCGAAGCGCGTCGGCGGCTCGACGTACCAGATCCCGGTCGAGGTACGCGCCGACCGGCGCGTGTCGCTCGGCATGCGCTGGCTCATCGACGCCGCTCGCAAGCGGAACGGCAAGAGCATGTCCGAGAAGCTCGCCTTCGAGTTCATGGATGCCGCGAACGGCGTCGGTGCCGCGGTCAAGCGCCGCGAGGACACGCACCGCATGGCGGAGGCGAACAAGGCCTTCAGCCACTTCAAGTGGTAGCCGAGATGACCATGACGCAGTCGGGCAACCGAACCATCAGCGGCAGGTACCCCCTCGAGCGAACGCGGAACATCGGGATCATCGCGCACATCGATGCTGGCAAGACGACCGTGTCCGAGCGGATCCTCTTCTACACCAAGAAGATCTACAAGATCGGCGAGGTCCACGAGGGCGCTGCCACGATGGACTGGATGGAGCAGGAGCAGGAACGCGGGATCACGATCACCGCCGCCGCCACGACCTGCTTCTGGGCCGACCATCGCATCAACTTGATCGACACGCCCGGGCACGTGGATTTTACGGTCGAGGTAGAGCGGAGCCTCCGCGTCCTCGACGGCGCGGTCGTCGTCTTCGATGGCGTGGCCGGGGTCGAGCCGCAGTCCGAGACCGTCTGGCGGCAGGCCGACAAGTACCACATCCCGCGCTTCTGCTTCGTGAACAAGCTCGACCGCACCGGGGCCGACTTCTGGCGCGTGGTCGACATGATCGGTGACCGCCTGGGCGCCAACGCGGTGCCGCTCCAGATCCCGATCGGCGTCGAGGACACGTTCCGCGGCGTCGTCGACCTCATCAACATGAAGGCCATCACCTACGGTAACGACCTGGGCGACCAGGTCAACGTCGGTGACATCCCGGCCGAGCTGGTCTCCGAGGCCACGACCTGGCACGACCGGCTGGTCGAGTCGCTCGCCGACCTCGACGACGACATCGCGCACAAGTACCTCGAGGGCGAGGAGGTTGGCGCCGACCAGCTGCGCGCCGCGATCCGCGCCGGCACCCTCGCGTACCGTATCGTGCCGGTCCTCTGTGGCTCGGCGCTGAAGAACAAGGGCGTCCAGCCGATGCTCGACGCGGTGATCGAGTTCCTGCCGAGCCCGCTCGACGTTCCGCCGGTCACGGGCCTCGACCCGCGCACCCATGCGGAGGTCGCGCTGCACCCCGACCCGGACGCGCCCTTCACCGCCCTCGCCTTCAAGATCGCCGCCGACCCGTTCGTCGGCAAGCTGGCCTTCTTCCGCGTCTACTCCGGCACCCTCAAGACCGGCTCCTACGTCTACAACTCGACGAAGGGCCAGAAGGAGCGGATCGGTCGCATCCTCCAGATGCACGCCAACAGCCGCGAGGAGATCGACTCGGTCGGTGCGGGCGACATCGCCGCCGCGGTGGGCCTGAAGAACACGTTCACCGGCGACACGCTGTGTGACGAGTCGAAGCCGATCGTGCTCGAGTCGATCACCTTCCCGGAGCCGGTCATCGAGCTCGCCGTGGAGCCCAAGACGAAGGCCGACCAGGACAAGATGGCGATCGCCCTCCAGCGGCTTGCCGAGGAGGATCCGACGTTCCGCGTCAGCACCGACGAGGAGTCGTCGCAGACGCGCATCGCCGGGATGGGCGAGCTGCATCTCGAGGTCCTCGTCGATCGGATGCTCCGCGAGTTCAAGGTGCAGGCCAACGTCGGTCGCCCGCAGGTCAGCTATCGCGAGGCGATCCGCAGGGCCGTGCGCGCCGAGGCGCGCTTCGTGCGCCAGACCGGCGGCAAGGGCCAGTACGGCCACGCCGTCCTGACCCTCGAGCCGCTCGCGCGGGGGAGCGGGTTCGTCTTCGAGAGCAAGGTCGTCGGCGGCGCGGTGCCGCGGGAGTATTGGAAGGCGGTCGAGCAGGGGGCCCGCGAAGCGCTCCAGGGCGGCGTCGTCGCCGGCTACCCGGTGATCGACATCAAGGCGACGCTGATCGACGGCTCGTACCACGAGGTCGACTCCTCCGAGATGGCGTTCAAGATCGCCGGCAGCATGGCGGCCAAGAGCGGCGTCACGAAGGCCGACCCCGCGATCCTGGAGCCGGTGATGAAGGTCGAGGTCACGACGCCCGAGGACTTCATGGGTGACGTCATCGGCAACCTCAACAGCAAGCGCGGACAGATCGACGGGATCGACGAGCGGGCAAGCTCGCGCGTCATCCGCGCCCACGTGCCGCTGGCCGAGATGTTCGGCTACGCGACCGAGCTGCGCAGCATGACCCAGGGCCGTGCGGCCTATTCGATGGAATTCTCCCGCTACGCGGAAGTCCCAACCAACCTCGCCAATGAGCTGATCGCGAAGTCCAAGAGCTAAGCGAGCGCAAAGGAGCCACGAAGGACACATGGCCAAGCAGAAGTTCGACCGCAGCAAGCCTCACGTGAACGTGGGCACCATCGGTCATGTCGACCACGGCAAGACCACGCTGACGGCCGCCATCACGAAGTACCTGTCGCTCAAGGGCGGCGCGGACTTCCGCGCCTTCGACCAGATCGACAACGCGCCGGAAGAGCGCCAGCGCGGCATCACGATCGCGATCAGCCACGTTGAGTACCAGACCGAGAACCGGCACTACGCGCACGTCGACTGCCCCGGTCACGCCGACTACATCAAGAACATGATCACCGGCGCCGCGCAGATGGACGGGGCGATCCTCGTCGTGTCCGCAGCCGATGGCCCGATGCCCCAGACCCGTGAGCACATCCTCCTGGCGCGCCAGGTCGAGGTGCCGAGCCTGGTCGTCTACCTCAACAAGGTCGACATGGTCGATGACGAGATGCTCATCGACCTCGTCGAGATGGAGGTCCGCGAGCTCCTCAGCAAGCAGGACTTCCCCGGCGACGACATCCCGGTCATTCGTGGCTCGGCGCTCAAGGCGCTCGAGTCGACGAGCACCGATCCGGAGGCTCCCGAGTACGCCTCGATCAAGGAGCTGATGGCGGCGGTCGACAGCTACATCCCGACCCCGGTTCGTGAGACGGCGAAGCCGTTCCTGATGCCGATCGAGGACGTCTTCGGCATCAAGGGCCGCGGCACCGTCGCGACCGGCCGCATCGAGCGCGGGATCGTGCGCACCGGCGAGTCGGTCGAGCAGGTCGGCATCCACGCCAAGGCGCGCTCGCTCGTCGTCACCGGCGTCGAGATGTTCAAGAAGACGCTCGATGAGGGCCAGGCGGGCGACAACGTCGGCCTCCTGCTGCGTGGCATCGAGCGCGAGGAGATCGAGCGCGGCCAGGTGCTCGCGAAGCCGGGCAGCGTGAAGCCGGGCACGAAGTTCAAGGCCGAGGTCTATGTGCTCGGCAAGGACGAGGGTGGCCGCCACACGCCGTTCTACTCGGGCTACCGCCCGCAGTTCTACCTCCGCACGACCGATGTCACCGGCGCCATCGCGCTCCCCGAGGGAGTCGAGATGATCATGCCCGGCGACAACGTCAACATCGACGTCGAGCTGATCACGCCGATCGCCATCGAGCAGGGCCAGCGCTTCGCGATTCGCGAGGGTGGCCACACCGTCGGCGCGGGCGTGATCACCGAGGTCCTCGGCTGACCGAGATGGCCAAGCAGCGCATCCGCATTCGTCTCAAGGCCTACGACCACAAGCTGCTGGACGCATCCGCCGAGCAGATCGTGGAGACCGCGCAGCGCACCGGGGCCGACGTGGCCGGCCCGGTGCCGTTGCCGACCCGGATCGAGAAGTACACGGTCATCCGCGGGCCATTCGTGCACAAGGATGGGCGCGAGCAGTTCGAGATCAGGACGCACAAGCGCCTGATCGACATCATCGATCCATCGACCAAGACGGTGGATGCGCTCATGCGGCTCAGCCTGGCCGCTGGCGTGGATATCGAGATCAAGATGTGATGTGGGGGCGGCCCGTCCGCCCCCCATCCGCCATCGAAAGGGACCATCAACAGTGCCGGCAGGTTTGATCGGGCGAAAGCTCGGCATGACGCGGATCTTCGTGGACGACGGAAGCGTCGTCCCGGTGAGCGTCATCGAGGCGACGCCCAACACCATCACGCGACTCCGCACCGCGGGGCAGGACGGCTATGTCGCCCTGCAGCTCGGCGCTGGGACCGTGAAGCGGGTCACCAGGCCGGTAGCTGGCCAGTTCAGCGCGCTCCCGAAGGACCTGCAGCGGCCGCGCTTCGTGCGCGAGGTGCGGGTCGACGAGGCGGGCGGCTACGAGGCCGGCCAGCAGCTCGACGTGTCGCTGTTCGCTGCCGGCGACCTGGTCGACGTCACCGGGACGAGCAAGGGCAAGGGGTTCGCCGGCACGATCAAGCGGCATCACTTCCAGCGCGGCCCGAAGACCCATGGCTCGAACAACTACCGCCAGCCCGGTTCGGTCGGCGCGGGCACCACGCCCGGCCGGGTCTTCAAGAATACCAAGATGGCGGGTCACCTCGGCGACGACCAGGTGACCGTCAAGAAGCTCAGGGTCGTGCGGGTGGATCCCGAGCGCAACCTCATCCTCGTCAAGGGTGCGGTGCCGGGAGCGCGCAACGGCCTGCTGCTCGTGCAGAAGGCGAAGTGACGATGCCCACGACGACGATCCTCACCCCCGCCGGCAAGGCCGGCGACAAGGTCGAGCTGGCCGATGCCATCTTCGACGCCGAGGTGAACGAGAACCTCATCCACCAGGCCGTGGTCCGCCAGCTGGCGGCGCGCCGGGTGGGAACCTCGGACACCCTGACCCGTGGCCAGGTCGCCGGTGGCGGCCGCAAGCCGTGGCGCCAGAAGGGCACCGGCCGCGCGCGCCAGGGAACGCGCACCGCGCCGCAGTGGAAGGGTGGCGGCGTCGTCTTCGGGCCGCACCCGCGTGACCACGAGCAGAAGATGAACGCGAAGATGCGCCGGGCGGCGCTGCGCGGCGTCCTGACCGCGAAGGCCGCCGAGGGCGCGCTGCGCGTCGTCGAGGGCTTCGACCTCGAGACGATCGGGACGAAGGCCTTCCTCGGCCGCCTCGACGGCTGGAAGGCGGAGGGCAAGGTCCTCCTCGTCCTCGCCGGCCGCGACGGGATCGTCGAGCGCTCGGCACGCAACCTCGCCGAGGTGCGGGTCCTGCTCGCCGACAGTCTCAACGTCGTCGATTGCCTCGGCGCCGACACGATCGTCCTGACCAGGGACGCGCTCGATCGGGTGCAGGAGGTGTACGCGTGAGCTCCGTCACCCTGCACGAGGTCCTGCTCCGTCCCGTGGTGAGCGAGAAGAGCGTCATCGAGACCGAGCGCAGGAACTACACGTTCGCCGTCGCACGCGACGCGAACAAGTTCCAGATCAAGGCCGCGGTCGAAGCCGAGTTCAAGGTCGACGTGCTCGGCGTCCGGGTCCTCACCGTCAAGCCCAAGCAGAAGCGGCGCGGCCGCAAGACGCTCGGCATGGTGCCCGGCTGGCGCAAGGCGATCGTCACGATCGCGGCGGGCCAGAAGATCGAGCTCTTCGAGGCGGTGTAGAGAATGCCATTGCGTAGCTATCGACCGACGAGCCCGGGCCTTCGCCAGATGACCCGCTCGACGTTCGACGAGATCACGAAGGACACCCCGCACAGGCCGCTCACCGAGCGCTCGTTCAGCAAGGCCGGGCGCAACGCCCAGGGCAAGCTGACGGTGCGCCACCAGGGCAGCGGCCACAAGCGGCTGTACAGGATCATCGACTGGAGGCGCGACAAGCCCGGCGTGCCGGCGCGGATCGCGACCGTCGAATATGACCCGAACCGGTCGGCGCGGATCGGCCTGCTCCATTACGCGGACGGCGAGAAGCGCTACATGCTCCTGCCGCACGGTCTCGGCGTCGGCGACCGCGTCGTCTCCGGCCCGGACGCCGAGGCGCGGACGGGGAACGCCCTGCCGCTGTCGCGGGTCCCGCTCGGCACCCAGGTCCACAACATCGAGCTCGTCGCCGGTCGCGGCGGCCAGATCGTGCGCTCCGCCGGCAGCAGCGCCCAGCTGCTCGCCAAGGAGGGCGACTTCGCGACGCTCCGCCTCCCCTCGGGCGAGGTACGCCGCGTCCGGATCGAGTGCATGGCGACTGTCGGCCAGGTGAGCAACCTCGACCACGAGAACCAGAAGCTCGGCAAGGCCGGGCGCGCGCGACACATGGGCCGGCGGCCCGAGGTGCGTGGCTCGGTCATGAACCCCCGCGACCATCCGCACGGCGGTGGCGAGGGCAAGTCGCCGATCGGCATGCCGCCGAAGACGCCGTGGGGCAAGCCGGCGATGGGCCTGCGGACTCGCGCCAGGAAGAACGCCAGCAACAAGATGATCGTCCGTCGCCGATATGGACGAGGCTAGGAGAGCGCGATGAGTCGTTCTGTCAAGAAGGGACCGTTCGTCGACGCGCGCCTGCTCGGCCGCATCGACGACATGAACAAGCGCAACGAGCGCAAGGTGCTGAAGACCTGGTCGCGCGCGAGCGCGATCTTCCCGCAGATGATCGGGCACACGATCGCCGTCCACGACGGTCGCCGTCACGTGCCGGTCTTCGTCACCGAGAACATGGTCGGGCATCGGCTCGGCGAGTTCGCGCCGACGCGCACCTACCGCGGTCACGGCAAGGCCACCGAGCGCAGCTCGGCGCTGAAGTAGGCGAGACCGATGCGAGTGACCGCAACAGCCAAGTACGTCCGCATCAGCCCGCGGAAGGTGCGCCTGGTGACCGATCTGATCACCGGCAAGCCGGTCGAGGAAGCGGCAGCGATCCTGCGCTTCCTGCCGAACGGTGCCGCCCGCGACGTGGCCAAGGTGCTGAAGAGCGCCACCGCCAACGCGGAGAACAACTACAACCTCTCGGCCGACGAGCTCACCGTGGTGAGCGCGGTCGCCAACGAGGGGCCGACCCTGAAGCGCGGGCGACCGCGTGCCCAGGGCCGCTACTTCCAGATTCTGAAGCGGACCAGCCACATCACGGTTGCTGTGGCTGACCGAGAGGAGGCCTGATGGGTCACAAGGTTCACCCGTACGGCTTCCGGATCGGAATCATCAAGCCCTGGCTGGCCAAGTGGTACGCGGATCGCGACTACGCCACCCTGCTGCAGGAGGACATGCGCATCCGGCAGCTGGTCGCCAAGCAGCTCAGCAACGCCAGCGTGAGCCAGGTCGAGATCGAGCGTGGCATCAACCACGTGACGGTCACCGTCCACACCGCCAAGCCGGGGATCGTCATCGGCAAGGGTGGTGCGAACGTCGATGCCCTGCGCAACAACATCGGCAAGCAGACGAACAAGAAGGTCAAGCTCGAGATCAAGGAGATCCTCCAACCCGAGCTCGACGGCATGCTCGTCGCACAGAACGTCGCGGGCCAGCTTGAGCGCCGGATCGCCTTCCGCAAGGCGATCAAGCAGTCGATCCAGCGCACGATCAAGGCTGGCGCGAAGGGCGTGAAGATCCAGGTCTCAGGCCGCCTCGGTGGCTCCGAGATGAGCCGTACCGAGTGGGATCGCGAGGGCCGCATCCCGTTGGGGACGCTCCGGGCGGACATCAGCTATGGCGTCGTCCACGCCCGCACGACCTACGGTCGGATCGGGGTCAAGGTCTGGGTCTACCGCGGGGAGCAGCTCGGCGACAAGCCGGGCAGCGCGCGGACCGAGCCGCGAGAGCCGCGCCAGCGGCCGACGCGGAGCGGTACGCGGACCCGAAGCCCGCGCACGACCGAGCGGGCCACGGCCACGGCCCCCGCCGCGGCGCCGGCCGAGGGCCCGGCGAGCGAGCCGGCCGCATCGGTCGAGGAGGCGTAGCGATGTTGATGCCCAAGCGGGTCAAGCACCGCAAGGTCCAGCGTGGCCGCCGTGCCGGCATGGCGAAGGGCGGCACCGCGGTGAGCTTCGGCGACTTCGGGCTCATGGCGGAGGAGGTGTGCTGGCTCACGAGCCGGCAGATCGAGGCCGCGCGCCGAGCGATGACCCACCACATCAAGCGTGGCGGCCGGGTCTGGATCCGGGTCTTCCCGGACAAGCCGGTCACGAAGAAGCCGGCCGAGGTGCGGATGGGCTCCGGCAAGGGCGCGCCCGACCATTGGGTCGCCGTCGTCAAGCCGGGCCGGGTGATGTTCGAGATGTCGGGCGTCCCGGAGCCGATCGCCCGCGAGGCGATGCGGCTCGCCAGCCACAAGCTGCCGATCAACACGCGGTTCGTCATGAAGGAGGGCCTCGAACATGGACATCAGTGAGATGCGAGGGCTCTCCGACACCGACCTCGAGCGTGCGCTCGTGGACGCGAAGCAGGAGCTGTGGAAGATCCGCTTCGACCTCGCGACGCGACAGGAGAAGAACTACAGCAGGCTGCCGGCGACCCGCAAGCGGATCGCTCGCATCCTCACCGTCATGACCGAACGCCAGCGAACCGCGCCTGCGGGCACTGACGTGGAGAAGGCCAGCTGATGCAGGGCAAGCGACGAAGCAAGACCGGACGCGTGGTGTCCGACAAGATGGACAAGACGATCGTGGTCAGCGTTGAGCGGCTGCGGCGGCACCCGATCTACAAGCGGGTCGTGCGCCTCTCGAGCAAGTTCAAGGCGCACGACGAGGAGAACACCGCCAGGGTCGGCGACACGGTGCGCATCGAGGAGAGCCGTCCGCTCTCCCGCGAGAAGCGCTGGCGCGTCGTCGAGGTCATCGCGCGTGGCTCCCACGAGGAGCTGGTGGGCTAGATGATCCGTCAGTACAGCAGGCTGCGCGTGGCCGACAACACCGGCGCGCGGACGCTGATGTGCATCACCGTCATCGGCCGCTCGCAGAGCGACACGGCGGAGGTGGGTGACGTCATCGTGGCCAGCGTGAAGCAGGCGCTCCCGAACTCGGGGGTGAAGAAGGGTGACGTCGTGCGCGCCGTCATCGTTCGCACCGCGAAGGAATACGGCCGCCCCGACGGCAGCCACATCCGCTTCGACGAGAACGCCGCCGTCCTCATCACGCCACAGGGCAATCCCCGCGGGACGCGCATCTTCGGGCCCGTCGCCCGCGAGCTGCGCGAGCGCAACTACATGAAGATCGTCTCACTCGCCCCGGAGGTGCTCTAGCCATGGCCAACGTGCGCAGGGGCGACACGGTCGTCGTGCTGGCCGGCAAGGACCGCGGCAAGCGGGGCACCGTCGAGCGCGTTGAGAAGACGAAGCGCGGCCTCGGGATCGTGATCCCTGGACTCAACATGGCGCGCAAGCACCAGCGCGCGCGCCAGCGCACGCAGTCCGGCGGGATCCTCGATCTCCCGGTACCGCTCCACATCAGCAACGTCCAGGTCGTCTGCCCCCGCTGCAGCAAGCCGACGCGAGTTGGGCACGCCCAGCTCGAGGACGGCCGCCGGGTGCGGGTCTGCAAGCAGTGCGGGGAGCAGATGGAGGTGAGCACCAAGTGAGCGCCGAGACGAAGACGAAGCCGACCCGCCGCAAGGCGACGAACGGCACATCGGCGACGAAGCGCTCGTTCAGCCCGCCCACCTACAGTGGGCTTCGGCAGCGCTACCGCGACGAGGTCGCGCCCGCCCTGCGGCGCGAGTTCAGCTACGCCAATCCGATGGAGATTCCGCGCCTCGACAAGGTCGTCGTCAACATCGGCCTTGGCGAGGCCATCGCCAATGCGAAGGCGCTGGATGCCGCGGTCGGTGACCTGACCACCATCACCGGCCAGAAGCCGATCGTCACGCGCGCCAAGCGCAGCATCGCGCAGTTCCGCCTGCGGACGGGGATGCCGATCGGCGCAAAGGTCACTCTGCGTGGCCAGCGCATGTACGACTTCCTCGAGCGCACGCTTTCGTTGGCGCTTCCCCGGATCCGCGACTTCCGCGGGATTCCGACGCGGAGCTTCGACGGACGCGGCAACTTCAGCCTGGGGCTGCGCGAGCAGCTCGTCTACCCGGAGATCGATTACGACAAGATCGATCGGCTCCGCGGGCTCGAGATCAGCATCGTCACCACGGCGCGCACCGATGAGGAGGGGCGCAAGCTCCTCGAGCTCCTCGGCATGCCGTTCCAGGCGAGTTAGGGGTACACGAAGACCGACATGGCCAAGAAGTCAATGATCGCGAAGTCCAAGCGCACGCCGCGCTTCGGCGTCCGCCAGCACAACCGCTGTGCTGTCTGCGGGCGGCCGCGCGGCTACATGCGGCGCTTTGCGCTCTGCCGGATCTGCTTCCGCGAGCGTGCCCTCGATGGGCTGCTCCCGGGAGTGACGAAGTCGAGCTGGTAGCTCACACGAGACCACTGGTCGCCGTCGCCGGCGGCTGCATCAGCGGCAGGCGTCACCCGGGCAAAGCCGGGAACGAACCGCCGCCGAGGAGACGACAAACACACCGATGAACGTAACCGACCCGATCGCGGACATGCTCACGCGCGTCCGCAATGCCAGCGCCGCGCGCCACCGTGAGGTGACGCTGCCCTCGAGCAAGGTCAAGCGCGAGCTCGCGCGGATCCTCGTCGAGGAGGGCTTCATCGACTCGTTCGACACGGCTGCCGACGGCGTGCAGGAGATGCTGACCATGCGTCTCAAGTACGTCGAGGGCAAGGCGCCGGTCGTGAGCGGCCTGAAGCGCATCAGCAAGCCCGGCCTACGCGTCTATGCGCGCAAGACCGAGATCCCGCGCGTCCTCGGCGGACTCGGGATCGCCGTCCTCTCCACCTCCCACGGGATCATGACCGGGTCGCAGGCCCGGAAGCTGAATCTCGGTGGCGAGGTCCTCTGCTACGTCTGGTAAGGAGCGAGCGGATGTCCCGAATCGGTCGACTGCCGGTCGCCCTGCCCGACAACGTCGAGATCACCCAGGATGGTCGCACGCTGCGCGTCAAGGGTCCGCTGGGTGAGCTGTCCCGCGAGATCCATCCGGAGATGACCGTGGAGCGCACCGACGGTGAGCTGCGCGTCGTTCGTCCGAGCGACGAGCCGAAGCATCGTGCCCTCCACGGCCTGACCCGCACCCTCGTCGCCAACATGGTGACCGGGGTGACCAGCGGCTTCACGAAGAACCTCGAGATCGCCGGCGTCGGCTACCGGGCACAACTCCAGGGCGAGAAGCTCGTCCTCGCGCTCGGCTACTCGCACCCGGTCGAGGTGAACCCGCCCGCCGGGATCCAGTTCCGCGTCGACACCCCGACCCGGCTCGCCGTGTTCGGCGCCGACAAGGAGCTGGTCGGTCAGACGGCCGCCTACATCCGCCAGCAGCGGAAGCCGGAGCCCTACAAGGGCAAGGGCATTCGCTACGCCGGCGAGCAGATCCTCCGCAAGGCCGGCAAGGCCGGCAAGGTCGGGGGTGGGAAGTAACCGCATGATCAAGAAAACGTCACGCGACGGCCTCCGTCGCAAGCGGCACGAGCGCCTGCGCCTCCGGATCTCCGGCCGCGCCGAGCGCCCGCGCCTCTCCATCTTCCGGAGCGCGAAATTCATCTACGCCCAGGTCATCGACGACACCACGGGTCACACGCTCGCCGCGGCCTCGAGCCGGGAGGCGGACCTCGCCTCCGGCCTCAAGGTCGATGCGGCACGCGCGGTGGGCAAGGTGCTCGCCTCGCGCGCCAAGGCGGCGGGCGTGAGCACCGTGGTGCTCGATCGGGGTGGGTATCGCTACCACGGGCGGGTTCGCTCGCTCGCCGAGGGTGCCCGCGAGGGCGGTCTCGACCTGTAGGGCGAAAGGAGCACCATATGGCACGAATCGATGCGTCGAAGCTGGCGCTCGAAGAGAAGGTCGTTCAGATCAACCGCGTCGCGAAGGTCGTCCGCGGCGGTCGCCGGTTCAGCTTCAGCGCGGTCGTGGTCGTCGGTGACGGCAACGGCGTCGTGGGAGCCGGGCTCGGCAAGGCGAACGAGGTCCCCGAGGCGATTCGCAAGGGCGTCGAGGATGCGAAGAAGCACCTCGTCCGCGCGCCGCTGGTCGGCAGCTCGATCCCGCACGAGGTGACGACGAACTTCGGTGCGTCGCGCGTCATGCTCAAGCCGGCGTCGCCGGGGACCGGCGTCATCGCCGGTGGCAGCGTGCGCTCCGTCGTCGAGGCCGCCGGGATCCGTGACCTGCTCAGCAAGAGCATGGGGAGCAACAACCCGGTCAACGTCGTCCGCGCGACGGTGGAGGCGCTGCGCAGCCTGCGCTCCGCCGACGAGCTCGCCGGCATTCGGGGCAAGACCGCCGAGCAGCTGCTCGGCAAGCGCGGGGCCGAGGCGTCGCGCCGTCCGCACGAGATCCCGGAGCGCCCGCCCCAGCCGGCGTTCGGCGGTCCCGGAGGTGGACGTGGCCGGTAAGCGAGGCGCGGCGAGCGCCGGGCCGAAGCTCCGCGTGACCTGGGTGAAGTCCACCATCGGTCACAAAGCGGCCGCGCGCGGCACGATCCGCGCGCTCGGCCTGCATCGGCTCAACCAGACCGTCGAGATCGCCGACACCCCGGAGAACCGGGGCATGCTGCGCCGGGTCGCGTTCCTCCTCAGCGTCGAGGAGCCGACCGGCAGCACGGCCGAGAAGGAGTAGACGACCAGATGAAGCTCCACGACCTCCAGCCCACGCCCGGCTCGCACAAGCCGGCGCGGCGCGTGGGGCGCGGACACGGCTCCGGCCGCGGGAAGACCGCGGGCCGCGGCACGAAGGGCCAGAAGGCGCGTGCCGGTGGCGGCATCCCCGCCTGGTTCGAGGGCGGCCAGACCCCGCTCCACGTTCGCACCCCGAAGCTGCACGGCTTCAAGAATCGGTTCCGCGTCGAGTACGCGACGATCAACCTCGCGCAGCTGAGCGAGGCGCAGAAGGGCGTGCTCATCACCCCGGACACGCTCGAGCACGACCACCTGATTCGCGCGCAGAAGACGAAGCCGATGCCGCTCAAGGTGCTCGGGACGGGTGACGCGCCGAAGGGCGTGACCATCCATGCCCACGCGTTCACGCGCGCGGCTTTCGAGAAGCTCGCCGCCGCCGGCTCGACCGCGCAGCGCATCAGCTGGCCGGAGAACGCGCCGGTCGACGACGCGCCGGAGGCCGAGGCGGCGCCGGAGGCCGGGACCCTCGCCCCGGAGCCTGCCGCCGCCGACGCCGCGCCCGCTGCAGTGGCCCTGGCCGCCGACGTCAGCTCCGAACCGGATACGACCGAGGAGATCGATTCGAGCGCGGGCGAGTCCGACGCGTGATCGAGTCGCTCGTCAATGCCTTCCGCGCGCCGGACATCCGGCGCAAGGTGCTGTTCACCCTCTTCATCCTGCTGATCTTCCGGGTCCTGACGAACGTCCCGGTGCCGAATGTCAACCAGACGCAGTTGCAGAACCTCTTCGAGTCCAACCAGCTGCTCGGCCTGATCGACCTCTTCAGCGGCGGTGGCCTGGCCACGGCGTCGATCATCGGGATGGGGGTGAACCCCTACATCAACGCCAGCATCATCATGCAGCTCATGCAGGGGGTCATCCCCAGCCTGGGCGAGCTGGCGCGGGAGGGCGAGTACGGGCGAAACAAGCTCAACCAGTACACTCGGCTGCTGACCGTGCCGCTGGCATTCGCCCAGGGGTTCGGCTTCAGCATCATCCTGTCGAACGCGGGCGTCATCCCCGCCACGAGCTTCTTTTCCTGGGAGACCTTCTCCCTGCTGCTCAGCTTCACGGCCGGCACCATCCTGCTCATGTGGCTCGGTGAGCTCATCAGTGAGCGCGGGCTCGGGAACGGCATCAGCTTCATCATCTTCGCCGGCATCGTCGGCCGCATCCCGCACCAGGCGGGACCGATCGTCACCGGGCCCGATGGCCTGACGCGGATCATCCCGTTCATCATCCTGGCGGTCATCGTGATCGCGGGGGTGGTGTTCATCAACGAGGGCCAGCGCCGAATCCCGGTCCAGTACGCCAGCCGCGTTCGCGGACGACGCATGTACCAGGGTCAGACGCAGTACCTGCCGCTCAAGGTGACGATGGCCGGCGTCATCCCGATCATCTTCGCCATCAGCCTCCTCCTCTTCCCGGCGCAGATCGCCACGTACTTCGCGAACAGCAGCATCGAGTGGGTGAAGGGCGCGGCCTCATTGATCTCGACGAACCTCTCCCCGCAGACGAACCCGGTCCTCTACAGCCTCCTGTACTTCACGCTCGTCGTGTTCTTCACCTACTTCTACACCGCGTTCCAGTTCCGGCCCGATCAGACAGCCGACTTCCTGCGGAAAAACGGCGGCTTCATCCCTGGCATCCGTCCCGGCCGACCGACCGAGGAGTTCCTGTCGCGGATCACGAACCGGATCACCCTCGGAGGCGCCGTCTTCCTGGGCGTGCTGGCCGTGCTGCCGACCGTCGTCGCGAACATCATCCCCGGCACCCAGGGCCTCAACCTGGGCGGCACGAGCATCCTCATCGTGGTGACCGTGGTGGTCGAGACGATGAAGCAGCTCGAGGCGCAGATGGTCATGCGCCATTACGAAGGCTTCATGCGGTGACCTCTCCGGGCGACGCGTCTGGATCGCCCGACCGACGGATCGTGCTGCTGGTCGGAGCCGTCGGTGCCGGCAAGGGCACCCAGGCCACGATCCTGTCGCGCGAGCTTGCCCTGCCGCACGTCGCGAGCGGGAACCTCTTCCGCGAGGCGCTCCGCGACGGCACGCCGCTCGGCGACGAGGCACGCGGCTACATGGCGCGCGGCGAGCTGGTGCCCGACGAGCTGACGATCGCCATGGTCATGGAGCGGCTCGCGCGCCCGGATGCGGCCGCCGGCGCGATCCTCGACGGCTTCCCACGCACCGTTGGCCAGGCCGAGGCCCTCGACGCCACGCTCGCCGAGCATGGTGAGCGGATCGCGCGCGTCGTCTTCATCGAGGTTCCCACCGAGGAGCTGATCCGCCGCGTCAGCGGCCGCTGGGTCTGCCCAACCTGTGGCACGACCTACCACATCGACACCGATCCGCCGCGCGTCGCCGGCATCTGTGATCGCGAGGGCACACCGGTCGTGCAGCGCGACGATGATCGGCCGGAGGTCGTCCGCGCCAGGATGGAGAAGCAGGTCCCGCCGATGGAGTCGGTCGTCGAGCACTACGAGGCGGCCGGCGTCGTGACGCGCGTCGATGGACGCCTGTCGATCCCCGAGGTCAGCCGCCGCATCCGCGAGGCGCTGGACGGCAGCGCCACCGCATCCGCCTGATGGGCATTCCGCTCGGTCGTCGTGCGGCGACGGTCACCATCAAGCGCCCCGACGAGATCGCGAGCATGCGCCGCGCGGGTAGCATCCTGGCCCACATCCTCGACGTCCTCGAGGCCGAGCTGCGGCCGGGTGTGACGACCGGCGCGCTCGACGCGATCGCGGAGCGCATGATCCGCGCGGCCGGTGCCGTCTCGTCGTTCAAGGGCTATGGCAGCCGCCCGCCGTTTCCCGGCTCGATCTGCGCGAGCATCAACGACGAGGTGGTGCACGGCATTCCGTCGCAGCGGCGCCGCGTCGCGGACGGCGACCTGGTGAGCATCGACATCGGCTGCATCGTCGAGGGCTGGCATGCCGACTGCGCCCGAACGTACGTCGTCGGTGACGCCTCGCGCGAGCTGCGGGACCTCGTGGACGCGACGCGACGCGGGATGGAGGCGGGCATCGCGGCCGCCCTGCCGGGCAACCGCCTCGGCGACATCGGTCATGCGATCGAGTCGGTGGCGCACGAGCACGGCTACGGCGTGGTGCGGCCGTTCGTCGGGCATGGCATCGGCACCGCCATGCACGAGGAGCCCCAGGTTCCGAACTACGGTCGCCCGGGCACCGGGCTGCGCATCGAGGCGGGCATGTGCTTCGCCATCGAGCCGATGTTCAACATCGGCGGCGACGACGTCGCCCTCCTCGATGACGGCTGGACCGTGGTCACCCGCGACGGGCGGCCATCGGCCCATTTCGAGAACACGATCGCGGTTCGCGACGGCGCGCCGGAGATCCTGACCAGCCATGGATGAGGCGTTGTGCGGCCAGCGACGACTCGTGTATACTCCACCTTCCGTGGGTCGCCGGGTGCGGCGGCCTTTTCGTGTGTTCCCCAATTTTCAGCACGAGCTTTTGATGGCTTGGACGAGGGTGCGTAACGCTTGGCAAAGAAGGATGCGATCGAGGTCGAGGGCGAGGTGATCCTCCCCCTGCCGAACGCGATGTTCCGGGTGCGGCTCGAGAATGGGCACGAAGTGCTCGCACACATCTCGGGCAAGCTGCGCCAGAACTTCATCCGCATCCTGCCCGGCGACACCGTCCGCGTCGAGCTAAGTCCCTATGACCTCACCCGGGGTCGGATCACGTACAGGATGAGATGAAGGTTTCTGCGTCCGTGAAGCCCCGCTGCGAGCGTTGCAAGGTGATCAAGCGCTCCGGCGTGGTGATGGTCATCTGCGTCGTTCCCAAGCACAAGCAGCGTCAGGGGTAACCGACTTTCGTGGCACGTATCGCTGGCGTCGACATCCCGCGCGAGAAGCGCGTCGAGATCGCCCTCACCTATATCCACGGCATCGGGCCGACCTCGGCCCGCAAGGTCCTGACCGCAACCGGCGTCTCGCCGGAGACGCGGGTCCGGGACCTCTCGGAGGAGGAGGTCAACCGACTCCGCGAGGTGATCGACAGGGGCTTCAAGGTGGAGGGCGACCTGCGCCGCGAGGTCAGCATGAACATCAAGCGGCTGATGGAGATCGGGTCCTACCGTGGCCTGCGCCATCGCCGCAACCTTCCATCCCGCGGGCAGCGGACGAAGACCAACGCGCGGCAGCGCCGCGGGCCGCGCCGGACCGTCGGCATCCGCCGCAAGAAGTAGACGATCGCAACCATCCTTCGATCCCTTCGCGGATCGCTGACACAGGAGTTCCATGGCTGAACGGAAGCGCGCCACACAGCGCGGCAAGAAGCGTGAGCGGAAGAACGTCCCGGTCGGGCACGCGCACATCCAGTCGACGTTCAACAACACCATCGTGACGATCACCGACACGAGTGGGAACGTCATCAGCTGGGGCAGCGCCGGCCTGGTCGGCTTCAAGGGCTCTCGCAAGAGCACCCCGTACGCCGCCGCACAGACGGCCGAGCTCGCCGCGCGCAAGGCGATGGACAACGGCATGCGCCAGATCGAGGTCTACGTGAAGGGTCCCGGCGCCGGCCGCGAGCAGGCGATCCGCTCTCTCCAGACCGCCGGCCTGGAGGTCACCGCGATCACCGACGTTACCCCCATCCCGCATAACGGCTGCCGCCCGCCCAAGCGGCGTCGGGTCTAGGGAGGGGAGCCATGGCACGCTATACCGACGCCGTCTGCCGCATCTGCCGTCGTGAGGGGCTCAAGCTGTTCCTGAAGGGCAGCCGCTGCTACACGAAGAAGTGCGCCTTCGAGCGCCGCGCCACGCCGCCCGGAATGTACGCCCAGCGCCGCCGCAAGGTCAGCGAGTACGGGCTCCAGCTGCGGGAGAAGCAGAAGGTCCGCAAGAGCTACTCGGTCCTCGAGAAGCAGTTCCAGAACTACTTCGACAAGGCGGAGAAGCGGAAGGGGATGACGGGCGAGAACCTGCTCCGCATGCTGGAGATGCGCCTCGACAACGTCGTCTACCGGATGGGGCTCGCCTCGAGCCGCGCTCAGGCCCGCCAGCTCGTGAGCCACGGCCACTTCGCGGTGAACGGGCGTCCGACGAACATCCCGAGCTTCGGGACGAGCGTCGGCGACCGGATCGAGGTTCGCGAGAGCCATCGTGCCCGTGAGCTGTTCAAGACGACCACCGAAACGATGAAGTCTGCCCAGATCCCCGATTGGGTGAGCTCGGACCCGGCCAAGCTGTCGGGCACGATCCTCGCCGAGCCGGCGCGCGAGCAGATGCCGCTCGAGTTCAACGAGCAGCTCGTCGTCGAGTACTACTCGCGCTAGCACAGGAAACGAACGAATCGCTGATGATTGATCTCGAGACCACTCCCACCATCACTCCCACGCCGGTCCAGACGCCTCGCATCGACGAGGTGGCGACCGATGGCAACCGCAGCACGTTCGAGGTGCAGCCGCTCCAGGACGGATACGGCGTGACTCTTGGCAACGCGCTCCGCCGCGTCCTGTTGAGCTCCCTCGAGGGAGCCGCGGTGACCGGCATCCAGATCGCCGGCGTGTTCCATGAGTTCAGCACGATCGACAACGTCAAGGAGGACGTCACCCAGATCGTCCTCAACGTCAAGAAGCTGCGGCTGCGGTCGTTCGCGCGGCACGCGGTGACGCTCAAGCTCATGAAGCGCGGCTCCGGCCCGGTCACGGCCGCCGACATCGCCGAGTCGGCCGACATCGAGATCGTGAACCCGGACCTCGTCCTGCTGACGCTCGACTCGGACGACGGCGTGATCGAGATGGATCTCACCGTCGAGACCGGTGTCGGCTACCAGCCCGCCGAGCACACCGAGGAGATGCCGATCGGCGTCATCCCGGTCGACGCGATCTTCTCGCCGGTGCGCCGCGTGAACTTCACGGTCAGCGACACCCGCGTCGGGCAGATGACGAACTTCGACCGTCTCACCCTCGAGGTCGAGACGGACGGCACCACCACGCCGCAGGCGGCGGTCGCCCAGGCGGCCCAGATCCTCGTCAATGAGTTGACCCGCTTCGCCGAGATCGGGCGCGCGCCGCGCACCGCAGGGGAGGAGACCGGCAGCACGCCGGTGTCCGCGAACCTGCTCGACGCGCCGATCGAGGAGCTCGACCTCCCGATGCGCGCCTACAACAGCCTGAAGCGGAACAACATCACGCGCATCGGTCAGATCCTCGCCCTCTCCGATGACGAGTTCCTCCGCATGCGGAACTTCGGTAAGAAGAGCCTCGATGAGCTGAAGGAGCGCCTGGCGCTCCGCGGCTTCATCACTCCCGAGTCCGCTGCCGATGGAGCCTCCGACGAATCCGATCTTCCGGCGTCGGCCGAGCTGGACGAGGCCGCGGCCGCCGAGCTGGACCGCGAGGGCTGATCCGATGCCTCACCAGATCGCGGGTCGTCGTCTCGGCCGCAAGGGCGACCATCGGGCACACATGCTCTCGAACCTCGCCGTGTCGGTCATTCGCTTTGAGAAGGTGAAGACCACCGAGGCGAAGGCCAAGGAGGTGCGCGGCATGGTCGATCGCCTGATCACGACCGCCAAGCAGGGAAACCTTTCCGCCCGCCGGTCGCTGGCCGCCCAGATCCCGCACGAGCCGCTCATCGTCGAGAAGCTGATGGGGGAGATCGCGACGAAGTACGCGGAGCGGCCGTCGGGCTATACGCGGATCGTGAAGATCGGGCAGCGGCTCGGCGACGCGGCCCCGATCGTGCAGATCGAGCTCGTCTGACCGGGCTCGATCATTCAACAGACCGATGTCGCCCGCCGCGCGCTGTGCACGGGCCGTCATCGAGTATGACGGAACGGCCTTCGCCGGCTCCCAGGTCCAGCCGAACGCTCGGACGGTCCAGGGAGTGCTCGAGGAGGCCCTTAACAGACTGACCGGCGATCGGGTGCGAATCCGCTTCGCCGGGCGAACCGATGCCGGGGTGCATGCCACCGGTCAGGTGATCGGATTCTGTCTCTCGCGCCGCGAGGGGGAGGGTGGGTTGCCATGGCCGGAGCTGCGACGGCGGCTCAACGCCGCCCTTCCGGCGGATCTTGCCGTGCGCTCGCTGCGCGCCGCGCCCGTGGGCTTCGACCCGCGCCGCGACGCGGTCCGGCGGGTGTACCGCTACCGGATCCGCCAGGCGGGGTCGCGGGCGCCGACCGACCGGCATCGGACGCTCGAGATCGACGAACGGCTCGACGTGGCGGCCATGCAGGCCGCCGCGGCGCGCCTCCCCGGACGCCGCGACTTCGCGGCGCTGGGGAGCCACGTGCGGGGCCGGACGGTGCGCCATCTGTCGGAGGTGACGATCCGTCGGCGCGGGGACCTCGTGGAGGTCACCGTGACGGCGAACGCATTCCTGCGGCGCATGGTGCGCAGCCTCGTCGCCGTCCTCCTGGAGGTCGGCCGTGGCGGCCTCGCCTCCGAGGCGGTCGATGAGCTGCTCGTCGCCGGCGAGCGCGCCCTGCACGGGCGCGCGGCACCGGCTCGCGGGCTGACGCTCGAGCGGGTGGTCTACGAACCGAAGAACGAAGCTGCTGGGTCCGGCACCGCCGGGGCCGGGACCAGGATCGAACAGGACGGAGAACGACGAAACCGTGAAGACGTACGCAGTCAAGGCGAGCGAGATCGAGCGCAGCTGGTGGCTGGTCGATGCGAGCGACCAGACGCTCGGGCGGCTCGCCACGCGCATCGCGACCCTCCTCGAGGGCAAGCACAAGGCGATCTACTCGCCGCACCTCGACACCGGCGACCACGTCGTGGTGGTGAACGCGGAGCGCGTGCGGGTCAGCGGCGACAAGCTGCTCCAGAAGCGCTACTACCGCCACAGCAACTACCCCGGCGGGCTGAAGGAGGAGAGCCTCGAGGCGCTCCTCGAGCGCAAGCCAGAGCTGGTCATCGAGCGGGCCGTGAAGGGGATGCTCCCCCAGAACCGCCTCGGTCGCGCGATGTACCGCAAGCTCAAGGTCTACAGCGGCGCGGACCATCCGCACGCAGCCCAGCAGCCGACCGCGGTGGAGCTTTAGTACATGAGCACGAACTACATCTACGGCACCGGCCGCCGCAAGACCTCGATCGCCCGCGTCCGGCTGGTGCCGGGTGACGGCAGCATCGTCGTGAACGGCAAGCCGGCGGACGACTACTTCGGCCGCACGCCCGCCCTCGGCGGGCTTCGTCTGCCGTTCCGCGTGACCGACACCGAGGGCCGCTACAGCGCGAGCGTGCTCGTCGCCGGCGGCGGCGTCTCGGGCCAGGTCGGCGCGGTCCGTCACGGCATTGCGCGGGCGCTCGTGAGCGCCCATCCGGACGCCCGCCCGGCGCTCCGCGAGGCCGGGCTGCTGACACGTGACCCGCGGGCGAAGGAGCGCAAGAAGTACGGTCTCAAGCGCGCGCGCAAGGCGCCGCAGTACACGAAGCGCTAGGGCGGACCGGGCGCGGACGTTTCAGAGGGCCCTGGCGGGATTGCCGGGGCCCTCTGATATCATCGGACGCACGATCGCCGCTCCCGGGGACGCCACCGAACCTCCGTGCTGGACGCCTTCTCCAACTTCTTCCAAACGTACCTGCGTGGCAGCTGGACGTCGCTCATCGACATCCTGCTGGTGGCGGTCGTCGTCTACTGGCTGTTCATCCTCATCCGCGGCACGCGCGCGGTGCGGATCGTCATCGGCCTGTCGATCCTCTACCTGGTCTACCTCGCCGCACGCCTGTTCGACCTCCTGCTCCTGACCCGGCTCCTGGAGGCCGGCGCGGTGGTCGGCCTGTTCGCGATCGTCGTCGTGTTTCAGCCTGAGCTGCGTCGGGTGCTCGAGCAGATCGGTCGGGTGGGCTCGGTCAACCGCTTCTTCGTCTCGCATGACGTCGCCAGCGCGGAGCGCGTGGCCGGCGAGATCAGCCGCGCCGCCCGCCTCCTCGCCGGCTCGCGGCACGGGGCGCTCATCGCCATCGAGCGCGAGACCGGTCTCGGCGACCTCGTCGCCGATTCGGGGGTTCCGCTCCATGCCGACCTGCGAGCCGAGCTGCTGGTGACGATCTTCTACCGCGGGACGGCGCTCCATGACGGCGCCGTTGTCATCTCGGGCGAGAAGATCGTCGCCGCCGGCGTGCTCCTGCCGCTCAGCCAGAACGTGCTCGACAGCGAGCGCTACGGGACGCGGCACCGGGCCGCGATCGGGATCAGTGAGCAGACCGACGCGATCATCATCGTCGTCAGCGAGGAGACCGGCTCCATCAGCCTCGTGCTCCGCGGGCGGATCGAGCGGAATCTCTCCGAGGAGCACCTCCGGCGGCGCATCTTCAACCTCATCCGGCCGCAGGCGGTTCGGCGACCGGTGCCCTTCCTGCGACGGACGCTCGAGGGTCGTTGGGGCATCGGACGCGAGGATCCGCCCCCGGCGCCGCCCGAGCCGGATCGCGTCCTGCCCTCGAGCCGCGACATGCCGCTCGACGAGGATCGCGGCCACGGTGATGCGGCGATCGCCGAGACCGCGCTCTCGGCATCAGCCGATCGGCGGCGCTGATGAGCCGCCTCCTCCGCAACTGGCACCTCAAGCTCGCGGCGCTCGCGCTGGCGACCATCCTGTACACCGGCTTCGTCTACTCCGGGACGTTCACCGAGCAGCCGTTCGACGGCGTGCCGATCCGTGACATCGGCCAGCCGGCGGCGACCTTCGTGTCCCCCCAGCAGCTGGGCAACGTCGACATTCGCTACCGCGCGACGTCGACGACGACGGTCACCGCCAAGGCGTTCGACGTCACGGTGAACCTGTCGGCGTACGACATGGCCCACAGCGGCGAGCCGCAGGCGCTGCCCGTGGCGGTGCGCTCGCTGAACGACAACGTCACCGTGCTCACCTACTCGCCGACGACCGTCTCGGTGACGATCGACAAGGTGGCGGAGAAGGAGATCCCGGTCGTGGTCGAGACCGGCACGACGCCGGCGGGCCTCATCATCGGGGCCCCGAAGGTGAGCGCCAATACCGTGACGGCGCGCGGCCCCGCGTCGGTGCTCGATCAGATCGACCATGCGCGGGCCTTCGTGCGGATCGACCAGAGCGGGGTGGCGGTGAGCGGCCAGGTCGTGCTCGAGGCGGTCGACGTGCGTGGCGAGGTGCTCAGCCAGGGCATCCTGCTCACGCCCGACGCGGTGCTCGTCGAGATCAACGTGCGTCCCGCCCTGACGACGAAGGTCGTGCCGGTGCGCCCGAACGTCACCGGGTCGCCGGCGACTGGCTTCGAGGTGGGCGGCGTCACGGTCGATCCACCGACGGTCACGCTCCGCGGTCTGGCCGCGGACCTGACGCCGATCAACGAGATCAGCACGGTGCCCATCTCGATCGCCGGCATCCGCGCCACCGGCACCTTCAGCGCGGCGCTCACCGTGCCCGACGCAGTGACCCTCGGCCCGATAGAGGAGGCCACCGTCTCGGTGCGGGTCGGCATCCGTGCCACCTCGGCGAGCCGTACCTTCCTGGTGGGCGTGAGGTGCGTCAACGTCACCGCCGGCAGCGCCTGCCTGCCGCAGACGGCGCAGCTCGCGCTGACGCTCAGTGGACCCGCGGCCGCGCTCGAGGCGCTCAATGCCACCGAACTGACGCTCGTCCTCGACGCCAGCGGCCTCGGGCCGGGCTCGCACGATGTCACCGCCGCCGTGAGCACCCTGCCGGCCGGGCTGCAGCTCGTCGGCATCTCGCCGGCATCGGTGACGGTGGTCATCCAGCCACCGGCCGCGCCGACCCCCACGTCGGCTCCCTGAGCGTGGGCACGAGCTGAGTGGGGCGCCTCTTCGGCACCGACGGGATCCGCGGCGTGGCGAACGTCGACCTGACTCCCACACTCGCCTACGACCTCGGGCGCGCGGTCGCCCACCAGCTCGAGGCGGCCGGCCGCAGCGTGGTCATCGGCCAGGACACCCGCCGCTCGGGTGACATGCTGGTCGCGGCCCTGGCAGCCGGACTGGCGAGCCTCGGCGCCGACGCGGTGCTCCTCGGCGTCGTCACGACGCCCTGCCTCGCGTTCGTCGCGGGCAGCGGGCCACATGTCGCAGGCGTCATGGTCAGTGCCAGCCACAACCCGGCGGCTGACAACGGCCTCAAGGTGCTCTCCGGAGGGAGGAAGGTCGACGACGAGGCGGAAGAGCAGCTCGAGCGCCTCATCTTCGCTGCCGAGGCGCTCCCGGGGCGTGGGAACGACGAGCTCGGCCGGATCCGGCGCAGCGACGACGAGATCGACGCCTATCGCGCCCACCTCGCCGACGCCGCCGGCGATGTCCTGCGAGGGCTACGGATCGCCATCGACTGCGCGAACGGCTCGGCGGCGGCCGTGGCGCCCGGCCTCTTCGCATCGCTCGGTGCCGAGCTCACCGTCCTGTCCGCCGCACCCGACGGCTCGAACATCAACCTCGACTGCGGCTCGACGCATCCGCAGCACCTCCAGACCGCGGTGCGCGAACACGGCTACGACATCGGCCTCGCCTTCGATGGCGATGCGGATCGCCTGATCGCGGTCGACGAGCGGGGCGACCTGGTGGACGGCGACACGGTGATGGGGATCTGTGCGCTCGCGCGCCTGACGGAGGGCACGCTGCGCAACAACGTGCTCGTGGCCACGGTCATGAGCAACGGTGGCCTCGAGCGCGCGCTCGTCGCCGCCGGCGGCAGGCTGATCCGCACCCCGGTCGGCGATCGGCACGTCTTCGAGGCGATGGAACGCCACGACGCGGTGCTCGGCGGCGAGCAGTCCGGCCACATCATCTTCCGCGACCGGGCCACGACCGGGGACGGCATCCTGTCGGGAATCGAGCTGATCCGGGTCCTGCGAGCGAGCGGCGGACGGCTGTCGGAGCTGGCCGCCCGGGTGCCGAGGCTGCCGCAGGTGGTGGTAAACTCAGCCGTTCGCCACAAGGACCAGTGGCAGATCGATCCTGCATTCAGCAGCGCGGTGGCCGAGGCCACGGCGCGACTCGCCGATCGGGGACGGATCCTGGTCCGTCCATCCGGCACGGAGCCGAAGATTCGGATCATGGTCGAGGGGGACGACCCCGATGAGATCCACACCATCGCGCGCGAGCTCAGCGAGCTCGCCGCGGCGCGCCTGAACTGACACCGATGGGAGGCTGCCCATGTGCGGCATCGTGGGGTACGTCGGCCCGCGTGACGCGGCGCCGATCCTGCTCGAGGGCCTGCGGCGCCTCGAGTACCGTGGCTACGACTCGGCCGGCATCGCCGTCCTGACCGCTGCGGGCGAGGTCTTCATCGTGAAGAAGGCCGGCAAGCTGACGAACCTCACCAATCACCTCAACGGCGACGCGCCGGCCGGGCATCCGGGCATCGCGCACACCCGCTGGGCCACCCACGGACGTCCGAACGACACGAACGCCCACCCGCACACCGATTGCACGGGCAAGCTGGCCCTCATCCACAACGGGATCATCGAGAACTACGTCGAGATCAAGTCGCGCCTGTCAGCGGCCGGTCATCGGTTCACGAGCGAGACCGATACCGAGGTCCTCGCGCACCTCATCGAGAGCCACTACAGCGGCGACCTCGTGGAGGCGGTGCGGGGCGCGCTCAACGAGGTGCGCGGCGCCTATGCGATCGGCGTCATGCACACCGATCATCCGAACCGCATCGTCGGGGCGCGCATGAACGTGCCGCTCATCGTCGGCCTCGGCGACGGCGAGGGCTTCCTCGCCAGCGACGTCCCGGCGATCCTCGAGCACACGAAGAACGTCGTCATCCTCCACGAGGGTGACATCGCCGACATCACGGCGGAGGGGACGCGCATCCTCGGCCTCGACGGCGTGACCCTCGATCGCGACGTGACCCAGATCCTGTGGGATATCGAGGCCGCCGAAAAGGGTGGCTTCGCGCACTTCACGCTGAAGGAGATCTACGAGCAGCCGCACGCGATCCAGGAATGCCTGCGCGGCCGCGTCGACGCGCGCGGCACTGTGGCGCTCGAGGAGCTCGACGCGATCGCCGACAAGCTGCGCGAGATCGAGCGCATCTACCTGGTCGGCTGCGGGACGGCGAGCTATGCGGCGCACGTGGGTGCCTACCTGCTCCAGGACTGGGTCGGCCTGCCGGCGACGATGCTGATCGGCTCGGAGATGCGGTACAGCCCGCCACCCCTCGACGGCAGGACGCTCGTCATCGGCGTCAGCCAGTCCGGTGAGACAGCCGACACCCTGGCACCGCTCAAGCTGGCCGAGGAGCGCGGCGCGACGGTCATCGTCGTCACCAACGTCGTCGGCAGCGCGATCACCCGCGAGGCGGATGCGGTCTGCTACCTCCAGGCCGGCCCCGAGATCGCCGTCGCGAGCACGAAGGCCTTCGTGACCCAGGTCCTGCTGCTCCAGATGATCGCGCTCCATCTCGCTCGCCTGCGGGGCACGATGTCGGAGCACCGTGCGCGGACCTTCGGCCAGGCGCTCCGCGAGCTGCCGCGCCTGGCGGCCGAGACCCTGAAGATCGCGCCGCAGGTCAAGCAGCTCGCGTCGCGCTACAGCGGCATCCGCGACTTCATCTTCATCGGCCGCGGCGTCGGGTTCCCGATCGCCATGGAAGGCGCGCTCAAGCTCAAGGAGCTCTCGTACGTCCACGCCGAGGGCTATGCGGCCGGTGAGCTCAAGCACGGCCCGATCGCCCTGCTCGATCCGCAGACGCCACTTGTGGCGGTGGCCACCAAGGGGATGGTCTACGAGAAGGTCGTGAGCAACGTCGCCGAGGCGCGCGCTCGCTCGGCCCCGGTCATCGCGGTCGCCACCGAGGGCGACGACGAGATCGGCCGCTATGCCCAGGACGTGCTGTACGTGCCGGAGACGCCGGAGCCGATCTCGCCGGTCATCGCCGTGCTCCCGCTCCAGCTCCTCGCCTACGAGGTGGCGGTGGCGCGCGGCACGGACGTCGATCAGCCGCGCAACCTGGCCAAGTCGGTCACGGTCGAGTAGCGTCCCGTCCCGCGCGATGACCCGCCACGAGATCGGCATCGACCTGTGCGACATCGAGCGCATCGTCGCGGTGTTGGCGCGCTTTCCTGACCGCTTTCGGCTCCGGGTCCTGACGCCCGCCGAGCAGGTGTACTGCCGACGCAACCCGTCGCGCATCGCCGGCCGCTGGGCGGCGAAGGAGGCGATCAGCAAGGTGCTCGGCCTCGGCGTCCGCGGTGTCGGCTGGCGGGAGATCGAGATCCTGCCGAACCGCGCCGGCGCGCCGCAGGTCACCCTTCATGGGCGCGCCCGGTTGCGAGCCGAGCGGCTGGGACTCGAGGAGGTGACCGTCTCGATCACCCACGAGCGCCAGCTCGCTGCAGCGGTCGCCACGGCGCACCTCGCACACCGCTAGCCGATGGCGGTCGGCGGCATCGGTCAGCGCTGGGTCGCCGCGCATCTCCCGGAGCGTCCCCCGAGCGCACACAAGGGGACCTTCGGCAAGGTGCTCGTCGTCGCCGGGTCGCGGGAGTATGCGGGCGCCGCCGTGCTCGCCGGGCTCGGTGCCGCGCGCGCCGGCGCGGGCCTCGTGAGCGTCGCCACCTCCGAGTCGGTGGGCATGGCCCTGCTCGGCCAGGTGCCTGAGCTCACGATGCTCCTCCTCGACGAAGAGGCGCCCGGCATCGTCGCTCCCGGCGGCTGGCGGCGACTCGGATCGGAGGCCGCCGGCTACGACGCGGTGGTCATCGGTCCGGGACTCGGCCGCCAGCCGGCGACGTGGCGCCGGACGCGCTCCTTCCTGGGGGGCCTTGCGACGCCGACGGTCGTCGACGCCGACGGGCTCAACGCGCTCGCCGAGCAGGACTCATGGTGGCGATCGGTGCCCGGGCGGCTGGTGCTGACGCCGCACCCCGGCGAGTTCGGCCGCCTCACGAGGCGAAGATCGGACGATCCGCTGCCCGACGACGACGAGGCGCGGATGAGCGCGGCCCGCGATGCCGCCCTGCGCTGGCAACGCGTCCTCGTCCTCAAGGGCGCCAACACGGTCGTCGCCGACGCGGACGGCTCGCTGCGCCGCTCGGGGATCGCGACTCCGGCGCTCGCCACCGCCGGCAGCGGCGACGTCCTCGCCGGCGTCATCGGCGCATTCCTGGCTGCCGGGCTTACGCCGTTCGATGCCGCCTGCTGCGGGGTCGCGGTCCACGGTGCGGCCGGGCTGATCGCCGAGGATCGCATCGGGCGTGCCGGCGTCATGGCCCGCGACATCGCGGCCCGTCTCCCTGGCGCGATGGAGCAGCTGCGGGGGAGCAGGTGAACGAACCCGGCGCGCGCCGCTCCCGGCATCGCGCCTGGCTCGAGATCGACCACGACGCCATTCGCCACAATCTCGGCGCCCTGCGCTCGGTCGTGGGTGCCGGGACCGGCGTGATCGGGGTCGTGAAGGCGAACGCCTACGGGCACGGCGACGTGGCCGTCTCGCGGACGCTCGTCGCGGCGGGCGTCGAGCGCCTCGCCGTCGCCACCATCGACGAGGCGCTCGGCCTTCGGGAAGCGAGCATCACGGCGGCCATCCTTGTCCTGTGGGGCCTCGGCCCCCACGAGGCGGAGATGGCGATCGACGCCGGCCTGGAGGCGATCGCATCCACCCAGCTCGATGTCGAGACCCTGGGGGACGCGGCCGCCCGCGTCGGGCGGCCGGCATCGGTCCACCTCAAGATCGATACCGGGCTCGGTCGGCAGGGGAGCGAGCTCGCGGCCGTGGTCGACCTCGCGATGGCCATCGCACGGGACCAGCGGCTCGCTCTGGTCGGGACATTCAGCCACCTCGCCGTTCCGGGCGAGGACGATGCCCACACCGACGTTCAGCTCCTCCGGTTCGCGCGGGTCCTCGACGCGATGCGCTCGGCGGGGGTCGACCCGGGCATCGTCCACGTCAGCGCGAGCGGCGGCATCCTCGCACGCGCAGGCAGCTTCGCCGACGCGGTGCGGCCCGGGATCAGCCTCTACGGCCTGCTGCCGGCATCGGTCGCCGACCGGGACCCCGGCCTCCGCCCCGCCCTGAGCCTCCATGCTCTCCCGCTCCGCATCTTCGACCTGCCCGCCGGCGAGGCGATCGGCTATGGACTCCGGTTCCGGGCGCAGCGCGCCACCCGCATCGCGACCCTGGGCATCGGCTACGGCGACGGCTGGCCGCGCGCGCACCTCAACAACGGATGGGCGCTCGTGCGGGGCATCCGCGTGCCGATGGTCGGCGCGATCAGCATGGACGGGCTGACCGTCGACGTGGGCGCGGTGCCCGATGTAACCTACGACGACGAGTTCGTGCTCATCGGCGAGCAGATGGGTGCCGGCATCAGTGCCGATGAGGTGGCAGCCGAGCGACGGACGATCAACTACGAGGTGACGACCGCGCTCCGCCGGCGCCTTCCCCGCGTGCATCACGGGGAGGCGAGCGGAATGGATCGCACCACAGCAGCGGGTGCAACCTGAGTGCCCTTCCCGATCGAGATTGACATCTGGCAGGGAGATATCGCCGACCTTGAGGTCGACGCGATCGTGGTGCCTGCCAACGAGAGCCTCTTCATGACGAGCGGGGTCGCCGCCGCCGTGAAGCGCCGCGCCGGCGACGCCGTCGAGCGCGATGCGGTACGGCAGGGTCCGATCTCGGCCGGCCGGGTGGTCGTCACCAACGGCGGATCGCTGGCGGCCCCGTGGATCATCCACGCGGTTGCGGTGGGGCACGACCTGCGCGCCGATGCGGCACAGCTCGGGGCGGCAGTGGAGGCCGCCCTCGACGCCGCCGAGGCGATGGGTCTCGAACGGCTCGCGCTGGCGCCGCTCGGGACGGAGCGGGGCGTGTTCGCCCCTGGGGACGCCGCGTGGCTGATGCTTCAGGCGATCGCCGCTCGCTCCGGCCGCCCCGGCGCGCCAGCCTCGATCGTCATCGCGGCCGGGTCGCCCATCGACGCCGGGGCGTACGCATCCGCGCTCGAGACGATACGCACCACCGCCTCATGAGCGAGCCGGACCTGCGCGGGCTGGCCGGCGAGCTCCAGCGGCGCGGGCTGGCCGCTCCTGCCCTCCTGCTGCTCGACATCCATCGTCCGTTGCGCCCGCTCCTCTCCGACATCGCCACCGTGGTGGGACCCGCGCTGCGACCGATCCTCGGGACGCGGCTGGCGGCCATCGACCGGGCGCTCGAGGATGACGAGGCCTATGGCCGCCTCCTCGACCAGCTCGCCGACGACGATCGGTCCCGCGAGGCGACCTGATGCCGGGGATCGGTGACGTCGCCGCTCGGATCGTGGCGTGGTTCGGTGACCTGATCAACGACTCGTCGTTCCGGCTGGGGATCGTCCCCACCATCGCGGTCCTGCTCGTCCTGCTCGTGCTGCTGTCGCTCGTGGCACGGCCGACG
The DNA here is from genome assembly GCA_038209995.1 of Candidatus Limnocylindria bacterium. GTDB lineage: Bacteria > Chloroflexota > Limnocylindria > QHBO01 > QHBO01 > JAICQM01. Next base: position 16,498 of record JBBQXD010000017.1, on the reverse strand, counting down.
ACACGGTGGACGACCCGCGACCTCGGGCACTTCGCCACGCTGCCACACACGATGGCCCTCGCCGCGGAGGCGGGAGCCGCCGCCACCTTCTCGCTCGGGACGGCCGGCGTGGCGCGTGCCGTGGCCGCCGGCGAGCGGCTCCAGACCCTGGCCGCGCTGCCCCTGCTCGCGCACGTCGCGCGGGCCGCCGCGCAAAGCGGCGTCCCGCTGCGGGTGACGGCGAACGACGCGGTCACCGCGCTGCTGGCCGACGGGGTGGTCGGCGAGGCGCATTTTCGAACGGAGACCCTCGAGCGGCGGCGTCGCTCGAGGGTCGAATTCGTCGGCGAGGGCCGCGCCGCATCCGCTGGGCTGGCGCTCGTCAGCGATGCCGGCGCAGCGGCCGCGCACGTCGCCGGCGCGTCGGCCGAGGAGTCCCTCCTCCTCTTCCGCGGCATGGGCGATGGCCTCGCCAGCGCGCGTCTCGCCGATGGCGAGGTGACCCAGGCGCCATCGGTCCTCCTCCTGGGCGACGGCGCGCTGATCGGCGCTGGCCTCTTCGCGGCGCCGGCCGACCTTCGCTCCGGCGGCCACGCGCGGACGGCTGTAGTGGCCACGAACCGGCTCATCGGAATTGCGGTGGTGCTCATCCTGATCGCCGCCGCGTGGGCGATGGTCGGCGGCGATCCGACGGCCGTCCTGATGGCTCGCTGACCGACGGTGCGCCGCTCGTTCCCCGCCGCGCTCCTCCTGATCGTCGGGCTGCTCCTGCTCCTCGACCTCCTCGTCGCCAACCCGAGCCTCGATGCCCTCACCGGGGGCATCGGGCAGGTTGTCGTCGTCCTCTTCGCGGCGGCGGCGCTGCTCGGCGCGGGGGCGCTGGCGGCTCGGCATGCCCGTGGCACGCTCGACCCCGATGGTGACCGTGTGGGCTCGACGCTCGTGCTGGTCGGGATGGCAGTCGTGCTCATTCCCGGCCTGCTCGCGCCCGAGGGAGCGTCCAGCGCTCCCGTGCGCTGGGTCGTCGGGGCGCTGCTCGTCCCGATCGGGGCGTCCCTGCTCGCCCTGACCGCGGTCTTCGTCATCCCGGCCGCGCGGAGAGGGATTCGCCTTCGCGGTCACGACAACGGGGTCCTCCTCCTAGCCGCGATGGTCACGATCGTGCTCCTGCTGCCGCTCGGCGGCGCGATCGGCGAGGCGCTCGCCAGTGCCGCCGGGTGGCTCCTCCAGGTGCCGGTCGGCGGCGTCTTCGCGGGGCTGCTCCTCGGTCTCGCACTGGCGACGGCGGTGGCCGCGGCGCGCGTGCTCTTCGGGCTCGGGGGCGCGGATGACTGACCGCCGCTCGCCGGCGATCCGAGCGCTGCGGCGCATCGGGCCACGGCTCGCACCGCTGACCCTCATTGCGGTGATCGTCATCGGCGTCGTGGTCGGGTCGGTCGGGGGGCTCCGGCTCGGCGCTCCCCGGAGTGCCGCGGCGTGGGCGTTCCAGGCGGCGCTGGACGGGGCCGTTGCGCGCGGACGCGTTCTGGTCGCCTTCGATCCCGACATCGGGACGTATGCCGAGATCCGGCCAGCCGTGCGCGCCGCGCTCGCCCAGCTGGCCGCCCACGGTGCGAGCCTGTCCTTCATCAGCTTCAGCCCCGAGGGTCGCGCCCTCGCCGTCGCCGAGCTCGATCGCCTCGGCCGCGGCAGCGTGCAGGCCAGCCACCTGCTCGACCTCGGCTTCCGCGCCGGCGCGGAGGCCGGGCTCATCGGCGCGGTGCGGTCGGCGATCCCGGACGCTGCCTCCGGCGCGCTCGCCGATGGCCTGCGGGCCGATGGGGGCGGGGTGGCCGCGTTCGACATGACCCTGGTGGTCGGTGGGACGGAGATCGGCCCGCGATCGTGGGTCGAGCAGGTTGCACCACGGGTCCCGCAGCTCCGGGCGCTCGCGATCGTGCCGACCGTCCTCGAGCCGCTCGCTGCCCCGTATGCGCGCAGCGGTCAGCTGGCCGCTCTCCTCGCCACGACGCGCGACGCTGCCGCCTATGTGGACCTCGTCCGGGGCGACCCGACGGTCGCGGGCCGCCCAGCGACAACGATCAGCGACCTGCCGCCCGCCGCGCTGCCGATCCTGCTCGGGATGCTCCTGACCCTCGGCGCCCTCGCGGACGCGATCGCCGCCCGCTTCCGCCGACCGACCGATGGCGAGGAGATCGCGGCGTGACGGGGCTCGTCGATCTTGGCGACGGGGGCGCGGTCGCGCTGTGGGTGGCGGCGCTGGCGACGCTCGTGACGTGGTCCATCCTCTTCGGCGTGAATCGCCCGTTTCGCTGGTCCCAGCGCTTGCTGGCGGGCCTCGCGACCGGCTATCTCGCACTCATCGCGATCCGCGAGGTCATCGTGCCGGGACTCGTCGAGCCGCTGCTGGCGGCGCCGGCCGAGCATCCCGCGCTGTGGATCGCCCTCGGGCTCGGCATCGTTCTGCTCGGCGCGCGATGGCTGCCGCCCGCGATCGGCGCCCTGCCGATTGCCGTCCTGCTCGGCGCGACCGCCGCCTTTGCTCTGGGCGGCGCGATCGTGGGGACCGTGATCCCGCAGCTCGCGGGCGTCGCGCTCTACCCGTCAGCGACCGGGGGCGCGCTGAGCTCGGGCATCGTCGCGGCCATCACCGCGGTGCTGGTGCTCCTGGCGTTCGTCCACGGGCAGCCGCGCAGCCGGGCGGTGGCGGGACTGGCGGGCGCGGGGCGCTGGATCATGCTCGGCGGCCTCGGCGTGTGGCTCGGCTACCTCATCGTGGCGCGGCTCGCGCTGCTCGCCGATCGGGTCGGCTTCCTCGTCGTCGACTGGCTGGGGATCGGGCGATGAGCGACGCACCGAGCTCGGCCGTGGAACCGACGTCCACCGAGTGCTCGCTCCTGGTGGACGTGGGCTCGGCCTGGACGAAGGCGTCGCTCGTGGCGCGCGCCCACGGCGCCTGGCGCGTTGTCGCGGCGGCCGCGCAGCCATCGGATTGGCCGCGGGCTGAGCTCGTGCGATCGCTCGCCGCAGCCCTCCGACCGGCGGTCGACCCACAGCTCGCCGATCGGCTCGAGGATGTGATCGCGGACGCCGCACGGATCGTGTGCCGCACCCCCGCGCGACCGGGGCGCCTCGTCCTGGTCGCGGTCGCGCACGACGTCTCGGCGGCGGCGGCACGCCAGGCCGCCGAGTCGGCCGGCTGGCTCGTCATCGAGGAGGCCACCGCGGACGATGGCCGCTCCATCGTTCAGCGCCTGGAGACGCTGCGCCAGGCTGACCCGGATGCGTGGCTGCTCGTGGGAGGCTTCGATGACGAGGTTCCCGCCCATGCCGTCGATCTCGCCGCGCTCGCGGCGGCGGCCCGCGGCCCGGATGCCGAGGCGCCGATCATCTGGGCCGGCTCGTCAGCGGCCGAACCAGCGGTCCGCGCCCTTGTCGGCGACGCGCTCCAGATCGCCCCGAACCCCCGCCCGGGTCGATCCCTGCGCGATGCCGAGCCACTTCGCCACCACCTCGAGACGCTCCTGCAGGGGATGGTCGAGCCGCGCGGCGTGCGTCGCCTGGCGCCGATCGCCTTCCGTCGCGCCGTGGGGGCGGTGGCGCGCAATACAGGGCTCCGGGTCGTTGGCGTCGATCTCGGCGCCCGCTACGCGACCTGGGTGCGGGCGGATGCCGACGGAACGCTCGCCGGGCGCGTGTTCGCGGCCGGCGGGATCGCCTCATCGCAGCTCGTGACCGGCGGCATGGCGGCGCGCGTTGGCCGCCAGCTCTCGTACGCGATCGACGATCTCGCGGTCGCCGACGCGCTCCAGAACCTGCGCAGCCGACCCGGCGCGCTTCCCCAGACGGAGGACGAGCTTGCGGTTGCGCAGGCGGCCGCGCGCGTTCGCCTCGAGCAGATGACAGCCGAGGATGGCGCGCTGGAGGGCATCGACCTCGTCATCGGCGCCGGTCGCGTGATCGCCGGCGTGCCCGCACCCTCACAGGCGATGGCGATCCTCCTCGATGGCCTGCGCCCGCTCGGCGTGACCCAGCTCGCAATCGATGCGGCGGGCGTCCTCGGTCCGCTCGGCTCGCTCGATGTGGACGAGCTCGACGATGCGCTGGTCGCGATCCTCGGCGATGCCCTCATCCCTCTCGGCAGCGCGGTCGTCTGCCGTGATGCGCGACCCGGCCAGACCGCGATGCGCGTCGCCGTCCGCCGCCCCGGATGGCACGAGGAGCGCATCGCGGTGCGCGCCGGAACGTTGGTCCGCCACCCGCTACCGCGCGGCGCCCGCGCGGACCTCGAGATCGAGCTGGCGCCCGGTGTGTCGCTCGGTGGCCCGCGCCGCACACCGGTCGTGTGCGCCGAGGTCACCGGTGGTTCGGTCGGGCTCGTGTTCGATGCGCGCGACATCCCCCTCGCGCTGCCGCGGCGGGCCGATGACCGACGCGTGGTGCTCGCCGGCTGGCGCGACGCATTCACCCTCGACCCTGAGCCGGTCCGATGACCGACGCGCTGCACCGAGTGGCGCTGCCCCCCGGCGCCGAGGTGGTCGTCGACGTCGGCCAGGACGTCGCGGCGGACGCGGTCCTCGCGGTCCGCCGCCCCCCGACGACGCCGCACAGCATTGCCGCAGCCAGCGCCCTGCACAGCCGCGCCGCGGACATCGCGGACCACGTCGTGATGGCTCCGGGCGCGCACGTCGCGACCGGCGACATCCTCGCGCGCTCCAACGGGCGGCAGGTTGCTTCGCCGGTGGCCGGCCTGTTCCTCGGCGCGTCGCGGATCGACGGCACTCTGCTGGTTGCGCCGTGGGGCGAGGAGGAGCGGGTCATCGGGCACGTGGCCGGACGCGTGCGCTCGGTGGAGCGGCGTGCGGTCGTGATCGAGGTGCCGGCCGCCGTGCTCGAGGGCATCGACGGCAGCGGCGAGGCGGTGCACGCCGAGCTCGTCGTGGCGGTGCACGAGCCGGGCGAGGAGCTGCGTGCCACGGCGATCGACGTCGCCAAGGCGGGCAAGATCGTCGCCGGCGGCTCGCGCGCGTCGGCGGAGACGCTCACCCGGGCGCGGGCGATGGGCGTGGCGGGCATCGTCCTCGGTGGGGTGCTTGACAAGGAGCTGCGCGACTTCGAGGCGATCCAGCGTCGGCGCCGCGAACTCGGCGGCATGACCGGCGCGTTCGCCCTCCTGCTCCTCGAGGGGTTCGGCAAGGTCGGCCTCGACCCGCAGCTCTTCGCCTGGCTCCGACGCCATACGGGGCGCATGGCCAGCCTGTTCGGCGCCGAGCACCGGCTTTACGTATATGACGCCGACCCACCGCCGTCGCGGCGGCCGCTGGCCGGGGTGGGGGACCGGGTCATCGCACATCGGCGTCCGTTCCAGGGCAGGAGCGGCGCGCTGGTCGCGATGCTCGACGACCTTCATGCGGGCCCCTCGGGGATCCCGGCCCGCATGGCCCTCGTCCGGTTCGAGGATGGGCGCCTGGCACCGGTCCCGCTCGCGAACCTGGAGGCCGTCGGCCAGCCGGGCTGATTGGCGTTCTATCCTTGCGCCCAGCATGCAGACCGCAGACCGCACCCTCAGTGGCACGCTCCGGACCGGCTCCCCCAGGGAGACGCGGGCGGTGGGGCGTGCGATCGGGGAGGCCGCCGTCCCGGGGATGCTGGTCGCCCTCATCGGTCCCCTGGGGGCAGGCAAGACCCAGCTCACGAAGGGGATTGCCGAGGGGCTCGGTGTCACGAGCGTCGTGAACAGCCCGACGTTCGTGCTCATGAACGAGCATGTCGGTCGGCTGCGCCTCTTCCACGTTGACGCGTATCGGCTCGATGATCCCACCGATGCCCGGGCGTCGGGCCTGCTCGATGACCGTGAGGCGGACGGGGTGACCGTGGTGGAGTGGGCCGATCGGCTCACCGGCTGGCTCCCCGACGAGCGCCTCGAGATCATCATCGAACCGGACTCCGATGGCGGCGATGCCCGCACGCTCCGCTGGCGCGCCGGCGGAGCGATGCACGTCGAGCTCGCCCGCATTGCGCTTGGCGGCCGATGATCATCGCCGTCGAGAGCGCATCGACGGACCTGTCGCTGGCGCTCGCCGAGGCGGACGGGACGCCCCTGGCCGTGGATGGCTGGAGCGCGGACCGGCGCCAGGCCAGCGAGCTGCTGCCCCGGCTGCTGGCGCTCCTGGCGGCCAACGGGCGGCGCCTCGACGAGGCCACCGGGCTGACGGTGGGCATCGGTCCCGGGTCGTTCACCGGCCTGCGGGTCGGGCTGAGCCTGGTGAAGGGCCTGGCGTATGCGCGCCACCTGCCGATCGCCGGCGTCGGGTCGCTCGCCGCGTGGCTGGCCGCCGAGCTCGACGCGCCGGCGGCGATCGCGCGAGCCGGAGCCCGCGAGGCGTGGCTTCTCGTCCGTGACGCCGAGGTGCCGGTGCTCGTCGACCGCGACGCGCTCCTGGCACGGCTGCCCGCGGGCGGCCCGATCGTGCCCGCCGAGCTGGCGATGACGTTCGGGATCGCGGGCTCCGTACCGCCCTACCGGGGCTCGATCGGCGTGGCGGCGCTCGCGGCACGCCGCCTGGCCGTCGCACCCGACGACCTCGTGACGCTCGAGCCGGCATACCTCCGCGCTCCGCGCGGCCTCGAGGGCCACGCGCCCACCCCCGACCGATGAGCGTCGTTCTGGGCACCGACGTCCGCGCCATGCGGATGAGCGACATCCCCGCCGTCCACGAGATCGAGCGGACGAGCTTCAACGAGCCGTGGCCGGAGCACGCGCTACGCCAGGAGCTGACCGGCAACCGCCTCGCGCGCTACCTCGTCGCCGAGCGCGGCGGGCGGATCGTCGGCTACGCCGGGGTCTGGCTCATGGCCGACGAGGCGCACATCACGACCTTTGGCGTCCTTCCCGATGCGCGGCGCTCCGGCGTCGGGGTCCGCATGCTCCTCGCGGTCGCCGAGCTGGCCATCGCGCTCGGCGCGGCGCGGCTGACGCTCGAGGTCCGGCCGAGCAACGCGCCGGCGATCGCGCTCTACGAGCGCTTCGGCTTCGCTGCCGTCGGCCGCCGCCCTCGGTACTACACCGACGACGGCGAGGACGCGCAGATCATGACCACGCCCGAGCTGCGCAGCACATCGATGGAGGCGCGGCTCGGCGCTGAGCGCGCGCTGCAGGTGGCGGGGGAGGCGCCGGCGTGAGCGGGCCGCGGGTGCTCGCCATCGAGTCGAGCTGCGACGAGACCGGGGTGGCGGTCGTCATCGGCGGGCGGCGGATCGAGGCGAACGAGGTCGCGACGCAGATCGCGCTGCACGCCGCCACCGGCGGCATCGTGCCGGAGGTGGCCGCCCGCCAGCAGCTGCGCTGGATCATCCCGACTCTCGACGCGGCGATGGTGGCGGCGAACGTCGACTGGAGCGACCTCGACGCGGTGGCCGTGACGTACGGGCCGGGGCTCATCGGATCGCTCCTGGTCGGCGTCAGCGTCGCCAAGGCTCTGGCGGTCTCCCACGACCTGCCACTGGTGGGCGTGAACCACATCGAGGGCCACATCTACGCGAACTGGCTGACCGATGTCGACGACGCGTCGCCACTGCCGCCGGAACCGGACTTTCCGCTGCTGTGCCTCGTGGTGAGCGGCGGCCACACACAGCTCGTCCTCATGCGCGGCCACGGCCGTTACACCCTTCTCGGCCAGACGGTCGACGACGCGGCCGGGGAAGCATTCGACAAGGTCGGCCGGCTGCTCGGCCTCGGCTACCCGGGCGGCCCGGCGATCTCCGCCGCCGCGGTCGGGACGCCGCCCGCGACCCGCTTTCCGCGCGCCCGCACCGACGGGCTGTACGACTTCAGCTTCTCGGGACTCAAGACCGCGGTCCTTCGCGAAGTCGCCGGCTATCGAGCGCGCGGCGAGCCGATCCCGGTCGATGGCCTGGCTGCCGCATTCGAGGAGGCGGTGGTCGACGCGCTGGTGACGAAGACGGTCGCTGCCGCGGCCGAGCACGAGGTCGCTGCCGTGGCGCTCGGCGGCGGCGTGGCCGCGAACCGCGCCCTGCGCGAGGTCCTCCGCGAGCGGCTCGCCGCGGACGGCATCCCGCTCCGCGTCCCGCCGCCGGCCTGGTGCACCGACAACGGCGCCATGATCGGCGCGGCCGCGGGCTACCGCTACCTCGCCGGTGATCGTGCTGGGCCGTCGCTGGAGGCGATCCCGAACCTCGCGCTCCCATGGCTGAACGGCTCATGAGCGACGCCGCTCGCGACGATCCCCTGTCCGCGGAGCGCCTCGTGCCGCCCACGCCCGGCCAACTGCGCCGCCTGCTGCGCGCCGAGGGCCTGTGGCCGAAGAAGAGCCTGAGCCAGCACTTCCTGACCGACCCGGCCGCGCTTGACGCGATCGTCGCCGCCGCCGAGCTCGCAACTGGTGACCACGTCGTGGAGATCGGGCCGGGGCTCGGCGTGCTCACCCGCCGTCTGCTGGCGGCCGGCGCATCGGTGGCCGCCGTCGAGCTCGATCCCGGGCTGGCGGCGTGGCTGCGGCGCGAGCTCACCGGTGTGCCGGGCTTCTCGCTCATCGAGGCCGATGCGCTGGCCCTCCACCCGCGCGACGTGGCGGGGCACGGCGACTACAAGGTGGTGGCCAACATCCCGTACCACATCACCAGCCCGCTGCTCCATGCCTTCCTCGGGACGGAGCGGCCGCCGTCGCTCATCGTGCTGCTCGTGCAGGCCGAGGTCGCGGAGCGGGTGGCGGCGCCGCCGGGTCGGATGAGCTACCTGTCCGCCTTCGCCCAGAACGTCGCGAGCGCCGAGGTCATCGGACGGGTGCCCCGCGACGCGTTCGAGCCGCCCCCCGAGGTGGCCTCGGCCATCCTTCGTCTTCGACGCCGGCCCCATCCGGTCATTCCCGCCGGTGCCGATCGGGAGCGGTTCGTGCGCCTCGTGCAGGCGGGCTTCCGGCAGCGCCGGAAGCAGCTCCACAACGGCCTCGGTCGCGAGCTGCCGGTCGATCGCGACGCCCTCGACGCCGCATTCGATGCCTGCGGCGTCGACTCCGAACGACGGCCGCAGACGCTGAGCGTCGACGAGTGGGCGTGCCTCACCCGCAGGCTGGGCGATCGGCTGTGACGCCGCTCACGCTCACCGCGCCGGCGAAGCTCAACCTGTCGCTGCGGGTCGTCGGCCGTCGCGACGACGGCTATCACGAGCTCGACACGATCCTCGTCCTCATCGATCTCGCGGATCGGCTGCTGCTCATGCCCGGCTGCTCGGGGCTGCGCGTGACCGATCCTTTCGGCGAGCCGATACCCGGCGTGCCGGTGCAGCCCGACGAGAACCTCGCCTGGCGCGGCCTGGCGGCCGGCCTGGGAGGCACGCCGGACGACGCGCTCGCGTGCCTCACCCTCGAGAAGGCGATCCCCGCCGCCGCGGGCCTCGGCGGCGGCAGTTCGGATGCGGCCGCCGGCTGGCGTCTCGGCCGCGCGTGGCGCGGTACTGAGGCACGCGGCGGCGCAGAGGAGGTGGCGATGCTGGCGTCGATCGGCGCGGATGTGCCGTTCTTTGCCTCCGAGCATCCCGCGGCACGGGTGACCGGCATCGGCGAGCACGTGACGCCCCTGCCGGTCGATGCGTCGATGCACGGTCTGCTCGTCTTCCCGCCATTCGGCCTGGCCACCGGCGACGCCTTCGCCGCGAGCCGCCCCGACGACTGGGCAGACAACGCACCGACGACCCTCGCCGACGCGCTGCAGCACGGGACGAATGACCTGCTGTCCGCCGCTCGCCGGCTCGAGCCGCGGCTCGACGACCTGTTCGCGCTCGTCGTCGCCGCCGGTGGCGCGCCGCGCCTGACGGGCAGCGGTCCGACGATCTTCGTCGTGACCGACGGGCCGGACCGTGCGGCCTCGATCGTGGGGCGGCTCGCGCGCGCCAACCTGCGCGCGAAGCCGTACGCGACGCGGCTGCGTGCCGCTAGCATCGAGCGATGAGCGAGCGACGGATCATCAGCACCGACCGCGCCCCACCGGCCATCGGTCCCTACAGTCATGCCGTCATTGGCGGCGGCCTCGTCTACACCTCGGGCCAGGTGGGAGCGGTGCTGGGCACTGGCGACCTCGCCGATGGCGTCGCGGCACAGGCCGAGCAGGCGCTCCGCAACCTCGAGGCGGTGCTCGCCGCCGCCGGGACCGATATCGGGCGCGTGCTCAAGTCGACGATCTTCCTCGCCGACATGGCTGATTTCGCCGCGGTGAACGAGGCATATGCACGGCACGTCGGGACCGCGCACCCGGCGCGCTCCACGGTCGCGGTGGCGGCGCTGCCGAAGGGCGCGCGCGTCGAGATCGAGATGATCGCGCTCGCCGGCACGACCGACGGCGGTTGACCCTCACCGACCCCGCCGATACGATGCGCGCCTCGTGAACACCGCCGCCATCGTCCTGGCCGCAGGCCAGGGGACGCGGATGCGCTCATCGCTCCCCAAGGTCCTGCACCCGCTCGCCGGGCGTCCGATGGTGAGCCACGTCCTCGACGCCCTGGCGGCAGCGGGCATCGACCACCGCGTGCTCGTGACCGGCTACGGCGGCGCGCAGGTCGAGGCCACCATCGACGGGGGGGCGGTGACAGTGCGCCAGGAGCCGCAGCTGGGCACCGCGGACGCGGTGCGAGTCGGGCTGACCCGGGTGCCGGCGAGCGCACGGCACGTGCTCGTCACGATGGGCGACGCGCCCCTCATTCCCGCCGATCTCTTCCAGGCGCTGCTCCGCGAGCAGGCGGAGGGCGAGGCGGCGATGGCACTCCTGGCGGCCCGCCTCCCGGACCCGAGCGGCTATGGGCGCATCGTCCGTGACGCCGCCGGGGATGCGACCGCCATCGTCGAGCATCGTGACGCCGACCCTGGAACGCTGGCGATCGACGAGGTGAACGTCGGCGCCTATTGCTTCGATGCGGGATGGCTGCGCGCGAACCTCGGCCAGGTGCCGGCGTCAGGGTCCGGCGAGTATTACCTGACCGACCTGGTGGCGCTCGCCGCCGGCGCCGGGCGCCGGGTCGCGATCGTCGTCGCGCCGCGCCCGGAGCTCACGAGCGGCATCAACGACCGGGTCGCGCTGGCCGCGGCCGAGCGACTCATCCGTGACGAGATCAACGAGCGACACATGCGCGCGGGGGTGACGATCGTCGATCCGGCCAGCACGTTCATCGATGCCGGCGTCGAGATCGAGGCGGACGCACGCATCGAGCCATGGACCGTGGTGGCAGGGGCGAGCCGCATCGGGCGCTCGGCGGTCATCGGTCCGCATGCCCACGTGCGGGACAGCCTGATCGGGGATCGGTCGACGGTGTGGGCGAGCGTCGTCGAGGAGTCGACCGTGGCCGAGGAGGTCGAGATCGGTCCGTACAGCCATCTCCGCCCCGGATCCGAGATCGGGGCGCACGCCAGGATCGGGAACTACGCCGAGATCAAGAAGACTCGGATCGGCGCGGGCACGCAGCAGCACCACTTCAGCTATCTCGGCGATGCTGAGGTGGGGGAGAACGTCAACGTCGGCGCCGGCACCGTGACCGCGAACTTCGACGGCATCCGCAAGCATCGCACCGTGATCGGCGACAGCGCGTTCCTGGGCGTCAACACCATGCTCCGCGCCCCGGTCACCATCGGCGAGGGCGCGAAGACCGGCGCCGGCGCGGTCGTGACCCGCGACGTGGCCCCCGGCAAGACCGTGGTCGGGATGCCGGCGCGGCCGATCGAGATGCGGCGGCGCGAGGCGCCGCCGCGCGAGGAGTCCGGCCCCGCCGAGGCGTCCGTGGCGCCGCCGGATCCAAAGCCGCAGGTGGAGGCGTGAGCGCGCTGTCGCATGGCTGAAGGCAGTGGCGGCGGGACCGGCAATCCGTTCCTCGACTTCGCGATCGTCGCCGTCCTCATTCTCATCACCGGCTTCTTCGCGGCGAGCGAGATCGCGCTCATCACCGTCAAGCGCCACCGCCTCGCTCAGCTCGCCGACGAGGGCAACCGGGCGGCCCGGACGGCGCAGGCGCTCATCGAGGATCCGTCGCGCTTCCTCGCCACCATCCAGGTCGGGATCACGTTCCTTGGCTTCCTGGCCGGTGCGTTCGGGGCCGTCTCCTTCTCGCACGCGCTCGCCGGCCTCATCGTCCTCATCCCGGTCGGGGTCATCCGCAACGCCGCCGACACGATCGCGTTCATCGTGGTGACGCTGCTGGTGGCGATGCTCACGATCATCGTGGGCGAGCTCGTGCCGAAGACGATGGCGCTGAACTTCCCGGAGCGGCTGGCGCTCGCCGTCGCGCGGCCGCTCGCGCTGCTCGACCGGCTCCTGCGACCGATCGTCTGGCTCGTCGCGGGCATCAGCCTCGTCCTCGTCCGCCTCTTCGGAGGCAAGCAGCGCCCCAATGCCGGCTACCTGTCGACGGAGGAGCTGAAGTCGCTCGTCGAGAGCGGCTCGGAGCAGGGCGGGATCGAGGAGGACGAGAAGGAGATGATCCACGGCGTCATCGAGCTCGGCGAGAAGAGCGTCCACGAGGTGATGGTGCCGCGCATCGGGATCCGGGCCCTCGAGGTCACGGCGCCGCTCGACGAGGCGCTCGACGTCATCGTCCGTGCCGGCCATTCGCGGGTGCCCATCTACGAGAACGGGCTCGACAACATCATCGGTGTCCTATACGCCAAGGACCTGCTGCCCTATCTGAAGGGGAATATCCGCATCGGCAGCGGGACCGATGGGATCGACCTGCGCTCGCTCGTACGGCCTCCGATCTACGTGCCCGAGTCGAAGCGGGTGGACGAGCTGCTCCACGAGATGCAGCTCGCGAAGCGGCACATCGCGATCGTGGTCGACGAGTACGGCGGGACGGCTGGCCTGATCACGATGGAGGACCTCGTCGAGGAGATCGTCGGTGAGATCCAGGACGAGTACGACAGCGAGGAGGAGCTGGTCGAGCCGATCGAATCCGATGCGCAGGTCGCCTTCCGGCTCGATGGCCGGGTGAGCATGGACGACCTTCGCGACCTGTTCGACATGAGCGATGACGAGGAGGAGGACGAGGAGGCGTACGACACCGTCGGCGGGTTCGTCATTCACCGTACCGGACGCATCCCGCTGCCCGGCGAGGAGGTCCCGTTCCACGAGGTGACGATCCGTGTCGAGGCCGCCGACTCCCGTCGCGTCTCGAAGGTGATCGCATCGCGCCCGCGAACCTCGGAGGAGCAGCCGAACGCAGAGCCGACGGTCGGCGCCGCCGGCTGACGCTCCCTACGGCGCGATCACCGACTCGACGAGCGCCCGGAGGTGGGTGCGATGCAGGAGGTCGACCGGCAGCTCGTCGATCTCGCCCAGCGCGAGGTCGCGAAGCCGTCGTGCCTCGGACTGGGCATGGTCCCGTGCCCCGCAGCGCACGAGGAGATCGAGCGCCTCGTCGACCTGGGCATCGGTCATCGGCTCGTCGGCGGGCGCGAACAGCGCACGGAGGCGCGCGCCGTCGGCTGGCGAGGCGTGCTCGAGCGCCCAGACGACGGGAAGTGTCTTCTTCCGGCGGCGCACGTCGCCCGCCTCCGCCTTCCCCGAGCGGTCGCTGCTCCAGAAGCTGCCCTTCACGTCATCGGCGATCTGGAAGGCCAGCCCGAGGTCGTACCCGAACCGCCGGTAGGCCTCGATCGTGGCCGCGTCGTCGGTGGCGAGCAGCGCGCCCGCCTGGATCGATGCGCCGATGAGGGCCGCGGTCTTCTTGCCGATCATCTCCATGTAGGCATCCACCCCGATCTCGGCCGAGCGCTCGAAGCTGATGTCGAGATACTGGCCTTCGCAGAGCGCGAGGCAGGTCTCGTCGTAGATCCGCATGATCTCGAGCACGCGGCGCTCGCTGAAGCCGCCGTCGAGGAGGCGGTAGAGCGCCAGCCGCGACAGGGCGAAGAGCGCGTCGCCGGCGTTGATCGCGAGCGGGATGCCCCAGATCGCCCACAGCGTCGGCCGATGGCGCCGTTCGCGGTCGCCGTCCTCGATGTCGTCATGGACGAGGCTGAAGTTATGCCCCAGCTCGACCGCCGCCGCGCCCGGCAGCGCGCCGCGATGCTCACCCGCGATCGAACGGTAGGCGAGGAGGCCGAGCAGCGGCCGGATCCGCTTGCCGCGGGCGCCATCGGCCTGGTCGAGGCCGAGGTGGTAAGCGAGCTGCTCGTAGAGGGGTCGGGCGTGCCCATCCCGCTCCGAGAGCACCGACCGCATCTCCCCCTCGATGTCGCCGAGGAGGCGCGTAAACTCGGCCTGGATGTCCACGTCCGAAGAGTACCCGAGGTCGATGAGTGCCATGTACTGGGCGTCCTTGCGTGCTGATCAACCCTCGCCGCCCGAGTCGGCGGCAAGGATCATGATACTCGCAATGAGCAAGTTTTCCAGCAGATCGTCGCGGGCCGGCCGATGAGTCCGCGCGGCCGCCTCTACAAGACGGAGGCGATCGTCCTGCGCAGCATGGATCTCGGCGAGGCCGATCGCGTGCTCACCATCCTCACCCCCCGGCTTGGGAAGCTCAAGGTCATCGCGAAGGGCGTGCGGCGGACGCGTTCCCGCCTCGGCGGCGGGCTGGAGCCGCTCTCCGACGTCCATCTCGTGCTGGCCGTCGGCCGCACCTTCGATGTCGTGACCTCCACCGCGCTCGAGAACCCGCACCTCGGCCTCCGCGAGGACCTCCACGCCACGGCATCGGCGTGGTACATCGCCGAGCTGGCCGACCGCTTCTGCGAGGAACAGGCCGATGCGCACGCGGCGTTCGTGCTGCTGGCCCAGGCGCTCTCCGGCCTCGACGTGCCGGGTGACCTCGTGGCGCGTGACGTGGTCGCGCGCTGGTACGAGCTCCATCTCCTGGGGGCGATGGGCTTCCGGCCGGAGCTCACACGCTGCCTCGAGTGCGGCGCGACCATCGAGCCGGGCGGCAACGCCTACTCGCCGGTCGCCGGTGGCATCCTCTGCGGGTCCTGTGCGCACGCGGCGCTCGCCGCGCGGCCGATCAGCGATGAGGCGCTGAAGGTCCTGCGGCACCTCCAGCGATCCGAGCTTGCCGACGTGCTCCGGCTGCGGCTCGCAACCCCGGTGGCGCGCGAGGCGGAGCGCCTGCTGCACGCCACCATCTCTGCCGTCCTGGAGCACGAGCTTCGATCGCGCGACTTCCTCGAGGAGGTCGAGGCCCGCGAGCGACGCGGACCCGCCGCGGCCCCGGTGGCGTGAGCGACCACGCCGAGGTGGGATCCGAAGTCGGCTAGACTCGATGCCCCACGCGTCACCTGGAGCCGCCCCTGCCATGCCCGCGCCGAACATGGACGTCATCGTCAGTCTCGCCAAGCGACGCGGATTCGTCTTTCCGTCGAGCGAGATCTACGGCGGCATGGCCGGCTTCTGGGACTATGGCCCGCTCGGGGTGGAGCTCAAGAACAACGTCAAGCGCGCCTGGTGGCGTTCGATGATCCAGGAGCGCGACGACATCGTGGGGCTCGACGCCGGGATCCTGATGCATCCGCAGGTCTGGATCACGTCCGGTCACGTCGGCTCGTTCAGCGATCCGATGGTCGAATGCGGGACCGACCACAGGCGCTTCCGGCTCGACGAGCTGCCAGGGGCCGAGTCCCTCTCGCCCTCCGACCTCGAAGACCCCCACATCGTCGAGCGGCTTGGCCTGCGCTGCCCGGTCGATGGCGGCCCGCTCTCGCCGCCGCGCCGCTTCAACCTCATGTTCAAGACGTTCATGGGCCCGGTCGAGGACGAGGCGTCAGTCATCTATCTCCGCCCCGAGACGGCCCAGGGCTCGTACGTCAACTTCAAGAACGTCCTCCAATCGACTCGCAAGAAGCTGCCATTCGGGATCGCCCAGGTCGGCAAGTCGTTCCGCAACGAGATCAGCCCAGGCAACTTCGTCTTCCGGATGCGCGAGTTCGAACAGATGGAGATGCAGTATTTCGTCCGCCCGGACGGCGCGGCGGCCGCGGCGTTCGACGAGTGGCTGCCGAAACGGCGCGCCTGGTACGAGCGTTACGGCGTGACCCCTGCCCGGCTGCGCCTCCGCGAGCATGCCCCGGACGAGCTGGCCCACTACGCCAAGAAGGCGGTCGACGTGGAGTACCGCTTCCCGTTCGGCTGGAAGGAGTTGGAGGGCGTCCACAACCGCGGCGACTTCGACCTGTCGCGCCACAGCGAGGCGTCCGGCGAGAAGCTCGAATACTTCGACCAGGCGACCAACGAGCACGTCATCCCGTGGGTCGTCGAGACCGCCGCCGGCGCCGACCGGGCGGCATTCACCTTCCTCATCGATGCCTATCGCGAAGAGGAGGTTCGGGGCGAGACGCGCGTCTCCCTGGCGCTCCACCCTGACCTCGCGCCGTACAAGGTGGCGGTCCTGCCGCTGCTCAAGAAGCGGCCCGAGATCGTCGAGCTGTGCCATCGCATCAAGGACGACCTCAAACGCCACACGATGGCCGTCTACGACGACACCGCGGCGATCGGCAAGCTCTATCGGCGCCAGGACGAGATCGGCACGCCA
>JBBQXD010000016.1:0-60360 GCA_038209995.1 Candidatus Limnocylindria bacterium | reverse complement strand
AGCGCGAGATGTTCTCCGCGACCTGCGACAACTGCGGCAAAGAGGCCCAGGTGCCGTTCCGCCCGAGCGGCTCCAAGCCGGTCTACTGCGCGGACTGCTTCGCCACCCGGCGCTAGTCCTCCGTCACCCTTCGAGGCCGATGGCATCCGCCATCGGCCTCGTTTCATGTCCTCGAGGCGGGCTCGCTCGTCTCCAGCTCGCCGCCTGCCTGGGGCGCGGCCCACGGATAACGACGGCTCGTCTCCTCGATGGCTCGCAGGAGATCGGCGCGCGCCGCGTCAAGCGCCGCCTGCACGCGCGCGAGGGCATCGGCGTCGGCGCTGTCAGGTCGAGCGGCCTCGGACTTCAGCGCCCCGACCACCCGGCGATAGGCCTGGATGCCGTCATTGGCGGCGCGCGTGATCTGATTGGTGGCCTCCCGGAGCAGGCGCATCCGCTCGGTCTCGATCTCCTCGGCGGCGAGCGCACCATCCAGGCGCGCGTTGAGCTCGTCGATGTGCACGGTCGCGCGCTGGAGGACCCGCAGGTCGCTCGTTCGACGGCCGAGGCGGCTGGAAGACAGGGACACAGGCTCTCCTGGGCCGCGGTGCGGGCGCGGGCGGCGTGGGGGCCTAAGGGTACTCCGATCCGCGGCACCGTGACCGTGGTGCCATGCCTGGCCGCCGATTCGTGCTCATCCAGCCTCCCCCATTGCCGGATCGCGCGCCGGCCGACGATCAGGATCCGGCGCGATACTCGAGGCGGCGACCGTCGCTGCCGGTGACGATGAGCCGATCCTGATCCACCCTTGCGGTCGCGACACCTGGACCGAGGACCTTCACGACGGCCGCTTCGATGCTGGCCGTCGGGCCGGCACACGAACCGTCCGGGACGCTCACTGCGCCAAGCGTGACGGCGGTCGCGTCGCGGGTGAAGGCGACCGTGAAGTCATGGCAGCTGGTGGATCCGGTCACGGTGCCGTCGTCCGCGAAGACGAGCGTCGCCGCCTCGCTGCCCGAGGCGCTCGCGACGGTGTCAGCGGAGATGACGGATTCGAGATGCCACGTGGTGCCGGTGAGCGAGCTGTCCGGCGTCGGAGCCACGGCGCTGAAGGTGAGCTCGATCCCGCTGCCGCTGAGCGTCAGCATTGCCCCATCCCGATGGCCGCGCTCGACGCGCCCGAGGGCCGTCAGGTAGAGCTGCTCGGCTCGGCCGAGCGGGTCGTCGCAGCCGATGAGAGTCGACGAGAGCTGGCCAAAGGCGACGCGGTCGCCGCTGATCGTCGCGCGGCCCCCGAAGCTGTTGCACCCTCCGCGGCCGACCGCCTGGCCGCTGTCGAGGGTCAGGGTCATCGGCGCCTGCGCCGAAATGGGGATCTGCTGCCCATCCACCGTGCCGGAGGTGAGGCGCCACTGCCCGTCGAGGCCGCCGGACGGCAGGAGCGAGCACGCGGCCAACGCGGCGAAGACGAGGAGCAGTCCGATGTGACGATGCATGGCCGCGGGACGCCGGGAGGCCCCGCCCGGTTTCCTCACCCGCGCGCGCAGGTGTCGCGCCACAACTCGGCCGTGAACGCCTCGCGTTCGCTCATGACACCAGCCTGCGCTCGATGAACTGACCGACGGGTCCCGACTCGTCCGTCCCGAGCTCATGGCCACGCAGGAAGGTCGCGACCGGCGCGCCGCGCGCCTCGAGGCCCTCGAAGGGCGTGTAGTCGCTCGCGTGGTGCAGCGCCGCCTGGTGGATCGTGCGCCGCGCGTCCGGATCCCACACCACGATGTCCGCGTCGCGGCCCACCTCCAGCGCACCCTTCGCGGCGAGCCCGAAGAGGCGCGCCGGATTGGTGCCGAGCACCTCGACGAGCCGCTCGGCACTGAGCCGACCGCGGGCGACGCCCTCGGTCCACGCGACGGCGAGGAGCGTCTCGATTCCCGGGCCGCCATTGCTGATCTCCGGGAAGGGCGGCGCCGGAACCCGCTTCTCGACTGCCACCCGATCCGGGACGTGGTCGGAGGCGATGACGTCAAGGACGCCGTCGCGAAGTCCTGCCCACAGGGCGTCGACATCGGTCTGTGTGCGAAGCGGTGGCGAGATGACGCGCTTGATCGCCTCCGCCTCATCGGGATCGTCGCAGAGATCGCTCGTGTAGGTCAGGTAGTGCGGGCAGGTCTCGGCATGCACTGGCTCGCCGCGCGCCTTGGCCGCGGCCACGGCCTCGAGTGCCTCCTCGCAGCTCAGGTGGACGATGTAGAGCGGCGCCTCCGCGCGGCGCGCCATCTCGATCGCCTTCCGCGTCGCAGCACCCTCGGCACGCGACGGGCGGGTGAGCATGTGATTGCGGCAGCTGATGTCCCCGCGTGCGAGTGCCTCGGCGACCAGCGGGTCGATGATCGATGGCTCCTCACAGTGCACCTGGAGCATGCCGCCGTGGCGTGCCGCGATGCCCATGGCCTCCTCGAGCCGCGCGTCGGGGAGGCGGAAGTCGTAGACCATGAAGGCCTTGAAGGTCGGCACTCCGGACGCGATCAGGTCGGGGAGCTCCGCCAGCGCATGGGGCTGCCTTCCGGTGAGGACCGCGTTGAGACCGATGTCGACGGCGGCCTGGCCGGTGCTGCGCTCGCGGAACTCGTGCATCCCGGCCAGCAGCGACATCGCGCCGGCCTCCGTGATCCCGGTCCCCGGGTTGTTGAAGGTCAGGACGGTGGTGGTGCCACCGAACGCGGCAGCAACCGTGTCGACGAGGAAGCGGGCCGGCTCGTCGGGGATCGGGAGCCGAAGGTGGGTGTGAGCGTCGATGACGCCGGGCAGGACGACGAGCCCGCTGGCGTCGACCGTCCGGCCCGCCGGGCCGAGATCGGTGCCGATGGCGGCGATGCGCTCGCCGCGGATCGCCACGTCGGCGCGCTCGCTCCCCGAGGCATGCACGACCGTTCCGCCGGCCACGAGGGTGTCGATGGCCATCATCGCGCCGCACGCAGATGATCGCGTCGCAGGTCGTCGATGCGGGTGGCGCCCGTCAGCGCCACCGCGCGCCGTACCTCGTCGGTCAGGATGGCGATCGCATGCTCGACGCCGGCCTCGCCGGCGGTCGCAAGGGCATAGACGAACGGTCGACCGATGAAGACTGCCCGCGCCCCGAGGGCAAGTCCGATGACGATGTCGCTCCCCCGCCGGATGCCGCCGTCGACGTAGAGCTCCGCCCGGCCGTTCGCCGCTTCGAGGGCCTCGGGGAGCATCTCGGCCGCGGTCACCGAGCCGTCGAGCTGGCGTCCGCCGTGGTTCGAGAGCCACACCGCGCGGGCGCCGTGGTCGATGGCGCGCTCCACGTCGCGCGGCGCCAGGACGCCCTTGACGACCAGCGGCAGCGACGACCACCCGGCGATCGTCGCCACATCCGCCCAGCGCAGGTCCGGCTTCGTGTCTATCGCCGCTGCGAACGGCAGGTGCCCGCCCTCGAAGCCGGCGGGCAGATGCGCCTGGACACCCGCCGGGACGGCGAACCGGGTGCGCAGGTCGCGCTCCCGGTACCCGGCCACCGGCAGGTCCACGGTGAGGACGATCGCACCGTAGCGCGCCGCGGCGGCGCGTTCGACGAGCTCGCGTGCGAAGTCGAGGTCGTGGTCGACGTAGAGCTGGAACCAGCGTGGGCCGTCTCCGGCCGCCGTGGCCGCCTGCGCGACCTCCTCAAGCGAGCGCATGGAGGCGGTGCTCAGCACGTGCGGCATCCCGGCCCGCGCCGCGGCCCGCGCGGTGGCCAGCTCGGCGTCCGGGTGCGCCATGCCCTGGAGGGCGGTCGGCGCGACGCCGAATGGCAACGTCGCCCGCGCCCCGAGCAGGGTCACGCCAAGGTCCGGATCCCGGGTGCCGCTGAGGACGCGCGGAACGAGGCGCCAGGCGGACCAGGAGGCGAGGTTGTCGGCGAGCGTGCGCTCGTCCCCCGCGCCAGCCGCGTAGTAGCCGTACGCCTCGGGCGCGAGGCGGTCGCGCGCCAGCGCCTCGAAGTCGCGGAGGCTGACGACGTCAGCGAGCGGAGCGGGCTTCGTCGGGACGGTTAACCCGAGCGAGATCCTGCGGCGAGCCGGCATGGACGCCAGTGTGCCAGCGCCGCCGCCCTCGCGACGCCCGGTCATGGCGTCCTACCACTCGCTGATCTCGATCTCCTGGGCGCCGTCCCACAGCGCCCGCCGCCCCATCTCGGGAAGCTGCTCCATCCCGCTCGTCAGCGTCGCGAAGTGGTTCCCGGCCAGGGGCCCGACCTTCGAGCTGAACGAGCACGCGCCGTAGGGGATGAGGATCTCGCATTCGCTGATCTCGCCGGTGTAGATGAGGAGCTGCCCCGGAGCGGGATGCGAGGTGTCATGCTCGAACCCAACCTCCGGCCGCCTGTCACCGAACGGGATCCAGGTCGACTCGCCGCTCCAGCGGCAGTGGATGAGCCGCTCGCGGAGCGGCAGCCACGCGCGGAGCGCGTCGCGCGTGCGTGGCGCGGCCTCCTCCCAGCGCGCGGTGAACGTCAGCTCCCCGACCCGGATCGTCAGCTCGGCCATCGGGGCGCAGAATACGCCGCGCATCGAGGACCGCGTGGCGCGGACGACTGTCAGTGCAGTGTCGCCTCGCTGGGGGCGAAGGGTGCGCCGTGCCCCGGGACGATCTTATCGGCGATCGCGAGCACCCGCCGCCTGGAGAGCGCGAGCAGCCCGTGATCCACCGCGCAGGGGTCTGCATCGGGCCCGGTCTCGTCCCAACACAGATGGGTGATCACCGTGATCTCGGCCGGCGTGCCGACTACGGTCGAGATGTCCTCGCGGGTGTGACCAGGGGTCCGGATGAGGCGGATGGACGGCGTCAGCTCGTAGCCCTCGGCGTCGCGATCGGTCCATTCGTCACCCTGGTAGATGGCCCAGCGATCAAGGACGCGTGCGGCCGGAAAGAGGGCCACGTTCATCGTGTGGTCCGGGTGGTGGTGGCTGAGGATGACGTCGGTCACCTCCCCTGGCGCCATGTGAAGGGCCCGCAACGGGGCGAGGATGTCCACCTGTCGACGCGCCATCCCCGGGTCGACGACCGCGATCACCGCCCCATCGCGGATGAGCGAGCAGGTGCTCACGACGCCGGGGTCGAGTGACCCGGCGAGGAGCACGTCGAGGCGCGCGGTGCGAGCAGGCGGTCAATCGGTCATTCCGGACACAGCCCCGGGGAGGCATGACGGAGGGGCGGGGCCATCGGCCGCGCCCCTCCGTTGATCGCAGGACTCGCGATTTCAGCAGCCCGGCAGCTTGAGGCTCGCGATGCGTGTCTGCCACGGCCGGGTGTCGGCCGGTGTGCCGGACACGGCGTAGTACTCGTTGAGGTACCAGAACGTGCAGTCGTCGACGGGATCCACGTTCATCGAGGTGTAATCGCCCCAACGGGAATTCGTGGTCGTCTGGACCCCGCTCCCGTTGATGATCGTGCCCTCACCGAGCGTCATGTCACCAAGCGTGTCGCCAGCAAGACGACCTGTATAGCGGATGCCCGGATAGACAGCCGTCGCGTTCACCACGCTGTAGCCCAGGGCCATGTTCCCCTTCTTGTCCTGGGCGATGCTCCCCATCCAGCGGTGGACGCCATCCGCGGGGGCATAGGTGCCGAACATCTGGGACCTGCGAGTGAAATGGAACTCGGCCGCCGGCTCGTCGCTCGTGCTGAAGAAGCCACCTCCCGGTCGCAGGCTTCGACTCGATCTTCCCGTGTTGCGCCGACATCGCGGGATTGCCTGGCGCAGCCGGGCATCTCGAACCCAGCCAAGTAACGATGAAGAAGCTCGCGAAGCGGGCATCTGCCCGTTGAGCATCTTGTTCTTCTCGAGCGCGTAGACGCCGATGCCGTATTCGGTCGTCGGGCCGAACCCGCGGGTCGTGATGACATAGCTGTCAGTCCAGACGCCGTACTTCGGGTAGAGGAGCCCGCTGTCAACCGGAGACGGGACTCGTCTGCGCGACAGGATCGCCGGTGAAGCCGCTATCCGCGTCCGTCGTCACAGCTTCGGCGCGGAATTCGCGCGGCGTGTTTCCGTCTTCGTGGGGTCGCCGGTCGGGCCGCGATAGGCCGCTGCCAGGCTTCGCAGCGTCGGCGAGATATCGTGGGCGACTGCGCTCGCCCAACGGGGCGCGAACGCCGGCGCCGGCGGCGGGGCGGCGCCGGCGGGCACCGCCGTGGAGACGACCAGGATGATGGTCGACGCCACGGGGATGAGCCAGCGTCGCGAGCGTGGTCTGGACAACATGGCCAAAACCTCCTTCTTCCTGCCCCCGGGCCGGCACACCGCGCGAGCGCTCGATTGCCAGCCGAAGGGGACCCTTGTGCTCCCGCGAACCCGCCCGGGCGGAGGGATCGTGCAGACGGTGCGTTGTGGCACCACGCAACCCACTCCAAGGCGCATCGGCATGGCGCATCATGCGTCTGCGAAGAGGAGCGACATCCAATGGCCGACCTGCGACCGACGATCAGCACCCACGTCCTCGACACGGATCGGGGCATCCCCGCGCACGGCGTCGCGGTCGCGATCTTCCGCCTCGACAGCGAAGGCGGCTCCGAGCTCATCAACGAGCTCGAGACCGATGCGCAGGGCCGCATCACCGACCTGCTGGATGGCGACGAGCTACTCCCCGGCGACTATCAGCTCCTCTTCGACGTTGCGTCGTATCGCGGCGAGGACTCCTTCTTCCAGGGCTGCGCGGTGGGGCTCCGCATCGAGGACGCGGAGCGCGGCTATCACATCCCCCTGCTCCTCGCCCCGTTCGGCCTGACGACGTACCGCGGAAGCTGACGAGGCGTGGCCGTCTCCGCCCCGCCAATGCGGATCCGCGATCTGCTGCCAGAGGACCGGGCGTGGGCCGACCGGCTGATCGCCGCTCACCAGGGCACCCGCATCACGGCACGCCTCGGGGAGGTCGTCGACCCGCTGGATCTTCCCGGCCTCGTCGCCGAGCTCGACGGAACCCGCGTCGGGCTGGCCACCGTCCACGAAACGGCACAGCGGGGCCTCGAGGTGGTGACGCTCCACGCCCAGCCGCGCGGCACGGGTGCGGGAACGCAGCTCCTCCAGACCGCCGTCCAGGTCGCAGCCGCGAGCGGGCATCGACGGCTGTGGCTGGTCACGACGAACGACAACCTCGAGGCCATCCACTTCTACCTGCGGCGCGGGCTCCATGTCGCGGCCGTCCACCGCGACGCCGTCGAGCGCGACCGCGCCCTCAGGCCCGACATACCGGCCAAGAACGCGTCGAATGGTCTCCCGCTCCGGGACCTCGTGGAGCTCGAGGCGGCGACCGATGACGTCGACGCCCGCCTGCCGCGCGTCGCCTTCCCGGAGATCGACGACCTCGACCGGCTGCCGCCCGAGTCGTTCGCGCACGAGGTCGCGCCGCTCTTCGAGGGCGCGCCGCGGTTCCTGACGCGCCTGGCGGTCGAGCGCCCCTACGGGGGCGATGCCGACCTCCTCGCAGCGGCCGCCCGCATCACGCGCGAGCTGCCGACCGAGGAGGCGATCGAGCTCGTGAACGCACATCCCCGGATCGGTGCCGCGCCCGAGACGGTCTCGACGCTGAGCCATGCCGAACAGGGCTACGACGCCCACGATCCGGCCGCCGACCGGGAGGCGGAGCGCGTGGCCGACGAGCTGGCATTCCTCAACGACGCCTACGAACGGGTGCACGGCTTCCGCTACGCGGTGTTCGTCGCGGGGCGGCCAGGGGCTGCCATCATCCCGCTCATCGAGGTGGGCCTGCGCAACCAGACCGACGTCGAGCTGCGACGTGGGGTCGACGAGTGCGTCGACATCGCCGCGGACCGCCTGGCGCGGCTGCGCGGCTGAGGACGAAGGCGAGGCATCGGTCCCGACATGCAGCACGAGATCCGCTACGGCAAGGCCGATGTCAGGGTCTATCGCACCTACGCCGAGCCGCTGAAGGGGGTGACTCCGATCCCAGAGTCGCCGTTCGCAGGGCGCGAGAACATCCTCACCGCGGCGGAGATCGAGGTGGTCGTGCACGGCGAGGACTTCTGGCCGGCGTACGAGCAGGGCGACAACCGGATGGTCGTCGCCACGGACACGATGAAGAACGTCATCCACGACGCCTCGCTCCGTGCCCGGGCGCGAACGCTGGAGCTGTGGCTTTACGAGGTCGGGTCGGCGTTCCTCATCACCTACCCGCACATGGCGTCGCTGACGATCACCGGCCGCGAGCTGCCCTTCCCGGCCGCGATCATCCCCGCCGACGATGGGTTCGCCTCGTCCGACCGCCTCTTCTCGCGAGATCGATGCGAGCTTGCCACCGCGCGCCTCGAGCTCGAGCGTGATGGTGACGGAGGCATCCGGATGGTTGAGCATGTCTGCGGCCGCAGCGCCCTGCAGCTGGTCAAGATCACCGGCTCCGCCTTCGCCGATTTCGCCCGTGACGAGCACACGACCCTGCCGGACCGCCCCGACCGGCCCCTGTACATCTGGGCCGACATCGGCTGGCGCTACACCGATGCGCCCGACGCCCTCGGCCTCGACGCATCGCGCTACGTGGCCGCCGAGCAGGTCTCCGACCTCGCTGCGGCCGTCTTCCACGAGTTCGTGTCGCTCTCGATCCAGCACCTCGTGCACGAGATCGGGAACCGGATGCTCGCGCGCTGGCCGCAGCTCGCTGAGGTGTCGTTCGACACCGAGAACCGGCTGTGGGACCAGAGCGCCGTGTCGGAGGCCGATCCCCGCGTGCGGACCTACACGGACCCGCGGCCGCCATACGGGCACATCGGGCTCGTCCTGCGGCGCGCCTGATCCCGCCACGACCGGCTCTTGGCGACACCGCCCATCGCATATACGTTTATACGGAGCGCCGACAAGATCAGCCTACGGCGACGCAGGTGCCTGCAGGAGCGCGAGTCGCATGCGGGGCAGCGTTCGTCCCTCCTCCGCGGCCGATGCGACGCGGCCGATCTCCACGCCACCCATGCGCTCGTAGAACGGCTGTGCGTAGGGTTCGGCGTCCCATTCGAGGGCCATCGCATCGTGGGAGTGGGCCACATCGACTGCGTGCTCGAACAAGACCCTCCCCCACCCCGCGCCGATGTGCTCCGGCTCGAGCCACAGGTCCTCGAGCTCGGCCCGGTCGTCGTGGAGTGAGACGCGGTGCCAGCCGGCGACGCGGCCGTCGACCTCCAGCACATGGACCTCGTCGCGCGCGATCTCGGTCGCTGTCAGCACGAGCAGCGGGGCGACCCTCGCCAGGAAGGCGACGTCGTACGGCCAATGCGCCTTCGAGCGGTGCGACAGGGCGACCAGCGCCTCGGCCTCGTGGCGCTGGGCGGCGCGAATGCCGTGGCTCATCGGCCCCGGGCGAGCTCCTGGAGCGCGGCCTTGATGCGGGCGTCGAGTGCCGCGTCGCCGCCCGCCACCGCCCCGGCCGCCTTTCTCGCCTCGGACGCGGTGTAGCCGAGCGACTCGAGTGCGGCCACGACGTCGGAGTCCGCGGCACCGCCGGCTCCGCCGCCCGCGATCCCGGCGGCGTGGACCTTCTCCTTGAGCTCCAGGATGATGCGCTGCGCCGTCTTGCGCCCCACGCCGCTCACCGATGTGAAGAGGTCGACGTCGTCACCGATGATCCCCAGCTGGAGCTTGGTCACCGGGTGCGCGCTCACGATCGCCAGGGCCAGCCGCGGGCCCACCTGGCTGACGGTCATCAGCAGCTCGAAAAAGGCCAGCTCCTCCGTGCTCGGGAAGCCGAACAGCGCCTGCTGATCCTCGCGGACGAGGTGATGGGTGAAGACGTGGGCCTGCGCTCCCGGGCGCAGCGTCGCGAGCAGGGCGGGGCCGGCGACGACGCGATAGCCGATGCCACCGACCTCGATCAGCGCGTGATCGAGACCGATGCGCGCGACCGCACCACGCAGCGACCCGATCACCGCGCCACCGCGCGGGCATGGGAGAGCGACCGATAGGCGGCGCCGATCGCGGCGGCCAGCGCATCGGTCGCGTCGTCCGGCACCCCGGCCAGGCTCACCTCGAGGAGCCGCTCGACCATCCCGGCCACCTGGCGCTTGTCGGCGTTGCCGCTGCCGCAGACCGCGAGCTTCACCTCGTTCGGCGTGGGCTCGTCGATCGGCAGCTGCGCCTCGGCGGCGACCAGGAGCGCCACGCCGCGGGCCTGGCCCACGGCCATCGCGGTCTGCACGTTGCGCTGGAAGAAGAGGCGCTCGATCGCCACCACGTCGGGCCGATGCTCGGCGACGAGCGCCCGGAGGGCTCGGTGAAGCTCCACGAGCCGGGATCCATCGCTCTGGCTGGAGACCGTTCGAACCACCCCGGCGTCGACCATGCGCAGTCGCCCGCCGTCGAGCGCCACGACGCCGAAGCCACAGATGGCGGTGCCGGGGTCGATGCCGAGTGCGATCACGCCGTCATCCTAGGCGCTCGCGAGATCAGACGACCGAGGCTTCCAGGGCCTCCATGAGATCGGCCGGAATGTCGAAGTTCGCGTACACGTCCTGGACATCCTCGAGGTCCTCGAGCCGCTCGACGAAGCCCAGCACCGCCTTCGCGGACTTCTCGTCGGCGAGCTCGACCTTCGTCGTGGGCTCCATCGAGAGT
This sequence comes from Candidatus Limnocylindria bacterium, assembly GCA_038209995.1. Lineage (GTDB taxonomy): Bacteria > Chloroflexota > Limnocylindria > QHBO01 > QHBO01 > JAICQM01. The sequence continues at coordinate 49,766 of JBBQXD010000016.1, read as the reverse complement.
TCCGCCGACTCCGCCTCGTACCCCGCGCCGGCGAGCGTGGTCCGCACGCGCTCGAGGTCGGCGGGATCGGTGTAGACGACGATCGAGCCCCCCTCGGGAGCCGCGACGTCCGCCGCGCCAGCGTCGATGGCCGCCAGCGTCAGCTCGTCGGGATCGCGACCGTTGAGCGAAATGCTGACGACGCCGCGGTGCTCGAACTGCCATGCGACCGGGGCCAGCGAGCCGCCGACCTTGTTGAAGGCGCTGCGGATCTCCGAAGCGGTGCGGTTCCGGTTGTCGGTCATGGCCGCCACGATGACCGCCACGTTGCTCGGGCCGAAGCCCTCGTACGTGATCTCCTCGTACTGCTCGGCGTCGTCGCCCGACCCGGTGGCCCGCTCGATCGCGCGCTTGATGTTGTCGGCCGGCATGCTGTTCGCGCGGGCCTTGTCGACCGCCATGCGGAGGCGATAGTTGCCGTCCACGTCACCCCCGCCCTGGCGGGCCGCGGTGATGATCTCGCGGGTCAGCTTCGTGAACAGCGCGCCGCGCCTGGCGTCATTTGCGCCCTTCTGGCGCTTGATCTGGGACCACTTGCTGTGGCCGGACATCGCCCCTCCCGGAGGTGATTCGTGCTCAGCGGAGCGCTGATTCTACCAACGAGGGTACCGGGCCGCCGAACCAGCGCCCGAACCATGCATCCACGCTCCAGCGGCCGGCCCCGAGCACCACGAGCACCGACGAGAGGCCGAAGAGGCCGACATGCGCGAGGATCGGGTCATCGGGAAGGCCGAAGACCGCGAGCGTGAGCACGGCGAAGCCCACGACCGCGCTGAAGCGCGTCAGCACACCGAGGAGGATCGCGAGGCCGAGCGTCGCCTCGAGGATGCCGGCCCCCACCACCCACAGCTCGGGGCCCACCGGGACGAGCGACGTGAGGTGGTACTTCTCGACCGCCGCGAGCCCCTGCGTGTAGACAGCGAACTTGTCGAAGATCCCGGATGCCAGGTACGCACCTCCGAGACCGATTCGGACGATGAGCGGCACGAGGTCGGCGTAGACGCGTTTCGAAGGCGCCTCCGTCGCGACCGCGCGGCCGGGCGCGCGCGGGAGCGCATGACGAAGGAGATCGTCGACGCTCGGCAACCCGGGGCCCAGGAGCGCGATCGCCGCGAGGCCACCGGCCAGGTCCCAGATCTCGATGAGTCCCGGTTGCCAGATCAGCGCGCCCAGGTAGATCGCCAGCGCGCTGATCGCCGCGAGCCGCACCGCAAGGCCCAGGAGCAGGAGGAAGCCCAGCGCGCTCAGCAGGACGTAGGGCCAGGCCGGCGGCTGGATGTCCGGTGCGAAGAGGACGCGCGCCATGCCGGCGCCGAGCAGGACGAGGCCAAAGGAGAGGCGCAGCATCCACGGCACAAGCTCGCGGTAGCTCTCGGCGCGTGCCACGAGGCGGAGCCGCGCCTCCTCCATCGGTCGCAGGCGAGCCCAGGCCAGGATGAGGGCGAGCACGACGAGCACGCCGCCGAGCAGGATCGCGAGGTTGCCGGCGTTGCCGAGCGTGCGCAGGAGGAAGCCGAGCGGATCCGGCGCGGCGTCGGGCGGCGTCACGTATCGCACGTGGGGGTACATGCCCTGATCTTCCCATCGTGGTCCGATGCGTGCACGATAATGGCCGCCCACCCCGCCCCAGGCCCTTCCGAGGAGACCGATGAAGCCGACCTCGCCCGACCGAATCCGCAACGTTGCCCTCATCTCCCACGGTGGCGCCGGCAAGACGAGCCTCGCCGAGGCGATGCTCTTCGACGCCGGCGCGATCCAGCGGCTGGGCAGCGTGGACGCCGGGACCTCCACCCTCGACCACGACCCCGACGAGCAGAAACGAAAGCAGAGCATCAACCTGGCGGTGGCCACGCTCGAGCACGATGGCACCCGGATCACCGTCGTCGACTCCCCCGGCTATGCGGATTACGCGAGTGACGTCGTGCAGGCGCTCGCCGCCGTGGATGCGGCCATCGTCGTCGTGGACGCGAGCGCCGGGGTCGAGGTCGGCACCCAGGCGGTGTGGCGGATGGCGGATGAGCGCCGCATGCCGCGCTTCGTGTTCGTCAACAAGATGGACCGCGAGAATGCGAATTACGACGCCCTGCTCGACGGGCTGAAGGCGGCGTTCGGGCCGAAGATCGCACCGGTCTACCTTCCGATCGGCTCCGCCGACACGTTCCGCGGGTACGTCGACGTCATCGAGGAGCACGCGACGGTCTACGAGAACGGCAGGCCCTCCGAGGTGCCGATCCCGCCGGAGCTCGAGGGGATTGAGCATTCACGGCGCGATGCGCTCGTCGAGGCGGCCGCCGAGGCGAGCGACGAGCTGATGGAGAAGTACCTCGAGGGGCAGCCGTTCAGCGACGCGGAGATCGAGGCCGCGGTCCACAAGGGCACGCGGGAGGGATCGGTGGTGCCGGTCTTCGTCGGCAGCGCGCACCGCAACATCGGCGTCCGCGAGCTGCTGAGCATGATCGCCAGGCACATCCCCTCCCCCGCCGAGATCGGGGCCCGCATGAGCGTCGGCGGCGAGCGCGTCGAGCCCGATCCGACGGCCCCGTTCGTGGCCCAGGTCTTCAAGACCACGGCCGACCCGTTCGTCGGGCGCCTCACCTACCTGCGCGTCTTCTCGGGCACGCTCGCCAGCCAGGGCCACGTCTGGAACGTGACCCGTAAGTCGGAGGAGCGGTTCGGGAACCTCCTCGGGCTGATGGGCAAAGAGCAGGTCAACGTTCCCAGGATCGGCCCCGGCGACATCGCGGCGGTGGCAAAGATGAGCGGCACCTTCACCGGCGACACTCTCGTCGCCGACCGTGGGTCGACGACCCAGATGCCGCCGCTCGTCTTCCCGAACCCGACGCTGCAGGTCGCGATCGAGCCAGAGTCGAAGGCGGACCTCGACAAGCTCGGGCAGGCCCTGCATCGGCTGGAGGAGGAGGAGCCGAGCATCCGGATCCATCGCGAGGACGGCACCGGCGAGACCATCCTCACCGCCATGGGCGACGCGCACGTCGATGTGCTCGTCGATCGGCTGAAGCGAAAGTTCGGTGCCGCGGTCACCACGGCCACGCCGCGGGTCCCGTACCGCGAAACGATCCGACGAGCGGCGAAGGTCGACAACAAGTTCAAGCGCCAGACCGGCGGGCATGGGCAGTACGGCCACGTGGTGATCGAGTTCGAGCCGGGCGAGTCCGGCACCGGGTTCGTCTTCGGCACCCGGATCGTTGGTGGCTCGGTGCCGAAGCACTACATCCCCGCGGTCGAGAAGGGCCTGCACGAGGCGATGGGCGAGGGCGTGCTCGCCGGCTACCCGATCGTCGACCTCAAGGCGACCCTGATCGATGGCTCGTACCACACGGTCGACTCGTCCGAGATGGCCTTCAAGATCGCCGCCTCGCAGGCCCTCAAGCGCGCGTTCGAGTCCGCCGAGCCGGTGCTCCTGGAGCCGATCCTCGAGGTCGACGTCGTCGTCCCGGACGAATACATGGGCGACGTCATGGGACAGATCACCGGGAAGCGCGGCCACGTCCTGGGCATGGACTCGGAGAGTGGCTCACAGCGCCTCCGGGCCCAGGTCCCGCAGGCGGAGATGTTCCACTACGCCACCGAGCTGCGGAGCATCACCCAGGGACGCGGACGCTTCAGCTGGAAGCTCGATCACTACGCCGAGGTGCCGCACACGATCGCCGACAAGGTCGTCGCCGAGCACGCCGTCCACGCCGGGTCAGCGGACCGGCACTGACCGACCCATCCGCGGTGGCGGCCTTCCGTGGCCCGCGGGCTCAGGCGCGCGGGTCGCCGTAGCGGCGGGCAGGGTCATCCTCGCCCTCCCCGCGGTACGCCCACGGCTCGCCGAACGACCACGCCGCCCGCGTCCGGCGGTGCGCGATGCGCTGAGCGGTGAGCACCACCACGGCGACGAGGAACCCGACGATCGCCATCACCGCCGGGGTGAGCTCGAACGGCTGGCCACCGGCGGTGACGAGGCCCAGCGTCCACAGCACGATGCCGGTCAGGCCGGCGGCGGCGAGGCCGGAGGCGAGGGCACCGGTCGCAAAGGCGGCGAGCATGACGGTCAGGCGACCTCGACCGCCGCGAGCGCCCGCTTCCCGCGCCGCAGGACGAGCCAGCGCCCGTGGAGCAGCTGGTCGCGGGACGGGATCGTGTCGGCCGCGATCACGCGCTCGTTGTTGAGGTACGCGCCGCCCTCGCTCACCGTGCGCCTCGCCTGGCCACGGCTGGCGGCGAGGCCCGTGGCCACGAGCAGGTCGGTCACCGACGGCATTGGATCGCCGGCCCGGGCCCGCGGCAGGTCCGCGACCGCGGCCGCGAGCGTGGCTGCGTCGAGATGGTGGAGGTCACCGGTCCCGAAGAGCGCCTCGCTCGCCGCCAGCGCCGCGCGGGCAGCATCCGTGCCGTGGACGAGCGCCGTGAGGTCCTCGGCCAGGATGCGCTGCGCGTCGCGGCCTTCGGGATGCTCGAGGATTCCCCGCTCGAGGCCCTCGATCGCTTCGCGCGAACGGAAGCCGAAGGCGCGCAGGAGCGCGCCGGCATCGGCATCGGCCTGGTTGAGGAAGTACTGGTAGAAGGCGTACGGCGTGGTCATCGCCGGGTCCATCCAGATGGAGTCCCCCGCGGTCTTGCCGTACTTCGTCCCGTCCGCCTTCGTGATCAGCGGCGTGGCCAGGGCATGCACCTCCGCGGCCTCCACGCGGCGGACGAGATCGACCCCACCGGTCAGGTTCCCCCACTGATCGGAGCCACCGGTCTGCAGCGTGCAGCCGTGGCGGCGGAAGAGCTCGAGGTAGTCGTTGGCCTGCAGGATCTGATAGCTGAACTCGGTGTAGCTGATCCCCGCCTCGAGGCGGGCCGCGACGATCTCCCGGGCCAGCATGCGGCTGACCGTGAAGTGCTTCCCGACGTCGCGCAGGAACGCCAGCACCGGCATCGGCCCGGTCCATTCGAGGTTGTCCACGATGCGCGCCGGGTTGTCACCCTCGAAGCGCAGCACGCCCTCGACCTGCGCGCGGATGCGCTCGACCCAGCCCGCGACGACCGATGCGGCGTTGAGCACGCGCTCCTCCGACTTTCCCGAGGGGTCACCCACCAACCCTGTCGCGCCGCCGATGACCGCGATGACCCGATGCCCCGCGTCCTGGAAGCGACGCAGGGTGACGAGCTGCACGAGGTTGCCGAAGTGGAGGGACGGCGCGGTCGGGTCGAAGCCGCAATAGAGGGTCATCGGACCTGCCGCGAGCGCAGCTCGCAGTGCGTCGAGGTCGGTCGCGTGGGCGATCATCCCGCGCCAGGCGAGGTCGTCGAGCAGGTCGGAACGGACGTTCGAAGCCATCGGGCGCTGAGTATACGGTGCGGCCACGCCTCGCCCGGTCGCGTCGGGGAGCGCGTGGCAGCGCCCGTGCTACCCTTCCGGCCCGATGGCCCGCCGACCTCCTCCCCGCTCCCGGCCGCCCGCGCGTGGCCCTGCCCCACGGGGGTCGGCGATGGCGCCACGACGCGTGACGCGGCGCGGCATCGCCGGCGTGCCGGCCATCCTGATGGGGATCTTCGCGCTCCTCGGGGTTGGCCTGTTCATCGGTGCCGTGGCGGTCTACGGCTCGTACACCCGTGACCTGCCCGACGTCTCGAAGCTCGGGAGCTTCGAGCTTGCGCAGGGCTCGACGGTCGTCTCCGCCGACGGCGTCGACCTCGCCACCTTCGCCGTCGAGGACCGCCGAACCATCCCCTACGAGCAGATCCCCGAAGTGATGCGCAATGCGCAGGTCGCCGCCGAGGACAAGACCTTCTGGACGAACCCCTGCGTCGACTTCCGGGGCATCGTGCGCGCGTTCGTGCAGAACCTCACCGCCGGACGTCAGGTCTCCGGCGCCTCGACGATCTGCCAGCAGCTCGTCCGCGCCCGGCTCTTCGACGCCAACCTGATGGCCGATCCGAAGCGCGAGGTGGAGCGCAAGATCAAGGAGGCGATCCTGGCCCTCCGGGTGTCCGACGCGTTTCCGGGCGAGGACGGCAAGAAGCAGATCCTGGCGATGTACCTCAACCAGTTCTACTACGGGAACAACGCGTACGGCGTGTGGGCCGCGGCGCAGGCCTATTTCGGGAAGGACATCACGAAGGACGACGCGGCGAATCGGCTGACGGTGAGCGAGGCCGCCCTGCTCGCCGGGCTCGTGCGTTCGCCCTCGCGCCTGGATCCGTCCAAGGTGGCCATCCAGAAGGACGGCCCCGACGGCAGCCCGATCCTGGTGGTGCCCGACGACGCCGACGCGATCCGCGTCCGCGGCTACGTCCTCCAGGCCATGCTTGATGAGCACTACATCACCCAGGCCCAGTACGACGCGGCGACGACCGAGCAGATCATCCTCGCCCCTCCGACGGACGACCGCTTCAAGGCCCCGCACTTCGTCTACGCCGTTCGTCGCGCCGCGGCGGACCTGCTCGGCGACGAGCAGCCCTTGGACTCCGACGGGTTGAAGATCATCACCACGCTGAACTACAACGGCTACCAGACCGCGGCCGAGAAGTGGACGATGGTCGCCTACGACATGGACCGCCTCACGAACGAGCAGCTGGCCGCCAAGTACGGCCCGGACGCGCTGCGCTGGATCGGCCAGCTCCAGGGCCGCAACATCAACAACGCGGCGATGGTGAGCCTCGACTATCGGACTGGCGCGGTGCTCGCCTACGTCGGCAGCGCGAACTACTACGGCGAGGCGACCCCGGCCCATCAGCCGAACTTCGACGTCGTCGGCCAGGGGTATCGGCAGTCTGGCTCCGCGTTCAAGCCCATCACGTACGCCACCGGGTTCGAGCGCCGCGTCCTGACGCCGGCGACGATGCTCATGGACGTCGTGACCGAGATCGTGACCGGGTCCGGCTTCTCGCCGTCGAACGCCGACCTCCGCGAACGTGGCCCGGTCCGCGTGCGCGAGGCGCTGAAGTACTCGATGAACGTGCCGGTCTCGAAGGCGCAGCAGCTCATCGGCACCGAGGCCGTGGTCGCCCAGGCGGAGCGGCTCGGGATCCACTGGGATCCGGCACAGGATCCGAACGTCCCCTCGCTGACGCTGGGCACCATCGGCGTTCACCAGCTCGACCTCGCCGCGGCATACGGCGCGCTCGCGAACGGGGGCATCTACCGGGCGCCGTACCTCATCCAGCGCATCGAGGACAGCCATGGGAACGTCATCTACGACCACACGACCGATGCGCCCGGCCCGGTCCAGGCCATCTCGCCGCAATCGGCCTACCTCGTCAGCGACATCCTGGCCGATAACACCGATCCGGCGGCCAACAGCATCTGGGGCGCTCGCTTCCAGCTCCCCGGCACCAATGGCGGCCGGCGGCCAGCAACACTGAAGACGGGGACGACCAACGACTTCCGCGATCTCCAGGCGTTCGGCTACCTTGCCCCAGACGTTGATCCGACGGTGGACGAAGGGGCGATCGTCACCGGGGTCTGGGTCGGGAACAGCGACTTCTCCGCCATCAAGGACGTCTTTGCCGCCGATGGCCCGACGTTCATCTGGCACGACTACATGGCGGAGGTGACGGCGCTGAACAAGCTGAAGGTCCGCGACTTCCCGCGGCCGGATGGGATCGTCGAGGCCAGCGTCGACGCGACGAGCGGCATGCTCCCCGGCGAGTTCACGGTCAGCACCGTGAACGAGGTGTTCGCCGCCGGCAATGTGCCGACGCAGCGGGACACGATCCACGCCCAGCTGCGGACCGAGGCCGAGACCGGGAAGATCTGGCAGGAGGGCTGTGGCGACTTCGCGACCGTCGCGCCGTCGGGCTCCGCGAACCCGAGCGCGTCGCCGGCGCCGCCGCAGGCGGAGGAGAAGGTCTATCTCAACCTGATCGACGTCGAGGCCTCCGCAGCGCCCACCTGGGGCGACGCGGACCATGCCTGGATCGACAAGTGGCGTGGCAAGGAGCGAAGCCTCGACCGCCGCCCGCTCGGCGCGCTTGACGCGCCGCTGGCGCCGTCCGAGACATGCACGCCGGGCGAGGTCCCGACGTCGACGCCGAGCCCGAGCCCGTCGCCGACGCCGTCGCCGAGCCCCACCCCCTCGCCGACGCCGATCGAGACGCCCACCGCGACACCCGCTGGATCGCCCACGCCGTCGCCGTCGCCCACCCCATAGCGCGTCAACCCAGCCCTACAGCTCGGCGATCGTCGCCCCGTCGCCGCCTTCCTCGCGCCGCCCGGTCCGCGTCGCGCGCACGCGCGGATGCTCGGCGAGCCGCTCGCGGACCGACCGGCGCAGCGCGCCCGTCCCGGAGCCGTGGATGATGCGCACCTCGTCGAGGCCGGCGAGCAGCACCTCGTCGAGGTAGGCGTCGAGCTGCTCCAGCGCCGCCTCCACGCGCTCGCCGCGCAGGTCGAGCTGCGCCGAGACGCGCGCCGCGGCCCGCCGGCGGAGCTCCTCGCCCTCCTTGTCGCGCGGCGACGGACCGATGATCGGCTCGGGAATGATCTCCACGTCATCGGCCGGCACGACGACCCGCATCTCGCCCGCCTCGAGCGTCACTCGCCCGGTGCGGCCACTGATCTCCGCGATACGCCCCCGGGTGCCGAGGGTGCGGCTCCGACCATGCAGCCCGACGCGCGGCATCGGTCCGGCGGGCACCTCCGTCTCGGCGTCAACGGGCGCTCCGGAGGACGGTGCCGTCTCCGCCCGAACCAGCTCCGTCCGCCGCGCAAGCTCGTCGAACTGGTCGGCCGCGGCGGGTCGGCGGGTGCGGGCCAGGTTCCGCTGGCGCGTGACCTCGCGACGCACGTCGGCCACCTCGCGCTCGGCGCGGCTGAGCAGCTCATCCGCGGCGCGACGCGCATCGGAGAGCATCTCCGCCGCCTCCCTGCGGGCCATCGACACGCCGGAGCGCGCACGCTCGCGCTCGGCAGCCGCCGCCTCCTCGGCCAGCTTGGCGCGTTCGAGGGCCTCGCCGCGCTCGCGCTCTGCCGCCTCGATCCGCGCCAGCGTTGCCTCCATGCTCGCCGCTTCCGACGATTGGCGCCCGCGCGCGTCCTCGAGGATCGCCGGTGGCAGGCCGAGCCGTTCCGCGATCGCGAACGCCTGGCTCTTGCCGGGCAGGCCGATCGTGAGGCGATAGGTCGGGCGCAGGGTGGCGACGTCGAACTCGACCGCCGCGTTCGTGACCCCGGGATGCGTCTCCGCGAAGCTTTTCAGCTCGGCGTAATGGGTGGTCGCGACCACCCATGCGCCGCGGTCCAGGAGGTGAGCGACCACGGCCATCGCGAGCGCCGAGCCCTCCGTGGGATCGGTCCCCGCACCGACCTCGTCGAGCAGGACGAGCGTACCCGTATCGGCGTCGGCGACGAAGGCGACGACGTTGCGCAAGTGGCTCGAGAAGGTCGAGAGCGACTGCGCGATGCTCTGCTCGTCGCCGATGTCAGCCATGACGTGCCGATAGACGGGCAGCCGCGCCCCCTCCGCTGCCGGAACCCGCAGGCCCGCCTGGTGCATGAGGGCGAGCAGGCCGAGCGTCTTGAGGCTCACCGTCTTGCCGCCGGTGTTGGGACCGGTGACGACGATCGCGCGATAGCCGAACCGCTCGCCGAGCCGGATGTCGATCGGGACGGCGCCCGGGCCGAGCAGCGGGTGGCGGGCCGAGAGCAGCTCGGCCGCGTCGGGCGTGATCGCCGGGCGCACCGCATCGAGGTCGCGGCCGAGCCGGGCGCGCGCCATCCACAGGTCGGCAGTGGCGAGAGCGCGGAGGCTGTCGGCGATCTCCTCCCCGTGCGTCTCCACCGCGCGCGACAGCTCATCGAGGATCCGCTCCTCCTCGCGCTCCTCGTCGAGCAGCGCCTGGGTCCAGGTGTTGTTGAGCTCCACGACCGACAGGGGCTCGACGAAGAGCGTGGCGCCCGAGGCGCTCTGGTCGTGGACGATCCCCTTCACGCGACCCTTCGCCTCCGCCCGGATGGGAATGACGTAGCGGTTGGCACGGACCGTGACGATCGACTCGCCCACGAGGCCCGCCATCTCGGAGGAGCGCAGCATCGCGTTCAGCCGCTCGCGGACCCGGTCCTGGGCGGTGCGCAGCCGCTTCCTGATCGCCGCCAGCTCGCTCGAGGCGCCGTCGAGCACCTCGCCCGCGTCGTCGACGCTGCGCTCGATCCGCTCGCGCAGCGCGGGGATGTCGGCGAGCGCATCCGCCAGCTCGGCAAGATGGCGTCCTCGCCAGCCGGAGAGTCGCTGTCGCAGCGCGCCGGCGGCACGCAGCGTCTCACCTATGTCGAGCAGCTCCGCGGGCGCCAGGCGCCCGCCGCGCCGGGCTCGGTCGAGCGGCCCGCGGACGTCCCGCGCCCCGCCGACGCCGGCCTGCGCCTGGTCCTCGATGAGCTTCGTCGCCTCATCGGTCTGCTCCTGGAGCAGTCCGACCAGCGTGGCGTCGGCCATCGGCAGCGTCGCCTCGGCAAGCTCACGCGCGGGGCCGAACGCGGTCCGCGCCGCAAGCAGCGTGGTGATCGCGGCGAACTCGAGCGCGCGCAGCGTGGCGGCGTCGGCCGCTGCGCCGGCTGCCCGCTCAGCGCGAGACATGCGGATTGCCCCCGAGCCAGAGGCGGTACGGCCGGCTCGCCCAGCTGCCCGCATAGGCGACACCGACGCGCGCGCCGCGTCGAAGGCGCGACGGGCGGGCGCCACGCTCGATCCGGACCGAGCCGCCGACGAGGTCGGTGCCGTTCTGCGATCGGTCGATCCCGAACGCGCGCCCGAGGTTGCCCGGCCCGGCCGCCAGCCGGCCGTCGGGCACCGGGCCGCGGCGCCGACGTGCCAGCTCCATCCCCTCGTCGATCTCGGCGGCGCGAAGGAGGACCGCCTCGGGCTTGAGCCCCGGACCGCAGACGACGTTCGCGCAGTGATGGAGCCCGTATACGAGGTAGACGTAGAGCGTCCCCGGCGGACCGAACATGACCGCGTTGCGGGGCGTCCGGCCATGCGACGAATGCGCGGCCAGGTCCTCTGGGCCCTCGTAGGCCTCGACCTCCACGATTCGGCCGCCGACCGTGCCGTCCGCCGTCTCGTGGACGAGGCGCGCACCGAGGAGGTCGGCGGCCACGGTGAGCGCCGGGCGATCGAACCAGGCGCGGTCGGCGATCGGCCCGGCCGTCGGCGCCGAGGCGCCGGCCAGGGTCATCGGTGGCTGAGGAAGCGGGCGATCTCCGCGGGCACGAACGGCTTCGCGACCGCGCCGACGGTCGGGATGATCGTGGTCCGGAAGAAGTCGATGATCACCGAGTCGTTCATCGCGTTGTAGTAGGCGCGCAGCCCATCGGTCTGGCCCGGCGGCAGCGCCGCGAGCGGGTCGCGGAAGATGGAGTCGAACACGATGAGCTGGAAGACGATGAAGGTCGCCACGAACAGGATGCCCAGCAGCGCCCCGGCGAGCTCGTCGAGCTGGCGTGCGATCGGCAGCCGGGTGGCCTTGTAGAAGGCGCGCACGATGAACCAGCCGGCGACGGTGAAGCCGATGAACAGGACGATGAAGATCCAGAACTCGCGGACGTCGCGCGTGAAGGCCTGCCAGAACGACAGCAGGTCGGTCATCGGCCCTTTCAGCTGAGCCGCCAGCACGAAGGCCACGATGGTCGCCACCCAGCCGAGGAGATATCGAATCGCACCCTGCGTGAAGCCCGCGAAGGCACCGGCCGCCAAGGCGATGATGATCGCGAGATCCACGAAATTGAGCTGGCCCAGGATGTCCACGTTCAGCTCCGGTTGGGCTGCGGCAGCGACGACGTCACCGCGTGAGCGCGCGGTAGCGTAACAGGCGCCGCGTGCGGCCCACAAGGCTCGCCGCCCCTCAGCGAATCTCCGCCCCGAGGTGGTGGCGCAGCGCGCCGGTGACCTTGTTCATCGCCTTGTCGACCGCCTTCTCGTCGTCGGCGCGAGCGGGCTGGAAGCGCAGCGCCAGCGCGTAGGAGACGCGACCGTCCCCGACCTGTGGCCCGCGGTAGGCGTCGAATGGCCGAACGTCGACGAGGATCGACCCACAGCTGAGGCGCACGATCCGCAGCAGCTCACCCAGCGGCGTCGACTCGTCGACGATGACGGCCAGGTCTCGATCCACCGGCTGCGCAGGCGGCACCGGTTGGACCACTGCGCCCGTGACCGCGAGCGCGAGCAGCTGCGGGAGGTTGATCGCGGCCATCACCGGCCGCCCGACCAGGCCCCACGCCGCCACCACGTCTGGGTGCACCTCGCCGATGCTCCCGTACGGCTCTCCCGCGGGATCCACGAGCCGAGCGACGCGGCCGGGGTGGAGGTGCGGATGGCGCTGGTCGGCGGGCCCGGCGCCATAGGACGGCGGCGGCGCGCCGAGCGCGGCGTGGAGCGCCTCGATGACGCCTTTCAGGTCGTCGAGGTCCGCGTCCGCCGCTGAGCCGCCGATCGCCCGCGCAATACGCGGCCCGAGGAGGGCGATGCCGAGGTGCCAGGCCTCGAGGCGCCCGGTCCCGGCCGTGTCGACGCCGGGCCGGGCCGCCGCCCCCGGCTGGTGGTGATACGTCTTGCCGACCTCGAAGATCCACGGGTCCGGTCGGCGCATGCGGAGGTTCTCCGCCAGCGCACCGAGCAGCGATGGGTAGAGGACCGGCCGCATGGCGGCGTGGAGATCGCTGATCGGGTTGGCGAGCCGGACCAGGTGCGGGTCGGCCGGGTCGTAGCCGGTGCGTCGCAGGTCATCGGCGCTGATGAGCGCGTGCGTCACGACCTCGTCGAGCCCCAGGCCGGCCGCGATGCGCCGCACGCGGTGCCGTGGGCCGGACGGATCGGGGCGGAACGGGGGCAGGATCGGGGTCGGCAGGCGGCCGGGGATCCGGCCGTAGCCGTACGAGCGGGCGATCTCCTCCGCGACGTCCTCCGGACCGACGACATCGAGCCGATGGAGCGGCACCGTCACCATCACCGCCTCGCCGTCCGGGACGGCGTCGAAGCCGAGCGTCGCGAGCAGCTCCCCGATGCGGTCCGCACTGAGGCCGATCCCGAGCAGCCGCGCGGTGCGCCCGACGTCGACGCGCACTGTCGCCGGCACCTTCTCGGAGGGATCGTTATCGACGATCCCGCGCCCGACGCGCGCTCCGGTGATCTGCTGGACAAGGTGTGCGGCACGATCCGCCGCCAGCCGTGGCAGATCGCCGCCGATGCCCTTCTCGTGCCGCATGCTGGCCTCCGAGCGCAGGCCGAGGCGGCGGGCGGTATTGCGGATCGTCGGGCCGTGGAACACCGCCGACTCGAGGATCACGCTCGTGGTCGACTCCCCCACCTCGGTCGACGCACCGCCCATGATCCCCGCCAGGCCGATCGCCCGCTCGCGGTCGGCGATGACCAGCATCCGGTCGTCGAGCCGGCGCGCGGCGTGGTCGAGGGTCTCGAGCGCCTCGCCGTCATGCGCGCGACGCACGACGATCTCGCCGTTCGGAATGGCGGCTGCGTCATAGGCATGCTGCGGCTGCCCGAGCTCGTGCATGACGTAGTTCGTCACGTCGACGACGGCGCTGATCGGGCGCATGCCGGCAGCCACCAGCCGCCGCTGCATCCAGTCCGGCGACGGCCCGTTCGCGACGCCCTCGAACCAGCGCGCCGCGAAGCGCGGGCACAGGGCCGGCTCGTCGATCCGGACGCTGACGTGGTCGCTCGTCGGCTCGCCGGACTCCTTTACCCCGACGTCGGGCCAGCGCACCTCGCCGCCGGTGAAGGCCGCGATCTCCCGTGCCAGGCCGATCATCGACAACGCATCGCCGCGGTTCGGCTTCACATCGACGTCGAGCACGGTCTCCCCGAAGATGCCTCGCAGGTCGGTGCCGAGCTCATGCTCGTCGCCGGTACCGAGGATATGGATCTCCTCGGCGTCGCTCCCCAAGCCGAGCTCAGCGGCGCTGCACAGCATCCCGTCGCTCACCACGCCGCGGATCTTCGAGCGCTCGATCCGTCGATCGCCGGGCAGCACCGCTCCCACGCGTGCGACGGGCACGAGCTGGCCAACCGCGAGGTTCTGGGCTCCGCACACGATGTCGAGCGGCTCGCCGCTGCCGATGTCCACGCGGGCGAGCCACAGCGTGTCGGCGTTCGGATGGCGACGAACCTCGAGGAGGCGGCCGACGATGACATCCTTCCAGTCGGCACCGGTGACCTCGACCGCCGCGACCTCCATGCCGCGCAGAGTGAGCTCCTCGGCAAGCGCCTCGGGCGCCAGCGGCAGGTCGACATACTCGGCGAGCCAGGAGAGGGGCGCGCGCATCGCCTCAGCGGCCCCCGGGGAACTGGTCGAGGAAGCGGAGGTCGGCCCCCATGAGCAGCCGGAGGTCCGGGACCTCGTGGCGGAGCATCGTGATGCGGTCGAGGCCCATGCCGAAGGCGTAGCCCTGGTGGCGCTCCGGGTCGATGCCGCCGGCCCGCAGGACGCGCGGGTGGACCATCCCGGCGCCGAGGATCGTCATCCAGCCGGTGCGCTTGCAGGCCGCGCAGCCGGTGCCGCCGCACACGAGGCACGCGACGTCGAACGCGACCGATGGCTCGGTGAACGGGTAGTACCCGGGACGGAAGCGCGTGCGCGTGTCCCGTCCGTAGAGCGCGCGTGCGAACTCCTCGAGCATCCCCTTCAGGTCGGCCAGCGACGTCGCCTCATCCACGACGAGACCCTCGATCTGGAAGAACTCGAAGTTATGGCTGGCGTCGACCGCTTCGTATCTGAAGCAGCGGCCCGGCATGATCACCCGGATCGGCGGCGACAGCTCGCGCATCGCCCGGATCTGGACCGGGCTGGTGTGGGTGCGGAGGATCGTGCCGTCCTCCGCCGGACGCGGCTCCCCCGCCTCGACGCTGCCGGGCTCCGCCACGTAGATCGTGTCCCACAGGTCGCGCGACGGGTGGTCGGTCGGGATGTTGAGCGCCTCGAAGTTCATGGCCTCGGTCTCGATCTCGGGGCCCTCGAAGACTTCGAAGCCGAAGGCGTGGAAGATCTCACGGAACTCGCGCTCCACGGTCATGAGCGGATGGAGATGCCCGACGCGCATCGGGCGCCCGGGGCCGCTCATGTCGAGCCGCTCACGCTCGAGACGCGCTTCGCCATCGTGGCCGGCCAGCTCGCCGAGCCGTCCCGCAAGCCCCTCCTCGAGCTCGCGGCGCGCCTCGTTGGCCAGCTGGCCGATCGCCGGCCGATCGGCCGCCGGCAGCTCGCCGAGGCCGCGCAGCAGCCTGGTGAGCCGGCCGGAGCGTCCCAGCAGCTCGGTCCGCAGCGCCTCCACTTCGTCGGTCGCGAAAACGGCGGCGATGCGCGATCGTGCGTCATCGCGCAGGTCGCCGATCTGGGTGCGGAGCTCGTCGATCGTCATCGGTCCCGTCATCATCGGTCCAAAGCGAACGGCCCCGCTCCGCAAATCCGGAGCAGGGCCGTCAAGCGCCGGCGCGGGTGCGCCGGCTAGCCGGTCAAGGAGGCCTTGGCCTGGGTGACCAGTGCCTCGAAGGCGGCCGGCTCACGGATCGCGAGGTCGGCCAGGATCTTGCGGTCGACCTCCACCCCCGCGGCCTTCAGGCCAGCGATGAAACGACCGTACGGGAGGCCGTGGATCCGCGATGCAGCGTTGATCCGCTCGATCCACAGGCGGCGCATGTCACGCTTCCGATCGCGGCGATCGCGATACGCGTAGACGAGCGCGTGGAAGAGCGCCTCACGCGCGGGGCGCACGAGGGTCGAGCGGGTGCCTCGACGGCCCTCCGCCTGCTTGAGAAGGCGCTTGTGGCGCCTGTGAGCGGCAACGCCGCGCTTGACTCGTGCCATCGGTTCGGGTGCCTACTCGTACGGCATGAGGCGCTTGAGCTGCGCCTCATGTGCATGGCTGACGGCGGCCATGCCCGCGTACCGTCGCGTGCGGCGGCTCGACTTGATCTGGAGGTGATGGCCGCGCCAGGCCTTCGGTCGGAGCCATTTCCCGGATCCGGTCTTCCGATAGCGCTTGGCCGTCCCCTTGTGGGTCTTGATCTTCGGCACGTTCCCTATCCCTGCTCTGCGGGCGTCGCGTTCTGCTCGGCGACGGGCTCCGGTGCGGGCACCGGTGCCCCTCCCTTGGCGGCGAGCGCCTCGCCGATCGTGTTGTCCGCGGCTCCGACCTCGGATTCCGCGGCGGCGGCGATGCCTGCGGCCCCGTCGCCCGCATCTGGCTTCTTCTCCGCCCGCTTCTCGAGGGGCGCCATCACGATGTACATGTTGCGGCCCTCCATCAGCGGCTGGCGCTCGATGGTGCCGTGCTCGACGAGGATCTCCGAGGCCTTCGTCAGGAGATCGCGCCCCAGCTGCGGATGGGTCATCTCCCGGCCGCGGAACTGGACGTTGACCTTGACCCGGTCCCCGTCATCGAGGAATTCGGCCGCTCGTCGCGTCTTGGTGCGGAGGTCATTGACGTCGATCTTGACCCGCAGGCGGATCTCCTTGAACGTCTGTGACTTCTGCTTCTTCTTCTGCTCGCGCTCGCGCTTCTGGAGCTCGTACTTGTACTGCCCATAGTCGAGAATGCGGCAAACCGGCGGGACCGCGGTGGGCGCGACCTCGACGAGATCGAGCCCCTTCTCCTGGGCCAGGGCGAGCGCCTTGAGGGTCGGCATCACGCCGAGCTGCTCACCCTGATCATCGATCACCCGAACCTCGCGGATTCGGATCATCTCGTTGATTCGGAGGTCCCGTGCTATTGCTCTACCACTCCTTCAACAAAGGGGCCACCGGCCGCTTACGGACGGGTGGCCCACAGGTCGCGCGAAACGCCGGAGGATCGTACCCGATGCGACCGATACGGTCAACGCGCTCGCCTCACCCCGGCCAGTCGTAGAAGATCGCCACCTGCCGTCCGTCTGGGTCCGCCACCCGGAACGACCGCGTCCCCTCCCAGCGATCGCCTGAGGGCGGGGCGACGAGCGCGAAGCCGCGGCGCGCCAGCTCCTGCGCCCAGGCATCGACCTCGCCCGCGGTGTCGACCTTGAAGCCGATCTGAATGCCGTCGCGGGTGGCTGTCTCGCCGCGACGCAACGAGAGCTCGAAGCCGTTCAACTCGAGATCGGCACCGCCGTCGTCAACGGCCACCGCGCGGAAGCCGAAGGCCGCCGCATAGAAATCGGCGCAGCGACGCGGATCGGTGGAGCGCAGCGCGAGCTGACCGATGGCGCGCATCTTCCTCATCGCGGGACCGTCAGGCCGAGTCCAGTGCCGCGCTGAGTTCGTCGAGGACCAGATGGCCACGCCGCGTCACGCCGGCGTCTCGCTCCCGGGGTCGATGGGCCACAGCTCGCGGGCGGCGTTTCGCGCGGCGAGATCCGCCACGAACGCATCGAGGGCGATCCCCTGCTCCTGCTCTCCGGTCCGCAGCCGCGGCGAGACGGCATTCGCCTCCTGGTCGCGGTCACCGACGATGACCATCACCGGGACCCGCTGCTCCTGTGCGTCACGCAGCTTGGCCTGCATCCGCTCCGATCGGTCGTCGATCTCGGCGTGCAGTCCGGCGGCGGCAAGCGCATCGCGCACCGTGGCCGCGTAGTCGAGGTGACGATCGGCGATCGGCACGATCATGACCTGCGTCGGTGCCAGCCAGAGCGGGAAGGCCCCGGCGAAGTGCTCGACCAGGATGCCCGTGAAACGCTCGAATGACCCGTAGATCGCGTAATGGACGACCGCCGGGCGCGCGAAGCCCCCGTCCGCCGTGCGGTACTCGAGGTCGAAGCGCTGTGGGAGCTGGTAGTCGAGCTGGATGGTCGCCATCTGCCACTCGCGACCGAGCGCGTCCTCGATGAACACATCGATCTTCGGGGCGTAGAAGGCACCGCCGCCGACATCGACCGCGTAGGCGAGCCCAGCATCGCGCAGTGCCTCGGTCAGCTTCCCCTCCGCAGCCTCCCAGAACTCGTCGCTGCCGAGCCGCTTCTCCGGACGCGTCGCCAGCTTGAACGAGGGCTCGAATCCGAACGGCGCATATTGCTTCCGGACGAGCGTCAGGGCCAGGTTGATCTCCCCGATCACCTGGTCGTCGCGGCAGAGGACGTGCGCGTCGTCCTGCGTCAGCTGGCGGACCCGGAACATCCCCGCCAGCACGCCCGTGCGCTCCTTCCGGAAGAGCCATGAGTAGTCGGCGAGGCGCATCGGCAGATCGCGGTAGGAGCGCGCCCGGCTGCGGTAGATGAGCATCGACTCCGGGCAGTTCATCGGCTTCAGGCCGGAGACGTGATCGGAATCGTCGAGGACAAACATATTGTCCTGGTAGTTGCCCCAGTGGCCAGAGGTCTCCCACAGCTCCTTCCGCACGACCGCCGGCGTACGAACCTCGTCGAAGCCGCCCGACGCGCGCACCTCGAGCGACCAGGCCTCGAGCGCGCGCCAGAGGCGCATCCCCTTCGGATGCCAGAAGGGCGCGGCGGGTGATTCGGGATGGAAGCTGAACAGGTCGAGGTCGCGGCCCAGCTTGCGGTGGTCGCGCTTCTTCGCCTCCTCCACGCGCCACAGGTAGCGGTCAAGCTCCTCGGCGGTATCCCAGGCGGTCCCGTAGACGCGCTGCAGCATCGGACGATGCTCGTCGCCCCGCCAGTACGCGCCGGCGACGCTGAGCAGCTTGAAGGCGCCGAGGCGCCCGGTGGATTCGATATGGCCACCACGGCAGAGGTCCTCGAACGTCCCGTGCCGGTAGAAGGTGACGATCTCCCCTTCCGAGGCGGGCAGGTCGCGGACGATCTCGACCTTGTAGGGCTGGTCACGGGCCTCGAGCCGCTCGATCGCCTCGGCGCGCGTCGCCTCCGAGCGCTCGAAGCGCAGGTCGGCGGTCTGCTGCTTCAGCATCCGCCCCTCGATCTCCTCGAGGTCGGCCGACGTCAGCGAACGTGGCAGGTCGAGGTCGTAGTAGAAGCCGTCCCTGATCGGCGGGCCCACGCCGAGCTTTGCGTCGGGGAACATCTCCATCACGGCGGCGGCGAGCATGTGAGCCGCGCTGTGCCGCATGGCGGCCAGCGGATCCTGCGGCGGTCCCGCGTCGAGCAGGTCGCTTGCAGCGGATCGGACCTCGTCGGAGTCGATGACCATTGGACCGCGAAGCGTACCGCGTCGGCGCCACGCGCGCCGGCCCTTGACTCTCGACGGCCACGAGGGTTCAGACTGCGATCTCGACGGGCTCGAAGTCAGACGGTCTTGAACTGCTCGAAGGGCTGGCGGCAGGCGTCGCAGTGGTAGATGGAGCGGCAGAGGGTCGGCCCGAAGGGATTCTCCAGGGTCGTGTTGCGGGACCCGCAATACGGGCAGGTGGCCCCCGACAGGACCATGAGCTCCTCCAGCCCGGCGGCCGGTGGCGCCGCCTCCGGTGGCGCGAAGCCGCTCGATCGCAGCCGCTTGCGGCCCTCGGCCGTGATCCGCTCGCTCGTCCATGGCTCGGCGTAGCTGACCCGCACCTCGACCTCGTCGGCGAGCGCGAGCGACCGGACCTTCTCGGTCACCTGCTGCTGCATGATCGCCACCGCCGGGCAGCCGATGAACGTCGGCAGCAGCTCCACGCGGACGGCCTGCGCATCCACCTGGACCGAGCGGATGACCCCCAGGTCGACGACGCTGATCGCGGGGATCTCGGGGTCCGACACCTCGGCCAGCGCGTCCCAGACGCGTGCCTCGGCCGCGCTCACCACGTGGCGCCCGCCTCGGAGCGCGAGACCATCGTCATCTCGCCGTGGAGCCAGGTGAAGGCCGCACCATGGCGCTCGCGCGCGCCAGGGCCCACGTCCCCAGTGGGTCGGGACAGGCCGAGCCCGTCATACGTGGCGCCGACGCGCTCGATCCAGCGGGTGCGAATGGCGGCCATCGGCTCGGGCAGGATTCCGTTCGCCAGGAGCGCCTCCTCGGCGTCGAGCGGCCCGAGGACGGCGGTGGCGTCGGGGCCGAGCGCGGCGAAGGCGTCCGCCAGCCGTTCCCGCACCGCGCCGCCGGCCTCGGCCAGGCGCCGCACCCACGCCTCGAGGTGCATGAGGTGGTAGCGCTCCTCGCGCCGCATCTTTGCGATCAGCTGCGCCAGCGGCGCGTGGGACGAGGCGGCCAGCGACTCGAGCCGGGCGGCATCGGCGGTCTCGTAGAGGAAGCGCCGTGCGATCGTGAAGGCCCAGTCGGTGCGCGGATGATCGAGCAGCGGCGCGTGGCGGTAGGCATCGGGCTGACGGCCGTAGGCGAACTCGTCGGGATCGCGCCCGGTGAGCTCGCCGAGCATGCCGTACAGCGCGGCCGCGTGGCCGATCTCATCCTGGCTGATCGAGCTCATCGCCACGTCCTCTTCGAGGAGCGGGGCGATGCCGGTCCATTCCGAGTCCCAGTAGCCGATGACCAGCTCATCGTCGGCGAGGGTGAGGAGCAGCTCGGCGAGGCCGTCGCGGGCGGCCGGCGTGAGGTCGGTCATGGCTCGTCGAGCGCGGCGCGCGCCTTCGCGGCCTCGAGCTTGTGCTTGATGATGTAGCCACCCGGCCGCTTGAAGGAGCGATCGAACGGCGGCTTCAGCAGGTCGGGGTCGTCGAGCTCGGTGATCGCCTCGCGGGGCACGACCCACAGCCGGTGGCTCTCCTGGCGCCGCCCGTAGAACTCCCGGGCGTAGTGGAGCGCGAGCTCGGCGTCGGGCGCGTTCACGCTCCCGCCGTGGACCATGGGGTCGCCCTCCGCCTCCTGGCGGAAGACCTCCCAGACCTGCTCGCTGCTCATCTCGGGCGCGGTCCGTCGCGGACCGCGGTCAGGCGGCGGCAGCCGCGCTGCCGCCGAGCGCGTCCCGGACCCATTGCGTGTCGGCGAAGTTGAGGCGGCGAAACTCGAGGCGCTGCTGCGAAGCCGGCCCATGGCCGGTCACCACGGCGCGCAGCTCGTCCCAGTCCGGCTCGGTGTACTCCCAGCGACCGCTCGGCGCGTCGTACCGGAGGACCGGGTCCGGAATGCGAAGCCCGAGCTCGCGGATGCGCGGCACGTAGATCGAGAGGAACTCCTGGCGCAGCTGCTCGTTGTTTTTGGCCTTGATCCGCCAATGGAGGTCCTTGTCGCGGGCCGGGTCGGTCGGCGGGCCGTGCATCTGCATGAGGGGACCCCACCAGCGGTCGAGCGCCTCCTGCACGAGGGCGCGCTGGGCATCGGTCCCATTCATGAGGGTCAGCACGACGTCCCGGCCGTGCATGATGTGGACCGATTCCTCCCAGCAGATCTTCTTCATCGTGCGGGCATACGGGGCGTACGACGAGTCGCGCAGCGCCTGCTGGCTCACGATCGCCGCGGCATCGACGAGCCAGGCGATGATCCCCACGTCGCCCCACGAGCGGGTCGGGTAGTGGAAGACGTTGTGGAACTTCGTCTTGCCGGCCAGCAGGTCGGCGAGCATCGCGTCACGCGGCTTCCCGAGGTCCTCGGCCACCCGATAGAGCAGCTGCGCATGCCCGACCTCGTCCTGGATCTTGCTGGTGAGGGCCAGCTTCCGCTTCAGGTTCGGGGCACGCAGGATCCAGTCGCGCTCGGGCAGGACGCCCATCAGCTCGGAGTTCGCGTGCATCTCGACGAACTTGAGGACCGCCGCACGGTACTCGTCGGGCATCCAGTCGTCCGCCTCGACCTTTCCGCCCGACCCGACGTGGGCGTAGAACGCCTCGGCATCACCGGACGGCTGGGTCGGTCGCGCCTGCTGGTCCATCGGTCCTCCTGCCGCACTGCGGTCCAGAGCAAAGGGTACTGCAAGACCGATGCGCACGCCGTCGATGGTGCGTGGCACCGTCAGTCGTGGGGGGCGCGCTTGAGCGGACGGTGCCAGCGCTCGTAGGCCTCCGCGCGGCTGGCGCTGACCGAGAGCGTCCCATCTGGCGAGGCGGCGACCTCGCTGCGTGGGACGTAGAGGTCGACGGGCAGGAGGCCTCCGGTGCGGACGAGGAGGTAGTCGGCGAACACGGCGTCCACGATGCCGATCCGCTCGCGCCCGCTGCCGCGCAGGCGGGAGCCGAGGCGGGGCTCGAGATCGCTCATCGGACCACGGTAGCGGATGGGCCTGGCATCGCGACCTGGAGCGCGGCGGGCCGCACCGCGATGCGAACTGGCAGGCTGCCGAACGGCTCGCCATCCAGGTGGACCGACACCTGGTCATCGAGGGAATCGAGCTCGACAGTGCGCACGCGGGTCGTCGTCACCGCCGGGTGCCGGACGTGCGCGCCGCGGTAGAGTCCCGGCAGCTGGCCCAGGGCCGCCATGCGCGACAGGTCGCCGACGAGGCACATGTCGAGGTGGCCGTCCTCGAGGGTCGCGCCGGGTGCGATCTGCATCCCGCCGCCGTACCACGCGCCGTTCGCGATGGCGGCGAAGAGGATCGTGTGCTCGGCCGGGCTGCCGCCATCGAGCCGGACCCGGATGCGAGCGTTCCGATACCGGCGCAGCTCATCGAGCGTGGTAAGCAGGTATCCCGGCCGCCCTCGTTGCCACCACGCGCGCGGACCCGCCATGCGCGCCGCGATGCCAGCGTCGAAGCCGATCCCCGCGGCGTCGACGAAGGCACGCTCCCCGAGCCCGCCGCTCGCCACGCCGACGTCCATCGGCCGTGGCGTCCCGTGGAGGGCGACCGCCAGTGCCGCCAGCGGGTCGCCGGGGAGGCCGAGCGCCCGTGCCAGGTCGTTGCCGTTGCCAGCGGGGACGATGCCCAGCGTCGGCGCATCGCGGTCGGTGCGCAGCAGCCCGTTGGCCACTTCCTGCACCGTGCCCTCGCCGCCGACCGCGATCACGCGACCGAACCCGCTGGCCGCGGCACCCGCTGCGAGCTCCGAGGCGTGGCCGGGCGCCTCGGAGACGACCACCGTGGCGCCCGCCCCGCGCGCGGCGGCCGCCAGGCGATCGGCGGCACGCTGTGCCCTGCCGTTGCCGGCAGCCGGGTTCACGAGGACGAGGGCCCGGGGTGTGGTCGGCATGGCCGCACGATTCTGGGGCGTCCGTCAATGGCCGTGACGCCGGGTAGACTCGACGCATGCTCAGGCTCGCCACCCGCGTGCTTCGCGTGGCATCGCTCGCGCTCGCCGCCTTCGGGGCGCTCGTCGGGATCCAGATGCTGCGGCTGCGCCGCATCACGCTGCTCCCCGGCCACCCGGGATTCTGGATCAACCACGTCGTCGCGCCGAGCGACGGCGTCACGGACGGGCCGCGCCTTCGCATGGCAGTGCTCGGCGACTCAACGACGGTCGGCATCGGGGTCGACCGGGCCGACGTGTCACTTCCCTACCGCATGGCCCAGCTCGTCGCTGACGCGCGCCACCGTCCGGTCCACGTCGCCACCTGGGGCTGGGCAGGGGCGCGCGTGGCGGACGTGGCCGCCGATCAGGTCCTCCGCGCCTCGGCGCCGCTTCGCAGCGAGGCACTCGATGCGCCGGGCTTCCTGCCGTCATCCGAGATCGTGATCGTCGTCATCGGCGCGAATGACGCGACCCATCACACGGCGCCGGCGGCATTCCGCCGCGACCTGCGCGCGGTGCTTGAACACATCCGGTCGGAGGCGCCGGCTGCCGAGGTGGTGGTGGTCGGGATTCCCCGCCTTCGTGGTGCACTGGTCCATCTCGAGCCGCTGATCGCCATCGCCGACGCCTTCGGCGCCCCGTTGCGGCGGGTGCAGCGCCAGGAGGCGGAGCGACATGGCGCGGCATTCGCCGACCTCGCGCGCGAGGTGGTGCCACGGTTGCGGGGCCGGATCGACCGCGCCGAGGCGCTCGCGTCCGATCAGTTTCATCCTGGCCCCGAGGTCTATGCGACCTGGGCCGAGGTGACCGTCGAGGCCCTGGAGAACTTGCGCGCTCGGGGCGAAGCGGCGGACCGACCCCCGGTGCCGGCTTCAGCAGACCGCGACGCCGAGCACGGCGATTGAGGCGCCTGGGCCCCGCTAGCTGACGTTCACCGTCACCGTGTGATATCCCCGGGCGCCGTCAGGGTCGGGTGGCGTCGTGCGCGCTTCCTGGAGGACGCCGTTCCCGTCCGTGGCGCGCACCCGGAGGCGATGCGCGCCGGCCGGGGCGTCCCAGCGGTAGACCCACTGCACCCACGTCTCGTCGGAGATCGCCGGGCCGAGGCCCGCCGCCTGCCACTCGCCACGGTCGACCTGGACCTCGACCTTGCTGATGCCGCGCGTCGGTGCCCACGCAATGCCGGCCACCGGGACCTGCCCGGCTGCCGCCGACCCGCGCGGCACGTCGATCCGCGACTGGAGGAGGATAGGTCCCTGCTTCGCCCAGCCGAGCGGGATCCAGTAGCCGTCGAACGCCTCGAGGGTCGTGAGCTCGATGTTCGTGAGCCACTTCGTGGCCGACACGTAGCCGTAGAGCCCCGGCACGATGAGGCGGGCGGGAAAGCCGTGGTCGGGGCTAAGGATCTCGCCGTTCATGCCCACCGCCACCATTGCGCCCTCGCCGGGGCCACTGAGCCACGCGGTCGGGAAGCCGGCCGTCCAGCCATCGAAGGAGCGACCGACGACCTGCGTGGCGCCGGTCCGGACGCCGGCACGGTCCAGGAGGTCGCGAAGGTGGACGCCGGTCCATTTCGCGTTGCCGACCAGGTCCCCACCGACCTCGTTGCTGACACACGAGATCGTCACGTGGCGCTCGACGAGCGGCATGTCGAGCAGCTCGTTGTAGCTGAGCTGCAGCTCGTGATCCACCATCCCGTTGATGGTGAGCGCCCAGGAACCCGCGTCGAGGCGCGGCACGAGCAGCTTGGTGTCGATGCGGTAGAAGTCCTTCGTCGGCACGACGAGGGGCGACACGCCATCGACGAGCACGGTCGCCGCAGGCAGGGGTGGCGCGGAGGCGACGGGTGCCGGCAGCGCGGCGCGCATGGGCAGGTCCGCGACCTCCTGCCGCTGGAGCAGCGCGCGCCCGACGCCCCCGCTCACGATGGCGAGCGCCCCGAGCCCGATGGCGTTGCCCAGGAATTGGCGGCGACCCCACGCCGGCATCTCGGCCGCCGGCGCGCGGCGCGATGGCGCCTCGGCCAGGCGGCGGAAGACGAAGCCGCTGGTCGTGGCCGCGACGGCGGCCGAAAGGAGCGCCAGGATCGGTTGCACGAGCGGATCGCGGAGGCTGACGAGAGCAGCGGCCACGGCGATCACGGCTGCCCCCCCAATCGCGATCCGGTGATCTGTCCGCCCCAGCACGCCCAACAGCGCAGACAGCGCCAGTGCCACGATCAGCACCGCCAGGTTGAGCGCGAGCTTGTCGGCGCTGCCGAATAGGTCGACGATGAGCTGCTTCGCGCCGGGCGGCTGCAGGTCGATGACCAGCGACCCGACCGCGCTGACGAGCGACGGAGCACCGGCGACGGCGCCTGCCAACAGCTCGCTCAGGGCGAGGCCCACGGCGCCGGCCACGAGGCCGGCAATGGCGGGCCGAAGGCGCTGCTGCATGCGCGCAGTGAAGCGCATTCGCGTGACAATCGTGTGACGTCCGCGTGAACCCGCGACGGCGCCGCGGCACGGTGCGGAATACTCCGCTCCAACACGAGCTCGAGGAGAGGGCACATGACGACCGGCATCGACCCCGAGCGGGTGGCGAGGATCTTCGCCCGCGAGCAGGCGGCGTTCGCAGCCGCCCATCCGCGCTCCGAAGTCCTCTTCGAGCGCTCGCGGCGTTCGCTGCTCGGCGGGGTTCCGATGAACTGGATGACGAAATGGCCCTCGCCGTTCCCGCCCTTCGTGCAGCGCGGCGGGGGTGCGCATTTCACCTGCGTCGACGGGCACGAGTACATCGACCTGTGCCTCGGCGACACCGGTGCGATGACGGGCCATGCGCCGGACGCCACGACGGCCGCGATCCGTGAGCAGCTCGAGCGCGGGATCAAGTTCATGCTGCCGACCGAGGACGGACCGATCGTCGGCGAGGAGCTCGCGCGGCGCTTCGGGCTCCCGTTCTGGCAGTTCACGCTGACCGCGACCGATGCCAACCGGTTCGCGATTCGCATCGCGCGCCAGGTCACGGGCCGTCCGAAGATCCTGGTCTTCAACTGGTGCTATCACGGGACGGTCGATGAGTCGTTCGCGACGCTGAACGCGGCGGGCGAGGTCGTGGCGCGTGACGGGAACATCGGTCCTCCGGTGGCCCTCAACGCCACGACCCGGGTGGTCGAATGGAACGACGTGGCCGGCCTGGAGGCCGCGCTGGCGCACGGTGACGTGGCGGCGGTGCTCACCGAGCCGGCGCTCACGAACGTCGGCATCGTGCATCCCGAGCCCGGCTTCCACGACGCGCTCCGCCGGCTGACGCGCGCCACGGGCACGCTCCTCATCATCGACGAGACCCACACCATCTGTGCGGGCCCGGGCGGGATGACCGGTGCGCAGTCCCTCGAGCCCGACATGCTCGTCATCGGCAAGCCGATCGCCGGCGGTCTCCCCGCCGGCACGTATGGGCTGTCGAGCGATGTCGCCGCGGCGATCGCTCGCGACATCGAGCTCGAGCTGTGCGACGTCGGGGGCATCGGCGGCACGCTCGCCGGCAATGCCCTGAGCCTGGCCGCGATGCGCGCGACCCTGGCCGAGGTCCTCACGGATGCCGCCTACGCGACCACGATGCCGCTCGCCGAGCGGTGGGCCGCCGGCGTCGACGCCGCGATCACCGCCCATGGGCTGCCATGGCACGTCACCCGCCTCGGCTCGCGCGCCGAGTACCTCTTCGGTCCGACACGCCCCCGGAGCGGGAGCGAGGCAGCGGCAATGGACGATTTCCCCCTCCAGCGCCTGACCCACCTTTATGCGCTGAACCGTGGCGTGCTCCTCACCCCGTTCCACAACATGGCGCTGGTGGCTCCCTTGGCAACGCCCGCCGACATCGACCGCCACACCGCGCTCTTCGAGGAGATGGCGGCGGAGCTCACCGCGGCATGACGTACGTCATCCGTCGTAGGCACCGGGTGGCGGATCGTCGCTGGTCGTCGGCCCCCGACCGCGGCACGCTGCGCGCATGAGCGCATTTCCGGCCGTCCCGATCCGTCGCGGCCTCGGCTGGCGGCGCGCCCTCATCGTCCTCCTCGCCTTCGAGGGCATCGTCGCGCTGTGCGCGACGATCACGCTGGCGTTCGCCGCGCCCGCGGCCGGCGATCTGCTCGGCGGGTCCCCCGGGGCGCAGGCCACGGTCGCGGCGCTGCTGCTCGCCGGCCTGTGCGGCGCGCTCGCGCTCGGCAGCTTCGCGGCCACCGGCGCGCTGCTGCGCGACCGCCCCAATGCGGAGCTCACCGCCGTCGGGATCGAGGCGACGATCGCCGCCGCCGCCACGGTGGGCCTCGTGAGTACTGGCGTCGGGCCCGAGCTCGTGGCCGGGGCCGCCATCGGCGGCGTCGGCCTCCTGCTGGCGATCATCGTGAGCATGCGCGCCGCGCGCTGAGTCGCCGGGTCCGGATCAGATCCGGGCCGCGTCCGCGGAGAGGAGGACCTCGCCGGCCTTACTCCTTCGAGGTCAGGTCGAGCGCGGAGGAGTTGATGCAGTACCGAAGCCCGGTCGGCTGGTCCCGCGCGTCGTCGAACACGTGGCCGAGATGCCCGCCGCACTTCGCGCAGGTCACCTCGGTGCGGGTCGTGAAGAACGAGCGATCGCTCTCGGTGTCGACCGCGTCCGGCGCGATCGGCGCAAAGAACGACGGCCAGCCCGTCCCGGACTCGAACTTGGTGTCCGACGCGAAGAGTGGCTCGCCGCAGGCGGCGCAGCTGTAGGTTCCATCGGCATGCTCGTTCCAGTAGCGGCCGCTGAAGGCACGCTCGGTGCCCTTCTCGCGAAGGATGTGGTACTGCTCGGGGGTGAGCTCACGACGCCAGTCGGCCTCGGAGCGCTGGACCTTTTCACGTGTCATGTGCTGCAGCGTACGACGGACGCATGACGAACCGATGACGGAAGGACACGCTGACGCTCAGCACGCGCCCCACAGGCCGCGGCCGGCGGCTTGTGCCGCGGCCTGCGCGCGCTGCAGCTCGGCGTCCCGCGCCACGTCGGGTCGATAGGAGCGAGCGAATGCCATGCCACGCGCCACCAGCTCACCGGCGACCAGGACACGACCACTGCCCGCTCCCAGCCAGACGTGGCGCAGCAGGCGGCCGAATCGGTCGCGATCGGAGACGTCGCGCTCGAGCCACACCACCGCACTGCCGACGAGTGCCGCATTCGCCGCCGACGCCTCGGTGCCATAGCACTCGGCCGTGATGTCGTCCTCGGGGTGCGCGAGCTCCGGTGCGTCGATGCCGATGTAGCGCACCCGCTCGATCGTGCCATCGTCAACCCGCACGCGGATCGTATCCCCGTCGCTGACCCCGATGACCATCGCCCGCGTGAGCGTCGCGGACGCCGCGGCGTGCGACGAGGATGGTCCGACGCCCACCCCGGTGGCCGCCTGGAGGCCGAGGATGCCCGCCACCACCACGGCAATGATCATGAGCAGCAAGAGGCCCGATCGAGCCCGACGGTCCATCGGTTGGCACCCTAGCACGACCGCGCACGACCGCCGACGCGCCGATTTCTTGACGTCAAAACACCGCGGTGCCCACAATCGGGCGATGACCGCCACCGGCCATGCCGCGCCTGCCGACACCGAACGCGACATCCTCGACGGCAAGCTGGAGCTGTGGGCCGGGTCGACCGGCGCCCAGGCGCGGAAAGGAGGCCCTCATCGCCGCGGGCCTGAGCGATGCCGAGAAGGAACAGCTGAACCACGTGTTGCGGGGCCTCATGCTCGCCTTCGAGCGAGGCGGCTAGCCGCCAGCCGCGCCGCGACGGGCGGCGAACCCGCGCACGAAGGCTTCCTGCGCCTTGGTCTCGACCGCTTCGGGGTGTCTCGCCCTGCGCACGATGGCGATCGCGTCTTCCGCCGTCGCCCCGGCGGCCACGAGCGCGCAGGCGGCGACCGTCCCGCTCCGGCCCACGCCGCCCATGCAGGCGACCGCCACGTCCCCATCCCCCCTCGCCGCCTCGATCGCGGCGAGGATCGCATTCATCGTCGCGAGGTCGGCCGGTGGTGATCCATCGGGCATCGGGAAGCGAAGGACCGACGGCGTCCATGCCACGGGCGGCAGCCCGGAGCCCCATCGGTCCAGCTCATGATCCTCCACCAGCAGGATGAGCCGGACGACGCCGAGCTCGCGCAGCGTGGCGAGGTCGTCGTCGAGGTCGCGGTCGTAAACGCGACCGGGGTAGCGCACCGAGGCGCCATGCTTGCCCGGCAGAACTGTCAGGCCCAGGCGCCCGGGGCGTCCATCGTCCGTCCAGCCGTCGGGCAGCCAGTCGACGCGGAGCGGACCCTCGCTCAATTGAGGTTCGGGTTGGTCCGCGGGCAGAGATGGCCGCGCTCGTCGATCGGCTGACCGCAGAACGGGCACGCCGGACGCCCGGCCTCGACGAGGTATGCGGCCTGTCGCGCGAACGCGCGCGCGCCAGCGATCCCCAGCCGCACGCGGAACAGGTCGGGCCCGTCGGCATCTTCGTCGCCTGTCTCAACATAGGCACCGTCCTCGCTGATCGGCTGTGCCTCGATCACCATCTCGTCGCGCGTCGCGTCCCATGCCAGCGCCATGGCGCCCACGCGGAAGGCCTCGACGATCGGTAGCTCGAGCGTGGCACCGTCCGGCGATTCCCCGGACGGGTCGGGTGTCTCGAGCGCAGCGGCCAGCTCCGCGATGCGGGCGGCAAGGGCGACGACCTGGACCTTCTCGACCGCCAGGCTCACGACCGCGGCGCCCTGGCGGGCCTGGAGATAGAACGACCGTTCACCGGGCGCGCCGACCGTGCCGGTGAGGAACCGATCGGGAGCGTCGAAGCGAAAGAGGCGGCGGGCCATGACGGCATGGTACTCATCTTCGGCCCGGACACGGGCCGGGACCGGAGACGTGCCCGATCTCCGATCCCGTGACCCGAACTGCGAGCCCGTTTCCACCTGTCCTTGCTCGGTGGTGCCCAACCGGCTCGACGTGATGCGAGCCTACGACCGCGTGCGCGCGCGTGTCAACACTGAATTGACCGTCGGACGGAAGCGACGCCCGGCTCAGGCGAGGGTGAGGGCCTGGCTGGTCAGCTCGTAGGCGCCGCGATGGTCTCCCTGCTCGGCGCGGAGGCCGGCCCATTCGCGCAGGACGTCGCGGAGGCGGCCCCCAAGCTGTGCGGCGCGTGCGACGTCGGCCGCCATGGCGAAGCGCGACTCCGCACGGGCGAGATCGCCGTCATCGCGGAGGATCCGCCCCTCGGTGAGCAGCGCCGCGAGCTCGGCGAGGCGGTTGCCGCTGGTGCGCGCCACGTCCATCGCCTCGGCGGCGAGACGGCGCGCCCCGGGCCGATCGCCGCCCGCGAGTGCGATCTGAGCCTCGGTCTCGAGGACGGCAGCCATCACCCGTTCGTCGCCGGATCCCGAGAGCTGGGCGTGGGCGGCGGCGGCGTGCGTCCGTGCCTGGTCGATGCTGCCGGCCGCCAGATAGGCGAGCGCGAGGTCATTCTCGATCGAGGCCGACTCGAGCTCGGTGCCCGCGGCGCGGAAGAGCCCGAGCGCCTGCAGGCCGGTCCGGATGGCTGCCTCGATGTCGCCGGTCTCGCGATAGGTGATGGCGAGATTGAAGAGATAGGTCGCACGGCGGCGGTCATCGAGGTCGCTCGCGAACCCACGTGCCTCCTCCAGATACCGGAGCGCACGCTCCGGCTCGCCGGCGCGCGTCTCGACCGCGGAGAGCGCCATGAGGAGCCGCATCTCGAAGTCCGGCTCCACGAGCAGCCCACCCCGGACGCGATCGAGCAGCGCCTCCAGCAGCGTCCGCGCTTCTGCCTCGGCATCGGAGAGATAGAGGCCGTACGCGAGCCAATAGCGAGCGAGCGCGGCATCGTCCGTGCGCGACAGGTCCTCGTAGAGGCGCGCGCCCTCCGATGCGGCGATCACCGCCTCACGGCCGCGGCCCAGGCGGGCCTGCGCCTCCGCGATTCCGCGCAGCAGATCGGCGCGGGCGCCGTCCTCGGTCGTGTCCTCGAGGAGCTGGCGATAGCCGTCGGCGGCGCTCTGCCAGTCCCCCGCCGCGAGCTGGAGATCGACCTCGAGGCGCGTCCAGGCAGGATGCTGCTCGTCGATGAAGTGGCTGGCCGGCAGACCGAGCCGTTCGGACAGGAAGCGAAGGGCGACCATCGAAGGTCGTGCGATGCCCGTCTCGAGGGCGCTGACGTATGCCTTGGTGTACCGATCCCCCACCAGCTGCTGCTGGGTCAGCCCGGCGCGGTGACGTGCCTCGCGGATGCGAGCGCCGATGCGCTGCGCGAGGGCAGCGTCCTGCTCGGTTGCACGTGCCACGGTTCTCGTCTTCGGCATCCGCGCGAGTGTACACCGCTTGGCAAGTGGCGCTTGACGGGACCGGCCACCAAAGGTACTCCCGCCGACCGGGCCCACCGGTACCGGTGGGCCATTGTCCGTTGGGCAATCCGGCGCGAGCGTGTGGACAAGTCATCCATGGACGGGTGACATCGCCACGGGAGTAGCCACATGCGCGCACCTCGGATCCTGCGATCCCTGTTGCTCGCGGGTACGGTCGCCGCGGTCAGCCTCATGACGTTCGTCACCACCGTGCTGGGCGTGACGACCGGGGGCGGCTTCCCGCACTGACCTCCGCGTTCCTCCTCTCTCCTCAGGTTCGATGCCGCGTCCGACAGGGGCGCGGCATCGTCGTGACGCTTGCCCTAGAGCGGCGGGAGGCGCTGCCCGCGCCCGAGCGCCGGGGCGAAGAGGTCGCCGACCTCGGCCATCCGCTCGGGGAGTGAGCGGATCGTCCAGCGGTCGGGGGCAAGCTCCGGGTCGTCGAGCTCATCCCAGCGGATGGGTGCCGAGACGGGAGCGCCTGGCGCCGGCCGCGGCGAGTAGGGCGCCACGAGCGTCCTGTTGATCGCGTTCTGGGTGAAGTCGAGCCGTGCCCGCCCCCGCCGAGCCTTCTTCGACCACTCCCAGCTCACCAGGTCCGGGACCATCTGGCCGACTGCCCGGGAAAGCGCCTCCACCCAGTCGCGCGTGTCGTCGAAGGTGTAGCGGCGCTCGATCGGCACCCAGATCTGGACGCCGCGCTTGCCGGTCACCTTCGGCGCGCCAGTGACCGCGAGATGCTCGAGCGCTGCCCGGAAGAGGCGCGCCAGGATGAGAACTTCCTCGAATGGCGTCAGCTCGCCGGGGTCGATGTCGATGAGCGCGTGGGTCGGCTTGTCGGGCGCATCGGTCAGGCTGGTCCACGGGTGGAGCTCGACCGATCCCTCCTGCGCGAGCCAGGCGAGCGTTGCCGGCTCGTCCACCACGACGTAATCCTTCGGACCCTCCTCGCGGTGGTGGTAGGTCCAGCGGCCGATCCACGGCGGCGCGTGCCCGGGGAGATCCTTCTGCCAGAACCCCTTCGCGGCCACACCGTTGGGAAAGCGCTGGACGGTAGTGCCGCGACCGGTGAGGTACGGAACGAGGTACGGGGCGATCGTCGCGTGATAGCGGAGCAGGTCGCGCTTCGTGACGGGCACCTCGTCACCGCGCGGCGGGAAGATGACCTTGTCGAGGTTCGTCACCCGCAGCTCGCGGCCGGCAAAGGCCCAGGTCCCCTCCCTGGGGATCGCGTCGAGGGCGACGAGCGCCTCGTCGAGGCCCTCGACTGCGGTGCCCGCCGGCCGGCCGGACGGCGGGCGTGACCGCTGCGGGGGACCTCCGCGCCGCCGGGAGGCGGACGGCAGCGCCTTCTCGGCGGTCGCTGCCGCCTGCTCGGTCGCGACCGACCGCTCGCGGCGGACCGCGGACGCCGCCTTCCCGATCTCGAACCCCTTGAACGCGGCCTGGCGGAGGAGACCGTCGGTCGTCCATTCGGCGAACTCGACGCGGATGACGATGCGCGGCGCCACCCAGTGCGCGCCCCTGAGGCGCGGGACCGGGTCGAGCGGCGACACGTCGACCGCCAGCTCGTCGAGTCGTGCGCGCAGCTCGCGACGCGTCCTGGTGTCGATCCCCGAGCCGACCTGTCCCGCATGGCGCAGCCGGTCCCCCTCGTGGACCGCGACGATCAGCGAGCCGAGGTCGCGATGGCTCCCCTGCCCCTCCAACCAGCCGGCGACGACGACCTCCTGCTCGCGCCGCAGCTTGATCTTCAGCCACGCCTTCGAGCGGCGACCCGGCTCGTACGGGGAACCCCGCAGCTTGGCGACCACGCCCTCGAGCTCCTGGTGCCGCGCTGCTGCTACGAATGCCTCGCCGTCGGTCACCACGTGGGAGCCGAAGCGCACCAGCGCATGCTCGCGCAGCACCGAGCGCAGGAGGCGCTTCCGATCCTCGAGCGGCACGTTGACGAGCGACCGGCCGTCGAGGTGAAGCAGGTCGAAGGCCTGGTAGACGATCGGGATCGCGGTGCGCTCGTCCTTCGAGGGCCGTGGCCGATCGCCTGCCGATCCCTGTCCGTGAAGGCCGCGGAGTCCGGTCACGTCCTGGAGCAGGCTGAAGTCCGGGCGTCCCCGGTCGTCGACCGCGATCACCTCGCCATCCACGATCGCCTCATCGGCCTCGATCCAGCCGCGCGCCTCGGCGAGGGTCGGAAAGTAGCGCGCCGCGTCCTGGCGGTTGCGGGTCCAGAGCCGCACGTCGCGGCCGCGGACGACAGCCTCGACCCGGTAGCCGTCCCACTTCACCTCGTACAGCCAGGCGGGATCGCTGAAGGCGCCGGTCGCGAGGGTCGCCTTCATCGGCTCGATGAAGTCGGGCATCGATGCCTCGCGGGCGGCCGACAGGTCGATCTCGGCCTCGGCGGCAGGTGCATGCCCATCCCATCGGGCCGGCGCATCGGCCTGCACCTCGTCGTTCGTGCGCCCCGATTTGACCGACGTCGGATGGTCGGCTGCATCCCAGCCGCCGACCGCCGACTCGTCGCGCTTGTGAATCAGCAGCCACTTCTCCCGGTCATCGGCATCGCCGTAGCGACCGCTGGTGCGGACGATCGTGAAGCGGCCGGTGAGGCGTTCGCCGTGCAACCGGAACTTCAGTTCGCCCTTCTTCAGGGCGGCGGCCGGGCTCCTCGTCTCCTCCGGCTCCCACGTCCCCCAATCCCAGACGATGACGTCGCCGGCGCCGTACTCGCCGCGCGGGATGATGCCCTCGAAGTCGAGGTATTCGATCGGGTGGTCCTCGGTGCGCATCGCCAACCGCTTCTCATCCGGGTCGAGGGTCGGACCCTTCGGCACCGCCCAGCTCACGAGCACGCCGCCGACCTCGAGCCGGAAGTCGTAGTGGAGGGCCGTCGCTCGGTGGCGCTGGACGGTGAAACGCCGGCCGTCGCCCGCCGCCGGATCCCCCGCCGGCTCCGGCGTCTTCCCGAAATCACGCTTGGACCGATAGACCTCGAGCGGCATCGGTCTAGCCCCGGAGCAGACCGATGAGCTCGTCGAGCGTCTCGAGCACGGCGCGCGCGCCCGACGCGACGAGCTGCTCCCGGGGAACGGCCGCGCCAGCGACCACCGCGATCGGAAGCATGCCGGCGGCTGCGGCGGCCTCCATGTCCCAGG
Source organism: Candidatus Limnocylindria bacterium (assembly GCA_038209995.1). Classification (GTDB taxonomy): domain Bacteria; phylum Chloroflexota; class Limnocylindria; order QHBO01; family QHBO01; genus JAICQM01. Next base: position 15,192 of record JBBQXD010000016.1, on the reverse strand, counting down.
TTGAGTCGCCGACGTACCAGCAGTCCTCGGGGTCGACGCGGAGCTCTTCGGCAGCCCGCAGCAGGAGGTCGGGTGCCGGCTTGGCACGCTCGACGTGGCTGCCGTCCACGATCGTCGGATCATGGTCGAGGCCGAGCGACTCGATCGAGGTCGCAACCTGCGCCGGTCCGCTCGAGGTGCCGATCGCCCATGCGATCTCATGCGCGTCCAGACCCGCGAGCGCCGCCACCACGCCATCGAGCGGCACCGGGGCGGTGTTCAGGGACGAGTAGATCTCGCCGCTGCGGCGGTCGATCCGCTCGGCGCCCTCGTCGTCGAGCGTCTCCCCCGCCTCGCCGGCGACCCGTTTCGCGACCGTCCGCCCGTCCGCGCCGATGAGCGGCGCCAGCTGCGCGGCGGTGGCCGCGATGCCGAACTCGCCGAGGGCCTGCGTCCAAGCCGCGATGCGGGTGGGAACGGTGTCGACCAGCGTGCCGTCGAGATCGAAGATGACGGCCGCCGGGGGCGGGTAGCGGTCCATGCGGCCTACCATAGCGTCGCGCATGCCATCACCGTTCGCTCCGCACTGGACGCTCGACCCGGCAGTCGCCATCCTCTCGCGAACGCGACCGCAGGCCGCCGACCATGACCTCGAGGACGTGGCGCGCCTGGCCGCACGAATTCCCGACATCATCGACGCGCCGTGATGGAACTCGACCACCTCGGGCCGGACCCGCTGGCGCAGCTCGAGGCGTGGATCGCCGACGCCGAGTCCGGCGGCGTCGCGCTCGCGACCGCATTCGCGCTCGCCACCGCGGCATTCGACGGCATGCCATCGGTGCGGATGGTGCTCGCGCGCGGCATCGACGAGCGCGGCGTCGCGTTCTACACGAACCGCCTCAGCCGCAAGGGCCGCGACCTCGCCGCCAATCCCCGAGCGGCAGCCGCCTTCCATTGGTCGGGGCTTGGCCGCCAGGCGCGCCTGGCCGGCGCCGTGGAGGAGATCGGTGCCGACGAGTCCGCGGCCTACTTCGCGACGCGGCCCGCCGGCAGCCAGGTCTCGGCCTGGGCCTCCGCCCAGGGGGAGCCGATCGAGAGCCGCGCGGCGCTCGAGGATCGGGCGGCGGCGGCGAAGGCTCGTTTCGCCGGCGCGGAGGTGCCGCTGCCGCCGTTCTGGGGCGGCTACCGACTGGTGCCCGAGGTGGTCGAGTTCTGGGCGAGCCGCCCGGATCGGCTCCATGATCGGATCGAGTACCGGCGTCTGCCGGTGGGTTGGGAGCGCAGGAGGCTGCAGCCGTGAGCGGACGCGTCGTCGTCGTCGGGTCGATCAACACCGATTACGTGGTCGCCGCGGACCGCCTGCCGCGCCCGGGCGAAACGGTGCTCGGCGGACGGCTGGGGATTTACCATGGCGGGAAGGGCGCCAACCAGGCCGTGGCCGCGGCCCGTGCCGGCGCCGTGGTGGCGTTCATCGGCGCGGTGGGCAGCGACGCGACCGGCGAGGAGGCGATCGGCGCCCTGGCAAGCGAGGGGATCGACATCTCGCGGATTCGGCGCGTCGACGGCCCGACCGGGGCGGCGATCATCGCCGTCGGACCACGCGGCGAGAACCAGATCGTCGTCGCTCCAGGAGCGAACGCGGACCTGACAGCCGGGGACGCAACGATCGCCGGGGAGCTGGCCGGAAGCGGCGGGATCGTCCTGAGCTGCCTGGAGGTCCCGATGGCGGCGGTCGTGGCGGCGGCGATCGGGGCGGCGGCGCATCGCATTCGGGCCATCGTCAACCCCGCGCCGGCCCATGCCCTGCCGGCGGAGCTGCTCGCGGCGCACCCCATCCTGACCCCGAATGAGCACGAACTCGTCGTCGCCATCGGCAACGACGATTCCGCGGCCGCCCTCGAGGAGCTCGCCCGGCGTGCCGGGGCCCCGGTCATCCTCACCCAGGGACCCGCCGGCGCCCTCCTTGCCGACGGTGAGCTGCGCGAACGGTTCGAGGGCCACCCGATGAGCGTCGTGGTCGACACGACCGGCGCGGGCGACACCTTCAACGGCGTGCTCGCCGCCTGGCTCGCCGGCGGCGCGGCGCTGCCGGACGCCATTGCGGCCGCCAACGCGGCAGGTGCCCTGTCAGTCGCCGCGACCGGCGCGCGCGCCGGCATGCCGCGCCGGGCGGAGATCGAGGCGATCATCGGGGCTCCGCCGGGGTGAATCGCCTCGACACCACGAACCGCCTGATGGCGGTCATCGACGATGCGGCCATCGCCAGCGCGGCGGCCGCCGCCCTTCGCGCCGCCGGCCTGTCGGATGTCACCTGTCTCGTTGGCGCGGCGGGGATCGAGCGACTCGATCGCTCAGGTCGCCGAGGCGGCCCGCGTGTCCGGCTGGCGCGGCTCCTCAGCTACCTCACTGCCGACCAGTCAGTCGACCTCGCCACGTACGAGGCCGCGCTGCGCGATGGACGAGGCGTGCTGGCGATCCACGTCGCCTCGACGGGGGGCAGGGCGCGGGCGGTTCGCATGCTGCGCGACGCCGCAGCGCATTTCGTGAACTTCTATGGACCGATGACGACCGAGGTCATCGTGGACTGGCGCGGCGAGCTGCTACCGGTGCCGTACCGCTTCCACCGCTGAACCGCTCACGCCGAGCGGTGCTCCTGCTTCTCGTGCCGATGGAGGCGCTCGATGAGCGCGTACATGATTGGCACCGCGATCTGCGGATGCTCCTTGAGGAGGGCGGTGAACTCCCAGGCCACGAAGAGCGCGCACTCGGTCTCATCGACCGCCGTGATTGTCGCGGAACGCGCATGGTCCTCGATGAGCGCGAGCTCGCCGAAGAAGTCACCCGCGGCGAGGTACGCCAGCGCCTGGCCGTCCGTCCCGGGCAACTTGTCCACCCGGACCCGGCCACTGAGGATTACGTACAACGCCGATGCGGGCGAGTCCTCCTTGATGATGACCTGGCCGGGGGCATAGGTCCGCCGCTTCGCATTCTGCGCGAGGCGCTTCAAGGTCCGGCTGTCGAGGCCCGACAGCAGCGGCACGGTGGCGAACGTATCAGCGAGTTCCACGTGGTCTCCTCCGTCTCGGCCGGCGTCCCGGCGCTGGCGCGAATGCTACTCCGCCGCGTGCTCGACGTGAAGGGCGGCAGTGTGCCGCGGCCCTCAGTCCGCGATGGTTTCCGCGCTCATCGCCGCCAGGCGCTGCGGATCCGCGATCAGCTCGATCGCCGAGATCGTCCCGCCGCTGACGGAGAAGGCAAAGGCGACCCGCGGCCGATGATCGGCGCGATCTCGACTAGTGGCAGGCGGTGCTGCCGCTGTCGGTGAAGGTCCCGCCCGCGACGTGCATGAACTCCCAGTCGTACCGCCCGCTCGAGAGCACGAGGCGCAGTACGCCGTGCTCCGAGCCGCGCACCTCACTGAGGGCGCGCACTCGGGTGAACGTGTCCAGCGCACCGCCCCCGGTCCCCACCACGAATTCGCGGATGCCGCCCTCCGGGTCGAGCTCCTCCTTCGACCCGATCTGGGCGAAACGCTCGTAGTCATGGTCGTGACCGACGAGCACGACGTCCACGCCGGCCCGAGCCAGCGTCCGCCACGCGGACTGCATCCGCTGGTCGTCACCATGGTTCCCCGAGGTGAAGCGTGGATGGTGCCAGTAGGCCAGCGTGCAGTCCGCGCGGCTCGCCGTCAGATCCTTCTCCAGCCATGTCAGCTCCGGCCCACCGGGCCGACAGTCGATGATGTCGCAGTTCGAGTCGAGGGCGATGATGTGCCATGCCCCGAGCTCGTAGCTGTAGTAGCCCTGGCCGGCCGGGCCGGCCTGTGCGCCGAAGTAGTCGAAGTACGCCTGGGCTCCCTTGTCCCGGTAGTCGTGATTGCCGAGCACCGGATGGGTGCGACTCTTGAACTGCCCCCACGTCGGGTTGTAGCACCGCGCGAAATCGTCGGCTGAACCGAACTTGTAGGCGTTGTCGCCAAGGGCCAGCACGGTGCCCTTCAACGTCTTCACCAGTGCTGCGGTCTGGTCGTCGGCGGTCAGGTCGCAGTCGGCGATGTCACCGGCGGCGAGGACGACGGCGGGCGTCGGCTCCGGGGTCGCGGTCGCCAGCGGCGGCACCGATCCCAGCGAGTCCCCCGCCACGCCCTGGTTCGTGGCCGTCGTCCGTTGCACCCGCATCCAGATCGAGAGCAGCTCGAGGTTGAGGGCGAAGAGAAGCAGCGCGATGCACGCGAGCAGATACGCGACCATCGGCGTTCGCCCTACACGCAGCATGGTGAGTGAAGGGCGACACGTCCCGGCCACGGGCATGGACGGTCGACACGTTGCAGCATGGACGGAGAAGTGTGGCAGAGCGCGTCAACGGTCGGAGTCGTGATCCTCGAGGCACCGCGTTCACCGGTGGGAATGTCCGCGCCGGTACTGAGGAACTCCTGGCGAAGACGACGCAACCCGATGCGCAGACATCCATTCTCGGTCCCTTGCGGCGCGCCAGTCAGGGCTGCGACCTCGCGGTAAATGTGGTCATCGAAGTACGCGAGCTCGACGGCGCGCCGCTGCGACTCGGGCAGCCTGTCGACCGCCGCCATCGCCATGGTCCATGTCGATCACCGCCATGTGCGGCTGCCACTTCGTGAGCAGCGCTTCCGATTCGGCCCGGTCGCGTGCAGCCTCGACGACGAAGAGGCCATGGTTGAGGGTCAGCTGGATCAGCTCGACGACCAATCGGCGATCGTGCAGGCCGAGCGCCCGCCGCGCACCGGCTTCCCTTCGTCGAGGTCGTGCCTTTGCCCTGGGGCTGGCTTGTCGGATCTGGCTCATGAGCACTCCCGATTAGCGAGATCGAAGCCCAAGTTCCGGAACCTCGAGGAGCACCTAGGTGACGCTCGGCAGTTTCAAGTGGGCACCGTAGCAGCCGTGCTGGACAGATCAACTCGGCGTTGCCTCCCGGCAACGGCTCATGGGTGGCTGGGCACGCCGGCCTCCGGGGCGGAGCCCCAGCGTCGACACGAGGCGCTCCAGCAGGGCGGCGGCAACGCGCGGCGGCCATGGGCTTCTCAGACGGCTGATACTTCGATGTCACGGCAGCAGCAGCAGCGGTGGCCACTCCCGTGGATCTCTACCCGGGGTCGTCTTTCTGCACGTCGCGTGCGTGCTGCTCTTCTTCATAGCGCACGGCACGTCGATGTCCGTCGCCTTCCGATTGAAGCGAGAGCGTGAACCGGGGCACGTTCGCGCGCTGCTCGACCTTTCGTCGTGGACGTTGGGGATCGCGCCGTCGGTCGCATTTCTCGTCGGGCTGGTGGCTGGGATCGCCGCCGGCATCATGGGCGGACACTTCGGCCATGCCTGGATCTGGATCGCTCGGCCTGTTGATGGCCGTCGTCGAGCGATGACGCAGCGTTCGTCGCGGCTCGCCTCAACATCGTTCGAGCGGCTGCGGGCACCCGCCCGATCAATCGCCGGAGCGCTTCTCAATGCGTGCTACCGAGAATTCGCCGTCAGGACCTTCACAATCGAACTGATTGTCAGTCCGGAAACTGCACCGAGGCGAGCATGGCGAGGAACAGCGCACGATCAGCCACATCGGTAGATGCATGGACAGCCGGGTCCCGCAATAGAAACTGGTAACCGACGCCGTTGTGAATCGTGAGCGCGACGTTGATGAGGATGCCGCAATCCCACGCGACCAGCACCCCCGGATCGCCGCCAATGGTGATCGCATCCTGCGACTCGGGCGGTGACGTGCAGGTATCGCCATGGTACCGAGTCGTCGCCGCAATCAAAGTCTGGGTTAACGCCGGGAGCGCCTGCGCAAATGGCGCGGCGACTCCCGTGGAGCTGACGGCGGCGGGACTCTTGAACTGGTCGACCTCCGCCGAATCCGACGAGATACCCGACGTCCCGTCCCACGTCTTCGACGCCCGCAGCGCGGTCCAGCCCGCCGGCAGCATCAAGGTGTATCCGTAGGTCTCGGAGGTGAAGGTCGTGGGGACCGCGGCCGTGGCCGTCGGGGTCGCCGACGCCTCTGACGGCGACGGCAGCGTCGAGGAGCCTCCGGTGCACGCTGTGACGACAAGAGCCGCTGCCAGAATCGGTGCGCCGACTGCCTTTGCCATCATGGACTCCGAGGCTATGGGCTTGGCCTGAGGACCGGGATCGTACACCCAGGCAGTCCCGCACCCCCATCGCCTCGCCTACTGCCTGTGGCCTTTGAACGCGCGATAGTTCAATGCCAATGCCAGGCAGCTGACGACCACTGCCACCAGCACCAGCAGCCAAGGAGGACTTCCGCCCTGCGGGGGGGCATCACCCATAGAGGCATTCGGCACCCCGCTGTTGGAAGGGGTTGGCGAGGCGGCGCTCGAACCGGAGCACGCGCTCGCGTTGTTGATCGTGTCGTTAATCAGGGTCACGTCGCCGGTTGAGGCAAGAGCTCGACCGTTCACCGTGACGCCGTTGGCCATGGTAATGGATGTTTTTGCCATGATCGTGCCGACGAAGGTCGAGCCCGATCCGAGCGATGCCGAGCTGGTGATCTGCCAGAAGACGTTGCACGGACTCGCGCCGTTGATGAGCTTGACCGTGCTGGACGACGCGGTGGTGAGCGACGATGTGGCCTGGAAGACCCAGACCGATCTCGGGTCGTTCCGGCCATCGAGCGTGAGCGTGCCGGTCAGATCCAGCACCGCGCCTCCCGCGTTGTAGACGCCACCGACGAGGGTCAACCCACCAAGAGTGCCGTGGGTAGCCGTCACCGGTCGTCCCGCAGCGTCGGTATACGCGGTGGTCAGGTCGGTCTGGGCCTGCAGCGCGACGGCGTCGGCCTTATGGATGGCTCCGCTGACCGTTCCGGGTGGGAATCCGGTCACCGAGCTAGCCGGGGAGATGCCCAGGTCGCCGGTGATGGTGGTCGCCCCGGTATTGGTCACCGCCGGCGTGCCGGCCAAGACCGCGAAGGGCGCGGCCGTTCCGAGCCCGACGGGCGCTGGACCTGCCGCATATGCCATCGGTGCGACGGCAAGGATGCCGATGGCAAGTGTCATTGCGATCCCAGGCAAAAGGGCCAACCTGGCTCCGTGGACCCGCGTCTTCATCTGCCGTCTCCTTCGGAGGCTCTCGCCAATCCATTGGTCGACATGCCGAATCCCCGCTGGACGGTCAGTTCGTCCTGGAAACCAATCACGACGAGTTCGACTATGTGTGGACCTGCTTCTTCGCTTCGCCTGCCTCATCCAGCAGACGTTCCGGATGCATGGACCAGTCTTGCGCCTCGACGCCACCACGTCAAACCGGTACGGGGGCAAGCGAGGGGCAAGTTCTCCCCGCCCCTCGCTCACCCGCTCACATCGCCATGACCGCCTCGGCAGCAGCTGCGTCGGTGGGGGCCATGGCTTCGATGGGGAGCCCGTCCTTGCCGGTCGCTGCCACCGCCTGCGCCTCCTTCGCGTACTCCTTCTTGGCGCGGCCGGAGAGCATGTCCAGACACCGATGACGACCTCGGTCTTCCAGTGCCGCACGCCATAGTGTCTAGTAGTCCCACAGGGACAGCAGCTTCCCGCCCTCGGAGTCGGTCGAACCGATCGAGCCGTTGTCGCGGGGGAGTGTGGTCTTGGTCGCCGGCGGATGTTCAACAATCTCGGCGGTACCATTCCGCGCGAAGCTCCAGACCGGCGAGTAGGAGTTCTTGAATCAGCGAGCCGGCCTCCGAGCTGCTCGGGCTGCTCGCGCGCAGAAGACGCAAGACCGCCGGTTATGACGGTCCATTCGTGCACAGGAAGGGTGGATTGGTGGGCGACACTGGACTCGAACCAGTGACCTCTTGCATGTCAAGCACTTCCGCCTGAGCGCTGTGCTATGAGCGTGGTGGGCCGAGCGATAGCACCTCAGTTATGCGGTCACGGTTTCCGCAGGCCGGCGCCTTCGCACCGCTCGCCCGAGAGCTAGGCTTGTTATGGCGTCCCCGGCAGGTGCTGGGGGCGTGTTAGCAACCATACCCATCGTTGGACGACACGGGTACGAGTCGGCGGATCAATCCGCGTGAGGGCTTGCGTTCATCCACCACTAGGTCAGAAGGGGAGCCGGCCGGGGAGGTGCGAGATCACCTCGTTGCGACGTCCGCCTACTTCCCATCGGGCGCTCGTGGCACCTACCCCTCAGGGTGTCCAGCGAACCCGGGCGGTCTCAGATCCAGCCCGTTTCCGGCTTGTTCGGTGTGGCGACGGGCATCGTGCGTCGCCGCGGTCAGAACGATCTGGAGCGCATCTGGCCTCTGGGCGGAATCGATACGTCCTTGAGTGACTCCCCTGGAGTGTCGACGGGTACTTGCCGCATGATTTCCATGCCTCGTTGGTTCTTGCCGTCCGGACTCAGGTCATCCCAATCTTCGATTTCTTCGAGTGTCCGTTCGGCCCAGGCGTGGACTGTGTTGAGCAGGCTGATGAAGAAGTCCACGGCGAGGGCCCGGATGTAGACCTGGTCTTGGGTCACGCTGATGCCATAGAGAAACTCTTGCTTGACCTCTCCGCCGAAGCGAAGCATCTCGTGAGCCTCAGCTCGGACCTGTTCCAGGGTTGAGACGATCTGATCCTTGGTGCCCAGTGGAGCGACGAATAAGCGGATCATCGCCTCGAAGTCCATGGCGAAGGCTGAGATCGGGGTACCAAGCCATTCTCGCAGCGTCTCTTTGCCTTCCTCGGTGATCGAATAGATGGTCCGAGCCCGCTTCCCGGTGTATTCCTTCCTCCCGCTGATCAGACCCATGGCCGCAAGGCGTTTGGCCTCCCGATAGATGGCGCTCTCAGCCCGTGGCCACACATATCTGAAGTATCGGACCCGCTGTTGAGCGAGCTCGTACATGGACCAGGGATGCACCGCGACCTGGGCCAACACCGCATACGAGGTGGTGGTTAGCTGCTCGCTCATCGTCTCCCCTTGACATACTACAGATGAGAGCATAGGTTACTCCTGATTGGAGCATACCAGCCGGAGACAGCAAACGGAGGAACCAGTGACCAGCCAAGCGGTGACAACATGAAGGAGCAAGGCGAGTCCGTGGAGACCCTTGTCATCGGTGGTGGCCAGTCGGGTCTCGCCGTCGGGTACCAGCTCACCCAACGCGGTCTGCCGTTCCTGATCGTCGACGCCAACGAGCGGGTCGGCGACGCCTGGCGCAACCGCTGGGACAGCCTTCGGTTGTTCACCCCCAACTTCTTCAACAGGCTCCCCGGTCTGCCCTTTCCCGGTCCACGCTGGGAGCTCCCCACCAAGGACGAGTTCGCCGACTACCTCGAGGGATACGCCCAGCGGTTCAAGCTGCCGGTCCGGACCGGCGTCGAGGTCGATGGGCTGTCCCGAAACGGCGACCGATTCGTGGCGACCGCCGGAGATCGCCGCTTCGAGGCCGACAATGTCGTGGTAGCCATGTCGTCGTGGCAGCGCCCCCGAGTACCCGAGTTCGCCGCCGAGCTCGATCCCGGAATCCTCCAGCTCCAGGTCGCCGAATACCGCAACCCAGGCCAGCTCCAGGAAGGGGATGCCCTCGTGGTGGGAGCGGGCAACTCGGGAGCGGAGATCGCCATCGATCTGGCGAAGACCCACCGGGTCTGGCTGTCAGGACCGGACACCGGTCAACTCCCGTTCCGACCCGACAGCGCCGTAGCGCGTGTGCTGATGCCGTTCATCGGTCGGGTCATCTTTCATCGCGTGCTGACGACCAGCACCCCGATCGGGAGAAGGGCACGCCCCAAGATGCTCGCCAAGGGCGACCTCCTGATCCGGGTCAAGTCCAGGGACCTGGCCGCGGCCGGAGTCGAGCGGGTACCGCGAACCACGGGCGTGGAGAACGGGCTACCTCAACTTGAGGACGGCCGGCGCCTCGACGTCGCCAACGTGGTCTGGTGCAGCGGGTCGCACCCCGGATTTTCTTGGATCCACCTGCCCGTGCTCGGCCCGAAGGAGCCGAACCACGACCGGGGAATCGTGGCATCCGAGCCCGGCCTCTACTTCGTCGGTCTCAAGTTCCTCTACGCGAAGTCGTCCGAGCAGATCCACGGGGTGGGACGAGATGCTGCCCGAATCGCCGATGCCATCGCCGCCCGCCGTGGGTAAATCATCATGCTGTGGTGAACGCTCGGTGGTGAACGGCGGCCCGAATACGCTATCACCGCCAACGCCATGAGGGCTTTTGCCCGAAGGGCACCGCCGGCTGAGGCCTGGCTGCAGGCGGTGCGCTCAAAGACGCCCTAACAGCCGCGAGCTGAGCCGACAGCCGGCAGCCGGCGGCGACGACGAGCAAGACATGATCCTCCTGCGCTTGACGATTGAGGTCGTCATGGCTGGCGTGTGCGGTGGAACACCACCCCGCCTCACCGCCCGAGGCAACACTGGACCCCGCCTTGAGCAGACATGCCACACTGGCCTGAGACGCGCAGTTGGAGGTATGCCGCCCGATGCCACCCGAGCGCAGCTCGGCGCTGCCGACCGGCACGGTTACGTTTCTGTTCACCGACATCGAGGGCTCCACGGCCCTGCTGACGCTGCTCGGCGAGGCGTATGTGACTCTCCTCGAGCGCCATGCCGAGATCCTCAGGAGCGCGATCACCGCCCACGGCGGGACTGAGGTGGGCACGGAGGGCGATGCCTTCTTCGCCGTCTTCCCCTCGGCGCCCGATGCCGTTGCGGCGGCAAGCAGCGCCCAGCGTGCGCTGATGGTCACCATCTGGCCCAACGATGCGTCGGTGCGCGTCCGAATGGGCCTGCACACCGGTGTGGCCCGCCTGGGCGGCGACAATTACGTCGGTCTCGACGTCCATCGCGCCGCTCGGATCGCGGACGCCGGCCATGGGGGCCAGGTCTTGCTGTCCGAGGCGACGCGTGCGCTCGTCGACCACGCACTACCAGGCGACACCCATCTTCGCGATCTCGGCCAGCATCGGCTGAAGGACCTCGGGCAGCCGGTGCGTATCTGGCAGCTGGGGATCGACGGACTCCCTGCCGACTTCCCGGACCTCAGGACGCTCGACGCGAGGTCTGGGAACCTGCCGCGCGCGCTGACCAAATTCGTGGGCCGGGAGCGCGAGCTGGCTCAGCTCGTCGACATGGTGCGCGCCCACCGCCTGGTCACCCTGACCGGCGCCGGCGGAACCGGAAAGACCCGACTCGCCCTCGCAGCGGCCGAAGAGCTTCGCGACAGCCTGCCGGACGGCGCCTTCTTGGTCGACCTGTCGGCGCTGCGAGACCCGGCCCTCGTGCCGCTGGCGATCACGCAGGCGCTACGCCTCGGCGTCGATCCCGGCGGCGATGCGCTGAAGGCCGCCAGAGCGTACCTGCGCGACCGCGAGGCGCTGCTGCTCGTCGACAACTTCGAGCAGGTGGTGGAGGCCGCGCACGTGGTCGAGGAGCTGCTGGTCGCCGCTCCCCGGATCCGCTTCCTGGTGACCAGCCGCAGCCCGCTCGGCATTTACGGCGAGCGGGAGCTCGAGCTGCCCCCGTTTGATGTTCCGGTGGACGCATCGGCGGACACACTTTCGGCGAGCCCGGCGGTCGCGCTGTTCGTGGATCGAGCCAGGGATGTGAAGCCGGGATTCGAGCTCTCGGCTGACCAGGCCATCGCCGTCGCCGGGATCATCGCCCGGCTCGACGGGCTGCCGCTGGCGATCGAGCTCGCTGCCAGCCAGATCCGGGTGCTGACGCCGGCGGCCATCCTGTCTCGGCTCGAGGCCCACCAGCCGTTGATGCCGGCGGCGACGGGAGGACGGCCAGCGCGACAGCGTACGATGCGAGCCGCGATCGACTGGAGCTACGAGCTGCTCGATGGGCCCGAGCGGCGGCTCTTCACTCGCCTCGCGGTGCTCCCCGGAGGCTTCTCGCTCGAGGCGGCGGAGGGCGTCGCAGACCCCGGCGACTTGGGGATCGGCGTCCTAGAGGGTCTGGCTTCACTCGTCAGTGCGAGCATGCTGCGACAGGCTGATGTGTCTGGTGAGCCGCGTTTCAGAATGCTCGAAACGATCCGGGACTACGCCGGTGAGCGGCTCCGGACCGACTTCGACGCCGATGCCACTGAGCGGCGCCAGGCCGCCTTCTACGTGTCCTTTGCTGAGGCGGCCGAACCGCACCTCACGCGGATGGAGCAAGCAGCATGGCTCGACCGCTGTGAGGTGGAGCGGCCGAATCTGCGTCGTGCCATCGACTGGGCGATCGGAAGCGGCGAAGCCGATCTGGGCATGAGGATGGCCGCCGCATTGTGGCGCTTCTGGCACCAACGCGGCCCGCTCTGGGAGGGCCGCAAGGCGCTCGACCAGTTACTCGCGCTGCCAGGTTCGTCGCGGGAAACGCGAGCCAGAGCGCTGTCGGCCGCCGGGGGGCTTGCCTGGTGGGACGGCGACTTCGTGGCGACCCGTCGTCACTTCGAGGACGGGTTCGCGCTCGGTACCGCCGACGAGGAGACCACCGATCGGGTCCGGGCACTGTACGACCTGGGCTTGACACTGGTGTGGAGCGGGACTCAGGGCAATCTGAAGGACCTCGACCGGGCGGAGGACCTGCTCCGTCAGAGCCTGACGCTTGCGGAACGGTTGGACGATCGGCACGGGAGGGCACGCGCATTTCGGGCGCTGGGCCTGGCTCAAGGTATCGCCCGCAGGGATCCGCGAGGCGCCATCCCCCTCTTCGAGCAATCAGTGGCGCTGTTCGAGACGCTCGGTGAGCGATGGGAGCTGAACGAATCGCTGATCGGTCTGGCCAACGGCCACCGATTCTCGGGCGACAAGGCGCGCGGCCGAGCGTGTTACCTGCGGGGCCTCGATCTCATGGCGGCCGCCGGCAATCGCCCCGCGATGGCATGGCTCCTGTTCCTCATTGCCGCCGTCGAGGGTGAGATGGGCCGGCACGAGCGCGTCGCCCGGCTGTGGGGAGCGGCGGAGGCTGTCCGCGAAGCGGCCGGAGCGATCCGACCGCCGGCCGCCGCCCTGCTCGTTGTGGACCCCCTCGACACGGCACGGCAGGCCATCGGTGACGAGGCAGTCGAACGCGCGCTTGCCGAGGGGCGAGCGATGGATCCCGAAGCGGTGGTCGCGTTCGCCCACGCCGATGCCCCAACTGCCGTCGCCCAGTGATCCGGCCGGGTAACGGTCAGTGGGCGCGACGGCCGTAGTTGCGTGCAGACTCGCGAAACGATGGTCGGGGCGAGCGGGCGTTGCTTGCGTACTGGACGATCAGGGCGTGAGCGTCCCAGGCAGGTGTCGGGGCCGTGCTAACAACCATACCCATCGTAGGTCGGCCGGAAGGAGACTTGGAGCCGCAGTCGGCTTGAGCGGTCTTCCGAACATGCGCCGCACGCCAGAGGTCCGTCACCCCATGTCGTTCTTGCTGGTCGCCGCTGAGATTGTCTCGGATCTCGCTCACCCGAACGTGAAGCAGGACGCCTCGACGCCGCGGTCCAGGAACTCGATCTCGAAGAGGCGGTCGGCGATCTGGCCCGGTTGGCGGATCAGCTGGTAGGTCCGCTGGTCGCTGACGACCGCGCCGCCGTCCGCCTTGACACCGACCCCGTGGCTATCGCCTACGACATCTACTGATCCCAGTTCGAACCACGCTCGAATGCGAGGCGGCCCCAGCTACTCTTAGCGCCCGGGAAGCCCTGCGGCGGCACCTCGCCTTCGTAGAAGCGCTGGTCGGGCCGTGGACCTGCGGCGCCGATCCCGAACACCCAGCCCGTGATAGTGCAGCGCCAGGCGTACCAAGCCTGACCATCCTTGCGCACCTCCATCGTGATGCCCGGGTCCTCGGGAAGGTCGCGGGCGAAGGTCGAGAGGAACTACGGAGCGCTGTAGTCAACTGGCGATAGGCAGCGCGGAGCAGGTATGCGGTCAGATTGAGCGTGAAAGTGGTGGTTGGTGGGCGACACTGGACTCGAACCAGTGACCTCTTGCATGTCAAGCATTTCCGCCTGAGCGCTGTGCTATGAGCGTGGTGGGCCGAGCAATAACACCTCAGTTATGCGGTCACGGTTTCCGCAGGCCGGCGCCTTTGAACCGCTCGCCCGAGAGCCAAGGACTCGTTCTGGAAGATCGGAGTGCGCTAGACCGGCGCCACCCGTTCCGCGACCTGCAGCCCGAAGCCCCCGCCCGGAACAAGCGAGATCGACTTGAGGGGCGAGAGCCCCGCTTCGACCTGCCACGACCGCATCTCGTCGAACGACCAGAGTCCCGATTCGCTCGTGAGCGCGAAGTAGAGGTCGAAAAAGGCACCCTGCTGGCCTCCCTTGCCGGGTGAGCGAGGGCGCAGCGCGTCTCCGATCACCAGGTAGCCGCCCGGCCGCAGCGCGCGGGCTGCCTTGCGCACGAGGAGCCGGTTGGTCGCGTCGTCGAAGTGATGGACCAGGCTGAAGGCCATGATCAGGTCGTACACGCTGTCGCCGAGGTCGTCGGCCAGCGCGTCGCCGGCCCTGAGAACCACTCGGTCCCCCATCCCCTCCCGCTCCAGGAGGGGAGCGGCGTGCTCTACCGCCTGCGGCAGGTCGAGCACCGTTGCTCGCAGTCCCGGGTTGCGCCGGCAGAGCGCCACGGAGAAATAGCCGTGCGAGCCGCCGATGTCGAGCATCTCGGTCGCGCCGGCCGGAACCGGTACTCGCCGGGCAAGCAGACCCGCCAGCAGATTGGCCTGCGCCCGCATGCCGCGCTGATAGGCGCGCCAGTCCTCGGTCGACATCGTGCCGTGGACGTCGAGCGGCCTTCCGTCACGCACGAATGACTCCAGCTGGTCGATCCAGCTCCACTCGAGCTCCTTCATGAGGATGAGGTCGCGAATCGAGCCGGAGGCATCGACCAGCAGCCAGCGCCGCACCTGAGAAGCGAGCCGGTAGATGCCGTCTCGATAGCGCAGGTACCGCATGGTGACCAGCAAGTTCAGCAGCTTCTCGGTGGCGCGCTGATTGGTCCCGCAGGCTTCCGCCACCGCCTTCGCCGAACCGGCTCCCTCACTGATCGCGTCGAAGATCCCCAGCCGCGTCGCGGTCAACACGGCCCGGGAGTAGACCGGGGCATACCCCTCGAGCATCGCGATCGGCACGATCCCTGAGGCCAGCACGGCGCTCTCGAGCGGATTCTCCGCCATCAGTCCCACGCGCATGACTCACCTCTCCCTGCAGCCTGCGGCCCGGGTGACCGTAACCGGCGGCAGAAACTGGGTCAAGACTCCCCGATGAAAGAAGGCA